>NZ_NESE01000002.1:0-759407 GCF_003063605.1 Limnohabitans sp. Hippo4 | reverse complement strand
CCCCTGTCGATAACTTGGCGAACTGCCTCTTCTTTGAATTCAGCTGTGTATTTGGCTCTTTGCATTTGCATTTCTCCCATTCAGATTTTGACAACAATATTTGTCTACTGAATTGGGGGAATGCCAGATGCAATCTATTCAAAGCACTCTTCCCCTCCATGCAAAATAATGCAATAACTCTGTATGCCTCCAATAGCTTCTTAATTTCTAGTAATTCAAACGTAGTAGCTTCAAATCCACCAAGTAGCTGTGTGCCGTATTTCAGTATTGCAAATTCTTTAACGCATGTTCCTTGACCCACAATATAAATGTGAGTGATAGGGTTCTTGCTTTTGTAGTTAAAGAACAGTCCCTCTGCTGGCCTGGATTCCCTAACAGCAAAAAGGTTGTCAAATACATCTGCTACAGAGGCGTTCTCTTTTCTGGCGTGAAACAACTTACCTTTTTTCACTGCAAACGTCTTTTTCAAATCAGTGCGAGTTAAATTTTGATTTGTGCTGAAAAGAATAAGCGTGATCGGTCTTTCAACTGGGTTTGTAGTCTCATCCAATTTGGTGAACTTTTTAATTGCTACTGTATTTTTTGTCATTTTGAGTTTCCTAGATTGATTTATTGGTAGCGATAGCCCTCAAGCTCGGTTTGCTTGACAAACCAGAACTTGTTTTCAGTGCTAGAACGAAGACATTGATGAATTTCATCGCGTTGGCTCAAACTCAATTTATTGCGCACAATAAAAGCGTCATGGATCAATGCAATTGGCTTGATACCCTGCTGCGACAATCTATCTATTGCTATCTGCATGAGTTGCGCTTCAGCATGTTGATATAGAAATGCCACAGCTTTGCTCTTGCTTGGCTTGATGTTTCTTGTGATCAAGGGTCCGTAGTAAAGCATGGGGGCTTGATTTCTCATGTTCTCAGCTATGTAGTTGTCCAAGATGCTTTGCTCCTTCAGGAATTGCTGAATCACTGGAGAATTCAAAAATGCAGCTCGTTGCACACCATTTTTGATGATCTTGACCAAGGCAGGATTTGTCCAACCACCGTCATTTGCTGTCCACCCAACACCTTTTGCGCGAGCTCCAAAGCTGATGGCAGTAAGTGCTTCTTTGATGAGTTTTTCCTGATACTCCGCAGACAATTTTGTTTGCTTTGCAAACATTTCTCTGCGAACATCACGCATGAAGTCCGCACGATCTTCTAAGTACAAGATGGATGCCCAAAACAACTTTCGGCATTCCTGGGTGGGATACAGCTGATCAGTCAGCTCTTGTGCAAACGTCATCTTCCATGTCACCACACTGGATCTGATATCGTATTCCCAGCAGTCACCCAACATTGCCCTACGCAGTTCTTTGTTGACGCTTTGTACGCTCAAACCAGAGTAATAGGTGCGACCAAAAGCACTCAGCTTTTTTCGCTGAGGAAACCAGCCACCTGTGTGCCTGGCCACACTCAATATCACTTGGGCCTGCTCGGTATACATACGAGTTCGACCTGGAGATATCATGTTGGCACCTTTATGTAACCAAGCCACATAGGCCTCCAAAGAGGCAATGTCAACAGGAGCTATGTCAAATACTTGAATTCTTTGAGAATGTTTCAAGTAGCTGAAGTAGTCTGGGTACAGTGCAGAAAACACATCACTGTTTCGTTGTGCATCTGCACATAACACTGAGCTCAACTGCTGGGCAGTTGTTACGGTAGCTAGGGCCTGCTGCACTGCAGTTGTAGTGTGATCAATGCTCACCAATTCCGTGAGCTTGATCATGCTTACTCGTCCAGTTAGATTGCTGCCTTTTTCAACAGTTTCAATCAAGTCAAGTTGGTTGTCGGCAAGCCACTTATGTAGCCGTACTTTGTCATAGCCAATGTGTGGGCCTTTGTGAACCAAAGTTGAAACAGGTATGGAATAGCAATTCAACAGCCGCTCGTAGTTGGTTTGTCCCCGAAGTTGCGCCCTGAACAACAGGTCTTCCAGCAGGGCTTTGTATTTGTTCAGCGCTTTGGCAGCTGCAGTGCGCGGAGTGGGAAAACTCCCCTGCAGAGCTTCAAGCACTACAGGATCTATGGTGATGGTCAGCATGTTTGGCCTCTTTTGTGTATTTACGGACACAGGCGATTGCTGGAACTCAAAAAGTTACACTCTTATAGTATTGAAGCTTCGCTTCCAGAAAAACCCCGACATCAATCCCGCATGTGAGAGAGGCGAAGCAAGCCCGATCCCTCTCGACCTCGTGATCTTTTTTTTCAGTGATTTTTTTGGCCGGTTGCTTGGTGACAACAAGTGTGTAGCTGATTGAGCGTCCAGAATCTGGACGCTGGTGGTGTGCCAGCGTCCCTGCCCTGTCAGGCTTGCTCAAGCCTTTCTGCGTCATTGGCTGCAAGTGCACCAAAGCCAATGCTGCGTTCCAGCCCCTGAACTGTTGCACTGAGATCTGGGATGCTCACATCCATGCGCTCAGCAATTGAAGCCAACAACTGCTGCTCATACGCTTGGTCAAACACATTGCCCTGAGCCACTCGGAAGCTGCCTGTTTCGCTGTTGCGCAAAGTGACAAAGAACACAAAGGTGCCCTTTTGATAGCGAGGATCAGGCTTGGCACTGGTGGTGGATTTGGGTTTATCTGCCTTGGGATCTGGCAGCACCCAATCTGTTACCTCTCCTGCGTAGTCCAGTTCCTTGTGGGAGTCATGCGCCATGGCCGCAAACAGTCGAGTAATCAGCTGTGTGCGGGTGGTTTTTTCCATGGCCTTGGCTTCGGCCAGCTCCTTGGCAGTGGACTGCTCTTCAGCCTCGTGATCAAACACAGTGTCAACTACGCCGCCCACCCCACCATGGTCAGCCAAGAAGCTGGCAAAACCTGTCACAGGGATATCCAGGGCACGGGCTTTTTCCATGGCAATGGTGTAGTTGTTGCGTGTCTGACGACTCAGGTTGGCAAACACATAACGCACAACCACTGCGTCTATGCTGGCGTTGCTGGCCACACCCTGACTGTCGCGCAACTGGATTTTGCGGATGAGTTCTTTTCGGATATCGTTTTTCTGCACAGAACTCTCAACTTGGCGTGTAAAGCCATAGGTCTCCTGCAGCATCTCCCAAAGCGCCTGATCAGTGCGGTCCAGCAAGTCAACTCGCAGTTTTTGGTAGCTCTGGGCCAGTTGGTCTGCTGTGCCCACTGCCCGCTCCACGCTGGGTGCAACGGCAGTGCTGCCAGCTCCGGCCTTGCCCAGGCCAAATTTGGGTCTAAACACATTGCTCACAGCAGGTGTGGCACCCGTGGGGTTCATCACAGCTGCAAATTCAGCAGCGGGTGACGCAGGGGTTTGTTTGGTAGAAATAGTCATCTCTAAGCTCCAGGTTCATGGTTAAGTGAACACTGCAAGAGGCTCTTGCAGCGATTGCTACAACTTTTTTTGTGTTTGTTGGAGCAATGGAACGGATTAAAAACTTGGACGTGCCGCCAAGTCCTTGTTTAAAATGACCACGTAGGCATTTCAAACAAGGTTTTTTTTGCAAAAACTAGTAAAAAATGGCAAAAACATAGGCGAACAGCATCGCCTTGAACATGGTCTGCCAGACGATGAGCACCAGCTTTTTTTCGATTACCTACAAATTAGCCCAAGCTACCAACTAGCACACAGGCTAAAGACAACTCAACACGATTTAGATCAAGAACCATCTCACGTTTCAAATTGGAATGAAGTCACAAAGACTTATGCAATTTGCGGTAACGTTTTTTCTGTCACATTTCTTCAATGGTGGGAGTTGAATGGCAGATTGGCGTTTTATCAACAGCAAGAGGATGGGACTTATTTGCCACAAGGGCCTTTAAAGCTTGAGGTGAATAAATTAAACACAATGACCCTGATAAAAGGGCCAATTCTTGTTTGCTTCAAAGCTATCGATGAACGGTCAACAATTGTGGAAAGAAACCGTGTGGAAAACTGGCGTCTTGGTGTTGAATGCAACATACCCAGCAAATGGACAAAAGTTTTAAAGAAAAACAGTAAAAAAACTCTCGACAATTTAGAAGCAAGAACTGCACTTGGCGTCTTGGTGAGCAAGAAATTAAAAGAAGCGCTCTACATCGCAGAAAATGCAGCAAGAGGAATTTTTCCCTCAAACGCAAAAATAAGTACTGGACTTGTATTTGATGGCGATGAAATTTATCGAATAGAGAAAAATAATACCGCTTTATATTTCGCAGAAATTAAAATTAGAAATAATGCTGGACTTGGGCATCATCTGACTTCAGCAGTGAAAAAATATCAACGGAAACAAGCTAGCAATAAAAAAATTGAGCAAGAAATTGAGCGTCAAGTTCAAATTAGACTTCAAACCAACTCATTTAATTAGTATCAGCATTACACATTGAATTTGTTTTGTCGCAAAAATACGAGTTGAGCTTCGTGATTTTTTTCTTTAATAGTTCAATACTCACTGGGCAGCATGATCACCCAGTGCTCAGAGTCCCAGCATGCATACAAATCAATGTGTGCCAAAGGCAAGTCCGTGTAGGGTATCTCCTGTCTTGCCAGCTCTGTTCCATTGCCATCTTCATACACCATCACTGCACTTGTTCGTTTCACAGTGGTCTTGATCACCACAAACCAGTTCGCAGTCCCAATTTCTGACAGATGACTTGCGATGGCATCCATCAACCAAAAACAAGCTGCTTGTTCGGCCAAGAAATGTGTGCCGTCAGTTAACAAATGTCTGCGGCTAATTCTGTAATACTGGGCAGTGCCAGTGAATTGGCCAAGCTGGCTGCTATCAAATTGCTTCATCTGTAGTTCCTTTTTGTATGACTACAGTGTGTTTTCAGATCATGATTTGGGCGACCTGAAACCCGATGCATTGGCGGGTCAAGTCATTGCTTTGCTGCATAGATCTTGGTGCGTATCTGTGACCTCAGAATGCATCGAAGTTCGTGGCGCAGATCCCACACCACTACTAACACTACCCTGCTCTAGCGCTTGTGCAGCGTCCAGACTCTGGACACTTGCTCCTTGTTGTACGGCGCATAAAACAGCTTGTGTGCTGAGATCTTCTTATCCAGCTGCATTGACTGCTGCTCAGAGCATTCAGCGCTTGTAGGGCTTTTGTTCGGTCACAACCGCCGTTATCCACAGCCGTGCTTCGTTATCCACACAAAATCTATGAAAACTCTGCTTTTCCATGATTTTGCTGTTTGAGCATTGAAATCATTGATGATTTTTTTCGTGGAAAAGTTATCCACAGCCAGCTCCTTTCACCCTACTCGCACCCAAGAAACCCATCACATTGGCGGGTTTCAGGTCGACCGAATTAATCTATGAAAACACAATAGAACTAACGAAATTGCAAGATTTGGAGAATACAAAATGGCACAAGCAAAAACACTCACTGCCACAGAAATTGAGCATCTGCTGAACTACATCAATACACGCAAGTACGCAGCTCGCAACAGATCAATGATGCTGCTAACGCACTGGGCAGGCTTACGCATTGGTGAAGTTGCTTGTTTGCGCTGGTGTGATGTCACAAACAGCGATGGGCAAGTGAAAGATGAGATCCGCTTGTTGCCTGATATGACCAAAGGGCGACATGCTCGTACTGTGTTTGTCAGCACAAAACTAAAAGCTGAGTTGCAAGCGTATGCAGAACAGGCCAAGTGTGTGGATCGCAGCTACCCATTCTTTGCAAGCCAGAAAAGTATTCGAGCAGGCTTTAGTGCAAACAGTTTGGCACAGACTTTTGCCCTGCTCTATGCGGGCGCTGGACTTGAGGGCGCAAGCAGTCACAGCGGACGCAGAACGTTCCTCACAAACCTTGCCAACAAAGGCACAGCAATTCACTTGCTCAAAACGCTAGCTGGACACCGCAGCATCCAAACCACTGCAGCATATCTGTACAGCAGTCCTTCACAACTGCGTGCAGTTGTTGAGTTGGTTTGAATAAAGATAGGCTCGCATTGTTTACATCAACATTGCTTTCAATCTCAGTTCAAATTACGATCCGGCATAATTACTAACTCAGGAAAAATAACCAACAAAAACATTACGATAAACCGCATAGTCATGAAGTAAATGACGCAACGAGTGACAACATCCTTTCATCTGTGACTGGTCACCTGGCTTTTGCTACATTGATTAATCGAATGTCCAAAATGCATTCGTTGACAAGCCTAATCACGCGTGTTTTAGGAAATTTTTTACCAGTGTCCAATACAAATATCAGGTAAAGCCAATCGCTCCAAACTCAGGAAAATCAAGAAATTTTTCAGGCCTGCCCCTAGCCGTCAAAGTGATTGAGCGCAGGGACTCTGGATTTCGGTGAACACTTTATCTGCATGAGAAAATGCAAAGGTACAGCATAGACTACTGGCGAAATTGCAACAATTACGTAAGGACATTGAACGCCTGAGAAAAGTTCTAAGCGTACTTCAAATTGGCAAAATCAATACCGAAAATCAATCCTTGTCGGTAGTAGTCTAAGAGGTAAAAGTCTCAGCTTAACTGTCGTGCGATCGCCTGCAACTGAGGTCCAATGTCTCTGCGTAACCAGTCCTCGTCAATATCGCGTCCCTGAATCGAAAAATTCAACGCAGCTGGTTCTCCTCGATTGATGGCGCCCAAAGGCACAGCCACAGCCTGTACATCGGCAAAGATTTCCCCCATTGCTACACATGAACCATAACGAGAGAATTGCTGGATATTCTCAATGAGCCGTATGCCATGTCGGCTCCATTCAGAAGGAGATTTGACTTGCAATTGGTTAATTAGCGCCTCGCGCTCGCTTTGACGGCAAGACATGAGAAGTGCACGCCCTACTGCAGTCCCCGCTAATGAGAGGCTGGATCCCACTTCGATTGGGTAAACACGCTTACTCCACGCCCTGACCACTTCGATGTACACAACTGTGAGGCGATCACGAATGCCGATAGCCACAGTTCCACCAGTAGAGTCGGCCAAGTCCAACATAAGCGGACGCGCCTGACGACGCAACGAGTTGAATTGGCTCAGCAGTGGGTGACCAAGCGAGAGCACTGCAGAGCCAAGTTGATACTTACCATAATGACCAGCCGAAGCCAGATAACCCATACATGTAAGGGTGTAGGTCAGGCGAGAGATCGTAGCGGTCGGTAGTTGCATAAGCCCGGCCAAGTCTTTATTGCCAAGCACAGGTTGCTCAGCCGAAAAACAGCGCAGCAATTCCATCCCTCGGGCTAGCGTGGTGGCGAATTGACGGTCACCCTCGTGTTCCTTCAAGGTATGGGGCGTTCGACGTGGGGTTACCCCGTAGATTGAATTCGACATAGTGGAACATGTTTCAACATATCGAAACATTATAAATGACCGAGGTCAATTTTTCCTAGACTGTTATGAATGCAGGTTACAGACCTAGCTCAAATCACCAAGGAGAACTTTGATGAACGTCAACGATTTGCCAGTCCATGAGATTCCAGCCTTGAGTGGTAACAACGCGCCAGTCAACAGAGAAGATATTTTCACTGAGATGGAGATCATCGGTAAGGTGCCCACCGACCTCAATGGAATGTATGTTCGCAATGGGCCCAACGCTTACTACCCGCCCGACTGGCGCTACCACGCATATGACGGCGACGGCATGTTGCACGCGGTGCGCTTTGACAAAGGTTTCGTCACTTATCGCAATCGCTGGGTCGAGACCCGCGCGCTTAAAGAAGAAAAGGCCGCTGGCCAGGCTCTGTGGAAGGGTCTCAAGGAGGCATGGCGCCTGGACCGGCCTGAGGAACCGCTCAAGAACACATCCAATACCGATGTGAAGTACCACGCGGGTCGTTTGATAACCATGTGGTATCGCTCGGGCATGCCCTATGCAGTGGACCCACAAACTTTGCAAACTCTAGGCACCGCCGACTACAACGGTGCCATCCAGCGGATATCAGCCCATTCACGGCCCGACGAACACACAGGCGAGTTGCTGTTTTTCGACTATGCGCTCACCCCTCCTTACATGCAGTACGGAGTTATTGGTCCCGACCGCAAACTACGCCACCATATCCATGTCGATTTGCCCGGTCCCAGCTTACCGCACGACATGGCATTGACCGAGCGCTACACCATCTTGCACGACTTCCCCTTACGCCCAGACCCCGAGGCGCTGGCTGCTGGACGGTATAAAGTCAAGTTCTTTGCTGACCAACTCTCTCGCTTTGGCATCGTGCCACGCTATGGCCAAGCACATGAAGTGCGATGGTTCAATGCAAAACCTACATACTTGCTGCACGTGGTCAATGCATGGGAAGAAGGTGATGAAGTGGTTATGGTGGGCACGCCATACCGCATCCACACCGACAATCAAGGTCGCCCCGATGCAAGTCGTTTAGAGCATACTATTCATTTGCGCCAACGCGACTTTTTACTCTACGAATGGCGATTTAATCTGCACACTGGACAAACCAACGAGCGTGTAATCGACGATGTGCTCAACACCGAGTTTCCAGTCATCAACAGCCTCTACCAAGGACGCCCTAACCGCTGGACCTACAACGTACTCTTTCCCCAGGGCGGGCGCGAAGAGCCGCGCTTCCCGGGTCTAGTTAAGTACGACCTGCACTCGGGCGGATACATAGCCTACAGCGCAGGACCTAACTATTTCTACAACGAGCCAGGCTTTGCACCGCGCGACAACGCTGTCGAGGAAGACGACGGCTACCTGGTCACGTTGGTGTGGAACCCTGTCGAATTGCGCTCAGAAATTCAAATCTTTGACGCCAAGGGTGCACGCATGGCAGAAGGACCTTTGGCACGTGTGATCCTGCCGCGCCGAGTGCCACACGGGTTTCATGCGACCTTTGTGAGTCAGGCCACGCTTGATCGCTGGAAATGACAGCATGATTTTGGTACCACAAGAAAAAATAGACGAATACACACGCCAAGGCTGGTGGGGCGAGCTTACGATCGGCGAGTTATTTCTGAAACAGGCCGAGCGCTTAGGCAACAATCTGGCTGTGGCCGACCCACCCAACCGCCCACAAATCACAGGAGATGCACCTCTGCGATGGACTTGGCAAGAGCTTCAAACCGAAGTGGGTCGCTATGCCGCGTTTTTGCATGATCAGGGCTTGCGAAAAGACGACGTGCTTGTCATGCAGTTACCCAACTGTGTGGAAATGCATGCGCTCTACATCGCCTGCGCTTTGCTGGGCGTGGTGATGACGCCAGTGCCAATGCAGTACCGAGCGCACGAGCTTTCGCATGTAGTGACCACAACTCAAGCACGTCTGGCAATCACCACCGCCAAGGTGGGACACTACAAATCGGCCGAGCAATGGGCCAAACACGCTCACCTGTTTAGCAGTGTGCAAAAAATTTGGTCCTTTGGGCAAGAGCTTCCTGCCTGCTGCGGCAACTTAAGCAGCGCGCTAGCTACCTTCGCAGTATGGGATTCTGCGACTCTGCGAGCACACATGCAGGTAATTGGCCTGACAGCACACGATGTGCTTACTATCTGCTGGACTTCAGGAACTGAGGCGCAACCCAAGGGCGTGCCGCGTAATCACAACGAGTGGATGATTATTGGCCAGTCGGTCATGGACGCTGGGCAGATGAAGCCGGGCACGCAAATGCTTATTCCCTTCCCCTTTGTCAACATGGCTGGTGTTTCTACCAGCCTTGTGGCTTGGCTGATGTGCGGCGGCGGCTTGCACCAACACCACCCGTTTGACCTAGAAGTCTTCATCCAACAACTCAAAGAACAACCAATCGACTACAGCGTTGCTGCACCGGCTGTGCTCAACCAGTTGCTCAAACAACCCGAGAAGCTTGCGGGCGTGGATTTCAGCCGCTTGAGGCGCTTGGGCTCAGGAGGAGGTCCATTGTCTGAATGGCTGATGGAAGAAATGTTCAACAAATTTGGCATCGAGGTTGTGAACTACTTCGGATCCAATGAAGGGGCTTCCATGGCCTCCTCACCCGCCGACATGCCCAACCGCACTCAGCGCGCCCAGTTCTTTCCGCGCGTGGGGGTGCCGGGCTACGAATGGACGCTCAGCAACTCGCGAAAGATCTCCACCCGCTTAGTGAACCTGGACACTGGCAAAGATATCACCACCCCCGGGGTGGTAGGCGAACTACGCTTCAAGGGGCCGACGATTTTCAGCGGTTACTATCGCTCGCCACATTTGACCGCCCGTGCCTTTGATGACAAGGGTTACTACCGCACCGGCGATTTGTTCGAAATTACCGGCGAGTGCCATCAGTTCTACCGCTTTGCAGGGCGACACAAAGATATCGTGATCCGGGGCGGAATGAACATATCCTCCGAAGAGGTGGAAAACCTTTTACTTGCTCACCCCAGAGTACGCGAAAGCGCAGTAATTGGCTGCCCCGACCCGGTGCTAGGCGAAAAGGTATGCGCCGTGGTGGTGACACAGCCCGGCCAAACAGTCAGCCTCGAAGAGTTGGTGTACCACCTGCGCTATGTGGAAGAAGTTGCGTCTTACAAATGGCCCGAGCAACTGATCGTGATCGACGAGCTGCCGCGCAATGCTGTGGGCAAAGTCCTCAAACGTGAATTGCGCGAACGCTTCTTTCCAAGGAACGCCACTTTAGCAGGCGAATCAATATGAAGCCTGTATTTTTATTGGTACCTGGCATGCTCAACGACTCGCGAGTGTGGCACGAAGTGGCCATAGGCATGCAAGACAATGTGCAAGTGCGCATCGCTCAAGTGCAAACCCAAGCAACAATTGCAGATATGGCGCGCGATGCCTGGACTATGCTCGATGACGTCTCGCCTGATGTGCCAATATACCTTGCTGGGTTTTCGATGGGTGGTTACGTAGCCATGAATATGCTTGCCCATCCCAAACGTGCCTTGCATGGGTTGGCCTTGTTGGACACCGCAGGTGGTATCGAAACCGACGAGAGTCGTGTGCAGCGTGAAAAAACAATACGCGCCATGGAGATTGACTTCGACAAAACCTTGCACGGGCTAATGAAGTGGAACTGCCATGAACCCGGCGAAGAGCTGCTCGATCGCATGCGCCAGATGATGCAAGACGTCGGCTTTGAAGTGGCCGTGCGCCAAATGCGCGCTATCAGCGCCCGCCAGGGTCACCGATCAGTACTCGAGCAACTGCGCATACCAGTGCAGATATTGTGTGGAGAAAACGACCGCGTAACTCCACCCGCACGCTCACAAGAGCTCGCCCAATGGATTCCGGGCGCCCGCTTGCAATTGGTGCCGGGGGCTGGTCACATGCTGCCCATGGAGCAGCCGCAAGCGGTACTTAAAGCTCTGCTGGCGTTGATGGATTTTTAAATTTTTTGACAGGAGACAAAACATGATAAAAGTGATGAAACGCTATTGGGTCTTAGCATGTGCCGGACTAAGCACCGCCCTCTGCCTGCAAGCTCAAACCTACCCTGACCGTCCGGTGCGCGTTGTGGTGCCGTTTGCGGCTGGTAACACGCTCGACACTGCTTTGCGTCAACTTGGGGAGGAGTTCAAGAAAGAAACAGGACAAGCCATCATCGTGGATGCTAAGCCCGGTGGCTCGGGCATCATCGCCGCACAAACCGTTATGCAATCACCGCCCGATGGCTATACCTTGCTGCTAAGTAACACCAGTATGCTGACCATCAATCCATATACTTTCAGCAAACTACCTTACGACACCGAGAAAAGCTTCAAGCATGTCACTGGTTTTCTAGGTGCCTCGATGGTTCTGGCGGTCAATTCTGCACAAGTGCCAGCCAATACGCTGAAAGAATTTGTCAGCTGGGCCAAAACTCAACCTGGCAAGGTGTCCTACGCATCATTCACAGCAGGCAACTCCTCACATTTCGCGGGCGTCATACTTAACCAGCGCGCAGGGCTGGACATGGTGCATGTGCCGTTCAATGGCACACCGCCCGCAGTCCAAAACCTGGTCGGCGGTCAGGTGCAGGCTGCCTTCTTACCCATGCTTTCGGTAAAGCCGCACTTAGATTCGGGCAAGGTCAAGGTGCTGGCAATTACCACGCCTCAGCGCTCGCCGATGATTCCCACTGTGCCCACCTTCACAGAAGAAGGCTACCCAGACATGCAAATTTTCATCTGGTCGGGTCTGTCGGCACCCGCAGGCACGCCAGATGCCTTGGTGCAGCGAATTCAGACTGTTTTTGCAAAGACTCTTAAGTCGGAGGCTGTCATCGAGAAGTGGCGCCCAGTGGACTTTCAGCCCCTACCTTTTAGCTCAGACGAATACATCAAATTCATTCGCGCCGATGCCAAACGCTGGCAAGAGGCGGTGAAGATTTCCGGCTTCAAGGCCAGCGAGTAAGGATGAACATGTTTTCGCGCATGTCTTCTTTGCGAATACCCGTGGTGGCTGCGCCTATGTTCCTCATCTCCGGCCCCGAGTTGGTAGTGGCGGCATGCGCGGCGGGCGTGGTGGGCGCTTTTCCCACACCAAACGCGCGCCCAATAGAAGTCCTCGACGAATGGATGCAGCGGATAACAGATGGACTTACACAAGCTCGTGAGACTCACGGCTCCGAAAACGTTGCCCCATGGTGTGCCAATTTAGTCACGCACTCTTCAAACACGCGCCTAGCGGATGACTTGGCGCTGATAGCGCGCTATCAGCCGCCGATTGTGGTAACGGCGCTAGGAAGCCCAAAGCCGGTCATTCAGGTGGTGCACAGTTATGGCGGGCAGGTAATTGCAGATGTCACAAACCTCACTTTGGCGCGCAAGGCTGTGGCCGCCGGTGCAGACGGATTGGCCTGCATTTGCGCTGGCGCTGGTGGACACACAGGCAGCCTTTCGCCTTTTGCCTTTGTAAGTGCTGTTCGCGAATTTTTTGACGGCACCGTTATTGTGGGTGGCGGCATTAGCGACGGATGGGGCGTGGCAGGGGCCATTGCCTGCGGTGCTGACCTGGTCTACATGGGAACCCGATTTATTTCGACCTTCGAGAGCCGGGCGAACGCCGACTACAAGCAAATGTTGGTCGATTGCAATGCCGACGACCTGCTTATAAGTGCCGCCCTTACCGGCACCCCCGCGAGCTGGTTGAAGCCCTCGCTGCTGGCCGCCGGGCTAGACCCCGAGAACATGCCCGTCACGCCGAATCGCAGCTATGACAGCAATACCGCTTTATCTGCCAAACGCTGGCTAGATGTGTGGGCAGCCGGCCAAGGTCTGGGGACCATCAAACAGGTCGAGTCGGTCGCCGATGTGGTTGAGCGTTTGACAAAGGAATATGCTGATGCGTGCCAACGTCTGACCGCGCGGACAACAAACTTACCAATCCTCTAAAGACGAAAAGAGCCATGCACATCGATCTTGTAAATACCGTTCAACCCACGCTGGTGCACGGTCAGCACCCCTTCATGACAGGGCCCTTTACACCCAATTACCAAGAGGTCAACGCCACTGACCTTGAGGTCATAGGCGAAATCCCCAAGCGACTGAATGGGGTCTACTTGCGTAATACACAAAACCCGGTGCACCAACCATTGGGCACCTACCACCCGTTTGACGGCGACGGCATGCTGCACCTGATGAGCTTTGAAAAAGGTCGATGCGAATACCGCAATCGTTTCACGCGAACCAAGGCCTTCCTGGAAGAGCAAGCAGCTGGCCATGCGCTTTATGCAGGCCTGATTGACAAACCCAGCATATCCCAACGCCCGGGCTGGGGCGCAAGAGGTGGTTTGCGCGACAGCGCGGCGACTGACGTAATTGTTCATGCAGGTAAGGCGTTGGCCACTTTTTATCAGTGCGGGGAACCATACCGCCTAGATGCCCGCACTTTAGAGTTAGAAGGCGTGGCCGATTGGGGCGCTCAGATCATGGCAGACGGTGGTATCTCTGCACACCCCAAGGTGTGTCCACGTACAGGAGATCTGTTGTTCTTCAACTACTCAAAGCATGCACCCTTCATGCACTACGGTGAGGTGGACAGCAAAAACCGACTGGTTCACTATGTACCTGTGCCGCTGCCTGGACCACGACTTCCGCACGACATGATGTTCACCGAGAACTATTCCGTATTAGACGACTTTCCATTGCATTGGGATGAGTCTTTGCTTGGTGAGGGAAAGCACAAGCTCAGCTATTTTCCAAATCAGCCCTCACGATTTGCTGTTGTGCCCCGACGTCATGCCTCCAAGGCCATTCAAGATCAGGGTATCAGATGGTTCGAAGCCACCCCGACTTATGTGCTCCACTGGCTAAACGCCTGGGAAGAAGGCGACGAGATCGTGATGCATGGCTATCATCAGAAAACACCTATGCCGCCCAAAGGATATGACAACAAAGGCAACACGCTTGGCCCCGAGCGATACGGGCCCACGATCTACGAGTGGCGTCTAAATCTTCGTACCGGCCATACCCATGAGCGTCGTCTAGATGAGCGCTACATGGAGTTTGGCATGATCAATGCCAATTACTGGAGCCATCCCTACCGCTACAGCTACAACATGATCGCACACCCCAATTCCTTCTTGTTCGACGGCATTCTTCGCTATGACCATACATCTGGCCAGTCACAGCAATACATGTTTGGAGAAGGCCGCTTTGGTAGCGAATCGCCCATGGCCCCATGCCACGATAGTCAAGCCGAAGACGATGGCTATGTGGTGAGCTTCATCACAGACATGAACACCAACCGCTCTGAATGCATGGTTCTGGATGCTCGTTGCATCGAAGCAGGACCAGTGGCTCGAATACTCTTGCCTCACCGCATCAGCAGTGGCACACATTCTTGCTGGGCCGATGCCCGTGAAATCTCCACCAATTGGCCCGGTTTAACTTGAGAAATTACTTAGGAGAATAATATGCAACAACCTGTTTACGTCCTTGGGGGCTTTCAAACCGACTTCGCCAAAGCCTGGGCGCGTAACGGCCAGGACATTTCTGACATGACCCGTGAAGCTACGCTAGGTGCCCTTCATGCCTGCAAACTCGATCCCTCGGCCATCGAAAGCATCCATGTGGGCAACGCATTTGGCGAACTACAGAGGCAGCAGGCACACTTGGGCGCTATGGTCTCTCAGGTAGTGCCAGAGTTGTGGGGAGTGCCGGCCATGCGGCATGAAGGGGCCTGTGCATCTTCCTCTCTGGGCATCCTTGCGGCAATGGCCGAGATCGAGGCTGGCCGCTATGACTGCGTTTTAGTGCTGGGCGTGGAAGAGTTCAAGAACCTCTCTGGTAACGAAGCATCGGTCAATCAAAATGCCGCTTCCTGGCAAGGCCACGAGGGCTTTGACTGCACATACATGTGGCCGTCTGCCTTTGGCAAGGTGGCCATGGAATACGAACGGCGCTATGGCCTGGATCGCCGTCACCTTAATCGCATTGCCGAAATCAACTACAGCAACGCCAAGCGCAACCCTCTAGCGCAAACTCGTAAGTGGCAGTTTGACCCGTTGGCTTTCACCGACGACGATGAAGTCAACCCGGTCATTGAACCCGGCACACGCCGCCAGGATTGCGGGCAAATTACCGATGGAGCTTGTGCTGTTGTGCTGGCCTCAGCCCGTTTTGCACAGGCACATGCGCAACGCACCGGCGGGCAACTGCAAACCATGGCCCGCATCGCGGGCTGGGGCCATCGTAACGCAGGCATCCGCCTGCTCGACAAGTTCGAGCGCAGTGAGGGACAGACCTATGTGTTTCCGCATCTGCGGCAGACTCTTGAGGACGCGTGGCGAAGAGCCGGCGTGCAGGGTGTAAAAGCAATGGATGGCATCGAAACCCACGACTGCTTTACCACCACCGAATACGTTGCCATTGACCACCTCGGGCTGACCCCACCTGGCCAGAGTTGGCAGGCCGTTGAAGACGGTGTGATTGCACCTGGTGGCAGCTGCCCGATCAACATGAGTGGAGGGCTGATTGGTTGTGGTCACCCAGTGGGCGCTACCGGCAGCCGCATGCTTTTTGACGCAGCGCAGCAAGTGACGGACAAAGCAGGCGAATGCCAGATCGAAGGGGCACAGCGAATTCAAACCCTCAATATCGGCGGCTCATGCGCCACCGTTGTGAGCTTTGTGGTTGAGCGCGGTTAGGCTTTTATATTCTCGATGATTGAGGTGATTGGCTGTTTAGACTACACGACGAAACTGCGTCACTAAGTTAGGACAGGTATTCCAAGAGCACTGCAAATATTCCTGAAAATTTCATATGAGCGATTAAGCGGTTTAGGCAAAGTATGAAAGAACTTGAGAAGTGGTGAACTTCATTGCGCGCACTAAAGTTGATCGAATAGATAAGCAAGCATAGAGTTGACAGTGCTAAGTGATTTATGAAAACACACCTGCGGTATCTTGCAATTGATAACTGAGTTGAGCAAGATGATGAAAATCATCACCGAAATTTATATCTTGTTGAGTCAGTACTTTTAAATAATGGCTCATGATGTATTCATCGGTGATGCCAATTCCGCCATGTAATTGCACACCCTGCTGGCCGATAAAGCGCATGCTATGGCTCAGCTGCACTTTGGCTTGACTTGCTGCACGACTGCGTTCAAATGATGGACTTGTAAGCTTGAGGTTAACGAAATAGCTCATCGAGCGAGCCAATTCGAGCTGCATCTTCATGTCTGCAATTCGATGTCGCAAAGATTGAAAAGAAGAGAGTGGGACACCGAATTGCTTTCGCGTGTTCAGATACTCTGCCGTTAGCGCTAGCGTTTTATCCATAACCCCAACCGCATAGGAGCAGGTGTGGGCAATGCCTAAGTCAATTGCCAATTTAATCACAGCTTCACCGTCCAGCGTAAGTAACTCTGCAGGTGCGTTTTGCATCATCACATCAGCCGCACGCGAACCATCCTGACAACCATAACCTCGCACTGAAATTCCCGCCGTATCTCGTTGAACAAGGAACAAGGCAAGATTTCCATCAAGCTGTGCTGGAACGAGAAACGCGTCTGCGTGGTCACCGACGGAAACAATATTCTTTGTTCCACTCAACGTAAATCCAGCTGGACCCTTCAAAGCTTTTGCTTCACACTTGCGCCATTGATAACGCGCTCCGCGCTCTTGCAGAGCTAACACGATGAGTGCCTCACCACTGGCGACTTTAGGAAGCCAGGTTTGTTTTAAAATTTCTGACGCGAAGGCGTGTAAAAGCTGGCTGCAAAGCATGTTCTGCGACATTGGCTCGAGCGCTAAGCCTCGCCCGAGTTCTTCCATCACGATCATGCTCTCAACCGAGCCCAGACCCATGCCACCGTATGCCTCGGAGATTCGCAACCCAGTCAAACCCAGCCCAGCTAGCGTTGCATAAGCCTTACGATCAAAACCGCCGGTCTTCACGATCTGTTGTCGCAGCTGGAAAGTATAGCTCTTGTCGATGTAGCGACGCACCGCATCACGCAACGATTCATGATCTTCTGTGAAATTGAAATCCATCTTAGCCTACCCTTAGCCCAAAACAGTTTGCGCGATGATATTGCGCTGCACTTCATTGGACCCACCGTAAATCGTTGTCTTGCGCATATTGAAATAAGTGCCTGCAAGGGGAGCACAATGTAGCGCCCCGCCGGGGAAGTCACCCTGCCACCCTGCATCCATTGCCTCTTGAATCAGGGGCAGAGAATAAGCGCTACCAGCAAGCATCATGAGTTCAGCATAGCGCTGCTGTATCTCGCTACCACGCAGTTTTAAGAGTCCAGCGATGTCCAAAGATTGTTTGCCAGACGTTGCAGCAGATAGAACTCGCAGCACCAGCATCTCCAACGCGACAATGTCCACTTCTAAGAGTGCTATCTGATCTCTGAAACGCATGTCGTCCCACAAGCCCTCAAGCTTTGCGATTCGCTTCAAGCGCTCCAATTCACGCTTGGCACGATTGATGTCGGCAATATTGGTGCGTTCATGCGAAAGCAAATGCTTGGCGTAAGTCCACCCTTTGTTTTCTTCGCCAATCAGATTCTCAACAGGTACTTTGACGTTATCAAACCACACTTCATTGACCTCGCTCTCGCCTTCAATGAGCTTGATTGGACGAATGGAGATTCCCGGCGTTTTCAAATCAATTAAGAGAAATGAAATGCCAGTTTGCGGTTTCCCTTCACTGCTGGTGCGTACCAAGCAGAAAATCCAATCGCCGTATTGTGCGAGTGATGTCCAAGTCTTCTGGCCATTGACGATGTAGTCATTGCCTACGCGTTCCGCGCGGGTTTTGAGCGATGCCAAATCGGACCCTGCCCCGGGCTCGCTGTAACCTTGACTCCACCATACATCACCGCTGGCGATGCCGGGCAAAAAACGCTGCTGCTGCTCAGGAGAGCCATAGGCCATGATGACTGGCGCCACCATCACCGGCCCGAAGGGTACGATGCGCGGTGCTCCTGCCAAAGCGCATTCCTCTTCAAACAAATGTTTTTGTATGGCATTCCATCCAGGACCACCAAACTTTGATGGCCAACCATAGCCAAGCCAGCCCTTTTTACCCAAAATTTTCGCCCAAGCTTGCATATCGTCTCTCGAGAGCCTGAGCGCGTTGTGCACTTTGTGTGAAATATGTTTCGGTAAATTGGCATGCACCCACGCACGAATCTCTAGGCGAAATTGCTCTTCATCTTTGGTAAATGCTAAATCCATCGATACCTCTCACCATTGAAAACGATTAAATTGATCAATCGATGTAGCGCAAACCAGCATCAGCCAAAGAATCGCGCAGTTTGTACATATCTAGCCCCAAAATACCTGTGGCAAGCTTTGCGCGCTTCTCGATTTCGTTGGCTTCTCGCTTTTTCGCAACTTCTAAGGTCTTGTGCACAGTGGCTTTAGGTACAACCACCACGCCGTCATCGTCCGCGACGATAGCGTCACCTGGTTGCACCAGCATGCCTGCGCAGACCACTGGAATATTGACTGAACCCAGTGTTTCTTTAACTGTGCCTTTGCTGCTGATTGCACGACTCCAGACGGGAAAATTCATTTCTTGCAAAGTCTTCACATCCCGACAACCTGCATCAATGATCAAAGCACGCGCGCCTCGAGCGCGAAAACTGGTTGCCAGTAAATCACCAAAGAAGCCGTCGGTATTCGGCGATGTGAGTGCTGCAACCACAATATCGCCATCTTTGATTTGCTCTGCCACAACATGCAGCATCCAGTTATCACCGGGATGCAATAAAACGGTAACGGCTGTGCCGCTGATTTGTGTGCCGGGGAAAATGGGGCGCATATAAGTATTCAGCAATCCAACGCGGCCTTGCGCTTCGTGCACAGTGGCTGAGCCAAATGACGCCAGTGCATCTGTGGCCTCGCGATCTGCTCGGATGATATTTCGATAAACAACGCCAAGTTCAAACATGATCAACGCCCTTCTTTTTTCAATCGTGCATCCAAGCGGCTGAACACTCGTCGTGCATTGGCTTCATAAATCTGATGGCGATCTTCGGCGCTCAACAATTTGCAAGCCTCGATATAGCGCTTGGTATCGTCAAACTGATGTCCTGTTTGTGGATCGATCGCGCGAACAGCGCCAATCATCTCGCTTGCAAAGAGCACATTCTTCACTGGGATGACGGTGTTAAGTAAATCAATGCCAGGTTGGTGATACACGCAGGTGTCGAAAAACACATTGTTGAGCAAATGCTCTTCCAACTGGGGCTTATTGAGCATATGAGCCAAACCGCGATAGCGCCCCCAATGGTAAGGAGCGGCGCCGCCGCCATGTGGAATCAGGAATTTCAACGTTGGAAAATCTTTGAACAGATTGCCTTCAACGAGTTGCATGAACGCGGTCGTGTCGGCATTGATGTAATGTGCGCCTGTGGTGTGAAAGCAAGCATTACAACTCGTGCTGACATGGATCATTGCAGGAATGTCATATTCAACCATTTTTTCATAAATCGGATACCAATGCCTATCAGTCAATGACGGCGAAGTCCAGTGGCCGCCAGATGGGTCAGGGTTCAAATTGATACCCACTGCACCATATTCAGTGATGCATTTTTCAAGTTCTGGAATACAAGTCACAGGATCAACGCCTGGGCTTTGGGGCAACATGGCAACTGGATAAAAATGCCCTGGAAAAAGTTTGGAAACGCGATAGCAAAGCTCATTGCATATTGCCGACCAAGCGCTAGAGATTTGAAAATCCCCAATATGATGCGCCATGAATGCAGCACGAGGGGAAAACAGCGTCATATCTGAGCCGCGCTCTTTCATGTTTTTCAGTTGATTGATTTCAATTGACTCTCGCAAATCATCATCGCTAATTTTCAGATCCGATTGTTTCGGCATTTGATCTGGATTTTTGATCGCGGCAACTTGTGCGTTACGCCAAGTTTCCATTGCTTTTGGCGCAGTGGTGTAGTGCCCGTGGCAGTCGATGATGAGACTCATGTGTTTCCTTTGATTGACGATGTGTTTGTGATAGTGCCGCACCATAAGGATGGTGGACAAATATGCAACAGGTTTAGAAAATGGTCTTCCAAGAGGCAAAACAAAGACCTGTTCCCGTCATAGCGCTACTTCGATAGGCGGGAAGGTATTTAACCCAATCCACATCCAAGTCTTTGGCCATTTCCGAGGTAACCAACCAATTGCGAATTTCTGAGCTGCCCGCTTGTAAATGCTTAGGATCAAGGCTCTCAAGCGCTACGTTGTCTTTGTCACGAAATGCTTGAATGATCTTGTGATCCAAATCTTCATCAACAACAAAGTGACTTAATCCACCCGAGGCAATCACACCCACTCGCAAATCTTGCGGCCAAAGTGCGATCAGTTCGCGCAGCGCTTTTCCTAGCGCGATGCATCGCTTTGGCGTGGGTTGATTGGGTGGGTCGAAAGTATTGAGAATGACTGGAATGATCGGTAGCGCTCTGTCTTTAAGTAGGCGGCGGTGTACGAATTGAAACGCATGCCCCTCCGATTGACCACGTTCCAAACCATCCATCGCAGCGATATCGAACTCACGATCACACAGCTGCCGTATCAACCACTGAGCTAAGTCGCTTTTAACGGGATATTCATGATCTACTTCCGGCTCGTGCCGCCACATTCGGGCCGACTTGACCCAAGCATCATTCGCTTGCGCAGGTTCACGCGCAGTATTACGGATCGTATCGCCATAAAAAATCGCGAAAGTAGGATTGTTGCTGGTACGAAAAAGTTCGGTTTGATCATCTCCAACTGTAATGAGTACATCAAGTTTGGCTGCATGAATTCTCTCGCGTAATTCATCCATGGCCTTTTGAGACTGATCATAAAGCTCACCCATTTTTTCAGGTGACGTCAATTCATCGGCATTAGCAGGTGCTGTTTTGAGTAAGGTATCGAAATCTGTTTTATTACCAGCTTTGTCATAGAGGTGAACATTTTTCGTGTCAATCAAGCGAAAGCCATGCTGCCAATCCTCACGACGGCTAACAAGCATGATGCTGTGAGATGAGCCAAATGCGGCAACAATTCGGGCCATGCGAATCAATCCTTCAAGATGAATGCCGGTACATTCTGACCATTGGCTGCAGCCTGAAAGACAACTTGCACCTTGGCACCGATGGCATATCTTGTTGTATCTGATGAAACCAGATTACTCATCATGGTGATGCCCTCATCCAGTGCAATGAAAGTAATCGTGTATTCATCATCGCCTTGACCCATTGTGCTAAAGCTGTAAATACTGCCTTGGCCTGATGATTCTCGCCACTCTGTGTCAGTACTCCAGCAATGCGGACACATGTCACGGGGATAATGGTGTGCCAACCCGCAACTCTTACAGTGTTTAATGAGTAATTTGCCTTCGTTGGCTGCTTGCCAATATGCGGCTGTTTCAGGGAGGATCATGGGATTAGAAACTTTGCGGACCATGGTTAAATTGCCTCCAATATCAAAGTACCCGATGTATGTCGCGCGGCCAACGCCCCACCAATTCCGTTTGCAATTGCAAGCTTGCAGTCTTTCACTTGCACGGCTGGATGCGCTTGCCCACGCAGTTGGCGCACGGCTTCAATCACCTTGGTCATGCCGCCGCGATTGGCTGGATGGTTGTTGGACAAGCCGCCGCCATCGGTATTAAAGGGAAGTCTGCCCACACCCGAGATCAAATTACCATCCATCACGAACTTACCACCCTCGCCCTTTTTGCAAAAGCCTAAGTCTTCGAGTTGCATCAGCACTGTGATGGTGAAACTGTCATATAGCGAAGCGTATTGAATATCTTGCGGTGTGACTCCAGCTTCAAGAAATGCGCGTTGACCTGACCAGACTGCCGCGCTATAAGTCAAATCGACGCCTCGCCCATTGTGCTTGGGCGCTTCTCCTGCACCGCGCACGCGTATCATCGGGCGATTTTTTTTGGCTGCAAGCTCGCGAGCAATCTCAGGACGCGTGACGATCAGTGCACCACCGCCGTCGCTCATCACACAGCAATCTAGCTTATGCAGAGGGTTGGCCACCATCGGAGACGACAATACATCTTGTACGGTCACTACATTTTTTAGCATAGCATTCGGATTGTGCTGCGCATGATGCGATGCAGCGACTTTGATCCAGGCCAATTGCTCTGAGGTCGTACCAAATTCATACATATGGCGTTGCGCCACCATGGCATAAAGATTTTGCGTGGCAGGTCCGTAAGGTAATTCAAAAGCCAATTCGGGTGCATCTGGGTCAGGCGGTTTCAAGGCTAAACGCGGCGGCATGGCTTTGCCACTTGCTAACTCTTGTGCTTTTGCTGTAGCTTGAGCTTCGGCCAATTGCGCGCGTGGACGGCCTGCGAGCGTAATCAGCGCCACATTGCAGCGACCTGCCTTGATGGCTGCCGCTGCATGCGCCACATGCAATATTGGCGCACTTCCGCCGCATTCCGTTGAATCCACATGGCCAAGTTTCAAGCCAAGATATTCAGCCACAGTCGTGGTACCCAATCCAGGTGCGTCGCCAGCGCAAAAATAACCGTCGACATCATCACGGGAGAGGCCTGCATCCTCTAATGCACCTTTGGCGACATCCGCATGTAAACGTAAAACAGAAAGGCCATCGGCTTTTCTTGTGGGGTGCTCATAAATGCCTGAGATACAGGCTGCGCCATTCAAACTCATCGAATACTTCTTTCTAGCTAAGCTTAGGACTGCGGTTTGAAACCAGATGCTTTGATGATCGGCTCCCAGTGGCTCAACTCATAGCGCAGTTGTCGATCCATCACTGCACGTTCTCGAAATTCCGCAACAGCAGCAAAGCGATCAATTGTTATTTGCTTGAATTCGGCTGTGCTGACCACGGCATTCAAAGCGTTGGCCATGCGTTGCTGTTCTGCCGCTGGGATGCCTGCTGCGCCCCACATACCCATCCAAGCGTCTGTACCACCTGTGTCGTAGCCTTGCTCCTTCATGGTCGGGACATCGTGCATCAAAGGCGAGCGACTGCTTGAGAAAATGCCGATGGGCACCAATTTTCCTGAGCGAATATGCGGAATCGCATCAGCCGCAGTCATTGCCCCCGCATCGATCTGGCCGCCAAGCATGTCAACGATCAATGGCCCGTTGCCTCGATACGGAATGTTTTGCAACTTCAAGCCTGCCCTATTACCAAACTGCAAGCCATTGAAATGCGTTTCGCCGCCTGCGCCGGCTGTTCCAAAGTTAGCTTTTGTAGGATTGGCTTTGGCCCAGGCCACGAAGTCCTTCGCATTCTTAACACCGATACTGGCATTGACTACCATGACCAACGGGTAGCTGATAACTTGGCCAATAGTCGTGAAATCCGTCGTCATGTCATAGCCAAGAACGGAGACCGGGAAGGTTAAATGCTGAAAGGTAAAGGTCGCATTCGGCGCAATCATGTAGGTGTTTCCATTTGGACCCGACGCTTTGACCGCCTGCGCCGCCAAACGACCACCTACGCCTGGTCGGTTTTCCACAATCAGTGGCTGACCTAACAGCGGGCGCATTTGATCAGTCAAGAGGCGCGCGAGATTGTCAGTCAAACCACCTGGAGGAAAGCCTACCAAAATCTTGATTGTGGGCTTGTCCTGCGCATGAATCGCGAATGACGAAGCCAGGGCGCTAGAAGCTGCCATGGCTGAAATGAGGGTGCGGCGTTTCATCAAAGTCTCCTGTCAATATTTAAGATTTCACGGAAATCAAAGCATCTAGGGCGAGAACAGACGATTTCGAATTCGCACTGATGCTCACGGGGTAAACAATCAAGGGGTTGACGTCGATCTCCATCAGATCTTCGTTTACAAGCATTTGCTCAGCCAAGCACTTCACGACCTGTGCAATCGCCCTGAAGTCCACTGCGCTCTGCCCACGCATGCCGCGCAACACCGCTGCTGCTTTAAGCTGATGTAATTCGGAGATGATTTCGTCTTCCGTGAGTGTTGGTGCAAACAATCGGACATCGTGCAGGGCTTCAATCCAAACGCCACCCAAGCCCACCATCATCACCGGCCCCCAAGCAACATCTCGTTTGGCTCCTACAACCAGCTCCAAACCTTGTGTGCCCATTGCTTCAACGAGCACACCGTCAAGCTGCAGTTGCATCCCGTTGGCTTTGGCAAAGCTCGCCACGTTATCATGCAGTTTTTGCCAAGCAATGATTAGCGCATCTTCATCTTTCACATTGACGATCACGCCACCCGCTTCACTCTTGTGAGGCAAAGCGCTGGCCTGCGCTTTGATCACCACCGGATATCCAATCTGCTTTGCAATTAACAGTGCTTCGCTTGTATTCTGTGCCAGAAATCCCGCTGGAACACTTAAATCCAGAGCCTTAAACCATGCTTTGCCAGCATATTCAGGGTGTATACCTTTCACCAGCGGTTTGACTGGCTCAGGCAGCGCAATTAAAACTGCATGCTGCTTTGTAGCTTGCCCTCGTTGGCGCAGAGCCTGTGTAGCTTGGGCATAGGCGCAAACACAGCCAAGGGCACGCAAGGCACGGTCTGTACTACGGAAAAAGGGCACGCGAGAGGCACGAATCGCCTCGATGAAGAAAGGCTCTATTGGCCCATCGTCTCCGTTGATGATCAAAACAACCGGCTTAATGGCCGCAGCCAAGGCAGGCAAGATGTGGTCTGCTTTGTCTCTCTGTGCCATCACAGGCCCAGCTGGAATGGCCAGTACCAAGCTCGATACGCCCATATCAGACAGCATGGTATGCACAATTTCACCGATCAAACCCGGCTGGCGAAAGCCAATGGTGGTGTAGTCCAGCGGATTCTCGGCCACGGCGAAAGAGGGTAGTTTGTCGCGCAACTGGTTCACAGTCTTTGCCTGTAATTCAGGTAGTGGCAAACCCACGCTATCGGCCATGTCAAGCGCAATATTTTTCACAGCACCTGAGCCCGTCATGAAGGCCACCCCGCCAATTGGTGGCGCAGGATAGCGAGCCAAAATTGCCGTTGTATCGATCAATTCATCAAGTGAATCCACCAACGCCACAGCATGTGCTCGCAGAAGTGCAGATGCAACTGCATGATCACCAGCCAATGCACCCGTGTGTGACGCAGCTGCGGCTGCGGCGCGAGCGCTTTTGCCAGGCATGAGCAAGGTGATGGGTTTGCTGCGCTTGACAGCTTCCTGAGCGAGCTGCAAAAAACGCTGGGGTGAACGAATTTGCTCGGCATATACACAGACCACACGAATATTGTCATCAGCCAAGCTGTGCTCAATCGCGTCCTCCACTTGAATATCGACTTCGTTTCCGGTAGAGAAGACCATTTGTGGCAATAGCCCGCGACCAAGCAAGGCATCGCGCAATCCTGCTGCCATGGCACCGCTTTGTGCAATCACGGCTATACCGCTCGGCGCTAATTGATTGGCAGCCTCAAAATAGCTTTCCGACAATGGCTCAAAAGTCAGCGCCAGTTTTGTAGAGAAATTCGTAAAGCCCATGCAATTGGGGCCAATAACCCGTATACCAGCGTTTTTTGCTGCTGCCTGCAAAACGCGCTGGCGCTCCAGACCATCTTCACCCGTTTCAGCATAACCCGAAGCAAACAAAACCGCAGCATGACATTGGCGTTCTCCTAATTGCGTGATCGCATCCAACACGCCTGCTTCTGGAATCGCCAAGACCGCCAAATCGATGCCCAACGGTAGCTTGGCGATTTGATCCACGCATGCCTTGCCATTGATCTGCGCGCTGCTGCGGCTCACCAAATGTACTGCGCCACCGTAGCCAAACGCCGTCAAGTTGGCCAGGACAAATCCACCCAAAGCGCGCGAATCAGCAGACGCGCCAACGATGACAACCGACTTAGCCGTTGCAATTTGTTGCAAAACTGTCATATGAAAATATTTTTTGAAATTAATTGCATCCATTATTGCATGTTTTGGCATACCAAAACATATTCAAAGTATGCCATAATTAAAAAATGGAAGACAAAACATCCCTACCCCTCAATTCGGAAGCCACGCAGACCCTGCCTGTTGGTGCCTCTAAAAGCATTCGCGAGACGTTGCAAGAAGAAATAGAAAGCGGCCAATTGCCACCGGGCAACCCTCTGGACGAAAGGGGCTTAGCCGAGCGATTTGGTGTCTCGCGCACACCCGTACGCGAAGCCTTGCAACAACTTGCTGCCAAAGACTTGGTCAAGCTCACGCCACGCCAAGGTGCAATGGTCGCGCGTTTTTCGATCAGTGAAATACGAGGGCTGATGGAGGTGCTAGGCGAGCTTGAATCCTTTGCAGCTCGATTGGCGGCGCGCCGGGTCGATGATGTTTCTCGTACACAACTCCAAGAAGCCTTGCAGCGCTGCCGCGATGCCCAGAATCTGGGTGTGGGTGAATATGCAATGGCCAATATTTCATTTCACGAAGTGATTTTTTCAATTAGTCGCAATCAATACCTCACCCAACAATTGCGTCGTTCGCACCGCTTGATTCAGCGTTATAGATCGCGCGATTTCCAAAGCCGAGCGCAAGTGGCTAAATCCATGCTAGATCACGAACGTGTGACCCAAGCCATTTGTGATGGCGATGAAAACGCTGCTGCGCTGGCAATGGCTGAACATGTGCCCAGCGGTTCGAGTGGATTTTCAGAGTTTTTGGCAAAAGTGCCGCCCCATTATTTTGAAAGTGAGTCCCCATGAAGCGCTCCATCGAAGTTCCCGGTTTATCTCATGGCAGTGCGCCAATTCCTATGGGTGCGCGAATAGGACCGCTAATTTGCTCTTCAGCTTTGAATGGCAAAAACCGCACAACTGGCGCTCTACCCGCCGACGGCTCTGAGCAAGTCAAGAATATTTTTTCCAACCTGCTTGCCTTTTTGAAGGAAGCCGGGGCTGGGACAGAACATGTGGTCAAGTTGACGATTTATCTGAAAGATGACAGCCTAAGAGGCGCTATCAATGAACAATGGCTCGCGATGTATCCCGATGCGAATGATCGACCTGCACGGCATATCAGCAACTACGACTTGCAGCATGGCATGTTGATTCAGATTGAAGTCATTGCTTACGTGAATGTTTGATTGAAGGAGTTTGACAATGGCTTTCACTCGCGAACAAAACGATTTGCTAACTCGCGTTGAGAATGATGCACCCATGGGGCAAATGCTGCGGCAATATCACTGGTTCCCTTGCGTTCCAGCACGACTGCTCGAAGCTGATGGCAAACCCTACAACATACGTCTGCTCGGTCAGGACTTTGTCGCCTTTCGATCGACCGATGGCAGCGTTGGCGTCGTGGATGCAAAGTGTCTGCATCGCAAGGCTTCGTTGGCTCTGGCTAAAAATGATGGCAACGGCTTGCGATGCATTTTTCACGGTTGGAAATACAACACCAAAGGCGAAGTGATTGATGCGCCAAACCATCCGGGTGACAGCGAATCATTTTGTAAAAATTTGCGCGTCAACAAATACCTCGCCGTTGAGCGTGGCGGTATAGTTTGGGCTTGGTTTGGGAAAGGCGATACGCCGCCTAAATTCCCTGAGCTACCCTTCACTGCCTTACCCGATAACCAGCGCTCAGTCACCAGTGTTGAAGTTCCCACGAACTGGGTACAGGCAGTAGAAGCGAGCATGGACACATCACATGTCAGCGTCCTGCATGAATCCACCACAGAAATATCAGCTGGAGCTGGCAATTTGCGGCAGTTGATGAGCAAAAACGCGGCTGCAACCTTAGAGTTCATTGAAACACCTTATGGCTTTCGCTATGCTGCGCTGCGCAAAGTGGGTGATGGAAAAACCTATGCAAGGGTTAACAATTTCGTCATGCCATGGTATGGCATTATTTGCGCCCCACATGAGCAAGGGCCAGCAACCGTTTTCTTTAGTACACCCATTGATGACGTAACACATCGTGCTTGGTTTGTTCACTACAACATGCACCGTCCACTGGGAATGACCAATATGTCGGCAAGCCCTGATATTTGGAACTTCCCACCGCTACCACCAGGTAACGAAAGCAACAATTGGGGACAAAACCGCGATCTCATGCGTCGTGGCCATGCAACAGGTTTCCCACAGCATTTGGGTACTGAAGATTTTGCGATGTTCTTAAGCCAAGGGCCGATTCATGATCGTACCGATGAGCAGCTTTGTCCAGCCGACGGAGCACTGATTCGTGTTCGCCGCCAGCTGATGAGAGCAGCGCAAGAATATGTGACAAATAAAGCACCTATAGCGCCCAATCACGAGCAGTTGGACTACAAGCAAATCCAATCCATTGGTGCTGTTTTAGAAGCTGATCAAAATTGGCGAGAACTCTGAGTTTGATCATTAGGAAAATAATGAATCCTCTACTCAATCGCAGAAAAGCAATTCAAACATCGGCTGTTCTTGCTTCTTCTATCAGCATGCCAGCTATACATGCGCAAGAGAAACCCCTCATCAAAATCTTGATGGGCTTTCCGCCCGGCGGGGGCACTGACTTGATCGCTCGAACCATTGCCGATCGCTTGCGTGAGGCGCTTGGACAAGCCGTCATCATTGATCCCAAGATCGGTGTGGGCGGTCGATTAGCGGCCGATGCGATGGTGGCTGCGCCACCTGATGGTTTGACTTACATGATCGCGCCTAACGCTACACCAACCTTTCAAACCTTGGTCTTCGGACATCAAATCAAATGGGATGTACTTCGCGATTGGACTCCCGTTGCGGCATTGGTCAATTATCCGATTGGCATGGGCGCAAGCTTGCATACAGGCGTGACGAATATCAAACAGCTGGTCGATTGGACCAGAGCTAAAGGCAGCGCGAGCTTTGGTTCGCCCGGAGCGGGTGGACAAAATCATTTTCTTGGCCAAGCTTTTGCAAAGCAAGCAGGACTTGACATGAATCACACGCCGTATCGCGGCACTACGCCGATGCTGACCGATTTGCTTGGCGGGCACATTCCCTTTGGGGTCACGCTGGGGTCAGATTTCATTCGTCAACATCGCGATGGCAGAGTCAAACTCATTGGTATTTTCACCTCTCAACGTAGCGAATTGATGCCAGAAATTCCAACCTTTGCCGAACAGGGTTTCAATATCACCAGCGGCAATGCTTGGACAGGCATGTGGGCGCCACCCAGAGCGCCTCAAACTGAAATTTTGCGGATGCAAGCTGCATTACAAAAAGTGTTGTCTCTGCCTGAGGTGCGACAACACATGATGACCCATCTTGCCGTGCAGCCCCAATATCGCAATGGTCAAGAGATGCAACAGATGCTTCGCGAAGAAATTGCGTATTGGCAGCCGATTATCAAAACCTCTGACTACAAACCAGAGTAAGCATGGAATTTTTTATGAGCAACTCTCACTTTGAACAATTGGTCACATATGAGCTGTCGGGTACTGTCGCCTTGATTGGCCTCAATCGTGTCGAAAAACGTAATGCAATTTCTGAAGAGGTCATTAATCAATTGCGCAGCGCGGTTTTGCGGGCACATGAGGAAGCCAATGTGGCTGTTTTGTTTGGACATGGCAGCAATTTCAGTGCTGGCTTGGATTTGGCAGAAGCACTCAAACGCGCGACGGGAGAAATCAAGCAATCCCGCAAGCGTCGTCGTCATAACTGGCATGAAGTGTTTGATCAAATTGCAAGGGGCCCAATTCCATTTGTGGCAGCACTTCATGGTGCGGTAGTTGGCGGCGGGTTGGAGTTGGCGAGTGCTGCGCATTTGCGCGTGTGCGATGAGACAGCATTTTTTGGTTTGCCTGAGGGACAACGCGGTATCTTTGTGGGCGGCGGCGGCACAGTGCGCATTCAACGCATCATTGGTACAACTGTCATGATGGATTTGATGCTTACGGGGCGTTTGCTCAGTGCACAAGAGGGATTGACGGAACACATCGTTCGATACATCACGCCTGCTGGCCAAGCTGTTGCTAAGGCCAAAGAGCTAGCCGAGCGCATTGCTCAAAACACGATTGAGACGAATTGGAAAATCATTCAAGTGCTTCCGCGTGTGCAGGACATGAGCCATGACGATGGACTCTTTGTGGAGCAACTTAATTCGGCTATGGCTCGTCCTCCTGAAGTGGAGCAACGTCTACGGCAATTCGTAGAAGGTAAAGCTTCGCCTTTGCAAGATCCAAATAGAAGCTACACCAACAAAGTATCCTAATGAGTTTCAATTTCTTCTCTACACCCTCTTCGCAAGAGATTGAAGCTGCTGCGCAATATGCAGCGCAAGCAGCCTATTTGTCATTTCAAATCCCTGACATTTCAGCGAATAGACATTTGCGAAAGATACAAAGCGCGGCTGTGATTGGTGCTGGCACGATGGGTGGTGGCATTGCGATGTCTTTGGCTAATATCGGCATAGCCGTTCATCTGATCGACACTGACAAAGCGAGTCTCGACCGCGGTATATCAAAAATACAGGATAACTATTCTGTATCTGTCAAACGGGGTAAACTAACAACGCAACAATTTCAAGATCGCATGGCCTTGATTTTGCCAACATTAGATTGGCAAGCAGCAGCTGGGGCTGATCTCTTTATCGAAGCAGTCTTCGAAGATATCCAGCTTAAAAAAGATTTGTTTTCCAAGATCGATGCCCTTGCCAAGCAAGGCGCCATCTTAGCAACCAACACTTCGGGTTTAGATGTCAATGCGATTGGTGACGCAACAAAGCGACCGCAAGATGTGGTGGGAGCACATTTTTTCAGCCCTGCCCATGTGATGCGGCTATTGGAAGTGGTGCGTTCCGATGCAACCTCACCAGATGTAATTACGACGTTGATGGATTTGGGGCGACGCATGGGCAAAACAGCAGTCCTCTCAAGGGTTTATCCCGGCTTCATCGGCAATGCAATGTTTCGACATTACACCCGTGAAGCTCATTTCTTGATTGAAGACGGAGCACTTCCACATGAGGTCGATGGAGTACTGACGCGCTTTGGCTATGCGATGGGCGTACTCGCGGTGCAAGATATGGCCGGCAATGATGTCGGTTATCAAACCAAGAAAGCAATGATCGAAAGCCGAGCTACGGATCGACGTTGGAGCGATTTGACTCTTACGCTCACCGACATGGGCAGGCGTGGCCAGAAAGATGGCAAAGGCTGGTATCGATACGACGACGGAGATCGCAAACCTCAACGCGATCCAGAGTTTGAATCTTGGATTGTGGGCGAATCGGCCCGTCTAGGTCGTGAGCGAAAACATTTCACGCCGGAAGAAATCCTCAAACGCTGCCTATACGGCATGATCAATGAAGGCGCACGTTTGCTTGAGGCTGGCATTGCACTTCGCGCCTCAGACATAGACACCGTGTGTCTCACTGGCTATGGTTTTCCAAAAGAGCAAGGTGGGCCTCTGTATCTGGCTGACAAAATTGGTTTAAAAAGCGTGCTCGCTGATATTGAGCGATTTCATGATGAGATGGGCTTTTGGTGGACGCCAGCGCCGCTGTTGCGACAGTTGGTGCACGAGGGGAAAAGTTTCATGCAATGGGATGCGGAACATGCATGTTCGCATGTAACTAAACCGACGGGAGGTTGACATGGACTTAGGCATCGCTGGTCGCAAGGCCATCGTCTGCGCCAGCACACAAGGTCTAGGCTTTGCCTGCGCTGAGGCACTCTTGCGCGAGGGTTGTGAAGTATTCATCAATGGCCGAGATGCCGAGAGAACTGAGCGGATTGCAAAACAATTAGGATCAGCTCATCAAATGTCTGTCAAAGCAATCGCCGCAGATATCAATACCAACGAAGGGCGTACTTTGCTTTTGGCAGCCTGCCCAGAGCCTGATATTTTGATCAACAATAACATTGGCCCGCCACCCAGCAAACTCGAGAGTTGGGATGAAGCTGCTTGGATGCATGCGCTGGAGCGCAATTTCTTTCCTGGCGCGTTACTCATGCGAGCAGTCATCCCAAGCATGCGTGAGCGCAAGTTTGGCCGTATCGTCAACATCACATCGGCCATGGTCAAAAGCCCGCATCCCGAGATGGGCTTATCAGCTGCAGCGCGCACTGCGTTAACGGCCATGTCCAAGGCTTTGGCTAGAGACTGCATCGTTGATAACGTCACCATCAACAACCTACTGCCCGAACGTTTTGATACCCCCCGTCAAGAATTTATGGCCAAACGCATGATGCAACAGGAAGGTATCACACGTGATCAAGCCAGAGCAAAAATCGCAGCTACTTTGCCAGCTAATCGACTTGGTCAACCCGAAGAGTTTGGTCAAGCCTGTGCGTTTATCTGCTCAGCAAAAGCGGGGTTCATGACCGGACAAAATCTCCAGTTGGACGGCGGCTCCTACATTGGTTTAATCTAAATTAGATCTGCTGATTATTTGATTTTCATGCGAAATTTAATAAATTGCAAAGAACAGATTGAATTAGATAGTCAATGATTCGCAAGTAACTCAGAATAGGCCAATAAACATCGATTTAAATTTCTGAAGTCAGGGTTAACAGATTGACGTTCAGAATCTGGACACTGCTTAAGAGTCCAGAGTTACCGAGGCGTCCTTAGGTGGACACAACATAAAAAATTAGCAAAACATCCAATTGCACAGGTAATTGCACTGGTCGTATTTTTTGGCTTGAAAACAACATAAATCAAGCATTATTTGACGTAACTGTTTTATGGATTTGGACCGCGCAGTATTTGAATTCCGGGATCTTGCCAAACGGGTCCATTGCCGCGTTGGTCAGTAAGTTAGCCGCAGCTTCACGGTAGGCAAAGGGGATGAACACAGAGTCAAGTGGCATGCCATCATCTTGCCTAACCAACAGCTGCACCTGTCCGCGGCGGGACTGGATCCGGACCCAGTCCCCGGCCCGAAGCCCTAGACGCTGCAGGTCGCTACCGTGCATGGAAGCGGTGGCAGCTGGCTCCAAGGCATCGAGTACCGATGCACGACGCGTCATGCTGCCGGTGTGCCAATGCTCGAGCTGGCGACCGGTTATTAGGACAAATGGATACTCTGCATCAGGCCGCTCCGCTGCGGGGATCAAATCGGCAGGCACCAGTTTCACCCGCCCATCGGCGGTGGGAAAGTGATCGCGAAAGACAATGGGCTGACCAGTGTCTTCGGCACTCACGCAAGGATAGGTGACCGATCCTGCATTCAGACGTGCCCAGTCGATGCCTCCAATCGCAGGGGCCATGGTCTGGCGCATTTCTTCGTAAACCGCAGCAACGCCGTAGTGCTCTCCAGCGTAGTCCCAATGAAGGCCCATACGAGCAGCTATTTGCTGGATGATCCAAAGGTCTGGCTTTGCATCTCCCGGCGGCTGCACGGCCTGACGGCCCATCTGTACGGTACGGTCAGTGTTGCTGACGGTGCCGGTTTTCTCGGGCCAGGTACTGGCAGGCAACACAACATCAGCTAGCCAGGCAGTCTCGGTCAAGAAGATGTCTTGCACCACCAAGTGCTGCAAGCTGGCCAACGCGTGACGGGCGTGGTTCAGATCCGGGTCACTCATGGCTGGGTTCTCACCCATGATGTACATGCCACGCACCTTGTGCGGATCACTTTCTGGGGCCAGCGCCTTGTGCATGATTTCGACCACGGTGTAACCGGGCTGATCATCTAGCTTAGTGTCCCAAAATTTTTCGAACCAGTCTTGAGCCGCCTTGTCGGTAACGAGCTGGTAATTGGGGTACATCATCGGAATTAGGCCTGCGTCGCTCGCACCCTGTACGTTATTTTGGCCTCGCAACGGGTGCAAACCAGTGCCGGGGCGGCCAATCTGGCCGGTGATACTGGCCAGCGCGATCAGGCAGCGCACATTGTCGGTGCCATGCACATGTTGACTTACGCCCATGCCCCACAAAATCATGGCGGCCTTGGCATTGGCATAGGCTCGGGCCACTTCGCGAATGGTCTCGGCCGAAATGCCGCAGACTGCGCTCATTGCCTCGGGCGTGAAGGCCTGTACATGGGCCTTGAGTTCGGCCACGTTGTCGGCACGCTCAAGCAAAAAGGTCTCGTCGCACAGGTTCTCGGTAACGATGACGTGCAGCATAGCATTCAGCAAGGCTACGTCCGTGTCGGCCTTGAATTGCAAATTGCGCCAGGTATGCCGTGCGATGTCGGTGATACGCGGATCGGCGAGCACGATGCGAGTGCCGCGTTTGGCAGCGTTCTTCATCCAAGTTGCGGCAACCGGATGGTTAGCAGTGGGGTTGGAGCCGATCACGATGATAAGGTCAGAGTGCTCTACGTCACGCACTGGATTGCTTACGGCTCCCGAGCCCACCCCTTCAAGCAATGCTGCCACGCTGGACGCATGGCACAGACGGGTGCAATGGTCCACGTTGTTGCTGCCAAACCCGGTACGCACAAGCTTCTGGAACAGATAGGCTTCTTCGTTGCTGCCTTTGGCCGAGCCGAAGCCGGCTAGCGACTTGGGGCCGTGCTGTTGGCGCAAGGCATTGAGCGGCTGCGATGCCAATTCAAGTGCCTCCTCCCAAGTAGCTTCGCGGAACACCTCGCGCCAATCAGTGTAGTCATCGATCAAGCTCAGATCCTTTGCCACGTTCGGCTTGCGGATAAGGGGCTTTGTGATACGGTCCGTACTGTGGATGTAGTCCATGCCGAAACGGCCCTTGACGCACAAACGCCCTTCGTTGGCAGGCCCTCCACGGCCTTTAACACTGATGATTTTTTCATCACGCACCTGGTAAGTGACAAGGCAACCTACACCACAAAACGGACACACCGAATTGACTTCACGGTCCACCTTTTGCAAGCCCATGTGGCTCTTGGGCATAAGTGCGCCCGTCGGGCAAGCCTGCACACATTCACCACAGCCCACACAGCTGCTGCTACCCATCGGGTCAGCCAGGTCGAACACCACCTGAGTGCGTGCACCCCGAAATGCCATGCCGATGACATCGTTGACCTGCAGGTCGCGACAAGCGCGCTCGCAGCGATTGCACTGGATGCATGCGTCTAGATTTACGGCCATGGCTGGGTGCGACAGGTCTGCCGGGACGGTGTTACGGCACAAATCTGCCAATGCGGGGCGCACTTGCACATCGAGATGCTCGGCCCATCGACTCAGTTCTCCGTGCGGAGCTTCAACGCGGTCATCGAGCCATTTGTGGCCCTGCTTGGGAAGGTCGGCTAGCAGCATCTCGAGCACCATCTTCTGGCTCTTGACGGCACGCTCGCTGTTTGTCTGGACATTCATGCCGGGCGTAGCGCTGCGGCAGCAGCTGGGGGCCAGCGTGCGTTCACCAGCAACTTCAACCACGCATGCGCGACAGTTGCCGGCAGGTGCTAGACCTTCCTGGTGACACAAGTGAGGGATAGCGATGCCGAGGTCCTTTGCAATGTTAAAGATACTTTTGCCAACAGGTGCTTCAACGCTTTGACCATTGAGAGTGAATTCGATGGTGCTCATGCCTTCACCGCCTCAGCCACTTCATGCGGGAAATACTTCAATACACATCGGATCGGATTCGGCGCGGCCTGACCCAGGCCACAAATGGACGCATCGCCCATGACCTGCGCCAAATCATTGAGGGTGTCAGCGTCCCATACGTTGTCGGCCATGAGTTGCGCCGCCTTGTCGGTGCCAACGCGGCAAGGCGTGCACTGCCCGCAGCTCTCGTGTGCAAAAAACCGCATCACGTTCAACGCTGACTCACGGGCGGTATCCGATTCACTCAGCACAATCACGGCAGCCGATCCGATGAAGCAGCCGTACGGCTGCAAGGTGTCAAAGTCCAGCGGTACATCGGCCAGGCGCTCGGGCAAGATGCCGCCGCTCGCACCTCCGGGCAAATAAGCGTAAAGAGTGTGGCCCTCGGCCATGCCACCGCAGTACTCATGTACTAGCTCGCGCAAGGTGATGCCTGCGGGCGCAAGCTTGACGCCAGGGTGCTTGACGCGACCGCTCACACTGAAGCGGCGCAGTCCTTGGCGGCCATGGCGGCCGCGCGATAAAAAGCTCTCGGCTCCCTGCTCCAGCAATTCACGAATCCAGTACAGCGTCTCGAAATTGTGCTCCAGCGTGGGGCGTCCAAATAGCCCGACTTCAGCGATGTAGGGTGGACGCAGTCGCGGCTCGCCACGCTTGCCTTCAATGCTTTCGATCATGGCTGACTCTTCGCCGCAGATGTAGGCCCCCGCGCCACGACGCAGTTCAATGTTGGGCAATGCACAAGGAGGGTTGGCGCGCAGGGCAGCCAGTTCTTCGGAAAGCAAAACACGCGCCTCATGGTACTCGTCGCGCAAGTAGATATAAACCGCATCAACGCCCACCACATTGGCCGCCAAAAGTACACCTTCCAGAAAGCGATGGGGATCACTTTCAAGCAAGGTGCGATCCTTAAAGGTCCCCGGTTCGCCTTCATCGATGTTGACTGCCATCAGGCGCGGCGAAGGCTGGCTGCGCACAATGCGCCATTTGCGTCCGGATGGGAATCCTGCCCCTCCCAAACCGCGAAGGCCAGAATGCTCAAGCACTTGGATCACAGACTCGGCCTCGCGCTCACCCAAGGCCACTTGGCGCACCAACTGATAGCCTCCAGCTTCAAGGTAAGCCATCATGCGAATTGCATTGGGCAAGGGATTAGGGGTGGTCTGCTTGTGGACTACACGTTGAACCACAGCGTCCAAGGTCGCATGCGCCACGGCCTGCTGGCCCACTTGCGCGGCTGGGGCCTGCTCGCAGCGGCCCAGGCAGGGCACAGGCACCACTTTCACCCCTGACAAGTCTTTTTGCAAATGGCTCAGCAAACTGTCGCTGCCTGCCAGACTGCAGCTCACGCTATCACAAACCCGTACGGTTAGGGAAGCGGCTACTTCTTCGTCCTTCAGGATCTCAAAGTGGTGATAAAACGAAGCAACTTCAAATACCTCGACCACAGGCAAGCACATCTCTGCCGCCAATGCCACGATGTGCCGCTCGAACAGACCACTGAAGTGGTCGTTCAGAACATGCAGGTGCTCGATCAGTAGATCCTTGCGATGACCGTCTGCAGGGGGTTGTCCAATCAAGTCACGCACTTGAGCACGAATTTCGTCAGTGGTCTGGCGGCCTTTGAGTTGAGCTCGAGGTTGGCGCAGTTGCTGGCGAACCTGGTCCAGATCAATGTGGGTAGCGTTCGCCATCTTGAATCAATAGGTTTCGAGGTGTAGGCGACCTTCTTTTTTAAGCGCGGCACCCACGGTATCCCAATCGAGTCCAGCATTCTGTGCGATGTCGCGCAAGGCCATGACCACGCCTTCTTCCATGCTCTTCAAACCGCACACATAGAAATAGGTTTTACCATCTTTCAGCAAGGCGGCCACATCAGCAGCGCGGGCGCGCAAAGCGTCCTGCACGTAACGCTTGTTCTTGCCCACCTCACGCGAGAAGGCGAATTCGATGTCTATGAAGTCCTTGGGCAGGTTGTTAAGAGGGCCAAAGTATGGTAGCTCTGCCTTGGTGCGGGCACCAAAGAACAACATCAGCTTGCCGCCCTCAAACTTTCCGATGGTCCGTAGGCGACGACGCCATTCTGTCATGGCACGCATAGGGGCCGAGCCCGTGCCGGTGCAGATCATGACAATGTTACTTTTGGGGTGGTTAGGCATCAGAAAGCTGGCGCCAAACGGTCCGATCACCTGTACCTTGTCGCCTACATTCAGGTCGCACATGTAGTTTGATCCCACGCCGCGCACAGGTTTGCCGTCGTGGTCTTCGAGCACGCGCTTGATGGTCAGCGACAAGTTGTTGTGGCCTGGGCGCTCGCCGTTGCGGGGGCTGGCGATCGAGTACTGGCGCGCATGGTGCGCGCGGCCTTTTTCATCTTTGCCAGGCGGCACAATGCCGATCGACTGGCCTTCGAGCACAGGAAAGGGTATGTTGCCAAATTCCAGCACGATGTGGTGGGTGTCGTAGTCCTTACCGACCGCAGTCACGCGCATGTTGCCGGTCACAGTGGCGGTGATGGTTTTTTCAGCAGCCTTTGGGCCGTAAAGGTTGGTGTAGGCATGGGCCGCCGACCAGGGCGGGATGGTCGCGCTGAACTGGGCCGAGTTGAAACCGGAAGCCGTGGCAGTGCTGATGGCCGACGACGTCGAGGCAGCTGCCGCTTGCAAAGTGCTCTGTGCTTCTTCCTGAACCGCAGAGGCATCACCGCCTGCGGCGGTAAGTTCCTCGGCACTCAATTCAGCAGGCAATATGTCCCATTTGAGTTGCTCTTCAATGCTGTAGGCCTTGTCCTTAGGCACTAAGCGCCAATTGTCGATCGACCCGGTGGGGCATGGCGAGATGCAGTCCATGCAGAGGTTGCAGATGTCGGCCTTGACCACGTAGTTGATGGAGTCATGGGTAATCGCGCCTACCGGACAGATCGCTTCGCATGTGTTGCAGCGGATGCAAATCTCGGGGTCGATGACGTGCTGTTTAATCAGGGTCAATTCGGTGCTCATGTTTTGTCTCTCTTCAGCGTTTTGTCTTGGATTCAACGTGGTCCGCAACGTTATGGCTTGGGGACGAGCATCTCATACTGTGGTACCAGTAATCGACACCCTCCCCTGCCTTTGACAACTGCCTCTAACAGAGGGGTAGTCAAATCAATATCTCAACGCATCAATTGAAACGAACATAGTCGAAGTCTACAGGCTGACGATTGATGCCCATCACAGGAGGTGCAATCCAGTTGGCAAACTTACCTGGCTCAACCACGCGACCCATCAAGCTGGCCACAAAAGCGCGGTCTTCGTTGGTAGGCAACCATTCGCCCACTTTGGCCATCCACTCTTCGCTGCTGACCACACGGCCATCAGGCGTGATTTTGGCGCCCGACAATGAACCAATGTTGCGGTGGAAAGCTTTGTGAGGGGCTGTGAGCTTGAAAGGAATACCAGCCTTTTCAATCACGCGGTTCCAACGGTCAATGCCGCCTTTGGAATCGGTGATGTAGTCGTCACGCAACACCTCGTTCAATGCGTTCAGCATGGGCACGTCTTTTTCAATCAACTTGCCATTTTCAACGGCCAAGATCTTGTAGGTGTTGCCTTTCAAGACGTGATCGTCATTGCGCTTGCCTTCTTCGTAGCGGCCCTTCAGGCCAGAGCTGTAGAACGTGGCCGCATTGGACGACTCGTCTGCACCGAACAAGTCAATGGTGACAGAGAAGTGGAAGTTGATGTAGCGCTGGATGGTGGGCAAATCAATCACGCCGGCAGCTCGCAGTTTGGCGACATCATCGGTTTTGAGTTGGTTCATCACGTCAACAGTCCGCTGAATGGTGCGGCTCACACCAGACTCACCCACAAACATGTGGTGCGCTTCTTCGGTCAACATGAACTTGGTGGTTCGGGCCAAAGGATCGAACGCAGATTCGGCCAAAGCACACAATTGGAACTTGCCATCACGGTCTGTGAAGTACGTGAACATGAAGAAGGACAACCAGTCAGGCGTCTTCTCATTGAAGGCTTGCAAGATGCGGGGGTTGTCTTCGTTGCCACTGTTACGTTGCAACAAAGCATCTGCTTCTTCACGGCCATCACGACCAAAGTATTTGTGCAACAAGTACACCATGGCCCACAGGTGACGACCTTCTTCCACGTTGATTTGGAACAGGTTGCGCAGATCGTACATGCTGGGTGCCGTGAGGCCCAAGTGACGCTGCTGCTCCACCGATGCTGGCTCTGTGTCGCCTTGTGTCACGATGATGCGACGCAAATTGGCACGGTGTTCGCCAGGCACGTCTTGCCAAGCTTTCTCGCCCTTGTGATCGCCAAAGTGAATTTGGCGGTCTTGCTCGCCGGGGTTCAAAAACACGCCCCAACGGTAGTCGCGCATTTTGACGTGACCAAACTGTGCCCAACCTTGTGGGTCCACGCTGACAGCAGTACGCAAATAAACGTCCATGTCGGTTGAACCTTCGGGGCCCATGTCATCCCACCAGTTGATGAAGTTGGGCTGCCATTGCTCCAAGGCGCGTTGCAACGTGCGGTCTTCAGACAAGTTGACGTTGTTAGGAATCTTTTCGCTGTAGTTGATACCGGACATGTGAGTCTCCAGAAATTAAAGCAACGGTGGGGTCAAATTTTGGTTGCAGCAAAGACCACCGGGAACCTTGCTGCACAACACTTTTAAAAAAACTTTTGTACGTTGAGGCTTAAACGCGGTTCATGTCGAACTGCACTTTTTCGCCTTTGCCGTAGACCTTCAAGGCACCTTTTTCGCCCACAGCGTTGGGGCGCTGGAAGATCCAGTTTTGCCATGCAGTGAGGCGACCAAAAATACGGGTGAACATGTTCTCTTTGCTGGCAAAACGCAGGTTGGCTTCAAGGCCTGTCAGGGCATCAGGTGACATGGCCGCGCGCTCTTCCAAGCACAAGCGAATCTCGTCGTCCCAATCGATGTCGTCCGGTGCGGCTGTCACCAAACCCAAAGCCAATGCTGCATCTGCATCCAAAGCTTTGCCAATGGCGCCGCGCGCAGCTTCCATGGCAGGCACTTCTTCGTAGAAGCGACGGGCCAAGCGCGACTGATCGTTCACCATGGGGTAGAAGCCAAAGTTGAACTCATTCAACTGAAGGGTGGGCGCTTTGTCTGCATCATCGGGCAAGGCCAACATGTATGTGCGGTCAGCGCAGAAAGCCAATTCGGCGAAGGTGCCCACAAAGCAAGTGCCTGGCTCTACGAGTGCAAAAATACTGCGTGAAGAGACATCCAAGCGGGCCAAAGTGCGGCGCAGATGGCCAATTGTTTCGCGCACGAACCAGTGATCTTTGTGGGCCAACAAAGTGGCATCGCTGGCCAACACAGCCTTGGCTTCTCCTGACGTTTTCAACAACCAGGTGCCAATGTCGAGTTCGTTGGTGCGCATGTGCAAAATGGCGTCGTCCAATTCACGCACCATTTGCAAAGGCCACCACTGCGCACCAGCTGACAAGATGCCAGCGATGTCTGAGGGCTGTGCAGATGCTGGTGCTTTCACTGTGAAGGTGGCCAAGCGCTTGGTGCGGTCGATCTCAACCGTCACGTTGTTGTAGCTGATGCGGTCAGCTTCGATGTTGCGCTGAATGGGTGTGAGTGCCACGCCTTTTTCTGTCGCAGGGCGATCGCTTTGCGACGCCAATTTGTTTGCACGCTCGCGCACCACTTGCTCAAATTGGTTGGGCTTGGCAATGGCATCGACCAAGCGCCAGTCGACGGCTTTTTGACCGCGCACACCCTCCACGCTGGTGCAGAAAATGTCGGCCAGGTCGTGGCGCACATGGCGCTTGTCGGTCACGCGGGTGAGGCCACCTGTACCGGGCAACACACCCAGCAATGGCACTTCGGGCAAAGACACTGCAGAGGAGCGGTCATCGACCAACACAATGTCATCGCAGGCCAATGCCAATTCGTAACCACCGCCGGCACAGGCACCGTTCAATGCGGCCACAAACTTCAAGCCAGAGTATTTGCTAGAGTCTTCAATGCCGTTGCGAGTTTCGTTGGTGAACTTACAGAAATTCACTTTCCAACCATGGGTGGACACGCCCAACATGAAGATGTTGGCGCCAGAGCAGAACACGCGGTCCTTCAAGCTGGTCACCACCACAGAGCGAACTTCTGGGTGCTCAAAGCGAATGCGCTGCAGCGCATCGTGCAATTCAATGTCCACGCCCAAGTCATATGAGTTGAGCTTCAATTTGTAGCCAGGTCGAATGCCTGCGTTTTCGTCGATGTTGATCGACAAGGTGGCCACAGCACCGTCAAAGGCCAAGCTGATGTGCTTGTAGTTTTCTGGGCTGGTTTGGTAATTGACGATGGGCGCTGTAGTCATTGGGGTCTCCTTTAGATGGGTTTGTTAACTCACAATTTGTATGCATTAAATTGCATCATGACATGAATTTTATTGCATCATATTTTTTTGTCAATATGCATTTTAATGCATTTAATTAGTAATTACCCTATATCGCAAGGGAAATCAGGATTCATCGGCTGACAATCCCAAATATTGGCAAACTGAAGCGTGCAAAATTGAATAAGCTTGCTCTTCGCTTTTTGCACTGGTATGCACAGACAGATCAGCTTTGGAGTAAAAGGCTGCGCGCCCCTCCAAGATACGCTTGAGATCCGCCATTGCTTCTTGACTTGCGGCAATTGGGCGCGTGTCGCCTTGCGCGGCTACCCGGCTCATATGGTCAATTGGATCCGCCTGAATCCAAATTGTCGTGCATTGCGACAAAAGTAAGTTGAAATTGGAAGAGTCGGATACCAATCCCCCAGGTGTAGCGATGACTGTCTGCGGCTGATTTTGAATAACCTCGGCAAGCACACGCCGCTCGTATCGTCGGTAAGCATTGGCACCATAAAGATCATGGATTTCACTGATTTGGCAACCCGCAAACTTTTCAATTTCGCGACTCAGTTCAATGAAAGTGAAACCCAAATCATCGGCCAAACGTTGGCCCAGCGTGGTTTTGCCGGCACCTCGCAAACCAATCAAGGCAATGCGTGTACGGCGAGCGGTGGCGTCGCCACTCTCACCAAACATATCGCTCAGCTGCAAGCGCGCACGACGCAAATCAGGCTCTGTGCGTTTGCTCAGTAGCTCACGAATCAACAGCCATTCGGGCGAACTGGTGCTGATGTCACCCAACAGCTCTGCCAATGAACATTTTAAGGCTTGCGAAAGCTGATGAAGCAACAGCACTGAAACATTACCCGAACCAGACTCCAAATTGGCAAGGTGTCTTTCAGAAACCTCTGCAACTAAGGCTACTGCTCTTCGGGTCATGCCTTTGCGCAAGCGCAATGTTCTAGCTCGCTCACCTAATGCCAGCAAAAATGAGTTGCGATGCAGTTCAGAATGGGGTGTGTAAATGTGATCTTGATCTCTTAACAACATGTCTATATTTTCCAAATTTTAGGGTAAACCCTTATAAAATATCTACACAAAACATGCACTTTAATGCATACTACATGAAATGCACAATAGTTCATATCAAAATTTTTGAAATACCGAAAATAAGAGATAGAGAGACAAAAATGACCCCAAACGCAAGCGCTCCCAACACAGAATTTAATTTTGCACAACACATCGTCGCTATCAATTCAGCGCGAGCAGACAAGACAGCACTGATTGACGACTTTGGATCAATCAGCTACGGCCAAATGGCAGACCAAATTCGATGCTTTGCAGGCGGCCTTCAGGCTATGGGCCTTAAACGTGAAGAGCGTTTGCTTTTGCTGATGCAAGACAGCATCGACTGGGTTGTGGCTTTTCTGGGCTCACTTTATGCAGGGGTGGTACCCGTCGCAGTCAACACCTTACTAACTGCTGAAGACTACGCCTTTATGCTGAGCAACAGCCGCGCACAAGCAGCATTGGTGTCAGGCGCTTTGTTACCAACCTTGCAAGATGCAATGCATTTGCAACAAAACGAAGTGCGGCAGGTGGTGGTCTCTCGCCCCACCTCCAGTTTGACAAACTACCAAGTCGACATGGCTGACTTTGTAGCCCAGAATAAGCCCGTATTGCCTGCATCGACTTTGGCCGATGAGCCTGCGTTTTGGCTCTATTCATCTGGCTCAACCGGCAAACCCAAAGGAACGGTGCACAGCCAAGGCAACCTTTACTGGACCGCAGAGTTGTATGGCAAAGGGGTACTGAATTTACAAGAGACTGATACGGTGTTCTCTGCTGCCAAATTGTTTTTTGCCTATGGATTGGGCAACGGTCTTACTTTCCCATTGAGTGTTGGCGCCAGTGTGGTGCTGATGGCCGAACGTCCTACCCCACAGGCCACATTCAAGCGCTTGGTGAGTCACCAACCAACCGTGTTTTACGGCGCGCCAACAGGATATGGCGGAATGCTGGCAAGCCCAGAGTTGCCTTCAAAAGACGCGGTGAATTTGCGTCTGTGTTCCTCGGCTGGTGAAGCACTACCACGTGAAATCGGTGAGCGTTGGACAAGTCATTTCGGCTGCGAGATCATTGATGGCATCGGTTCAACCGAAATGCTGCATGTGTTTCTGTCCAATCGACCTGGCGATGTCCGTTACGGCACTACAGGCAAAGCAGTACCTGGTTATGAAGTACAACTTCGCAATGAAGATGGCAGCGTCGTGACCGGTCACAACGAGATTGGAGATCTTTACATCAAAGGTCCTAGCAGTGCATTGATGTACTGGAACAACCGCGAAAAGTCTCGCGACACTTTCCAAGGCGTATGGACCAAAAGTGGCGACAAATACAGCCGTGATGTGGATGGCTACTACACTTACGCTGGACGCAACGATGACATGCTGAAGGTCAGCGGCATCTATGTCTCGCCTTTCGAAGTGGAAGCCACATTGGTACAGCATCCTGCAATTTTGGAGGTCGCAGTTATCGGAAAAGAAGATACAGACGGACTCACAAAAACAAAAGCTTTTATTGTGCTGAAAGAAGGACAAAACCTAAATGAAGTAGAGGTGAAAGCATTTGTGAAAGAGCGCCTTGCGCCCTACAAATACCCACGCTTTATCGAATTTGTAGCAGAGTTACCCAAGACTGCGACAGGAAAGATTCAGCGATTTCGACTGCGAGATCAGGAGCAACAAGGCACCTGAAGATCAAGTCAGATCACATTTCCCAAATCGGGAGAGACTCTGCGCATTCTTGCAGAGCGCCGAAGGAGCAACCACCCCGGAAACTCTCAGGCAAAAGGACCGATTTGGATAGACACATTTGTGTCAAATACTCTGAAGAGTGATTGAGATTCGTCATCTCGGTCCACCGCAGGAGCAAACTGAACTTTAACGTTCGGTGAATCTCTCAGGTTTCAAACAGAGGGGGTCATGCAGCACACATTCGGTGTGCCGTGTGTCAACCTGTTTGAGACGGTTAAACAAGGGAGAGTCTCCATGAAAAAGCACATGGTTGTTATTGGCGGTGGTATCACGGGCGTCACATCTGCGTATACCTTGATTCAGCAAGGTTTTGATGTCACCCTCATCGAAAAAAATCGATATCCAGGCATGGAAACATCCTATGCCAATGGGGGGCAACTCTCAGCTTCAAACGCTGAAGTTTGGACGCACCCCTCCACCATCATCAAGGGCCTCAAGTGGATGCTCAAAAGCGACGCGCCTCTGCTCATGAATCCTACGCCCACATGGCACAAGCTAAGTTGGATGGCCGAATTCATGACCGCCATGACAAAGTACAAGGACAACACCATTGCCACAGCCAAGCTCGCCATTGAATCTCGTGAGCACCACTTCGCATGGGCCAAGGCCGAAGGCATTGAGTTCGATCACAAACGCGAAGGCATTCTGCATTTTTACCGAGATAAGAAAGGCTTTGACCACGCCGGACAAGTTTCTAAGTTGCTTGCGCAGGGGGGCCTGCCCCGTCGCGCAGTGACCCCTGAGGAGATCAAGGTCATCGAGCCCACGCTGCAAGGCAATTACTACGGTGGTTACTTCACCGAAAGTGATTCGACAGGAGACATTCACAAATTCACCTATGGTCTGGCCAAAGCATGCGAGCGTCTAGGCGTGAAAATCCTCAACGAACATGAGGTACTGAGTGTGGCTGCAAATGGTCAAAGTGCATTTGTACAAGTTAAACACGCTGGAGAGACCGACTCACTGACTTTTGATGGCATCGTCATCTGTGCAGGTGTGCATGGCCGCAGACTGGCTGCGCAATTGGGTGATCGACTGAACATTTACCCAGTCAAGGGTTACTCGATCACGGTGAATTTGCCAGATGGCGCCAGTCAGGCTGCAGCACCTCAGGTCAGTCTTCTCGATGACGAGACCAAATTGGTCACCAGCCGTTTAGGCGTTGACCGTTTCCGCGTGGCAGGTACCGCAGAGTTCAACGGCATCAATTTGGACATCCGTGCAGACCGCATTCAACCCTTAATTCAATGGGTCAACCAGTGCTTCCCTGGAATCGATACTCGCAAGGTCATTCCCTGGGCAGGGTTGCGTCCCATGATGCCTAACATGCTGCCTCGCGTGGGCGTAGGCAAAAAAGCCAATGTGTTTTACAACACAGGACATGGCCACCTTGGTTGGACACTGAGCGCAATCACAGCACATCAACTTGCAGGTCATGTCATGGCTTGGTCACAAGAGCAAAGCGGGATTTCAGAACTGGCCCTCGCTCATCAGGAATGATTTTCAAATTTCAAATTCATCCATTTTTAAATAATTTATCCGCAAAGCAGTAAAAAAGGCCGAATGGCCAAGCGGCGCCACATTAAGGAAACAACCATGTCCATGATCAGTTACCAAGTCGAAGCCTTTGGCCGACCACTTGCGCAAGTTATTCGAGATATACCCAACCCGCTTGGCAGCGAGGTGGTCATCAAGGTCGGAAGTTGTGGCGTTTGCCACAGCGATGTGCACTTGCACGATGGTTACTTTGACCTCGGCAATGACATCAAGCTCGACATGACGCGTACCGTCAAACCACCTCGGACTCTTGGTCACGAAATAGCTGGTACGGTCGTGGCTGTGGGACCTGAGGTCAAGGGCGTTAAAGTTGGCGACAAACGCGTGGTTTTTCCATGGATTGGCTGCGGCACTTGTGCTCTTTGCGAAACAGGTAATGAGCATCTGTGCAACAGTCCACAAGCTTTGGGCATTCACCGCGATGGTGGGTTTGCTTCACACACTGTCGTTCCGCACGAGCGATACTTGCTTGATTACGGCAATCTGCCAGAAGAACAAGCTTGCACCTATGCTTGTTCCGGCTTAACCGCCTACAGTGCTCTCAAAAAAGTTGCGCCTCTCGGCCCGAAAGATCCATTGCTCATCATAGGTGCAGGCGGTGTGGGATTGTCAGGCATTCGACTGGCACGGCAAATGTTTGAAACGCCGCCCATTGTGCTTGAACTGGACAAGAGCAAGTGGGATATTGCCCGTGAGGCAGGAGCAGGCGAGATCATTGACCCCAATGCAGAAGGTGCACTCAAATCTCTGATGAAGGCAACTGGCGGCGTAGCCGCAGCGATTGACTTTGTGGGTGCAGCAGCCACTTTCAATTTCGGCTTTCAAGCTTTGCGCAAAGCAGGTAAATTGGTTTGCGTCGGTTTGTTTGGAGGATCATCACCTATCGTGCCTGCGATGGTGTCAATGAAAGCTGTGAGCGTCACGGGTTCGTATGTGGGCAGTCTGCAGGAAATGCAGGAACTGATGGTCATCGCAAAAACGGGTGTACTACCCGACCTACCCCTAGGAACACAATCGTTGGACACCGCCACACAGGCTTTAGAGGACTTGCGCGCTGGTCGCATTCGCGGTCGCACCATCCTTAAATAATTCGACTAGCTTAAGACAAACTTCGGAGAGTAGACATGGAACAACCTGATTGGAACACCCTGAGTCCCGCACGCATGTGGCGTGATTGGATTGCCAAAAGTGAAGCACAGTGGAGTGAAGCCGTTTCACAAATGCTTAAAAATGAGCACACTGGCGAAGCCATGAATCGGCAGTTGAACGAAATGCAACTTCTTCATCGGCAATTTTCTGAACTTGCGCAGGCCTCGTTGGCCACAGCAAATCTGCCATCGCGAAATGATTTTGAAGCGCTAGACGAGCGCATGGGTCGACTTGAAGATGGGCTGGCACAAGTGGCTGCAGAACTTTCTCGGCTTGTCCAAGCGCTAGCGGTGTCTGGGGGCAATGCCAATGCAGATCAAATAGTAAATACATCTCGTCCCACGCGCAATCGCAAGCCAGCCAGTGATTTGATCCAAACAAGGGGTTGAGAGTGAAAACTAATTCGACCCGCCCAGCCGTTCTACCTAGCTTGCCTAATCCTGTGCAACGTACTCTAGAGCGGATAGGTTTGCCGGGTACTGATTTTGCCGACCTGACAGGTCCTTTGGGAGCTACGCCCAAGAACACCATCCACGCTCAGGGCACACTCAAGCTTCACCATTTCAAACCGTTGACCGACAACGTTTACCGAGTGCCTGTGCTGATCGTCACCTCCTTGGTCAATCAGCCTTACATTTTGGATTTAGTGCCCGGTCAAAGCATGGTCGAATTCTTGCTAATGCAAGGCTATGACGTTTACATGATCGAATGGGGACGTCCGCGCAAAGCCCATCAACACTTGACACTTGAAGATCATGTACTCGACAGATTACCAGCTTGTGTCAAACAAGTCTTGCAACACAGTGGTGAAAAAGAACTGTCCATCATCGGCTATTGTGTTGGAGGTTTGCTAGCTGTACTTTGGGCTGCGTTGAGTGCCAGCGCCAATGGCAGCAAAGCCTCACCGCTTAAAAATCTGGTTTGCATGGCCACTCCGGTCAACAGCGACGGCCTCGAATCGCTCAAGGCCTGGATGGGCGAAGACTTTGACGAGGAAGCCCTGCTGGCCGAACACGGCAACGTACCGGCCGAGTGGGTGCAAAACGCTCTTCGCGCACTTCGTCCTTTTGGAAAAGTTGCAGGTGCAATGAACCTGCTGAACAACGCAGACAAGCAAGAAGTGATTCGCAGTAATCTTCGAATGGGCAAATGGGAAAGTGACAACATTCCCTTTCCAGGTGGTGTCTTCCGTCAAATGGTCAATGACTTCCTGCGCGGCAATCGATTGATGGAAGGCCAATGGCAAATTGGCGGACAAACAGTGAAATTGGAAGACATCCGCATACCTTTCCTCCATTTGCTTGCTCAGGATGATCACATCACGCCCTATGCCTCCTCTCGTGACCTAGTTCTCAAGGTGGGCAGTCCCGACCGTCAAGAACTGATTCTCAAAGGCGGTCATGTCGGATTGGTCGCCGGTCGCGGTGCTGAATTGCGCATGTGGCCAGCGCTTGATAGTTGGCTTGCGCCCCGCTCGGTTTAAAAAAATCTTCTCACAACTTAAGGAAAATAAATGCGTTGCTACTGTGTACTTCACCACGGACAGGCTCTAGAAATGGTAGAAAAACCCATGCCTGAGCCTCAAGGCACCGAAGTCCTGCTCAAGGTTCGCGCGGCTGGTGTTTGCCACACCGATCTACACCTTTGGGAAGGTCATTACGACCTAGGTGGTGGGAAAAAATTAACCTTGGCGGAACGTGGCATCAAACCACCTCTGACATTGAGTCACGAAATTGTCGGTGAAGTGGTCTCTGCCGGGCCTGATGCTCACAGCGCGGGAGGTGTCAAAACAGGAAACGTTGCGCTGTTACACCCTTGGATTGGTTGTGGGGAATGTCCCGCGTGTCAGCGTGGCGAGGAAAATATTTGCATCAAACCGCAAGCTCTGGGTGTTGTCAGACCAGGCGGCTTTGCAGAATATGTGATCGTTCCGCATCCACGCTACTTGGTTGACATTGAAGGACTCGAACCAGCCCAAGCAGCGCCCTTGGCTTGTGCTGGCGTCACCACCTACAGTGCGTTGAAGAAATTGGGTGATCGAATCCATACAGACCCTGTCGTCATCATCGGTGCGGGTGGTTTGGGCTTGATGGCCATTGAAGTGTTGAAAGCATTGGGTGGGAAAGGTGCCATTGTGGTGGACCTCGACCCTATCAAGCGTAAGGCTGCACTCAATGCTGGTGCATTGGAAGTGGTGGACGCGCGTGCAACTGACGCAGCACAACAGATACAGCAAGCAACTGGTGGTGGCGCCAGAGCGGTTCTCGACCTGGTCGGTGCGACACCCACCGTTGGATTGGCCATTGCCTCAGCAGCACGTGGCGGTCACATTGTGATTTGCGGCTTAATGGGTGGCGATCTCTCTTTGGCCTTGCCTATCATTCCAATGCGACCACTGACCCTTCAAGGCAGCTATGTCGGCACACTGAAAGAATTGGAAGAGTTGGTGAGTTTGGTGAAGCAATCAGGAATGAAAGCCATCCCTGTCAATACCCGGCCACTCTCTGAAGCCAATACCGCACTGCAGGATCTGCACCACGGCAAAGTAGTCGGCCGCACTGTACTGATCCCATGAAGCTTTTCCGATTCCAGACCTGCATCGTCCATGTTCGGACCTGTTGCTGAATTTTTCTGAACCACACAGACAGTCAATTTAAGGAATTTTGATGAACTACCCCCAATTAAGCTTGTACATTGATGGCGAATTCCTTCACGGCAATGGACGAAAGGAACAGGAGATCCTCAATCCTGCCACTCACCAAGTGATTGGTCAGCTGCCGCACGCCAGCACAGAAGACTTAGACCGTGCACTTGCTGCTGCAGACCTTGCATTTCAAAGCTGGAAGAAAACCTCACCCCTTGAACGCAGCAAAATCTTGCGCAAAGCGGGTGAACTGATGCGTGAACGCGCGGCCGATATCGGCCGCGGCATCACCATGGATCAGGGTAAGCCCCTGCACGAAAGTACTGGTGAGGTCATGGCTTGCGGCGAACACGCCGAGTGGCACGCTGAAGAATGTCGTCGCATTTACGGTCGTGTGATACCCGCACGCAACACAGCAGTGAGACAGACTGTGCTACGAGAGCCTGTGGGCGTCGTGGCGGCATTCTCGCCTTGGAACTTCCCTTTCAGTCAGGCTGTGCGAAAGGTATCTGCAGCTCTTGGTGCAGGTTGCTCAATCATTCTCAAAGGCCCTGAAGACGCACCCAGCGCCGTCGTAGCACTTGCCAAAATTTTTCACGACGCTGGCCTGCCTAAGGGGGTTTTGAATATCGTTTGGGGCGTTCCATCTGAAGTTTCAGATCATTTGCTGAACAGCCCTGTTGTTCGAAAAATCACTTTCACTGGTTCAACACCTGTTGGCAGAATGTTGGCGGCTAAAGCTGCTGGACAAATGAAGCGCAGCACCATGGAACTTGGTGGTCATGCACCTGTGATCGTCTGCAATGATGCAGACCTTGAACAGGCACTGAATAACCTTGCGCCCTTCAAGTTCCGCAATGCGGGTCAAGTTTGCATCTCCCCAACTCGCTTCTATATTCAAAACGGTGTTTATGACCGTTTTGTAACTGGCTTCTTGGAAAAGGCTCAATCACTCAAAGTTGGTGATGGTCTGAAAGAGGGAACTCAAATGGGGCCTCTGGCCCAGCATCGCCGAGTTTCTGCCGTCCAATCTTTGGTAGAAGATGCGCGCGAGCGTGGTGCTAATGTCCTATTGGGTGGTGCACCTATGCCAGGTGCAGGTAACTTCTATGCTCCCACTGTATTGTCAGATCTCTCTGACGATTCACGCCTCATGCGTGAAGAACCATTTGGACCCGTTGCCAGCATGATCCGATTTGATGGCATCGACGAGGTCTTGAAGCGCGCCAACAGCTTGCCTTTTGGACTGGCCTCCTATGTATTCACGCAGTCCAGCCGTAATGCACATGTTTTAAGCACAGGCTTAGCTGCAGGCATGGTTTCGATCAACCATCTAGGCTTGGCACTGGCAGAGACACCATTTGGTGGCATCAATGACAGTGGTATGGGAAGTGAAGGTGGCAGTGAAACATTTGACGGTTACTTGAATACCAAATTCGTCACACACCTTAATTGATGCCTGAGTGCAACTTTCTTATTTTTGAATACGTAACCAGGTGCTGAATCACAATGGCTTTTGTTAAACGACAGGATGCAAGCATCTACTGGAACTCAATGGGAAAAGGTGAACCGGTGGTGCTCATCATGGGCCTTGGTTGCAGCTCAGCCATGTGGTTTCGAATTGCGCCTCAGTTGGCCCGAAACCACCGCGTGATCCTGTTAGATAACCGTGGTAGCGGACAAACTCGCACGCGAACAGCACTGGTTCATCGAATAACGGCCATGGCTTCTGATGTTGCAGCTGTGCTCGACGCTGCGGGTGAAAGTTCAGCACATGTGATCGGATTTTCCATGGGCGGAATGATTGCCCAGCAATTTGCAGTTGATAACCCCCATCGTTTGAGAACACTTTCCCTGTTAGGGACTCAGCCTGGCTTCCCATGGGCTATTCAAGCAGCCAGCCCCGTACTGCGATTGCTGCTTGAAAAAGCGAAAATGTCACCTGAAGACAGTTTGCGACAAATGAGGCCGCATACCTACAGCCGACATACCGCCGACTCGCTGTTTGAAGAGGATGCGCTGGTTCGACTCGCAAACACACCAACACCCCGCGACTATCAAGCGCAACTCTATGGCCTGTTTTATTGGTCGGTCTATTCTCAACTGCCTAACATCCAAGTACCTACGCTTGTCATGCATGGTGTAGATGATGAACTGATTCCCATCGAGAACGGACAACTGATTGCTGCCCGAATTCCTGGTGCTCACCTTGTAGAACTTGAAAATACAAGTCACTGGCTTATGACCGATGCAAACGCTGTGTGTCTCAATACCCTGCAGCAGCATTTGAAATCCACAACACAATGAACCCCAACCCAACTACACCTTCTCTCGGTAGCCTTAACGGCTTGCGCGTGATCGATCTGTCTAGAGTACTAGGTGGCCCTTATTGCGGCCAAATTTTGGCAGACCACGGTGCCGACGTCATCAAAATTGAACCGCCCCAGGGCGACGAGACCCGTACCTGGGGCCCACCATTTGAAAAGGGTGTGGCCTCCTACTACATGGGCCTTAACCGCAATAAGCGCGGTGTGCGAATGGACTTGACCCAGCCAACAGAACGCGAGCAACTTCTCAAGATGTTGGCCAATGCCGATGTTCTCCTTGAAAACTTTAAAACAGGTACTCTCGAAAAATGGGGCATTGGATACGAAACTCTCAAAGTTCAATTTCCTCGTCTGATTCACTGCCGTGTGAGTGGCTATGGCGCCGATGGACCTCTTGGCGGCCTGCCCGGATACGACGCTGCAATTCAAGCACTCAGCGGCATCATGAGTGTGAATGGCGAGGTGGGCGGTGAACCCTTGCGAGTAGGTTTACCCGTCGTAGACATGGTGACAGGATTGAATGCTGCATTGGGCGTGCTCATGGCATTGCAAGAGCGGCAACACAGCGGTAAAGGTCAATTTGTAGAAGCTTCTCTTTACGATTGCGGCCTCTCTTTGCTCCATCCCCATGCCGCCAACTGGTTTGGTGACGGTAGGCGGCCTGGACGAACTGGCAATGCCCATCCCAACATTTACCCCTATGACGCTTTTCCAACAGCCAGTGTTCCAATTTTTCTCGCAGTTGGCAATGATCGTCAATTTCAGCAATTGTGCATGACCTTAGGTCAGGCCTCACTTGCCCATGATGAAGCCTATTCCAGTGCGGGCGGGCGATCGGTCAATCGCGCCTCACTTAGAGAAAAACTGGTCGCTTTGCTGGCGTCATTAGAGGGGGTTGCATTGGTAGAACAACTGAGCGCCATGGGTGTACCTTGTGCACCCATTTTGGATGTAACAGAGGCTCTGAACCATCCCCATACAAAACATCGCGAAATGACCGTGTCTATGCCCAATGGTTATCGTGGCATTGCATCACCTATCAAACTCAGCCGGACACCAGCAACTTACCGGATGCCACCTCCGGCTGAAAGCTAATGTCCTCCATCAATGACTAAAACCATAGGAGAAAACAAATTAAATTATTTAATTTTTCAATTCACCACAAATCATGTCAATGGACACGGAACCTAACATTCATTGCCGCGTCCTCTGGACTGCATCTAACCCTTTAAACATAAAAAATCAATTATGAAAATTCATCAATTACTCAAAGGATTCATGGTCCTTGCAGGTGCTTTAAGCATTAACCTCGTCCATGCCCAAAACTATCCCTCAGCCAAGACCATCAGTCTGATCGTTCCTTATCCAGCTGGCGGTCCCTCTGACTTTTTTGCACGCAAGGTTCAACCTGATGCTGCTGCCAAACTGGGTCAAACCATGATCATCGAAAACGTTGGCGGCGCTGGCGGTGCCATTGGCATGGGCAAAGTGATCAATGCTCCTGCCGATGGTTACACGCTTAGCTTGGGCAGCCCAATGGAGTTGGTTCTGGCGCCGATGGCGATTCAAGGCGTAAAGTACAAGTCGGAAGACTTTAAATTGGTCGCGCAGTTTGCAACAACCAACACAGTTTTAGCTGTCCGTAATACGCTGAATGTAAAAACAGTCGACGAGTTACTGGCCTTGGCTCGTAAGAACACCGAAAAACCACTGAGCTATGGCAGTGTTGGCCCTGGGTCTCTTTACCACTTGATCGGTGAAAAATTTTCCCAATTGACCAAGGTTCAAATGTTGCATGTTCCCTACAAAGGCATCGCTCCACTTCTGAGCGATCTCATGGGCGGACAAATCGATATGGCTTTTCTTCCTTTAGCGGGCTCTATCCCTGCTACGCTTGCTGATGGCAAAATTCAGGGCTTGGCTGTGACCTCCAAAACTCCGCACCAGCTTTTCAAACAGTATCCTGCCATGGCCGCCATGAAAGGCCTAGAAAGCATGGACTTTGACATCTGGGCAGGCGTGCAAGTTCACAAGAACACCCCAGAGAACGTGGTAAACGCTTTAAACAAAGCCTTTTATGCTTCAGCTGAAGCACCCGAAACTCGGAAAGCGCTTGAATCCAGCGGCAACGTTGTGCTTCCTCCTCGCACTCCCGCTGAACTTTCACGAATCTACCAAAACGAGATTGAGCGTTACCGCGCAATAGCCAAGTCGATCAACCTGCAACCACAATGAAATTCAAAGCAAACTTAGATAAGTTTGAAATGAAATTTATTCTATAAACTCACAAGGGTCTTCATGACCCTTGTGATGCTCCCTAAATCTTGTGGGCAAACTCGAACATAATTTACTTTTTTAAAGTGAATCGCCACAAATTCGAGATCTTCATGTATTACGAACCAGGCAAAACACCTCACGGTCTTCCGCATGATCCATTTAAATCTTGTGTAATTCCACGACCAATTGGTTGGATTTCAACTGTTGATGCAAAGGGTCGGGACAATTTGGCACCCTACAGTCAATTTCAAAATGTCACATTTGATCCACCCATTGTGATGTTCAGTGCCAATCAAAACACACACGGATCTCGCAAGGACTCCGTGAACAATGCAGAACAAACTGGCGAGTTCGTCTGGAACATGGCCACTTACGATTTGCGCGAAGCAGTCAATCAATCTGCACAAGAGCTGCCTCATGGCGAAGATGAGTTTGAAGTTGCCGGCCTTGAAAAACTCTCTTCTTCATTGGTCAAGCCAAAACGTGTCAAAGGCTCACCGATTCAGTTTGAATGCACTTACCTGAATACTGTTCGTTTTCCTGGCACCCCTCCAATGGGATCTGTGGATGTAGTATTCGGTCGAGTTGTAGCCATTCACATTGATGATGCCATCATCACACCAGAAGGGTTGATTGATGTATTGAAGATCAAACCTCTGGCACGTATGGGCTATTACGATTACACCTATGTGGACAACAAATTTCAGATGGTGATTCCTGGAAACAGCAAGGCACTATTAGCGGGACTTGAGGGGTCAGCCGATAAAGTTCAAAGTTCAATTGGCGGGTCGAAATAATCAGATTTGAATTTCTAGAAATGAGAACATTTGCCAGCGTCCAGATTCTAGACACCCCTTACCCGTCAAGATCACACCAATCGTCCATATTCTGGACACCCTACAACCGTCCAGAGTTATCCAAGCGTCCAGACTCTGGACACCCCCTACCCGTCCAGACCAATTCAAGCGTCCAGAGCTGGACACTTAAGAAAAAACACGCAAAATACCCAATTACACAGTTAATTGCACATCAATTATTTATTGCTTGTAACCCGCTTAAAACAAGCATACTTTCAAGAAACTGTTTTCTGTTAATCCGTAGGTCCCTGGTTCGAGCCCAGGTCGAGGAGCCAAAATAAGAAACCCCTTCAGCAGAAATGCCGAAGGGGTTTTTTCTTTGAGTGCTACATTTCTATCCAATATTTAACGAGCCAAGGCGGTGAGGGCCTCTCGCCCCAGGTCTGGATGATCCGTAAAAAAGCCATCCATTCCGACCTCCACAAAGGCCCTCAATTGTGCTGCCATGTCACCTTTTGCCGCCGGGCTGGAACCGAGGGCTAGTTCAGAAGGAAGAAATTGATTCTCAGCTCTAAACGTCCAGCCATGAACTAACAAACTACGGGCATGGGCTTCATTGATCAACTCTGTGGGTGGTAGCAAACGTCGACCATCAGTGGGCACAATCAGCTGAGTGTGAGCACCGATGCCATCCGCATAACCCTTGATGAAGTCCAAGCCCGGAGCAAGGGCCAAGTCTTGATATCCACGAGAATCCCCCGAGAGTTGAAAGTCGTAAGGTTTTCCATTGGCACTCAGTAGTTGTATCAGTTGTAGCTTCGTTCGACTGCGAAGATACTGAAGATTACTCACTTCAAAAGACTGAATGAAAATGGGTGCAACTCGGCTATTGCCATAAGCCGCATGCAATTGCGTTAACAGCAAATCCTCCATGCGAGGCAGGCCTTTGGCATCAGTGAAACTTTTAAAGTAGCTTGGATGCTTTGTTTCAGGATAAATGCCAATGGTGCGACTTAATTCTAGACTGCGCCGCTTCGCCAATTCAATGACCTCAGCCAATGTCGGTATGGGATATCGATCGTTGAAGGCATTGTTGGTCTGCCGAAAATCACGCAAGCGTTCCTGCGCGCGGATGTCTGCTCTAAGTTCTGCGGCTGTGAAGTCTTCTGCGAACCATCCGGCAATGGGTTTACCATCCAGATGTTTGATCACCAGTCGGTCTGCATATTTTTCAAGCTGCCACACATTGGTACTTGTATCGGTACGATGCAGAACAGGTTTTCCATCAGCGCTTCGTTTAATGGTCAGCCCGTCGGGCTCTAAATGCACTCTAGCAAGCAGGGGCTCGTGCCTTGCGTGAAGTACGCCATCTTGGCTGAGTACCAAATCAGGTTCGATGAAATCAGCACCTTGTTCAATCCCAAGCGCATAGGCTGCCAAGGTGTGTTCAGGAAGGTACCCAGAAGCACCCCTGTGTGCAATCAGCAAAGGCAGACGACCATTCAAAGTCTTGTTAACAACACGCTGAGCGTGTGCCACGTTGAAGCAAACCACTGCTGGCAAAACAGGCAAGAACGTACGACGATTCAACATTTCACGCGCCTTAAAAACTTCAATGATTGAGTTTCAAACAAGCCTTATCAGGAATTGTTTAATTGCAACTGCACCAATGAATCTAGCCACGCCAAGGCAGGCGTATTTTGAATGGGCTCGCCATGGTTATAACCATACGTCATGAGCACGACGGGGCATCCTGCCGCATCAGCTGCTTGCGCATCGTTACTGGAATCGCCGATCATCAGGGTCCGTGCTGGCAGGCTCTGTAAAGCCTCACAGGTTTTTAATAATGGCAAGGGGTCTGGTTTTTTACGCTCAAAACTGTCGCCACCAAATACTTTTGAAAAGTAAGGCGCCAGTCCTTTGTCCTTAATGAGCGGCAACGTAAATGAAATGGGTTTGTTGGTCAGACAGGCCATGGGCAAGCCCAAGGTTTGGATTTGCTCTAAACCTTCCATGACGCCAGGAAAAACATTGGAGAACTCTCCATTGATGCTGAGGTAATGGTGTTCATAGCGCTCCCACACGGGGCTGAACAGCTGATCAAGCTCTGGCGCATTGCCCGCCACTCCTGGCAAAGCCAATTGGTGTTTCAGCACGGTACGAATCAGGTGCTCTGAGCCTTTGCCAATGCTTCGTTCAATGAGCGCACGGTTGGCGGTAGGCACTTGCAGGTCTGCAAGTGCACGGTTCAAGGCAACTTCAAAATCGCCGATGGTGTCGACCAGGGTGCCATCCAAGTCAATCATCACAGCTTGTAAATTTAAATTTTTCATGGTTTTGGATGCTGGGAAATGCAAATTCTCAGACGGTAAAAAGTCTGATTTGTGTTGTCGATACGTTTAAATTCAAGGCGGTACCTGCAGTCAATTTGGGTACACCGGCATAGTGCGGTTGATCCAAAGACAAAGACTGAGAACCCACCCGAATTCGGTACCGAGTCGATTCACCCATGAACTCACTGCCCTCCACGGTACCTTGAATGCAAAGCGTCGCGTCATTAGAAGCTGATTGCGCCGAGCCAACACTTACTGCGTGTGGTCTAAAACTCAGCTGAACCATCTGATCTATGTTGTATAGATTTGAGCCGCCTGATGGGTTTGGAAGTTTGACCACACCTACTCCCATAACATCCAGCGCCAAATGATCTATGTGTTGGCTGTGTACCTTGGCATCCAGCATGTTCATGGTGCCCACAAAATTGGCCACAAAGGCATTAGCGGGGTGATCGTAGAGCTCGGTGGGAGTGCCTACTTGTTGAACCACACCTTGGTCAAGTACCGCCATGCGATCGGCGGTGGTCATGGCCTCTTCTTGGTCGTGCGTCACGAAAATGGTGGTGATGCCCAAGCGACGTTGCAGCGCCAACAGCTCTTGTCGCATTTGCACGCACAAGGTTTTATCAAGGTTAGACAAGGGCTCGTCCAGTAGCAAAACTTGGGGTTCAATCACAATGGTGCGCGCCAATGCAACGCGTTGCTGTTGTCCGCCCGAGAGTTGATTGGGTTTGCGCTGACCAAAGGCCGACAAGCCGACCAACTCGAGCGCTGCAGCCACTTTGCTTTGGAGAGTGGCTTTATCGACTTTGCGCTCAACCAAACCAAAAGCTACGTTGTCCCATACGGATAAATGAGGCCACAGGGCATAGCTTTGAAACACCATGCCAATGTTGCGATCCCATGGTTCTTGTTGGCCAATGTCGCGACCATCCACCAACAACTCGCCGTGTTGGTGTTTGTTGAAACCTGCAATCAAGCGAAGCAAGGTACTTTTGCCAGATCCTGACGGACCCAGCAATGCAAAAAATTCACCAGGTTGAATGTCGAGGTTGACGTTTTTGAGCACTTCCGTGCTTCCATAAGCCAAACGGATATTGCGGCATTGAACGCTGACTTTTTTCATGATGAATGTTCCTTGCGAGGAGCCAAGCGGCTTGCCGTCTGTTCAACCACGCGGTGTGACAAATAAGTGCCAATGGCCACTACCAAGATGGCTAGTACACCAAGGGCCGCTCCGGGTCCACGACCCGCCACACTTTGCATGTACAAGTAAATGCCATAGCTCATAGGCGCTTGCGAGTCTGCCGATACCAGCATGATGGTGGCCGACAACTCGACAGCGGCTGTGATGAAGCTTGTGACAAACCCGGCCAAGATACCACCCGTCATCAGTGGGACCAGCACCCTTCGAATGCTGCGCATTTTGTTGGCACCCACACTCTCGGCCGCTTCTTCAAGAGAGATGTGAACTTGTTGCAGAGCGGCCATGCAGCTTCGCAAAGCATAGGGCAACCGGCGTACCGCATAGGCCAACATGATGGCCACCCAAGTGCCCGTGAGCAAGACATCGGTGCCTGGTACGTTGACACCTTTGAACATGCGCAAGAAGCCAATGGCCAACACAATGCCAGGGACCGCCAGCGATGCGGTGGCTACCCAATCCAGCCATTGGCGTGCTGGCAATCGGGTGCGCAAAATCAAATAAGCGATGGTCACGCCTAGTAAAACATCCAATCCCGCAGCCAGTCCACAGTAAATCAAGGTGTTTTGAATCATGCCGCTGGCATCTTGAAACACTGTGGCGTAATGTTCTAGCGTGTAGGCATCAGGTAGTGGTGAAAAGCTCCAAACTTTTGCAAACGACAACAACAAAACACCCAAATGGGGCGACAAAGTAATCAGCAAGATGACACCAATCCAAAGATAAGCCAGTGCGCTTTCTAAAGGTGAAAGTTGGCGACGCTGAATGCTGCCCCCACCTTTTTGCAGGGTAGAAAAATCACGACCTTTTAAAGCTCTGGCAGAAATGACCATGGCGCAAATCGAAAACACAATCATGAGAACGCTGATGACATAACCCATGGGATCTTCAAGGCCCACTTGCGTGATGCGCAAGTAGGCTTGAGGTGCCAGCATGTTGGTTTGGCCCATGACCAAGGGCGTGCCCAAATCATCAAACACTTTGACAAATACCAAAGATGCACCCGCCACAAAACCTGGCAGTCCGAGCGGGAAAATAACGCGCCAAAACAAGCGCCAACCTTTGCATCCCAGATTCATGGCGGCCTCTTCCATGGCGCCGTCTATGTTGCGCAGCGCAACGGTGAGGTTCATGAGAATGAAGGGGAAGTAATGAATGGCTTCTACAAAAATGACGCCATTGAGACCCTCCATGATGGGCAGCGTAAAACCAAATGCATCGTTCAACAACAGATTCAAGGTGCCTGAACGCCCAAAAATCAGTTGTAACGCGACAGCCCCCACAAAGGGCGGCATGATAAGCGGCAGAACGCCCAAAGTTTGAATGAGAAGCGCGCCTTTGAAATCAAACCGGACGGTAAAGTAAGCCAAAGGAACGGCAATCAGTGCTGCAAAAATAGCCGACATCACAGCCACGTACAGACTGTTGATGAATGACTCGCGCATCAAGTCTTGCGAAAAGAACGCGCTGAAATGCCCCAGAGTAAAGCTGTTATCGCCATCCAAAAAAGCAGTGATGAAAACCCGCGCAACGGGCAAAGCAAAAAACAACAGCAAGAACACCAACACCAATCCACCGGCGAGCCAAACACCGGGGCGTATGGTGACCCACCCAATTTGAGGTTGCGGGCTCACTTGAAGTTGGTTGGCTGCTTGGCCATTGATGGTCATGCTGCTGCCCTAGGGCTTACTTGACAGCAGCCAATGCTTGCTCTGCCAGGCTTTTTGCACGCTCATAGTTCTGACGCGCGCTGTTGTTCCAGTAGTTCTCTAAACCCGTCACGCTTTTGCTCACTGCTGCATCTTTTTTGTTAGCCGCAAACAAAGCCAAAAACTCTTTGTCAGCTGCTTTCTGCGCATTCACCACAGGGCTGAAAGCTGCTTCACGGGCTTGCTTGAGAAGCTCTGATGCATTGGCGTTGGTTTTTTTGGCCAAGGCAGCTTCAGCGGCATGGATGGCCTTGGTTGCAGCTTGCAGCTCTTTCAAACGAAAGGTGATGGTTTGATCAAACAGTGCAGAAACCACGTTGTAGCGCGCCTCAGACAAGTCAGAGTTGAACTGAACCTTGGCGCGCTTGGCAATTTCAAAAGGATTGGGATAACCCGCTGGTGTTTTGCCACCCATGGCTTCAGGAGGCAAGATGGGCAAGCGAGAAATTTTGGGGTTGTAGAGCAACTCTTGCCCTTGTTGAGACACGGTGTAGCTGATGAATTTTTTGGCCTCAGAAGCATTTTTACTGCCGGCAACCAAGGCAATATTGGCAGGCACAACTGCCGTGACATCGGGGTAAACAAACTCAACTGGGAAACCAGAATACTTGCCAGCCAAGCCAAAGAAATCAATCACCAGGCCAATGCCGAATTGGCCATTGTTCACACCATCGGGCACTCCAAAACTGCGCTCGGTGATGGCTGCACTGTTGCCCGAAATTTGCAGCAATTGACGCCAGCCTTTCTCCCAGCCCTCTCCTTGCAGCAGGGTTTCGACTGTTAAGTGTGTGGTTCCAGAACGTGAAGGAGAACTCATGGCCACATGGCCAAAATATTCAGGCTTGGTCAGGTCAGCCCATTGTTTGGGAGCCGGCAGTTTGTTGGCAGCCATGTAGCGAGTGTTCCACATCAAGCCATAACCAGCCAAGGCTTGGCCAAGGTACATGTTGTCAGGCGCGTTGATGGGATAGGCGCCCACTTTGGCGGGCGTTGCTTTGTTGGCCAAATCGCCAATGGGCTCTAGCAACTTCAGACCCGACATCACTTCAAAGGCATCAGGCGCTGAGGCCCAAAAGACATCTGGCCGCTGGCCTACAGGCAACTCGCGAACATATGAAATACCCTGCACGGTGTTTTTGTTCAAGATCTCAATTTTGATATCAGGGTTGGCTTTTTCAAATGCAGATTTGTAAATTTGTGTTAACTCTTTGGGAAAAGAGGTGATGATAGTGACTGTTCCAGCTGTTGCAAATTTAGTGAAAAAACTGACAAATGTCAGCACTGCGATCAAAATCGATTTTGATATTAAATTTGAATTCATTGGTAAATATATAAATGAAAGACGCTGCCATACTAATCTCATAGGCTCTTCATGACAATTCAGGAATACGACAAAGACTCTAACTTTTACTTGAATAGCGATTTCGATCGCTGATTTAATCATTAAGAGCCAATGATTCCGCCATCGACTTTGCGAATGGCAACCAAAGCAGATCGGGGTCGTCCGTTGGGCGCATAGTCTGGCCAATTGGAGTATCGCCTTGGTTTGGAGGGATCACTGCGATCCGAAGGCGTCTCCCCAGGGTGTTGAATACTCACAAACATGGTGGTGCTGTCGGGGGTAAAAGTAACGCCCGTCACCTCGCAGTTGGTCGGCCCTGTTAAAAAACGACGGGTTTCGCCTGTAGCAGTATCGCAAGCCAACATTTGATTGTTGCCAATACGTGACAACTCGCCTTTGTACATTTGAGTTGCATGCGCATCGGTTTGAATCCAAAGAACGCCTTGCTTGTCAAAAGTAATGCCATCCGGACAGGCATAAACATCACCCTTGATATTGCCTTTGGCCTCTGCGCGTTCATTGGCTGGATCGCCAGCTAAAACCATCAGGTTCCATTCAAATGTGCGGCCATCAAAATCATACGCATCCTTCCAGCGAATGATCTGACCCATGAAATTGTTGACCCTTGGATTTGCAGCATCGACACCAGGTTTTCCAGGGGTGCCGCGTTGACTGTTATTGGTCAGGGTGCAATAGACCCAACCCGAGAGAGGGTCGATGGTGAGCCACTCTGGGCGATCCATCTTGGTGGCCCCCAACAAGTCACTGGCTTGTCTTGATTTGATGAGCACTTCACCTTGATCGGCAAACCCATTTGCTGCAGTCAGTGGGCCATGACCATGCACCAGCGGAATCCATTGACCCTTGCCATCTGCATCAAATCTTGCAACGTACAAGACGCCATGGTCTAGCAAATCTTGGTTGGCCTGCGCCTGTGTCAGGCCGTTACCTGCCTGTTTGATTTTGTCGCGACTGACAAATTTGTAAATGTATTCGAAGCGGGCATCTTCACCAGAATAAACGACGGCTCTGCCATCCTTGGTCACACCCACCCAAGCACCTTCGTGAGCTGCACGTCCCAACGCGGTTCTTTTCACTGGCGTGCTGTTTGGATCCATGGGGTCCAATTCGACCACCCAACCAAATCGGTGAAACTCATTGGGATTCTTTTGCAGGTCGAATCTGGGGTCATGCTTGTCCCAAGCGAAGAAACCAGACTTTGGGGCACCCCAGCGCTGCTGATCTTGAGTGGGCTTGTCGCCTGCACCAAAGTAGAAAGCAAAGTTCTCTTCGCCCGACAAATAGGTACCCCAAGGCGTTTTGCTACTGGCGCAATTGTTCAAGGTTCCTAAAACTGTGAGTCCTTGAGGATCAGCCGAGGTGCGCATCAGTGCATGACCTGCAGCTGGTCCTGCTACTCTAAAAGGCGTGCTCAAAGTCACGCGTCGCGCATAGGGCGATGGGCGCACCATGTTCCATCGACCATTTTTCATTTCAACTTCAATGACAGACAAGCCGTGCGCGTTTTGGGCTTTTCGAACTTTCTCCGGATTCATTGGATTGAAACCGCCAACATGAAGTAAGCCGTCATCGGTGTATTCATGATTGATCGCCAACAAACCACGGCTAGAACCCTGCAGAGGGAAATATTCCAAACCGTCGTGGTGCATGCCCAATTGCACCGCCTGATCGTCCGCAGAATTGCTGCCATCCATTTTGAAAGGAGGCATACGACCCGCAATGCCCACTGGATCGCCCCAAGGGGCAAAAGGAGTCGCGGTGTAACCTTCCGGAACAACCAACTGATCGCCCATACCCACTGGAATGGGTTTGAAGCCAATTTTATTGGAGGGTCCTGCGAGAACTGCGCAGCCAGACAAAGGCGCCAAGACGGTGGCCAAAGAAACTGCAGCACCGTTTCTTAGAAAAGTTCTTCTTGATGTTTCAATGACCGCATGGATACTGAGATTTGAAGAGCGATTACTGTCTTCCATTTCACTGAAGTTTTTGGCCATGCTGAATCAATATAAAGTCAAAATTCCTAACCATAACACTTGAAGAAGTACTTGGGATCAGGCGCTAGGGTTTGGCGTGATAGCTTGTAAATTCAATGTATTCATTGTGAGCAATTCAATCCGACAAGTGACCATTGACAAAATATGTCATGATTTTCCCAAGTCCTTTGCATTCAACCAATTCACGCTCCCGAATGTCAAAGTGTTCCCTCACCTGCAAATAGGTACTCGGAGAAATTTGAATTTTGCCGGGCAAAGAAGTTGACTCCATGCGGCTGGCGGTATTAACGGTATTGCCCCATAGGTCATATGAGAACTTGGTGTGACCAATGACACCTGCAACCACAGGACCCGAATTGATGCCAATGCGCATCTGCAGTGCCATCTGATGTTGTTGGTTAAATTCAGCCAAATCTGTGAACATGCCAATCGCCATTTCCACTACACGAATGGCATCGAGCATGCCGTCACTTTCCAAGCCGCCCGCAACCATGTATGCATCCCCAATCGTTTTTATCTTTTCAACACCCAAATGAAGCGCACGCTGATCAAATTTAGAGAACAGATCATTCAAAAGCGAAACCAATTCCTCGGCAGACTGACTAACAGACATGGCTGAAAATCCCACAATGTCGCTGAACAAGATCGTCGCATTGGGACAACCATCGGAAATTGTCTTTTCGCCCGATTCCAAGCGGTCCACAATTTTTCTGGGCAACACATTGAGCATCAGTTCATCAATTTTTTGCGCTTTTTCTTTCACCAGTTTTTCTTGGTCAAATGCAAAATCAAGCGCATTTTTATACAGTTGCTTCTGAATGCTTTCGAGTTGCATGGACCATCGTGTGGCATGTGTGAAACCTTTTTCCATGGGACGGAAAATCAATCGGAAACTGCATTGATGATGAAGTCCCAATGTTTGCGATTTTTCAGGTGCAAACTCATAGGTGAAGTCAACGCTTTCGGGGAAGATCTTTCGGAAGCAAAAAAGGCAATTTGATCTGAGAGCCGCTTCGAATTTCAAAGGCGACAGAGAAACATTGCTTAGTAAAAATCTGGCCAATTCGCCTTCTTCTGCGGGCTCCTCAACATGCGTCCATTGAGAAGTGGCATCTTTTCCACGCAACCCACGGTTTGCGTCTAGGGTAAGTTCTTGGTTGTGCAAGACAACCATTTTCTCTAAAGCTTTTCGAGTTTGATCCAAGTTTTGCAGGTCGATCAGATCAACAAGTTCTTGTGCGTAGGGCTCTATTACCAACAGATACGTGGATGGCGTGCCCTTTTTTCGAATACCTGTGCTACCCGTTCAGGAATTTTCGCACCCAGCATGAACAAGCCTGGCCATCCAAGTCGATCGTAGATCTCTTGGAAGAAATTCAACCTGTACTCATAAGGGTAAAACAATGTTGAATCGAATGACTCAACACCCAGCCCTTGCAGAAAAGATTTTCCCAATCGGTCGATTTCAGACAAAGTCTCGATGGCAATGTTCAAAGAAAAACCCAGAACTTCTGCCGAGGGCTCTTGACGCAGCGTTGGATCAATTTGAACTGAATTCATAGGTGCTCAATGCGCGTCAAAAAAGTTAAATCATGTGGCGCGCCGCAGCGTCATCCCCAAATTTTCTGCTTGACGTTTCTCATATGTCAGAAATGCTTCTGTGATTTGACTGCCTCGGACACCACCTCTAACGGAGCCAGCCTCGATGTCACCAAAGTACTCTTTCCAAAGTGGGGGCAACCGTTGCCCTTGAGGAATACTGAGCCACAGGCGCAGTAAGTGACGCTTACGCTCAGGCTCTTCATGGTCTTCAAAATTGGTGCGCGAGTGGATCACAACATAGTTGTTCAACAACTGCATATCCCCTCTGTCAAGTTGCATGGAATAGCAAAACTTATCATCGGGCAGCAGTTCATCCAGTAGGTCCAGCAACTCAATTTGCGCTGAGGTTAACCGAGGTACTTCAGGAAAATCGCGTTGCGCAGCCGTGACATTTTTTCGATTGGCACGCAAAGCGAAAAACTCTGGGTCATCACCCAAAATGGGACATTTGTAAAAAGGCGGTTGGCTGGCGTCATTGGTGCCTTGGTAGCTGTAATAGAAAGGTTGCTGCATCACAGGAATCAGGTCCGGTCGCAATCGCTTCACTTCATCAACCACGGCAATCGAGCTAGTCACCTTGCTGGTGCCGCCAGATTTTGCTGTTTGCAAGCACAACAAGGCCACCACATCGCATGAGTCAACGTGAAAATCCAAACCTGCATTGGTGTTGTAGCCACGGCCATTTTTCACCTTGTAACTACCGCCTTCATCGCGAACATCGTTCATCACTTGGCTGGCAATGTTTTGTGTTCTGGCCACGCCAACATTGAGGCCAATGCCCCAATGCGCTAAGCGCGCGTCCTCTACCGACCAACGTTCAACTGGAAAACCCTTGAGCAAGCACATGCCATACGCCGTCTGAGTCACTGCAAAGGCTTGATCGATGGCTTGCTTGGCGTGTCGCTTCAAGGGGAAGTCGTTGGCTGTCATTTCTAGCCAATTTTTCCCCGTTGCTTTGGCATGCTGAAGCGCTTCCTCAATTTCAGTCACGGCCTCACGACTTAGAAAATGAATCCAAGAGGAATCTCGCGACAGTTCTTGTGGAAACCATGCGCGAGGCTTCTCTAGATTGGTTTGGATGAATGTACTCACAACGCATAACTCCAATTCGGTCAATCAAATGCCCACTGGTAACTGTCCAGTGCCATGGACATTGATTTTATTGAGCCATCTTACTGAAGAAAGCATGAAGAAAATTCACCCTAGGGTCTCTACCAATCCATACGCCTTGCATGTGACCGTCAAGAGTCTCTAAACTTCAAAGTTGATCAATGACTATGAACGGGTTGCGTATGCGTCGAATTTGGGCCGTTGTTTTGGCATGTTTTTCACTGACAAGTTACGCGCAAGACAGCAACTATCCTGTCAAGCCCATCAAGCTGTTGGTGGGCTATGCCCCAGGGGGAGCTACGGACATCGTTGCCAGAAGCATCGCCATCAAAATGCAAGAAACACTTGGCCAACCCATCATTGTGGAAAACCGCGCGGGTGCCAGTAGCAACATTGCTTCCGAATTTGTAGCGCGCAGTGCGCCCGACGGTTACACCCTCCTCCTGGGCACCATTGCCAATGCCACCAACATGACCGCCTACAAAAACATGAGCTACGACACGATGCGTGACTTTGTTCACATCACGCAATTCATGACGGCACCCTCTGTGCTTACGCTTCATCCTTCTGTGCCGGCCAAGAACCTTCGAGAGTTCATCGCAGTCGCTAAACAAAATCCTGGCAAATTTGCGTTCTCTTCAAGTGGCAATGGCGGCTCCCCTCACCTGGCCGGCGAATTGTTGAAAATGAGAGCCAACATTGATTTGATTCACGTGCCCTACAAAGGCGCAGCACCGGCCATAGCCGACCTTTTGGGCGGTCAAGTTCAAATGAGTTTTCAGACGGCCTTGTCGGCCATTCCCCATTTGAAAAGTGGCAAACTAAACGTGATTGCGGTGGCCAGTAAAAAGCGCATGGGCACGATGCCCAATGTCCCCACCATGGCCGAAGCAGGCTTGCCAGACTTTGAGGTGTCCAGTTGGAACGGCTTGTTTGCGCCCGCTAAAACGCCTCCACACATCGTTGCAGCACTTTACAATGCTGCAACCAAAGCGCTTCAAACCCAAGACATCAAGGACAAAATGGAAGTCCAAGGTGCAGAACCTGTAGGCAACAGTCCTGATGAGTTCCGTGCATTTGTCAAAACAGAAATTGACAAATGGGAACAGGTGATTGTGAAGTCTGGCGCCAAGATGGAATAAATTGGAAAAATCAATCACCCCTTACGAACTGATCGGCGGCGAGCCTGCTGTCAAACAACTGGTCCATCGCTTCTACGAGTTGATGGACGAGTTGCCGGAAGCCTATGCTGTTCGTCAGCTTCACCCTGAAAGTTTGGCAGGCAGCGAAGAAATGCTCTTTGAGTATTTGTCGGGCTGGCTAGGTGGGCCCAATCTGTACATCGCAAAGAAGGGGCATCCACGACTGCGAATGCGGCATGCGCCTTACGCCATTGGCGCTAGAGAGCGCGATGAGTGGATGCTGTGCATGACACAAGCTTTAACCGAACAAGTCGGCGACGAAGGATTTCGGCAAGCTTTGCTGAACCAGTTTAGCGAGCTGGCCAGTCACATGATCAATTCGCATTGAAATCCCAAGCCTCATTCATCGCAGTTTAATGATTGGCTTCGTTGGACTTCTCGTACCAAATTTTTGAGTTGTTCACGACGTAAACCACCAACAACATCACCGGTACTTCAATCAGCACCCCCACCACAGTGGCCAGAGCCGCTCCAGAATTAAATCCAAACAAACTGATGGCGGCAGCGACAGCCAACTCAAAGAAATTAGAAGCACCAATCAGTGCTGAAGGGCACGCAATGCTGTGCTTCTCGCCAACAGCACGATTTAACCAATAGGCCAGCCCCGCATTGAAAAACACTTGAATCAAAATGGGGACGGCCAAAAGTCCAATGATCAAAGGCTGGTTCAATATGGCTTCACCCTGAAATGCAAACAGCAGTACCAGGGTTGCAAGCAAGGCTGCAATAGACCAGGGTCCTATTTTCGCCATCACATCATCAAAGACTTGCTGAGCCTTAGACAACAAAATTTTCCTAAGCCATTGCGCCAGGGCAACGGGAATGATGATGTACAAAACAACTGAGGCAAGCAAAGTATCCCAAGGAACAGTGATGGCCGAAATGCCTAGCAAAAAAGCGACCAAGGGTGCAAAGGCAATCACCATGATGCTGTCGTTCAGCGCCACTTGCGACAAGGTAAACAAGGGGTCACCGCTTGTGAGCCGGCTCCACACAAACACCATGGCTGTACAAGGTGCGGCCGCCAACAAAATCAAGCCAGCAATGTAACTGTCAATTTGATCTGGTGGAAGCAAAGGTGCAAACCAATGCCGAATGAACAACCAACCCAACAAGGCCATTGAGAACGGCTTGACCAACCAATTCACAAACAAGGTAACGCCAATGCCCTTGATGTGCTTGCGAACTTCATGCAAGGCAGCAAAGTCTACTTTAACCAGCATGGGAATGATCATGACCCAAATGAGCAAACCGACCGGTAAATTGACTTGGGCGATTTCCATGCTGCCAATGGCTTGGAAGACCTGCGGGAAAAATTGTCCCAGTGCAATACCAGCCAGGATGCACAGAAAAACCCATACCGTCAGGTATCGCTCAAAAACACTCATTGGCGCAACTGTTTTGTCTTGTGTCATTGTTAAAACTTCAATCTTGGGCCAAATTTCGTGCCGTCTTTTCAATTGACAAGCGCGACAAACTGGTCGCAGGCAAATTCACAAATATTTCCAAACGCTTGCGGATCAAATGCAAAGTTTGTACAAAAGCTTCTCTCTTTTGCGCATCACCACCCTGCACTTCTGATGGATCCGTATACCCCCAGTGAGCAGTGGCCGGTTGTCCAGGCCAATAGGGACAGACCTCTCCAGCTGCGTTGTCGCACACCGTAATGATCAGGTCCATCTTGGGTGCATCGGGTTGGGCAAACACATCCCAGCTTTTGCTGCTCAAGCCGTCTATCGACAATCCAGCATGACGAAGCGTTTCAAGGGCGATGGGATTGGGCTGTTGGTTTTCACGGGGGCTGCTGCCCGCAGAAAAGGCTTTGAAGCGCCCTTTGCCCAAATGATTCAACATGGCTTCTGCCAAGATGCTACGGGCAGAGTTGTGCGTGCAAAGGAATAGGACGTTTAGCGGATTGGTTTCTGATGGCATGAAAAGCTCCTGAGTGAGGCAAGACTCACCTTGACATCATGATGGGATTAAGGAAGTCAATGCTTTGTTACAAGCATACTTAAAACACATGACTGAATCATGACACGTCCAAACTAGCTTCACAAAACCCTCAGATAGCGACAACCTCAAAGTCAGCTTTGGCAACACCACAATCCGGGCATGTCCAGTCTTCGGGCACCTCGGCCCACAAAGTACCAGGTGCAATGCCATCTTCGGTCCGACCTTCGGCTTCGTCATAGACAAAGCCGCAAACGATGCAGATATAAGTTTTGAAATTGATGTTGCTCATGATTTTTTTCAAGGTTGTGATTCTCAAACTGAAGTGATTGTCACATGAATTAGGTTGACATAAGTCAAGCTGCCGTTTTGGTATAGGGATAAATTGAGATTCAATTCCCTCATGAAAGGCGCCCGTATGCCAACAAACTATCAAATCGGTCTCATTGCACTGCTCAAAAGATCGCGACCCATCAACCTCATCACAGGACCGATCATTTACAGCATGGTATTTCCAATCATGCTGCTAGATCTTTGTGTCTCGTTCTACCAATGGACCTGTTTTCCAATTTATGGCATTCCAAAGTTCAACCGAAAAGACTACATTATTTTTGACAGACAAGAGTTGAAGTACTTGGACTGGGTGTCAAAGTTTCACTGCACTTACTGTGCTTATGGCGTGGGTGTGGCAGCTTATGTTCAAGAAATTATCAAAGCCACAGAAGCTTACTTTTGTCCTGTTAAACACAAAGAGAAAAACCTCATCGCAACGCACAAACATTGGCAGGCCATTGCCTTTGAACAAGGACCCGACTTTGATTTTGAGGCGTACTTGGAAAAAGTCCGAAAACAGATGACTCAAAAAAATGAGCCTTGAATGAAGCGCTTTTCATTCAATTCGTTTGACAGGTGCAGGCTCTGCAACCAGTGGCGGCATGTGCTGCCATGACATCAAATTTGCCGCGCTTTCTGTGGAGGAGGCTAACCAAGAACTGTGCAGATTCGGCGGAATGATCACAGGCGTTCTCTTTTCATCACCTTGCTTGTGAAATTGCTTCATCACAGGGTGCGCATCGGCATTGACCGTGAGCATCGAAAAACTCACCACCAATTCACCAGAAGTGGGATCTGTCCATCGGTCCCACAAACATGCGATGCCAAACGGATCGCCCGAGGCCAAACCAATCTTCCAACGCACTGCCCTGCCCGATTCGTAACTGGGCTCATAGAAATTTTCAACCAGTACCAAGCCGTATTGGCGATTTCGCCATGCTGCTCGGTAACTGGGCTTTTCGGCTGCTGTTTCGCTACGTGCGTTGTAGGTATGGCGGCTTATTTTGTCGTCTTTTGCCCAAGCGGGTATTAAACCGAATTTGGCCAACCCACAAGCTACTCTAGATGTTTGATGACTCTGCACAACGACGGGGGCTTCAAAGCCCGGATAGGCTTCACTTGGGTATCCAGCAGGCACATCGACGCCAAAAGCATCCTTGACCCAATGGGGTTTCTGAATGGGTGTGAAATTGGTGCACATGCTTCAGGAAGAACGGTGATTTGACTTTGCTGCCAGAACAGCGAATTATGAGAAACTATTTTCAGGCGCATTTTGCACCATCTATAACCTAAGTTTCATTGAAAATCACAGGGCAGCGACTAAGATCAAACGAGCTATGACCAATCAATACTCCAATGCCCTTCTGATCATCGACGATCACCCAGTCTACCGGGAAGCATTAGGCGAGATTCTCACACGAGAATTCAGCAACTTGGGCATCGGTGTCTATACAGCCAGCAACGCCAGTGAGGGGCTTGATTTGGTCGATGCCATGGACAAAACATGGGTTGTGTTACTTGATGTCAAAATGCCTGGTCTAAGCGGACTGGCTGGCATTAAGGTATTCAAGCAAAAAAGCAACGTAGAACATGTGGTCTCCATATCAGGTCTTGAATCGCCAACCTGGGAACCACGTGCAGTGGCTGCAGGTGCAACCTTGTTTGTTTCAAAGAACAACACGTCCATCAGCATTTACAACAAACTGAAAAAACTATTTGAAGTGAGTAGCATGCCATCTGTCGTTCAAACGGCAGAAGAACAACCTGATTTCCGACTGACTCAAAGACAATTGGAAGTTTTGCATCTGATATCGCTTGGCCATCCCAACAAAATCATTGCTGACTATCTGGAAATCAAAGAACAGACAGTCAAAATTCACATCAATCAAATCTTCAAAGAATTGCGGGTTTTCAATCGAACGCAGGCGGTTCTTAAAGCTCAAAAATATCAGTTGTTGAGCAATTAATACCTCTTGCATCACTGCTCAGCAATAAAAACATGAATCAAGAAAATCTGCAAGCTGAGTTTCCAAATTTTGAGCAGCTTGTGGCGACTGAGAAGCTGCAATACATGCACAGCTTCGCCAAATCCAGCACCATTGCCACGGTACTGGCGCCCATTTTGTGCATTCCGCTTTACTGGAAGACCACTGACAACCTGCTGATCAATGCTTGGTTTGCGTTGATGGCCGTGGTGGTCATTGGTCGTTTCTTCCTGATTAAAAAAATTGATCTCAAGGCAAATGTTCAAACCAACTTGCTGCTTCTTAACATTGCATTAGGAGCTGTGACATTTGTTTGGGGCATTGGCTGGTTTATTTTTGTGGACACTGCAGACCCAGCCAATTACTTGATTTATCAAATCATCAGCTTAACGATTTTGTTTGTTGGCATGGTGGGCTACTGTGTCAGTTGGAAATCTTTCACTTACTTTGTGTTGCCGCTGAAACTACCTGAGTTGCTTTTCATCGTCACGCACTACGAATTCATTTTTTGGCCCATTCCAATTGGCTCCATGGTGGCCTTCTATTTGGCCATCAAAATGGCCATGCTTTTTTCTCAATCATGGGAAAAGTCGTTTTCATTGCGACTTAAGAATGACGCCATGATCGATCAACTGGTCGCTGAAAAGAATGCCTCCATTGCGGCCAACGTTGCCAAATCTGAATTCATTGCCACAGCCAGCCATGATTTGCGTCAACCCATGCAATCGATCAATATCTTTGTCGACATGATTGACGCCAAAAATCTACCCGAGTACGAAAACCGGGTATTTGCACGCATGCGCAATAGCATCGCTGTCCTCAATAACATGTTCAATACACTGTTAGACATCAGCAAACTTGATTCAGGTGTTTCTCCACGAAACATTGAGTTTTCAATTGCGCAATTGGCACACGATCTGGAAGTTGGTTTTTCTGATTTGTGCAAAGAGAAGAACCTCTCTTTCACGGTCAAACACCAAAACATTTTTGCGAAAGGTGACCCTCAACTTCTAGAGCAAATTCTCAGAAATTTATTGTTCAATGCCGTTCAATATACAGACACTGGAAGTATTGTTGTTGCATTTGACAGTGAACAGGGCCAACTTAAATTCAGTGTCAAAGACTCGGGGCATGGCATTCCAGCCGAAGATTTGCCAGTGATATTCAAAGAGTTTTTTCGCTCTGAGCACTCTCGATCACATCACGATGGCCTGGGCTTAGGCCTGTCGATTGTCAATCGCATTGTTCAAAAAATTGGCGGCGAGTGCACTGTCAACTCAGAACTTGGGGTTGGCTCTCTTTTCACAATTCAAACACGCTACCCTGTAACGCAAGGCAACGCGTTGCTCAAAAATAGAGTGGGCTCACAGACTGCAATTCACGGCAGCGCTGAGCCGACGGCATTGATCGACGAAGTGCTTCACTCTTCGGTTGGTGTGAATCTGGGCATCATTGAGAACGACTACTCTCTCAAAAATGCATATGCACAGTATTTCACACGTGCAGGCTATTCTGTGTATTTGATTCCGCATGACGAGAACGAGTTTACAGAATACCTCGCAGAGCTTCCTGAGTTGCACTTTATTTTGAGCGATTTCCGACTGGGTGAAAGAAATGGCATCTTCTTCATCCAAAAATTGCGTGAAGAATTCAACGAAGAAATTCCTGCTTGCATTGTGACAGCGGACACTTCACCTCAGCATTTGCAGCTGTTTGACAAACTGAACATTCAAGTGTTGTACAAACCAATCGACATTCAGTCGATTGAAGCATTCATCGCAAAGAGCCTACCGCCGAAGCAGAAGTTGTAAAAGTACGCGACTTTTCAATCAGTTTGGTATTTTTTAAAACTTGCTTTTTAATTTGCAAAATTTGAGCTCTCCCCAGACATGTCTGTATGAGCGGCCTAGATGTTTGGCTGCCTCTCCAATCGATCCCTGAGAGTGCAAACTTTCAAGCAACTCAACCAAAGGATGCCCCAGTTGACTGCCTGTAGGCTTGTCTGAGTATTTGTACTCTATCGCAATGTATCGCATTGTTTTTGAGTTGGTTAACTATTCAACGAACCGATCAATTGAGTTTGCGCAAGATGCATTTGCGCCATAATTCAACCGATATTTGACTTGCTAAGGACGTCAGCCTCGAGCCACAATCATCCAAACGCTCTAGAACCAAAGCTCTGATACCAGCATTGAATAAACACCTACCATGAAAATATTCAGTAACCAGCTGCACCATTTACACAAAGGTCGGCAAGAAATGTTCAGGGGCCGGCTGGTCGATTGCCATGAAGTTCCACAACGCCTCGAACATGTATTGAGTGAGCTTGAGCGTCGACCCGTTGGTGAGTTGCTAACGCCATCAGGCGATCTTCCACTCGATGAAGCGCTTCTCCGCGTGCACTCACCAGAATACTTGACCTTCCTTTCAACAGCATGGGATGAATGGGTTAGTTTGAGTCCAGACAATGTCAGCCGCGATGCACTGCCCTCTGTTTGGCCATTGCCTGGCAATCAGGCTTTCCGAACGGACAGACCACCCCTCAATTTTGCAGCCAAGTTAGGGCAATATGCCTTCGATGCAGGTACACCGCTTATGTCAGGCAGCTGGACAGCGGCGCGCGAAGGTGCTGCTTGCGCCCTCGCCGCAGCTCAGGCAGTGAGCAAGGGAGAATCATCCGCCGTGGCTTTAACGCGGCCACCCGGACACCATGCTGGCAAAGCATACATGGGTGGTTACTGTTTCCTGAACAATGCCGCCATTGCGGCGCAACACTTGAGCTCTCAAGGTCTGCAACGAATTGCTGTGATGGACATTGATTACCACCATGGCAATGGCACACAAGCTATCTTTGATGAACGCTCTGATGTTTATACCGTTTCAATTCACGGTGATCCGCAAACCGAGTACCCCTTCTTTTTAGGGCATGCCGATGAGCGCGGGACGGGTGCTGGCGAGGGGTACAACTTGAACTTCCCCTTGCCCAAAGGTACGGCCTTTGAAACTTGGTATGACATTTTGCAAAAGGCTTTGCAGGTTATCGCTGATTTTTCGCCTCAAGCTTTGGTTGTACCTCTGGGCTTGGACACCTACGAAGGCGATCCCATCAGCGGTTTCAAATTAAAATCAGTGCATTACCTGCAGGTGGGCCGTGCCCTTGCCTCTTTGCGCTTGCCCACTGTGTTCACCCTAGAAGGCGGCTATGCTGTAGCAGACTTTGGCCGCAACACAGTCAATGTCTTGGAAGGGTTTCAGTCGATTTGACTTGGCTATGACCCGAAAAAAAAGGCCAGCAAATGCTGGCCTTTTTTTCTCTGACAACTCACCGTTCAATGCGAATCCACTTGCTTGGCCGCTTCAACAGCATCTCGCGTATCGCCATTTGCACCATTGAAGAACAAGTTCAAAAGTACTGCACTGATAGAAGCCAGCAAAATACCTGACTCAATCAAGGGGTGCAAGTTATGAGGCATCCATTGTTTGAAATTAGGTGCAATCAATGGAATCATGCCTATGCCAATGGAGATGGCCACAATCATGGCGTTGTAGGAATTGTTCTTGAAATCGACATTGCTCAAGATGCGAATTCCGGTCGCAGCCACCATGCCAAACATCACCAAGCCAGCGCCTCCCAACACCACAGTTGGCAAGGATTCAATCAAGGCCGCCATTTTGGGCAGCAAACCAAGCGCCAACAAAATCAAACCACCTGCAACACAAACAAATCGGCTCTTCACACCTGTCACGGCAACCAGACCTACGTTTTGTGAAAAGCTGGTGTAGGGAAAGGTATTGAAGATACCGCCCAACAAAGTGCCCAAGCCATCGGTGCGCAAACCTCGCGTCAGTGCAGCCTGGTCAACTTTTTTATCGGTCATCTCGCCAAGCGCCAAGAACATGCCGGTAGATTCAATCATCACCACAATCATGACCAGCGTCATGGTCAAGATCAGCACAGGCTCAAACACCGGAGCACCAAAATGGAATGGCATCACGACGTCAAACCATGCGGCCTTGCCCACTTTGTCAAAGTTCATCAAGCCCATCGCTGCGGCCACAAAGCCACCCACCACGATGCCCAACAAAACGGAAATGTTGGCCACAAAGCCTTTGGCATACTTAGAAATCAACATGATGGTGACCAGCACCAAGCCTGCAATGCCAACGCCCGTTAAATCTGCATACTTGGGGTTGGGCATTTTCGGTAACAAAGCCAGGTCTTTGGGAATGGCAGGCAATGTTGAACCTGGCGCGCTTGCGGCGGCCGCAGCTGCATCCAGCCATTGCTTGTGTTCTGGGTTGACGATGCTTGGTGCTGTGGGACCAACTGGGTTGCCAAAAATCCAATTGATGCCGATGCGCATCAAGCTGATTCCAATCACAGCGATGATGGTGCCAGTCACTACCGGTGGAAAGAATCTCAGCATGCGACTGACCACTGGCGCGATGAGGATGGAGATCACGCCTGCACCAATAATGGCCCCAAAGATCAATTGAGCACCCATTTCTCCAGGGTTTGCATTGGCCATGGCCACCATGGGGGCCACGGAGGCAAAGGTCACGCCCATCATGACGGGCAAGCGAATGCCAAACCATTGTGTAGCACCCAGAGACTGAATCAGTGTCACCAAACCGCAGCAAAACAAGTCTGCAGAGATGAGGTATGCCACATCTTGTGGACTGAGTTTGAGGGCACGTCCCACAATCAGCGGCACAGCGACTGCGCCTGCATACATGACCAATACATGCTGCAAACCCAATGCAGCCAGCTTGCCTGTTGGTAGTTTTTCATCGACAGGATGAAGGGATACGGTAGTCATAGGGCTCTTCCAATCACAGAGGTTTAAGGCGTGACGTTCATTTGACGAACGCCAACTGCACACCAAACTGTATACAATTTGAAAGACAAAATTTCTATCGAAAACCCTAATGAAAGGTACTTTCCAAAGAAAAAGTACCTCCAAATTCTATTTAAAACCCACGCGGTCCAACATTTGCTGTACTTTGATTTGATTCATACCCACAGCGCTGATAGGCAACACTTCGCTTTTGAAGCTACCACCCGACATGGCCTTCAGGGCAGGATTGTCAAAGCTCACACCTTTCGCAACAGGCCATTCATTGTTGCCATTTGCAAAATGGTTTTGAGCAGACGTACTGGCCAAATATTCCAAGAATTTAATTGCGTTGTCGGTATTTTTTGAATTTTTAGCAACCGCACCGCCAGCAACGTTCAAATGAGTGCCCCAGCTGCCCTGATTGGGAAACACAACACCCACTTTTTCAGCCATCTCCTTCTCTGCGGTATTGGTGGATCGCAGCAAGCGGGCCATGTAATAAGTGTTGGTGACGGCCACACCGCACTCGCCAGAGGCAACGCCTTTGATCTGATCAGTATCGCCACCAGCAGGATTGCGTGCCATATTAGCCACCAAGCCTTTTAACCATGCCTCTGTTTGTGTGGTGCCCAAATGTTCTGTCATGGCACCAAACAAACTCAGGTTGTAGGGGTGGGAACCAGATCGAATGCAGAGTTTGCTCTTGAACTTTGGATCAGCCAATTTCTCGTACGTATCCAAATCCGATTTTTTGTACTTCGATTTGTCGTAAACGATGACACGTGCACGTGTTGACAAACCAAACCAAGCAACTCCGCCAGTGTCAGTGCGCTTAGCTCTGAGATTGTCTGGAATCGCGTCCTCCAACACCTTGGATTTGATGGGCAAAAACAAGCCATCGACTTCTGCTCGCCACAATCTGGCTGCGTCCACCAACAAAATCACATCGGCTGGAGATGCATTGCCTTCGGCTTTCAGTCGCGTCAGGATGCCGGCATCGTCCGCATCGACACGGTTGATTTTGATGCCTGTGCTTTTGGTGAAATCGCTGTAGAGGGCTTCATCGGTTGGGTAATGACGCGCCGAATAGATATTGATCGAAGCACTGCCCGTTTGTGCCTCTGATGTTAGAAAAGTGGCGCTCAAAACCGCTAAGGCTAGAAATGCAAACGGATGGCGAAGGCCTTTTTTGAATGATTTATTGCTCATATTGACACCTCAAAATGTTAATTTGAGCAAATTCTACATCAAATAAGAATGATTCTCATTTGCAAAGAAGCTTTTCTTCAATCAAAGGTCACCACATGGTCCACTTCCGCTCGAATGCCAATCCACTCACCTAACTTGTGGTCGTGGTGACTGGGCACGTGCGCCAACACAATGTCACCTGACTGCAAACGCAATGTGTACAGAAATTCAGATCCTCTGAATGCTTTTCGAATAATTTCGGCTTTCACCTGTGCTTCGTCGTCGTGGACGATGTCATCTGCCCGAAGCAAAACATCGCATGCACGGTCATCCAACCCACCCACCAGAGAAGCGTCAAGGTCGTCTGTCAGCAAGCCCAAAACCGTTGCCACTTCCACCCTTGCACCTACCACCTTGCGGTGACCAGGAATAAAGACACCATGACCAATGAACTCAGCCACGAAACGTGAGGCCGGACGGTGGTACAGGTGATAGGCATCATCCCATTGCGCAAGGCGCCCCTCTTGGATGACACCAATGACATCACCAATGGCAAAGGCCTCCATTTGATCGTGTGTCACAAACAAAGCAGTTGCTTTGGCCGCTTTCAAGATACCTCTGATTTCCAATGCCAGTCGCTCTCTCAAGTCCACGTCCAGGTTTGAAAAAGGCTCATCCAATAAAAGTAAATCGGGCTGAGGTGCCAATGCTCGCGCCAGTGCAACGCGTTGCTGCTGCCCGCCCGACAATTCATGGGGATAGCGGTCTTGCACATCTGCAAGCCCAACCAACTGGAGCACCTCGCTGATACGCGATGACTTGAATTCGGAACTTTGACCGTGAAGACCAAAAGCAATGTTGCCCGCCACTGTGAGATGAGGAAACAAAGCGTAATCCTGAAAGACCATGCCCATGCGGCGATTTTCTGGCGCGGCCGAAAAGCCTAAGCGGCTGACTACGCGATCTGACAACTGAATTTCACCAGCCGCCACTGGCTCAAGACCGGCAATGGCGCGAAGTAAACTGGTTTTACCGCAGCCAGAGGGACCAATCAAGACGCCAATTTGGCCAGCCTCAAGCTTTAAAGAAACACCGTGTACCGCAGACTTTAGTTGGCCTGCGTAGCGAACGTCAACTTGTTGAAGTGTCAAATACATGGCCGAATTGTAAGGACAGGCAGACCCCGTGGCATTCATGACCTCATGATCATCCTTACAATTCCTAAGAAGATGTGCTTGTTCCGACAAGCTTTGCCCTAGACTTTCATTGGATTCTGCGAATGCCCACCCTCCGAATTCGTTCGGTTTTACTCAGCCTGTTGGCGTTGATCATTTGTTTACCCCTGGTGGCATTGGTCAGTTCATGGCTCGAGTGGAATGCCAGTTCTGCGGGCGTCCTGACGGCGATGATCGAGACTGTTTTGCCAGGCTATGCGATCACCAGCCTGTTGCTCTGCCTTGGCGTTGCGGTGGGTGTCACCTTGCTGGGCACCAGCACAGCCGCAGCGGTGACCTTGTTCAAGTTTCCCGGAAAATCTTTTTTTGAATGGGCATTGCTGCTGCCCATGGCCATACCCGCTTATGTGGTTGCCTATGCCTATACGGACTTTTTGCAATACAGCGGACCCTTGCAAAATTTCATTCGCAGCCAAACTGGCCTTGAGGGCCGTGTTTTGCCAGAAGTGAGAAGTTTGGGTGGGGCCATCCTTGTCTTTTCTCTGGCACTGTACCCCTATGTTTACCTGTTAGCGCGAACAGCGCTGAGTGAGCGTGCATCGCAATTGATGGAGGCAGCGCGCATGCTAGGGGCGCCCCTTCAACGTCGAATTTTAGAAGTCGCAATGCCTTTGGCCAGGCCGGCAGTTGCCGCAGGAGTTGCACTGGCTTTGATGGAAACGTTAGCGGACTATGGCGTTGCCAGCTATTTTGGTATTCAAACCTTGACGGCTGGCATTTATAAAGCTTGGTTGGTCATGGACAACCGAATTGCCGCAGCGCAATTGGCCACTTTGTTGCTGGGCACAGTTCTTGTATTGCTACAACTTGAAAAAATGGCGCAGGCCCGAATGCGTTTTTCAAGCCTGCGTTCTTATGCACCGTCATCAGATGCGCAGCCAACTTCTTTAACTGGCCTGTCCGCAATCGGCATGAGTACTTGGTGCGCCCTGCCCCTGTTCTTTGGATTTTTGTTACCCGTGCTGTTAATGCTGAGACCCTTGATGGACTCTGATCTCGATGTGCCATGGGCTCGATTCATCGATTGGGCGTTGAACAGTCTTCGATTGGGACTCATGACTGCACTGATCGCTGTCGCATTGGCACTGGTGTTGTCGTACAGCTTAAGGACCAAGAAAGACCTCGCCACCCGCATGGCAACGGGATTGATCGGATTGGGGTACGCGGTTCCAGGGGCTGTGGTCGTGGTGGGATTGTTATTGCCGGTCACATGGCAACAACAACGCTGGCCAGATTCCCAAATTGGTTTCTGGCTCACGGCAACGGTGTTGGGTCTGATTTGGGCGTACATGATTCGTTTTTGTGCAGTCGCCTTGCAAACTGTGCAAAGTGGCTACACACGCATTCCCAAAAGCCTAGATGACTCTTCGCGTATGCTGGGGATATCTGGGGTCAAACTGCTTACCCTAGTGCATGTGCCTTTGTTGAAGCGTTCCATCTTTGCTGCCACACTGCTGGTTTTTGTGGATGTGATGAAAGAGCTGCCAGCCACTTTGGTGTTACGCCCCTTCAACACTGACACACTGGCCGTAATGGCTTATCAACTGGCAAGAGACGAGCGATTGGGCGAAGCCGCATTGCCCAGTTTGGCTTTAGTTTTGGTGGGCTTGTTGCCTGTGATGTATCTTAGCCGTGCAATGAAAAAATCGACCTCTGCTTGAGGCTTCCAAAGGCGTATCAAACTTTTTTTAGGTCGCCCATCCCCCACTAACGGGAAAAACCTGGCCCACAAAGCAAGCTGCTTGATCACTGCACAAATACGCTGCGAAAGCGGCATCTTCTTCAGCGCTGACCAATCGACCCAAGGGAACTTCCCTTTTAAGACGGTCCTGAAATTTGGGGTTGGCTTGAATCTCGGCACCGTAATAGGTTGGGTTGTCAACAAAATTTTGCGCAATGGCATTGAAACGAATGCCCTGCGAGGCGAGCTCCAACCCGACCGATTTGACATAGGCAAGTTGTGCACCACGAGCAGCGCTGTAACTGCCGGTACGTTTCTGCCCTCTCAGCGCCGCAGCGCTGCCCATCAGCAAAATACACCCTTCCCGGCGTTCAAGCATCTGAGGCAGTACTGCTGAAACCAATCTAGGCATGGGATCAACCAAGTGCGCAAACACATTTCGCCACTCGTCATCTTGAATGTCTACAGCGGGCGTGCTGGGTGCAGGCAATGCAAGATGCAAAAGCAATATATCAATGTGCCCCGCGCTTTGGACTAACTGTTGTGGAAGTGAAGGATCTTGGTTCAAGGGGCGATCATCTGCGATCACTTCAGCGCCTTGGTTTTGAAACATTCTGAGCAATGCAGGGCCCATGAAATCAGTGGCTTGTGTCAATAAAACGCGCTTGCCATCCAGTTGATTGATCTTCATTAATTTACTCGCAATTCCTCAATGTCTCTTCAATCTGTTGATGCTGCTGTGACCCCATGACGGTCTTGTCGCCCACGCAATTTGTGCGCAGTGCTGACTGATTGCTCATGTGAGCTCTGATTTGTAGGCTCACCCCCCAAGGGCAAGCGTTCCTGCGCCAAACATTTTGGCCGTGCCCTGGCACCACTTGCCAAATAGTCTTGGAGCAGCGATGCACGAACAGGCGATGAATCCATCTCTCTTACCACTGTCAAATAATGAAAGACAGCGTCTACTAAATCCTCGGGTGTCAACCCATAAGTTTTTCCAGTAGACAGCCAAACATGATCGGAAAAATGCATGAAGGATCGGAACGCAGAAGCAGGCAGTCCAATAGGCGTCAATATCAAGGGCAAGCTAGTTTTGAAGCGTCCCGAATTGGCAATCAAGTCCCAATACTTGGCCATGCGGGTGAAGCGCTCCAAGCTTGACGCATCCAAGTCCTTGGTTTTTCGCACCACATAAGGTGGTTGATCGTCATAGACCATTTCAAAAGGCACGGTGTGCCTTGCAATCGGCGTTCCACGCAAACGCTTCAAAATACCCAATTGAATTTCTTGCGGTCCAATGGCCATCAGTCGGTCAAAACCTTCTGCAAAGCTGTCCAATGTTTCACCAGGCAAACCAAAAATAAAATCGGTGTGAAGGTGTGCATGCGACTCATTGATCAACCATCGCAAATTGGCTTCTGTCTGGATGTTGTCTTGCCGCCTAGAAATCAGTTTTTGAACGATTTCATTGAAACTTTGAATACCCACCTCAAATTGCAGCACCCCAGGAGGGTACTTCGCAATCAAAGCCTTTAACTTGTCTGGCAAATGGTCTGGAATGACCTCAAAATGCACCAACAAACCTTCTGCACCGGGTTCATTCAATCGATCCAAAAAGAACTGGAGAATTTGAACAGATGCTTCAATCTTCAGATTGAAAGTGCGATCGACAAATTTGAAGTTTCTGGCGCCACGCTCATACAAAATTTTGAGCTCATGCAAGAACGGCGACAACTCAAAAGCCCACGCCGTTTTATCTAAAGAGCTGAGACAAAACTCACATTTGAATGGGCATCCCCTTGAAGCTTCCACATACAACAAACGGTTGGCCAAATCGGCGTCCGAAAAGTGTTGGTATGGCAAAGCAATCTGATCCATTGGCGGTTGTTCGCCAGGGATCACCTTCATGAGCGGGGGCGGCCCCTGAACCAATTGCAAACAAAGTTTCGGAAAGCTCACATCCCCCCAGCCTGTGATCACATGATCAGACAATTTCACAATGTCTTGTTGGTCGGTTTCGTGACTTACTTCGGGACCGCCCAAAACAATTTTCAAGCGGGGGCGCTGGCATTTAAGCAAACGAATCAGCTCTGTGGTCTGAAGCACATTCCAAATGTAAACGCCGAAACCGATGACTTGTGTTTGACCTGGGCGCTCTTCGCCCAAGGTGTTCAACAATTGCAATACCATGTCTGGCAATGGCTTCGACAAGGTGAATTCAAGCAATGCTGTTTGATCTGCCAGCGCTTGGCTACCGTGACGCGCCATGTTGGCCATCAGATAGCGCAGGCCCAAAGACGCGTGGATGTACTTCGCGTTCAGAGTGCAAAGGATGATGGTGGGCTTCGAGGTCACAGAGTCAGGCATGTACAGATTATCCTGCGCAAACAGAAACTCAGTGCACAAGCCCAATCGGAAATAAGCTGTATATTGAGCCCATTTTCCAGCAGGCATTGCTGGCTACCCCTCAAATTAGGAGTCACTCGATGTTAAAAACATTTATATGGGCATTGCTGGCGGTTGCGCTCAGTGCCAACGCTGCGACGGCCCCTTACGACGAATCAGCCAATGCACCTGCACAGATTCAGACAAGCCTCCAAGAGGCCAAAGCCACCAACAAACCCGTACTGGTGGTCTTTGGTGCCAACTGGTGTGGCGATTGCAAAGTGTTGGACATGTCTTTCAAAACAGGGCCCAGTGCCCCATTGATTCAGCAGCATTTCAAAATGGTCAAAGTCAATGTTGGCAAATTTGACCGCAACCTCGACATTGCACAAGCCTACGGTGTGCCGCTCAAAAAAGGAATTCCCGCCATTGCAGTGCTGTCACCTGCAGGCAAAGTGATTTATGCCACGCAATCTGGAGAATTGGCCGATGCGCGCAACATGGGCGACACCGCCATCTTTGATTTTTTAGCCAAGGTGGCCAGCACGAAACCCGTCACACCTTGATTGCAAACAAGGGAAGAAACAGTCTTACCCGTTCAGATCCAAGAATACTCGGCCATTTTCAATTTTGACAGGCCACGATTTGACGGACTCGGATGCAGGTCCGCATTGAACGGAGCCATCGCGGACATCGAACAAGGCCTGGTGGAAGGGACACTCCACATGATGACCCTCCATAAATCCATCGCACAATTTGGCGTTGCCGTGGCTGCATTCATTGTTGATCGCATACACGCCCTCCTCCAATTTAAAAACAGCGATGTCATGATTTTGAGGGGTGACAGCAATGCCTGCACCTTCAAACAAATCGGCCTCTGCGGCCACGTCAATCCAGTTGTTCATGGTTAGATGGGGTAGATCACAGAATTGGGAATCATCTCGCTGTCGTAAACGCACAGACGCTCAGCGAATTTGAATCCTTCGGGTGTCGACACAATGATGTCAAGATAACGTCCCACGTTGTAGACGGTGCTTTCTTTGTCCAACTTGGTACGAAACACCGCGTAGTTGGCCTCACTGTAAATGCGGCCTTCTTCTACTTTTCGAACGATAGGTGCGCCCACCACGTGTCGCTGATAGTAGGGGTCGTGAAAGATGGTTTCACTGATGCCATACACGCGATCTTTCAACATACCCTTGCTGGTCAATGTCAATGTGGCCAAGGGAAATCCGCGCTCGTGATTTTCACGGGGTTGTAATTTGTAAACACACTGCTCTGTGAAGAAGTCAGGCCATAAATTCCATTGCCCACTGTCGACGGCACTGGCGTAATCGGCATAAAGTTGCTGGATGCCAAACCAAGTTTGCATGTCAACCATGATCAATCCTCCATCACATTTCGCCAGTATTCGTACATCCCTCGGATCAGGGTTTCGGTCACCATATGATCGGTGTCGCCTACATCTTTACCGCCCAACTCAGCAAGCGCGCGGTGCTGAGATTTAGATTCAAAGGCCTGCTGCGAAAATTCAATTACTTCACCATCATCGGCTGAGACAAATCCTGCAGGGCCAAACAAGTTGGCTTGTCGCAAGCGGCGCTCAGTCATCTCTGGCGTGTCGTCTTCAAAGCCGAAATGTGTCCACACGAAATCAAATGCGCCATGACCGTCAGGCTGAATGTGGCGCGTAGAAACACTGTTGACCTGCTGCTGAAAAATCACACTGGGAAATAGCGTCATCATGACAGCCGTAGGCCCCTCCCACCAAGGCTCGGGCACGATGTCTAAGAAACTGGGGTCGTTGAGTTCCATGCTGGCTTTGAAACTACTGACCTGCGTCACATCTGAAGCCCCACCCGTTGCTTGTCCTGCAGAGCCGCGCGTGGAAATCATGGCGGCATGACGATGCTTGTCGTCCATGCGCAATTCGCTTTTATTGTCAGCGCGCCAAAGGCCAAAGGTCACAAACCAAGTGTGCAACAAGCCTGGGTGATAAGGATCTTTGATGTTCTCTTGCATCAATTTCCAGTTACCTGGAATACGCTGACGGTTGTAGCCCAATATCTTGAGCTGTCGACCATTGAACAATCGGTCAAAGTACTTCAAGATCACCGGCCCCATGTAGTCTTCCAAAGACTCAACCTGGTGATCAAAAGAAGCAAACACAACGCCACCCCGTATGGCCACTTTCAACGAAGTTAAGCCATGGTCTTTGGGGTCAAAATCGGCAGGCATGCCGCCATTGACCTTGCCCTCGTGCCGCACACCGCGTCTAAAGGGGACCCCTTGTAACTTGCCATCCAAGGCATAGCTCCATTGATGGTAAGGGCATACCAATTCTTTTTTATTTCCATGCCGCTCTCGGCAAAAAGCCATCCCACGGTGCGCGCACACATTTTCGACCACATGAATTTGACCATCTTGCGCGCGGGTCATGATGACAGACCGCTCGCCGATGACGGTTCGTTTGAAATCACCCGCATTGGGGACTTCAGCCTCTAGGCCCACATAACTCCAGTGAGCCTTGTAAAAAAACCGCTCAAGCTCTTTGTGATGCGTGGCCTGTTGCGTATAGACGGCAAATGGGATCCGGCTGGTGCCAGGCGTTTCCCAATGTATTGGCTGTTCTTGCATGTGTGCGAATCTCCACAAGATGGTTGACGTTCATCATGCCAGCCGCTTTAAATTAGTAAATCAGATTTTAAATATAATGATTATTTGAAAATCGAATATTAAAAAGATCCATGGAACTGGCAAAACTCGACCTCAATTTGCTCTTGGTATTTCACCATTTGCTCATTTTGAAACGCGTCTCAGCGGTTGCAAATCTGTTGGACATGAGCCAGCCCGCTGTGAGCAGTGCGTTGGGCAGGCTCCGCACCAGTTTGAATGACGAGTTGTTCATCCGCACCCAGGGTGGCATGACCCCAACGCCTTACGCCTTGCAGCTGGCAGAGCCAATCGCCACTGCGCTGAATGGCTTGCAACAAGCTTTGAATGTGCGCGGCGCTTTTGATCCAAAGACCAGCCGCCGAAACTTCACCATTGCCCTGACGGATGTTGGCGAAATGTATTTCTTACCTGTACTGGTCAATGCCCTGGCCAAAGTAGCGCCCGGTGTCACTTTGCAAATTGTGAGCGTGGCGCAATCGGCGCTCAAAGAAGACATGTCAACGGGCCTAATTGATTTGGCCATGGGACTGCTACCGCAACTCCAAGCAGGCTTTTTTCAACAATCCTTGTTCAAGCAAAAATACGTTTGCCTGATGCGCAAAAAGCATCCATTGGCACAGACGACAAGCATCTCAGTGGCAGCCTTGTTTGCCTCAGAGCATGTTCGCGTTTTGGCAACTGGCACAGGACATCGCAAAGTAGATGGGGCCATGGACCAACAAAAATATTCGCGACAAGTGAGGCTCACAGTGCCCCACTATGTTGCTTTGGGCGACGTGCTGCAAAATGCCAACTTGATTGCTGTGGTGCCCGAGCGATTTGCACAACGCATTGTCAAACCTTTTGATTTGGTCATGCGCGACTTGCCCATCAAAGTAGAAGACAGTGCCATCCAGCAGTGTTGGCACGGTCGCCTACACCGCGACCCTGGTCACCAATGGTTGCGGCAATTGATGCGCGAACTCTTTGGTGACCGTTCCACAGGTGGCGAAGAGCTAGCGATCTGATGGATCAGAAAGGCAGTCCCACGTAATTTTCTGCCAAGGAACTTTGGGCTGCATCGGATGAGAACAAATAGGCCATCTCAACTTCTTGCAACTTTTGGTCGTATTCGATTGAATCTGGAAACGTGTGCAACAAGGTTGTGAGCCACCATGAAAAGCGCTGCGCTTTCCAAACGCGGGACAGCGCCTTTTCGGAATAGTTGTCCAAGCCTGTGCTGTCACCCTTTTGGTAGTGGTCCACAAAGCCATGGTACAAGTAGTAAATGTCAGACCCTGCAGTGTTCAAACCCCGTGCACCAGTGGGCGGCACAATGTGGGCCGCATCACCTGCCAAAAACATGTTGCCGTAACGCATGGGTTCAGCCACAAAAGAGCGCAGCGGTGCAATGGACTTTTCGATGGTGGGACCTGTGATCAATTGAGAAGACACTTCAGCGGGCAAACGACGTTTCAACTCCGCCCAAAAAGCCTCATCCGACCAATCTTCAACTGAATCAGTCAGTGGCACTTGGATGTAGTAACGGCTTAAAACTTGTGAGCGCAAAGAGCACAGTGCAAAACCACGCGGGTGCTTGGCGTAAATCAGCTCAGGCGAAACTGGTTTGGTTCGAGACAAGACGCCCAGCCAACCAAAGGGATACACTTTTTCGTATTCTTTAATGACGTCGCTTGGGATGGATTTGCGGCTCACACCGTGAAATCCGTCAGCACCAATGATGAAATCGCAATCAACGCGTTTTTCCTCACCGCCCACACTGTAGGTGACGTAAGGCTTGTCGGACTTCACATCGTGCGGTTGAACGTTTTCTGCGCTGTGAATCACGATGCCGTTCATGCGGTCCCGCGCTTCATACAAATCGCGCGTCAACTCCGTTTGACCGTACACCATCACGGAATTGCCACCGCTGTATTTGTGCAAATCAACACGATTCAGTTTGTCGGCATGCGCCAAGAAAAATCCATCGTGAATTTCCCCTTCTCGGTCCATGCGCTCACCGCATTGGGCTTCACGCATGAGTTTGGCAAAGCCATTTTCCAGAACACCGGCACGAATGCGACTGAGGACGTAATCCCTTGTTTGGCGCTCCAAAACCACCGTTTCAATGCCTTTGAGATGAAGCAACTGGGAAAGCATCAGGCCAGATGGCCCGCCACCGATGATGCAAACTTGGGTTTTCATTTGTTGTCTCCGTAAAACTTGATCTAAGGCAATTTGTCAAAACAAATCGAAAGATACCTCTTAAGCGACCCGACAGGAATGGCTGAAACTGGCAAAAACTTGTACATTTCGAACATGGAAAAAACACTTGCCCATGTACATAGCTACAGTCTATTTGGCGAATCCACACATTTGCCAGACGTGTTGCACTGCGAAACCATTGCAGACCGGTCGGAACTGCACGACTGGGAGTTGGCACCCCATCGACATGCACGTTTGCATCAGGTTTTGCTGATAGCGCATGGCGGCGGATGGGCCACCTTGGATGGAAAAACCCATGCTTTGCCTCAAGGCTCTTTGGTGAATGTGCCCCCCGATCATGTCCACTCCTTTCGATTTGAAAAAGACACGCGCGGTTGGGTCACTACCTTGGCCGATGAATTACTGGACGAACTGTTGGTGGGCGGAGGCACCCTTCGTTCTGAACTTGATCAGGCCTGTGTGCTGTCCGCTGATACCTTCGTCACCCAAACTGTTCATCAGATATGGCTTGAGTTCTCCGCGCAAGAAAAAGCCCGCGCGCTGGTGCTGCGAGGACTGAGTGGCGTGTTGTTGGGCTGGGTTGCAAGACAACTTGCCCAGAGCACATTGGCGGACGCCAAATTCAATGACTCGGAATTGGTTCAGCGGTTTAAAGAATTAATTGAGCTCAATTTCAAAGCCCATTGGACTGTGAGCCAGTATGCCAAAGCCTTGTCTATCTCTCCAACCCATTTGAGTCGGCTCACGCGCGCTGCCAATGGAAGCAGCGCACTGCGCTTGATTGAAGCGCGACTGATGCGCGAAGCACGTCGAAATTTGGCTTATACGAACCTCAGCATCTCCAGCATTGCCTACACACTGGGCTTTACAGATCCCGCCTATTTCTCTCGCGTTTTCACACGTGACGCAGGCATTTCACCCAAGGCATTTCGAGCGCAGATTTAATTTGGTAATTCGAAAGAATCTCGTGGAACTCACACATCACTGGTTCAATATGATAATCCGCAACTAATCTAAATAAGATGAATTCAATGAGCCTCCTCCGTCCATCGCGCATTGTCGTCACCCTGATTTTTTTGAATTTATTTGCATCGCAAGCGACCCCAAACTTACGAAGTGGCAAAATTTTCGAGGCTCGCGAAATGGACTGGCGAAATGGCGCCATCGTTTATCAAATTCTTGTCGATCGGTTTGTACCTTCTGATCATTTAGAAGCAAAAAAACACCTCTATCAATCACCCAAGGTTCTCAAAGAATGGCATGAACAGCCTCAGCGCGGCACCGAGTTAGAAGCCCAAAAGCTCAACAGTCAAGAGCTTGAATTTTGGGGAGGCGACATTCAAAGCGCTGGGACCAGACTCGACCATGTCAAGCAACTGGGTGCCACCGCAATTTACTTGAACCCTATTCACTTAGCATGGACCAATCACAAATACGACGCACTGGACTACAAAGCCATTTCGCCAGAATTTGGTAGCCGCAAGGACTTCAAAGAATTTGCAAAGCATGCCCATCAACTAGGTTTAAAAGTGGTGTTAGATGGTGTGTTCAATCACATGGGCCGCAACTCACCACAGTTTAAAGACGCCATGGTCAACCCCAACAGCCCTTGGCGCAATTGGTTTGCAATCGGTGCGCAATACAAAGGAGGCGCTCGCGTTTGGACAGGCTTTCAAAATTTACCTGAATTGAATTTAGAAAACCCTGCAGTTCGCCAATATTTGTATGAAGCCCCCGATTCCGTGGTTCGCGGCTACCTCCGTGATGGGGCAGACGGCTGGCGTTTGGACACTGCTTACGAACTGGGTCTGCCCTACATGCGCGCCCTCACAAAAGCAGCACGCCAAGAAAAAAAAGACGCTTTGGTCGTTGGCGAAATAGTCAATTACCCCGATCAGTGGCTGACCGCGATGGATGGCGTCATGAACTTCACTTTGAGAGAAATGATTTTGGGTCTTGCAAAAGGTGAGATCAGTGCTGTGACAACTGCGCGAATGATCGAACGCATGATCCAAGATGCAGGCATTGAACCCATGTTGAAATCTTGGAACATCATTGACAACCACGACATTCCTAGAATTGCCACGCAGTTTCCTGACGCCAAGCAACGCCGTTGGGTTCAATCTTTGCAATTTACTTTGCCGGGCTCCCCCAATGTGTATTACGGTACTGAAATCGGGATGACCGGTGGTGGTGATCCTGAAAATCGAAACCCAATGCGATGGGATTGGGTTGGCACTGACCACCCAGAAATGATTTGGCTCAAAAAACTGATCGACCTGCATCAGCAAAACAGAGCGCTGCGCGTGGGCAACTATCGCCGAATCGAAAGTGAACGACTGTTTGCCTTTGAAAGATACACTGACAAAACGCTTGAGACTCGACTGGTTTTGGCCAATCCCAGCAAAACAGATGTTTCTGAGACGATCATGGTTGCCAATGCAGGCTTGATGGACGACACCCCCTTTGTCGACTTGTTGGGCGCAGACATACAAAAACACATCACCACCATGGGGCCAGGCCTCATGCGCATCACTGTCCCTGCTCAAACAGTGATGGTCCTGAAGCCTGTTGAGCGGTATTTAGGTGGGTACAGCAGATACAAACGATATCCATGAAGCATGCTCTTTATGAGGATCTATCAAACACACTTGACCAAGTGCTAAAGTTCAAACCTAGTGCAAACCTTTTAGACATACATGACTCTTCCCAACTGCCCTCAGTGCCAATCAGAATTCACTTATGAAGATGGCGAAAATTTCATCTGTCCAGAATGTGCGCACGAATGGCCTCAACATGTTCAAGCGGAAGTTGAAATCAGCAAGGTTTTCAAAGATGCCTCCGGCAATGTCTTGCAAGACGGCGACACCGTGACCTTGATCAAAGACCTCAAGCTCAAAGGCTCTTCAAGTGTGATCAAAGTGGGCACCAAAGTGAAAAACATTCGTTTGATCGATGGCGACCACGACATCGATTGCAAAATTGAAGGTTTTGGTGCCATGCAACTCAAAACGGAATTTGTTCGCAAAGCCTGACTCCTTCACAAAACTGAATCCTATTTTTACGACGCCATGAAAAAAATCTTTTTCTGCTTGACCTTGACGCTTGCAACTTTGTTAACCGGCTGTGGGGGTGGCAGTAACAACACACCTTCAGGCCCCACGCTCTTGCAAACCACAGACACTTTAGTAGGTACCGGCGCAAGCGCTGTTGCAGGCAACACCCTCACAGTCAACTACACCGGCTGGCTTTACGATGCAACAGCCGCACAAAATCATGGCAAACAGTTTGACTCTTCCGTTGGCCGTGCCCCCTTTAGCTTCAAACTCGGAGCAGGCCAAGTCATTGCCGGTTGGGACCAAGGCATGGTGGGCATGAAGGTGGGCGGAAAACGGACTCTGATCATCCCCAGCGCCTTAGGGTATGGCAGTTCTGGCGCCGGTGGCGGCCTGATTCCGCCTAATGCGGCCTTGGTGTTCGATGTGGAGCTGATTGCCATCCAATAAAACACCGCCGCAACCCAGGCGCAAGCCATATTTCACCTTGCGAAATTTGGCTTGAATTTTTCGACTTTCTCTCAGATCAGCACAGTGTCAGACTTCTCTTTTAGGATCTAATACTGGCTTTCGAGATTTACTGTTGCACAACAAAAACGAGGACACAATGTCTAATCAAAAATCCAAAATCATCTACACCCTGACCGATGAAGCCCCTCTGCTGGCCACATCGGCATTTCTGCCAGTTGTTCGCACGTTTGCGGCGCCTGCGGGGATTGAAGTTGAAGCCAGCGACATTTCGCTTGCAGGACGCATCTTGGGTGAGTTCTCTGACATGCTCCCAGAAGAGCAGCGCATCCCCAACAACTTGGCCATTTTGGGCAAATTAACCCTCCGCCCCGAAGCCAACATCATCAAGCTGCCCAACATCAGCGCGTCGGTTGGCCAATTGAACAGTGCCATCAAAGAATTGCAGTCCAAAGGCTATGCCCTGCCCGACTACCCAGACAATCCTAAAAACGACCAAGAAAAAGAAATCAAAGCCCGTTACTCCAAGTGCACTGGCTCTGCAGTCAACCCTGTCTTGCGTGAAGGCAACTCAGATCGCCGTGCACCACGCGCTGTGAAAGAATTTGCGCGCAAAAACCCTCACAGCATGGCCGAGTGGAGCCAAGCATCCCGCTCACACGTGTCGCACATGCACCATGGCGACTTCTACCATGGCGAAAAATCCATGACCGTTGAGCGTGCACGTGACGTGAAAATGGAACTCATCACCAAGAGTGGCAAGACTATTGTGTTGAAACCAAAGGTCTCTTTGGTTGACCGCGAAGTGGTTGACAGCATGTTCATGAGCAAGAAAGCTTTGGAAGCTTTCTACGAGCGCGAAATTGAAGACGCGCACAAAACTGGCGTGATGTTCTCCTTGCACGTTAAAGCCACCATGATGAAGGTCTCACACCCCATCGTGTTTGGTCACTGCGTCAAGATCTTCTACAAAGATGCCTTCAAAAAGCACAAAGAGCTGTTTGACAGCCTTGGCGTCAACGTCAACAACGGCATGGTCGACCTGTACAACAAAATTGCGACCTTGCCCGATTCAAAGCGTGAAGAAATCATGCGAGATCTGCACGCATGTCATGAGCATCGTCCAGAACTGGCGATGGTCGACTCAGCAAAAGGCATCACCAACTTCCATTCACCGAACGATGTGATCGTCGATGCATCTATGCCTGCCATGATTCGCAATGGTGGCAAGATGTGGGGGGCTGATGGCCGCTTGAAAGATGTGAAGGCAGTTATGCCCGAGTCAACTTTCGCCCGCATCTATCAAGAAATGATCAATTTCTGCAAATGGCATGGTGCTTTCGATCCCAAAACAATGGGTACTGTCCCCAACGTGGGCTTGATGGCGCAACAAGCTGAAGAATACGGCTCTCACGACAAGACTTTTGAAATTCCAGAAGATGGCGTGGCCAATATCACCGACCTGGAAACCGGTGAAGTTTTGCTAAGTCAAAACGTTGAAGTAGGCGACATTTGGCGCATGTGCCAGGTGAAAGACGCTGCCATTCGTGATTGGGTCAAACTGGCGGTGAGCCGTGCACGCAACTCTGGCATGCCTGTTGTTTTCTGGTTGGATGCATACCGTCCGCACGAAGCCCAATTGATCCGCAAAGTGAAGATGTATCTGCACGAGCATGACATCAACGGTTTGGACATTCAAATCATGAGCCAAGTGCGCGCCATGCGTTACACACTTGAGCGTGTTGTTCGCGGCCTGGACACCATCAGTGCCACCGGCAACATTTTGCGCGACTACCTGACCGACTTGTTCCCCATCATGGAATTGGGCACCAGTGCCAAAATGCTGTCCATCGTGCCCTTGATGGCTGGAGGTGGCATGTACGAAACAGGCGCTGGCGGTTCTGCCCCCAAACACGTGCAGCAACTGGTGGAAGAGAATCACTTGCGCTGGGATTCTTTGGGCGAGTTCTTGGCTTTGGCCGTTTCGTTCGAAGACTTGGGTATCAAAACCAACAACGACAAAGCCAAACTGTTGGCCAAAACTTTGGATGCAGCCACAGGCACTTTGTTGGCAAACAACAAAAATCCCTCACCCAAAACAGGCGAATTGGACAACCGTGGCAGCCAGTTCTACTTGGCCATGTATTGGGCTCAAGAACTTGCAGCGCAAACTGATGACAAGGAATTGCAAGCCAAGTTTGCACCGATTGCAAAAGCTCTGACAGAAAACGAAAAGAAAATCGTTGAAGAGTTGAAAGCGGTTCAGGGCAAGCCTGCCGACATTGGTGGCTACTTCAAGCCCTCTGTTGAGTTGCTGGAGAAGGTCATGTGCCCAAGCCCAACATTCAACGCCATCATTCAATCCGCCAAAGCTTGAATGCAGCTCACAAAAACCAACACTCGAACCCAGTTCAGTGTTGGTTGAGTTCAAAAAAAGCCGCAGATGCGGCTTTTTTTAATGGCACTGACAGGTTTATTCGAAGAGATCGGTTTGATTCAGATTCGAATCCTTGGCTTTCAGGTTTCGTTGTTTTTTAGTTTTGGTGGCCAGATCTGATTTGGCCGCATCTTTGATGGGCGACAGCTCCAAGATGGCCGGCAAGCGGGACGCAATCACTTTTTCAACAGGCAAAGCAATGGGCTCAGTGAGGCCGGCTGGCCAACGCTTCAAGCGCTTAAGCTCACCCCGATTCATACATCGGTAAACGGCTACCAGTTTTTGGGATGCATCATCTTCTAGGATGACGTATTCCTTGCCCAAATAAACAGCTTCCCGCCCCTTTACCGCGACTGCTGCATCGGAGGCATTTTTCATATCCGTCCTTGAATATGCCGTAATCGCGCGCAAAATAACTTTGTTCATCTAAAACTCTAGTCAAGTAACAATATGTTGAGCAACATTATGCCATTCAGCAACTTGTTAAACAACGCTTAGTTAATTGACAAACTGTTAGCAATCAATGATTTAGGTTGCCACCGCGTCCCAAATCAACTTCAAGGAAAGTAAAAACAAACCAGCTTGAACCAGTCGAAAGAACCATGCATCCGCAATCCGTTTGGTCAGATAGGCCCCAAGGAAAGTACCTAACAATGCGAACGGCACCAAAACAAGAACCTTCCAGAAATCTTCTTCTGTGTAAGGACTGAGATTTTGATATGGCGCAATCTTGGACAGATTGATGATGGCAAACAAGATGGTTGCGGTTCCGGCAAACTCAGCTTTCGGCAATTTTTGAGGCAAGACAAAAATCTGAAAAGGTGGCCCACCCGCATGCGCAATGAAACTGGTAAACCCCGCTACGCCACCCCAAAAAATGCCTTTTGGAAGTGATGCCGGCTGGGGAATATCTGATTGACCTCGTTTGAACCAAGTCTGCAAGCAAAAACTCACCCCCACCAGTCCAATAAGGAATTTGATGGTCAGCTCTGAAATCATGGCGGCCGTCAACCAGCCAATCAAAACGCCAGCAATGCCTGCAGGCACCAATATTTTCAAATTCACCCAACTGTAGCTCTTGCGATAGAGCCAGACGCCAACTGCGTCTGAAATGACGAAAAGCGGCAACAACAAAACGGCAGCCTTAACAGGCGACATGACCAAAGACAACACGGGCACCGACAGCATGCCTACCAAAGGCAATCCCCCCTTGGACATGCCAATGAGTACGGCCGCAAAACTGGCCAAAACCAGATACTGATTCAGTTCCATGAAGTCCTCGGAAATTGGGCCGAAAGTCGGCAGGTCAATTCGCGTGTTGTGGATATTTCAAAACGCGCCAGCAGCTGAAAGTTGCCACCGCTGCAATGCAAAGGGTGATCCCAATGACCCAGTTGTATTGCCCCGTTAAGTCAAAAACCTGGCCCGCTAAAACAGGCCCCAACAAGTTACCAAACGCAGCACCTGTGTACAGGGTGCCAATGATGGCTGAGACCGCTTTGCCACCGAATAAATCCATGCAAATGGCAGGCAAGAGAGAAACAATGCTGCCATAGCTGAGGCCAAACCACATCGCAAAGATGGCAAACGCGATTCGATCTTCCGCAACGGCCCACACCAAGTACGAGAGCCCCATCAAACATTGCATCAGCATGAGCGTCTTCACACGACCCAACCTGTCGGCCAGCCAACCAATGGCAAAACGTCCGACCAAACTGCCAATGCCAATCAGCCCCACCAAGCCCACCGCTTGTGCTTCGGGAACGCCTGCATCCCGCGCCGCGGCAGAAATGTGCGCAAAGGGAATGAACATGACCGGCGCACCGAAAAGCGTCCCTAGATACAGCCAACGAAAAGCAGGCGTTTTCAGGGTTTCTCCAAGGCTGAGACCTGCCATGGCATGCTTAAGTCCTTGCCCCGCTTGAGGTGCTCTTTCTAATAAGTATGCGGCCAGCAATCCAACGACAGCGACGCCCAAAGACAAGGACTGAAGGGTTTCACGCCAAGTCATTTGGGTCATCCAATAACTGACGACGACAGGCAGCACCAGCGTACCAGCGCCAACACCTGAACTGGCAATGCCTGAAGCCAATCCACGACGCGTTGTAAACCAGGGCTGCACAGCGGCAATTGCCGGGGTATAGACCAATGCAATGCCCAATCCCACCAAAAGACCGTAGCTGAAATACAAAGTCAAAAGAGACTGTGCCTGACTGGTGACATACAGGCCAAGCGCAATGAAGCCCATGCCCAGCATGCAAACCACGCGCGGCCCCCATCGGTCTGCCAGCATGCCACCAAAGGCTCCCAAGATGAAATAGACCAAGCCACAAAGTCCAAAGATCCAGGAGACGTCGGCGCGCTGCGCATTGAATTCTTTGGTGAAGTTTTCAAAAAATGCAGCAAACGAATAAGACACGCCAAAAATGGTGGCCAAGCATACAAAGGTTGCCCAAACCACCACCCAAGCTTTGCGGGACTCCACCATGATGTGATGGTCGCCGCTTACTGTGGTTCGAGTTTGGCTTTTTTCACCAAGGCTGCGTACTTGGCCATTTCAGATTTAAATGCCGCCTGCGCTTGCTCAGGTGAACTGATGTTGATGGTATTACCCTGCTTGGCCATGGTTTCTTTCAACGTCGGATCGTTGAAAGCAGCCACGATGCCATCGTGAATTCTCTTAACGTTGGCGGGGCTTAAGCCTTTGGGACCAATGACAGCAAACCATGCTTCCACAGAATACCCAGTCAATCCTTGCTCAATGAAGGTTGGGATCTCTGGCGCAGCAGCCACTCGCTGTGAACCGCACATGCCAATGGCACGCAGAGCACCCGATTTGATGTGCTGCTGCACACTGGGCAGCGCCACAGTTGCGAATTCAACTTGACCACCAAGCAGGTCGGTCACCATAGGACCCACACCTTTGTAGGGAATGTGCTTGGCACTGGTCTTGGACTCGTCCAAGAACATTTCAGCGGCCAAATGCAAAATGGTGCCATTGCCACCCGAAGCAAAGTTCAACTCGCCTGGTTTGTTCTTCAGCAAAGCAATGAACTCGCGGCTGTTGGTAGCAGCCACTTTCTGCGGGTTAACCACCAAGACCATGGGCGTGCTACCCATCATGGCGATGGGTGTGAAATCGCCAGGCATGTCAAAAGGCAATGACTTCAAAACACTTGGAAAAATCACCACGTTGTTGGAAACCACAGACAAAGTAAAGCCATCGGGTGCAGCCTTGGACAGTGTCTGCAAGCCCACCACACCGCCAGCACCTGGCTGATTTTCAACAACCACGGTGGTGCCCAAGGCTTTTGACAGTGCAGGCTGGGCTGCACGGGTAATGGCATCAACACCCGATCCAGTTGCATTTGGCAATACCAAGCGCAAGGGACGGTCAGATTGAGCTAAGGCCCACTGAGGCATCGCAGCCAGAGCACCTAGAGTTGCCAGATGTCCCAGCGCAGCGCGTCGCTTGTGAAGGGTGGCAGTCTTTGTTGATTGAGTTGTTTTGCGGTTCATGCGGGTCTCCTTGATACATTTGTCTTGATGCTAGTTTAGTATTTTTTTTCGCCCTTATGACTTTTTCTCCATGATGCGCCCAAGCGGGCCAAAGTCAATTTATGCTCTGCCTGATCAATTCCGCGCAACATGACCCATCCTGCTCCGATCCGCGTCCTTTATTTAAGTCAAGACCCCCAACTCATTCAAAGACAACTGAATGGCGAAGTGATCACGTTGGCGCAAGCACGCCCCCTGCGCGATGATGTCTCAACAGACGAGATCACGCCTGTGGCAATCTTGAGCCACTACGACGATCAATTGGGCAACTATGCGCACACAGGAACACAATGCCAAGGCATCCTTCCAATTGGCAAAGGGGTTCTGAAAGCTGCGTGTTTTCAGGTCATTGTTGCGGGCAAGCGCTATGGAAAAGGGTCTTCCAGAGAACACAGCCCCACCGCCGAAAAAATGGCTGGTGTGCAATGCATCATTGCTGAGAGTTTTGAGCGCATCTACAGACAAAACGCTGACAACATTGGCCTGTTCACTAGCACCAATTTTGAGTTGCTTGAGACGCTGACAAGCCTCACGCATATTCCAACACCACCACTCATCCAGGGTCGCGAACCTTTGGCCGCGGCCATTTTGAGTGAAGGTGGTTTACTTCGTTGGGGACAGCAACACCTTCAAACGCTTCAGTCCGCAGCAGTGCCTGCGCAAGCCAAAGCGATGAGTTTGTTTGAAAAAATTCTTCATCGCCATCAACTCATTGCGCCGTTTACACCTCGCGAACCGCAGCAAGGCGAAGGCATGTTCGTGCAAGCCCATTGGCGCTTCATTCACGAGTACTACACGGGCATGGCCAACACGCTCATGCAGTCTGCTTTGGGGTCGAATTTTGAGCTGCACAATCCCGATCAAATTGTGGTTTTTGAAGACCACTCCTCGTATGTGAACGAAAGCCCGGCACATGTGAAAAACGGGCTGATTTCCAACATGCAGGCCATGTCACAGGCACAGCGTGCATTCGTCAAAAGGCACCAGCTCAAATTCCATCAAACACTCACGGACGACGAAGCGGCGCAGGACGATGGCCGCAACAGTGCAGGCATTTCACACGCCATGATGACAGAGCACTATGCTTTGCCAGGGCAAATTGTGGTTGGCACAGACTCCCACACGCCTCACAGTGGCGCCTTGGGTTGTGTGGCATTCGGGGTGGGCACCACTGACATGGCCAACGCCTTTGTGACAGGTGCCGTTCGACTGACCTCCCCTCAAATCTTTCGAATTGATCTTGAGGGACAGATGCCAGCGGGCATCACCGCCAAAGATGTCATGCTGCACCTTCTGGCAACACCGAAGATCAAAAGTGGTCAGGGTGTCGGCAAGGTTTTCGAATTTTCCGGCTCTGGCATTCAAACCCTCTCGACAGATGAACGCGCCACATTGACCAACATGACCGCCGAACTAGGTGGTTTGACGGGCATCATCGCACCCGATCAGGAAACCGTGCGTTTTCTCAAAGAGCGACGAGGAATCGATTTTGAATTAGAGAATTGGATGCAGAGTGACCCAGAGGCTGTCTACGCGGATACGCTCAAAGTTGACATGACAACGCTCAGCCCGATGGTGGCTTCGCCAGGTGATCCCGGCAATGGCATTCCCTTGAATACAATGAAACAAGCCGTTCGCATCGACATGGCTTATGGCGGTTCCTGCACGGCGGGTAAACGCGAGGATTTTGAACACTACCATGAGGTCTTGTCATGGGCCAACCAGCGCAACCTGAGATTCCCGCCCCATGTCCAAGTGTTCTTGCAATACGGCACTACCGCTGTTCGTGATCATTGTCAAAAAAAGGGCTACGATGCCACCTTCAAAGCCATGGGAGTGCGGATTCTTCAGCCCTCCTGTGGTGCCTGTGCCAATTGCGGCCCAGGCTCTTCAACGTCGTCCGACCAAGTCACTGTCAGTGCGATCAATCGAAATTTCCCTGGCCGTTCTGGCCCTGGGCAAGTTTGGTTGGCCAGTCCACCCACTGTGATGGCCAGCGCGTTGGCCGGTTCCCTCACTTCTTTTGAAGCATTGAAAAGAAAGTACAACACATGAATTCTTCCATCACGCCGCGCTTGCCAGGCATTCGTTTTGTGCATTCCCCCGGACCCACACGTGTGCCCGATGAAGTGATGCACGCCATGCAGCGACCCATGACCGACTTGGCCGATCCTCGCGTAGCGGCCCTGATCGTTGCATGCGAAAAAGGCATGAAAGAGTTGTTGAATTCCCCCAGCTCGGATGTGTATTTTTACGCCAGCAATGGGCACGGTGTTTGGGAAGCCGTGGCGGCCAACTTAGGTTCAGACAATCACAGCTTGTTGATTGCCGGTTCAGGGCACTTTTCAGATCAATGGGCCATTCAAACCCAAGGCTTGGGTTTGTCCGTGATACGCACCCCTCACCAAGATGGCCAGCGCATTGATGTCAGCGCCATTGAAGCCGCGTTGAAAGCCGATACGGCGCATCGCATTTCAGCGGTGATGGCCGTTCACACCGACACCGCCAGTGGCATGACCAGCGACTTGGCTGCCATTCGCCAAGCCATTGATCGCACGAGTCACCCGGCACTGTATGTGGTGGACGTGGTGGCCTCTTTGGCTGCCGCGCCATTTGACATGGACGCATTGGGCGTTGATGTGTGCTTGGGCAGCTCGCAAAAGGGATTGATGATGCCCCCAGGCTTGGGGTTTGTAGCGGCCAATGCCAAGGCATTCGAGTGGTCGATCCAACACGCCAAGCCACGTTTCTATTGGAGCTGGCAAGAGCGCAAAACCGACAACCAATCTGCCAAATTTTGCGGTACGCCACCCTTGGCCCACTTGGCTGGACTCGAAGTTTCTTTAGGCTTACTCAAAGCAGAAGGCTTGGAGGCTGTTCATGCAAGGCATCAACGCTTGGGCGGCGCAGTCCAAGCGGCTGTGCGCTGCTGGGCCACGGCTGGGGCCGTCAAACTCCATTGCAAAGATCCACTGGGATTTTCCACTTCAGTCACGGCGGTTGAAGTTTCCCCAGGCATTGACCCAGAGGCCTTGCGCGTGGTGGCTCGCGAGAAATTTCAAGTGGCCATGGCGGGTGGACTTGGACCCCTAGCCGGTCGCGTGTTCCGCATTGGCCACTTGGGCGACATGAATGAGCCCATGATCTTGGGTGCACTGGCTGGCATTGAAGCTGCCATGACCGTGCAAAAAATCCCTTACGGCGCTAACGGCATGGCTGCAGCCATTGCCTACCTCGCACAGCACACCCCCTGACGCATCAGAGGTGTTCCATCACACAAATTTAAGAAGTGTGATGAGGTATGTCCATGGATTCGTACAGGGGCAAAATTTCTGTGCGAATGCGCTGAAAGTACTGCGCATAAATCAATGCGGCAAGTCCAGCGATCGCCCCAAACAAGGCCAAGGCATTTTGGCTGCCGATCAAACTGGCCAGCCAACCTGAACACAAAGAGCCCAAGGGTGACATCCCTAAAAATGACATGACATACAGCGCCGCCACACGGCCACGCAGTTCGTCTGGCACGATGCTTTGAAGCACTGTGTTGGTAGAAGCCGCTGTCAACATCATGCACATCGACGAGATGAACAACATGGGCAAGGCCAACCACAAACTGGGCACGAACGAAAAGGCAATCAAGGCAAGGCTGGCCACCGCGGCACTTCGCCCAATGATTTTGAACAAGCCTCGAATGTTGGCGCGTGAGGCCAAATAAAGCATGCCGCAAACAGCCCCCAGACCTGCGGCACTGTAGAGAAGGCCTAGGGTGCGTGAATCACCATGAAATCGCTCACTCGCAAACCAGGGCATCAATGAACCGTAGGACTGCAAACAAAAACTGCTGATGGCCAACAAAATCAATGCACAGCGACTGGGGAAAAAGCCATAAGCGTAGCGAAGACCTACCATCAACTGGCGAACGATGCCGGCATGATGGCTGCGCGCAACATGCTTGGCGATCTCTGTTGCTCTTAAGGCATACAGCACGGCCAGGCGCATGGTGCAATTGGTGGCAAAACTCCAAACCTCGCCAAATGTTGCCGTGACCAAACCACCCAACATGGGGCCAATGAAACGCGCGCCATTCATCACCGTTGAATTCAAGGCAATGGCATTGGTCAGTTCTTGCCGGTTGGGCAGCAATTTAGAGATCAAGGCTTGCCTGGCAGGCGCATCAAATGCATTGCCCAGTCCCAGTACAGCATTGCCTGCAATGACATGCCAAGCCTCAATCTGACCACTGACCATGAGGGCCAACATCACCAGGGATTGCATCATGGCCAAAGAATTGGTCGCAAACAAAACACGACGAACGTCCATGCGATCAATCAGAACGCCCGCAAAGGGCGTGATGACCAGCATGGGAATTTGCAAGCTGAACGCTGAAAGCCCCAGCATCAAGGTGGAGCCAGACAAGCGATAGACCAGCCAGCTGGTGGCAATCAATTGGACCCAGTTGCCAATTTGCGAAGTGCCCTGCCCCACGATGAACAATCGAAAATTCCGGTGCTGAAGCGCACGCAGACTGTTCGGTAGTTTCATGGGTTTACATCCTGAGCAAGGGGTCGACAATGAAACTTCATTCTAGTGTCTTGTGCAGTGGCAAAATGCGTTCTATTCCAAAACCTCACAAGCAAGGTCAGTCACATGGTTCAAAGATTTGATGTCGGCACGCGTTTGTCCGAAATGGCCATCCACAATGGCGTGGTGTATCTGGCAGGACAAATACCAGAGGATCCCAACCTGGGCATTGAAGGTCAAACCCAACAAGTCTTGGATGCGATTGACAAATTACTTGCACGCGCAGGCACTGACAAAAGCAAGCTGCTGATGGTGCAAATCTTTTTAGTCGACCTGCAAGATTTTGAGGGGATGAACAAAGTCTGGGATGCTTGGGTGGTTCCTGGTCACACGCCACCACGTGCCACAGTTCAAGCGAATTTAGCCTCACCCAAATGGCGCTTAGAAGTGGTGGCCACGGCTGCCCTTTAATCGGCCGATGGCTTCATTTGAGCTTCATTGGGCAGAAACAACACAATCAGTGCACCCAAGGCTGCCACACAAGAGGCCGCTACCATCAATTGCGTAAAACCTGACGCCTTGACAAAGGGTCCTAGCGAATAAACAGCCAATGAACTGATGCCGAATGAAATGGCAATCCGCGTACCACTGACGCGCGAGCGCATGGCATCGTCAATGTAGCGGACCACCATGGTGTCGCTAAATGGAATGGCTGCAAAGACCATCACCATGTAGCCAATTGCAGCAACATACCAAACCCAACCCGTGGTTTGAGACGCCAGTGCAAAACTCACAATTTGCAAAAACAAAACTGCAAAGAACAAAGGTTTGACTGGCAGCCAATCGAGCAATCGACCGACGACCAATTGGGCCAAAGATGCAACAGCATAAATCACGGCCAACAGCATACCTAAGCGGGTCGGATCGTTGACCAGCCCGTCCAAGCGTTCAGCCAACAACTGGGTGTTGCCATTGGTGGTGATATTGAACAGCAAACTGGTGGTCGTGGAGGTGGCCACCATGACTGCAAAAGTGCGCCAAGCCAGTTGTTTCGGTAACTGAACGACCGTTGATTTTTTCTTGGCTGGCGCTGAAGTTTCATTGGGCGCGGTCCATGCAAAAAGAAAGCCGCACAAGATAGACACCACCCCAGGCACAATGAAGGCCATGCGCCATCCTTGCCAAGCCACTAAAAAGCCGGTGGACAAGGCAGCCATGGCAATGCCCAAGTTTCCTGCCAATCCATTCACGCCGATGGTCAGTCCTGGTCGCTCAGCTTTTTGAACCAACATGGGAATGCCCACGGGGTGGTAGATGGCAGAAAAAACTCCCAATACCGTCAGCGCAATCCCCATTTGCAAGGGCGTTTGCGTCAGCGCTACCCCCATGGCTGACAAGCCCATCCCAAAAAAGAAGACCAACATCATTTGGCGACGTCCCCACAGGTCACCTAAGCGGCCAGCTGGAATGGAACCCAAGCCAAACATCACAAAGGCACCGACCGTGTAGGGCATCATGTCCTCCCACCGCCCCACGCCAAAATCTGTGGCGATGGCACTGACGGCTGTGGCGAAAATCAATAAAAACAAATGGTCAAGCGCGTGACCAAGGTTCAATAACAAAGAAGCAATTTTGGGCATTGGGATCCAAACCGTGAAAGCAAACTGAATTAAACCGCGATTTAGGGTCTCTGTCAGGGGTGGCAAGCGCACAAACAAGGGAATATCCTGTGGGGAGTTTCTAAAAATTCTCATAGGCTATAGCTTCATTTTGACTGTGGAGTAAATCATGACAACTTCTCAAACTGCTTTTCCTCGACGCCGTTCAGCCATAACACTACTTTCAGGCATAGCGCTTTCCTTAAGTCTGACAGGCCTTCTGACGATCTCTCCAGCAGCCATGGCACAAACTTTCCCAAGCAAACCCATTCGATTGGTTTGCCCCTTCCCCCCTGGCGGCGCTGTTGACATCGCCTCACGCGCAATTGCACTCGAGTTGTCAAAGAACTTGGGCCAACCCGTGACTGTTGACAACAAGCCAGGCGCTGGCGGCAACATTGGTGGTGCCGAAGTTGCGCGTTCTGCGCCTGATGGCTATACCTTGCTCATGACCACCAGCGGCATTCAGGCCATCAATCCCGCGCTGTATGCCAAGATGCCCTTTGACCCCAGCAAAGACTTGGCACCTGTTTCGGCCTTGGTCTCCTTGAACAATGTGCTGGTCTTGCATCCTTCCGTCAAGGCCAACTCTGTGACCGAAGTCATTGCCATGGGTAAAGCTCAACCAGGCTTCATCAATTACGCATCAAGTGGCAGCGGCACCAGCACTCACATGTCGGGTGAAATGTTCCGTTCACTGTCCAACATCACCATGACGCATATTCCTTACAAGGGCAGCGCACCAGCCATGAACGATTTATTGGGTGGTCAAGTGATGATGATGTTCGACAACATTCCATCAGCACTCCCCCATATCAAAGCAGGCAAGCTCAAAGCACTGGCCACAACAGGTGCCAAGCGTGACCCATCCTTGCCCGATGTACCGACCATTGCAGAAGCTGGCTTGGCGGGTTACGAATCTGGCGTATGGTTTGGTTTGATGGTGGCGGCCAACACGCCTCGAGAAATCGTCAACAAACTCAATGCGGAAGTTGTTAAGGGCACCAAGTCACCCGAGTTCGTGAAACGCATGACCGAACTAGGTTACATCATTTACGGTACAAGTCCTGAGACCATGGCGGAGATGAACAAGGCTGAAGTCCAGCGTTGGGGCCCCATTGTCAGAGCCTCTGGCGCAAAAGCAGATTAAAGATTGAGCCCCTGCAAGGACGTCACATAGAAAGTTGAGTGAAATTTGAAAATTGTTTTTCATGGCGACAATGCAGCCAACTTCCGCCCAGGCTTGGAAGATTTGCTGCAAGGTTCTCATCAGATTGTGACCATCTCACAAGAGTTTGAGGGGCCTGAAGACAAAGCGCATTTTGAAACTGCCGATGTGGTGGTTGGCGTGACCTTGAACGCGGACATGCCCCACCCCCACAAAATGCGACTGCTTCAAGCCCCCGCGGCTGGCACCGATGGCATTCAACGCAGTTGCCTTCCGTCCCATGCGCAATTGGCCAATTGCTTTGGCCATGAGAATGCCATTGCTGAATATGTGATGGCGGCGCTGTTGTTGCGACATGTACCTTTGCATGAAGCAGATCGCGCCTTGCGCAAAGAAGAATGGCCATTTTTTGCAGGGCGACCGGGTGCCCTGCGAACTGAACTTGGGGCCCAAACCATGGGTTTGATCGGTTTTGGTCACATCGCCAAAACCCTGGCCCACCGTGCAAAAGCGTTCGGCATGCGTGTGGTCGTGGCCAATCGAAGTGACGTCACCAGCGCAGATGTCGATCAAAGCTTCAAGCTGGAAGATTTGCATTCTTTCATGCAAATTTGCGACGCAGTTGTTGTGACACTGCCATTGACCGACAACACGCGAGGTTTGGTCGATGCAAAGGCGCTGGCTTGCATGAATAGCCATGCCGTCATTGTCAATGTTGGACGAGGCGCGGTCATCGACGAAGCAGCCCTTTATCAAGCACTTCACGCGAAGCACATTGCTGGCGCCATCATCGACACTTGGTACCAATACCCAAGTACCGAGCAAGCCACTTGCGCGCCCTCTCAGTATGACTTTGCCAGCCTGTCCAACGTGCTGATGACGCCGCACATGTCTGGATGGACGACAGGTACGGTGCAAAGAAGAAAGCAAAGCATTGCAGACAATATCAATCGATTGTCTCAAGGTCAGCCTCTGCTCAATGTCTTGAGTTGAGTGGAGTTCTAGCGTGACTCGCTAGGTGCTTTGCCTTACAACGATCTCAAAACCCAAATCAAGCTGCGCTTGCTCAGGCGTTTCACCATGGATCAACTGCAACAGCATCTGGGCTGCAGCCTCCCCCACTTGTGCTCGGGGTGTTCGAACAGTGGTGAGGGGTGGCCACATTTGATCGCTCCCCGTTAAATCATTGAAGCCCGCAATGGCCACTCGCTGTGGCACAGAGATACCGAGACGCATGGCTGCCAACAAAGCGCCTTGCGCCAAGTCATCGTTGCAAAAGAAAATGGCATCGACGGCTGGATTTTGCTTCACGATTTGCTCAAACATCAAGCCGCCTAAGGCCAAAGATGAAGGCGCAGGGTTCAGCCACTCTAAGTTGGGGTCGTACTTTTGACTGGCCTTTAGGGCTTTACGCCAACCTTGCAATCTTTGCATGACCCGAGGATCGAGCTGTGCCGCCGCAAAGACGATGCGTTTTTTTCCTTGCGCCAAAAGATGCTGTGTCATGGCCTCCCCCGCATCAACTTGTCGAAAACCAACGCAATACGGCCCTGAAGTGATTGATTCTCCTTCAGCAAAAGCTGCAGAAGTTGATCCCAATTCTTCAGGCAAGTCCATCAAGTGCACGCAAGGGACATTGCTCCGTGCCATCAGTTTTTGCGTACTGAGGCTGTGATCCAAACCGGTGATCAACATGCCTGCAGGTCGATGGTGCATTTGCTCCCTGAGCAGTTGCTCTTCTTCACTGGCGTTGTAGTGCGTGACGCCCATCAAGGTTTGGAAGCCCGCTGCGCGCAAGGTTCTTTGCGCCGCTTCTAGCAAGTCCACAAACAAGGCATTCGTCAGCAAGGGAATCAAAATGGTGACGTGGTCACTGCGTTGAGATGCCAAGGCCCGCGCCGCAGGGTCTGGTACATAACCCAGCTTTTCAGAAACAGCCATGACCCGTTGAACCAAGTCAGGGTCAACGGCGCGTTCCCCCCTCAAAGCACGAGAAACCGTACTCGGACTGACGCCTGCAGCTTGTGCCACATCGTTCAGGGTAATGCGACCTGTCGATCTGTGATGTTTGGGACGGCTTAAGGAGGTCTTCAAGGGTTATTCCGGAGAGGAACTGAAATCATTGTCGTTAGGATAGCGCTATCCAAAGAATTTAATCGCATTTCAACACATTCATCAGCCCTCGATTTCCCTAATGAAAAATTGATGAACCGCAAGTTTCTCTTTTTTTACATATTAGGACAGCGCTGTCCAAGCTGGCACTCTTCAAACTCAAAATCTCATGTCATCTGAAGATCAAACACTGAGAATCATTGTGATGGGCGTGTCTGGCTCTGGAAAATCAACCTTAGCGCACAGCCTTAGCGACGCATTGCAACTGCGAATGAAAGACGGAGACGAGCTTCACCTGCCAGAAAGCGTTGCCAAAATGAGTGCGGGCATTGCACTGCAAGATGAAGACCGTTGGCCTTGGCTTGATCGCATTGCAGACTACTTAACAGGCAGTGGCGACCCAACAGGAACAGGCGGCATTGTGGCCTGCTCGGCGCTCAAACGCATTTACCGGGATCGCATTCGAGATCATGCTGGGCCTGTGGTGTTTTTATTTTTAGATGGCCATCCAGATCTGATTCGACAACGCATGCAGCAACGCGTGGGGCACTACATGCAAGCAGGCTTGCTAGACAGTCAATTGCAAACACTGCAAAAACCGACAGCAGATGAAAAAGATGTCATCACACTCGACATCGATCAACCTGTCTCCCAAATACTTGAGCAAGCCCTTCACGCTTTGCGCGCTTCAACACTCAATGTGCTGACCTAATTTTTAAACCACATAGGATTCCCATGTTCATTCGATGCGCATTTTTTCAAGGCAATGTCAAACCGGGCAAAGAACAAGCCTTCAATGACTACATCCGAAAAGAACTGGTCCCCTTATGGACTCGCTTTCCTGGCGCTCAAGAAGTCCGCGTTTTGCGTCAAGTTGAAAGTGATGTCACAGATCCTCACTTTGGCATGGTGCTCTCAGTTCGTTACCCCACGCGGGAGTCGATTGAAGTTGCATTGGCTTCTGAAGTTCGATTAAAGAGCCGCGAAGTTTCTAAAGATTTGATTGCCATGTTTGATGGCAATGTTTTTCACACGGTATTCAGTGCTGACGAATATGCACTGCCCACCGATTGATTTTTTTCACCCACGTTAAAACCACAGGAGACTCAACCATGAAAATTTCTCGCATTCTCATTGCCTGCTTGATCGCCAGCATGGGCTCGGCCGCATTTGCAGCCAAGTTCAACCTCAAAATGGGCCACGCTGTGAACACCACAGACGGCCAACACGCAGCAGCGCTCAAATTGGCCGAATTGGTCAAGCAACGCACCAATGGTGATGTTGAAATCACCATCTTCCCCGCCAATCAATTGGGCAACGATGCTGCCATGATCAACGGCGTGCGCGGTGGCACCATCGACATCGTGTCTAGCGGCGCCTCCAACTACAACGGCATTGTGCCCAACACAGCTGCCATGGAATTACCCTTTGTATTCCGTAGCGCACAACATGCTTACACCGTCCTGGATGGCGCTGTGGGAACTGGCGTCTTGAACGAACTGGCACCTCATGGCATGAAGGGCTTGGCCTACTGGGAAAACGGCTGGCGTGCTTTCACCAACAACAAACGTCCAGTCAACAAGCCTGAAGATTTGAAGGGTTTGAAGATTCGCTCGACCCCCAACCCCTATCACATTCAGGCCTTCAAACTTTTGGGTATGAATCCTTCACCTATGCCGATTGCTGAGCTGTACACCGCTTTGGAAACAGGTACGTTTGACGCACAAGAACACCCCATCAACGTCACTTGGTCTTCTAAATTTTACGAAGTTCAAAAGCACTTGACAGTAAGTAACCACGTTTACTCTCCCCTGATTGTTGCCATGAACAAAGGGAAATTCGATTCCTTGCCCGCCAACTATCAAGCCATTGTGGTTGAAGCTGCTCGCGAAGCTGCCAAGTACCAACGCGGTTTGAATGCAGCCAATGCAGGCAAAGTGGTTGCAGAACTGAAAAAATCTGGCATGCAAGTCATTGAGAACGTCGACATGGCACCTTTCCAGAAAATTGTGTCTGCCGAAATTGCCAAAACATTTGGTGAAAAAAATGGCCCAGCTTTGTTGCAAGCCATTGAAAACACGAAGTAATGTGTGATCCAAAAGCCCTCTTCTCTTGAAGAGGGCTTTTCAATGTGTGTCTTATGAAAAAAATCAACGACTTGTTTTTTCGCCTCGCCGAGTTCACCTTGGTCATCATGTTGACCGCCATGGTCATCATGGTTTTTGGCAATGTGGTTTTGCGTTATGGCTTTAATGACGGAATCATCAGTTCTGAAGAACTGTCGCGATTTTTGTTCATCTGGATTACATTTTTGGGCGCCATTGTGACCATGCGTGACAATGCGCATTTGGGGCTAGATTCCGTCGTTCGAAAGCTCAGTTTGACCGGAAAAAAAATTGCTTTCGGTATTTCGAATCTGCTGATGCTCGGTTGCTGTGTTCTCATGTTTTACGGCACTTTCAAACAGCACGGTATCAATGCCACCACACGCTCAGGCGTGACAGAATTGCCCATGAGCTGGGTTTACGGTGTAGGCTATATCACCAGTATTGCCATGGGCCTCATGATCGTAGGCAAATTGGTCAGACTGGCCAAAGGCGACTTCAACGAAGCAGACCTGATTCAAGTCACCGACTCTGAAGAAGACGCTAAACCCCATTTGCAAGGGAGCGCCAAATGACTGTCTTAGTATTCATTGGCTCTTTGTTGGCTGCCATGGCTTTGGGCATGCCCCTGGCCTTCTCCCTGATCGTTTCAGGTGTGGCGCTCATGCTGCACTTGGACAACTTTGACACGCAAATCGTGTCACAAAATTTAATCAATGGTGCAGACAACTTTCCATTGATGGCCGTCCCTTTCTTCATGTTGGCTGGCGAATTGATGAATGCCGGCGGCATGAGCCGACGCATTGTCAACTCAGCATTGGTGTGGGTTGGGCATTTTAAAGGGGGGCTGGGCTATGTAGCTGTATTTGCGGCCATCATCATGGCCAGCTTGTCTGGCTCTGCGGTAGCTGATACAGCCGCTTTGGCAGCAGTGCTGATGCCCATGATGCGAGAGGCAGGCTACCGCATGGACCGCTCTGCAGGTCTGATTGCCGCTGGCGGCATCATTGCCCCCGTCATACCCCCATCCATTGGCTTTATTTTGTTTGGTGTGATTGGTGGCGTGTCCATTTCCAAACTTTTCATGGCGGGCATCTTTCCTGGCATCTTGATGGGTGTTGCCTTGCTCGTGACCTGGTGGATCGTGGCGCGTAAAGACAATGTCAAAGTGTCTGAACGTGTCGCCATGAAAGAAAAAGTTCGCGTCACGATTGATGCTTTTTGGTGTTACCTGTTAGCCATCACCATCATTGGCGGCATGAAGATGGGTATCTTTACGCCCACCGAAGCGGCTGTTGTGGCCGTGGTTTACTCGCTGTTCATTGGTTTGTTTGTTTACCGCGAAATCAAAGTTAAAGATTTGTACGGCATTATTTTGGCAGCCGCCAAAACGTCGTCCGTGGTGATGTTCTTGGTAGCCGCAGCTTTGGTTTCAGCTTGGTTGATCACCATCGCCAACATTCCTGCCCAAGTGGTTGAAATGCTGCGTCCTTTTATCGACAACCCCACTCTCTTGATGATCATGTTGATGCTAGTGGTGCTCGTGGTCGGGACAGCGCTCGATTTTGCACCCACCGTGTTAATTTTGACGCCAGTGCTGATGCCCTTGGTGCGTGAAGCGGGCATCAATCCGGTCTACTTTGGCGTGTTGTTCATCATCAACAACGCCATTGGTTTGCTCACCCCTCCGGTAGGTACGGTGCTCAACGTGGTGTGCGGCGTTGGCCGTATTCCCATGCATGAAGTGATTCGGGGCGTCATGCCCTTTTTGATCTCTCAAGTCGTGGTCATGGGTCTCTTGATTGCTTTCCCCATTTTGGTGATGGGCCCGCTTAAATGGTTATCGAGTTAAACAGAGTGAAGTTATGACAGTTCTCAGCACATTTCAATTGAATGGCAAATTGGCCCTCATTACAGGGTCTTCCGCAGGGATTGGCTTTGCATTGGCACGCGCATTGGGTGAAGCAGGTTCGCATGTCGTGATCAATGGTCGCAATGCAGAGAAAGTTTCGGCGGCAGCTCAAGCACTCAAAGACGAAGGCTTGAATGTCAGCGAGTTCGTATTTGACGTCACCGATGCCAAATCCGTCACCACAGCTGTGAATGACATTGAAGCTCAATTGGGTGCCATCGACATTTTGGTCAACAACGCCGGCATGCAAATTCGAGGACCCTTGCATGAATACAAGGACGAAGATTGGCACACGCTCATGCGAACCAACCTCGACAGTGTTTACTACGTGGGCAAAACGGTGGCCCAAAAGATGATTCCGCGTGGTCGCGGCAAGATCATCAACATCTGCTCCGTCCAAAGTGAATTAGGTCGTCCAGGCATTGCGCCATACACGGCCTCCAAAGGTGCCGTCAAAATGTTCACCAAAGGCATGGCCATTGATTGGGGACAATTTGGCATTCAGGTCAATGGCATCGGCCCAGGCTATTTCAAAACAGAACTGAACCAAAAACTAGTGGACGACCCGCAGTTTTCCTCTTGGCTGGTAGGACGCACACCCAGCAGACGTTGGGGCGATGTTGAGGATTTAGGCGGCGCAGCCGTCTTTTTGGCCAGCGATGCCTCCAAGTTTGTCAATGGCCACATCCTGTACGTGGATGGCGGTGTCACGGCTACACTCTAAGCATTGAAACGAAGATTCCCCATAAGGCTCTCCTATGCGCGCACTGATCTGCCACTCCGCCAAAGATTTAAGAATTGAAACCACTGAACTGCCCGCCATGGGGCCGGACCAAGTTCGCGTCAAAGTTGCCTTTGGTGGTATTTGTGGTTCCGATTTGCATTACTACCAACACGGTGGTTTTGGCACGGTTCGCATCAAGCAGCCGATGGCCTTAGGCCACGAAATTTCAGGCGTGGTGGATGGCCTGGGTGCCAACGTGAAGCATCTGGCCGTCGGTCAACGCATTGCCATTTCTCCGTCGCGACCTTGCGGTTCATGCCGCTACTGCCAATTGGGTCAGCAAAACCATTGCCTCCACATGCGCTTCTTTGGCAGCGCCATGCCCTTCCCCCACATTCAAGGTGCATTTGCTGAGCAGCTCATCATCGAAGGCTATCAAGCGCATCCCATCGGTGCACACCTTAGCCTTTCGGAGGCTGCCTTGGCCGAGCCCTTGTCTGTTGGCTTGCACGCCATCCAACGTGCTGGCGGCGTGTTGGGCAAGCAAGTGTTTGTCTCTGGCTGCGGCCCCATTGGATCCTTGCTGATCGGCGCATTGCGTCGTGCAGGAGCGGCCCGCATTGTGGCCGCCGACATTGCCGACCTGCCCTTGAAGTGCGCTCAAGAGATGGGTGCCGATGAAACCATCAACCTCAAGACGCAACCTGAGTTGCTCGAAAAATACAAAGTTGACAAAGGCCAGTTTGAAGCTGTCTTTGAAGCCTCTGGCAGTGAACCCGCTTTGCGTGCGGGTCTGGATGTCATCATGCCGCGCGGCGTGTTGGTCTCTGTGGGCATGGGTGGCGACATGAGCATTCCAATGACCCAACTGGTTGCCAAAGAGGTGGACCTGCGCGGTACCTTCCGATTCCATGCAGAGTTTGCCAATGCCGTTCAATTCCTCAATTCAGGTTTGATCAATGGCAAACCTGTGATCACGGGCATCTTGCCCATGGACAAAGCGGTGGATGCCTTTGAACTGGCTTGCGACAAATCGCAATCCTTGAAAGTTCAAATCGACTTCGAAGTCGTTTGATGAAAAGCCAAATTGACCATTTGGTGCTTGCAGCCCACAGCTTGCAACAAGGTGTTGAATGGTGTGAATCCGTTTTAGGTATCACACCGGCAGCGGGTGGTGAGCACGAAAAGTACGGCACGCACAATCGATTGTTCAAAATCGCCACGCCCACTTTTCCAGTGGCATATTTCGAAATCATCGCCATCAACCCAGATGCCGTCATCGAAAAAAAACCACCTCCTACCAGATGGTTTGATTTAGACAACAAAGCGCTTCAAGCTGAGTTGATCAAATCGCCCAGGCTCATTCACTTTGTGGCCAACACCGAGAACATCCAAGATGCGCGTCATGCTTGGAAGGCACAAAGCATTGATCGCGGCCCCATCATTCACGCCAGCCGCAAGACGCCGAAAGGCTTGCTGCAGTGGCAAATTACGGTACGCCCAGATGGCGAGCGTTTGTTCAACGGCACCCTGCCCACACTCATTCAATGGGGCAAGCCTGAGGCTGCTGATCCCATGAAGTTGCATCCACGCAATCATTTACCTCGCTCTGGCATTTCGCTGAAGAGCTTATCGGTTCAGCATGCAAGCGCTGGCAAATTACAAGATGCTTATGATGCAATTGGGCTTGCCAACATCAGTGTTGCTGAAGGCCCCGCAAACATAGTTGCCACTTTGCAAACGCCCAAGGGCTTGGTCACCTTAGAAAGCCTAGGAATCTAAACCATGCCACACTCGCAACAGGGTCAGTCTGGCGGCGAGTCAGCCATCATGGATGTCCTCATTGTGGGCGCTGGTTTATCGGGCATTGGTGCTGCAAGACATCTACAAATGCATTGCCCCCAAACCCATTGGTGCATCCTAGAAGCACGCGAAGCCATCGGGGGTACTTGGGATTTATTCAAGTACCCTGGTATTCGCTCTGACTCCGACATGTACACCCTAGGCTACGCTTTCAAGCCTTGGGTTGATCACAAGTCCATCGCAGATGGCAAAACCATTCGACAGTACATCCAAGAAACCGCCGACGAAAACGGCATCACACAACACATCAAGCACGGACACGCCGTGACGCAAGCCAGCTGGTCCACGGCAGATGCATGTTGGACAGTCACCGCTAATAAATCTCAGGTTTCTGAACCGGTGATTTTCAAAGCGCGCTTCCTGTACTTTTGTTGTGGTTACTACAGCTACAAAAACGGTCATCAACCCGACTTTCCTGGTCACGCATCTTTTCAAGGCAAATGGGTGCATCCACAGTTCTGGCCCGATCACCTGAACTACGCCGATCAAAAAGTGGTGGTCATTGGCAGCGGTGCCACTGCAGTCACCTTGGTACCCGAAATGGCCAAGACTGCAGCACATGTCACCATGCTGCAAAGATCTCCCACCTATGTGATTGCCCGGCCCGGCGAAGACACGATGTCTTTGTGGTTGCAAAAGTACTTTCCAGCAAAGTTGGCCTATCAAATCACACGAACGAAAAACGTGGTCATGGGCATGTTGACCTACCAATTGGCGCGCCGGCGACCTGAGTTTGTAAAACGTTATTTGGTCAAAATGGCAGCTCGGCAATTGCGCTCTGATCAAACCGCCCAACATTTTTCACCCAAATACAAACCTTGGGACGAGCGCTTGTGTGTTGTGCCAGATGGCGATTTGTTCCGGCAAATCAGACATGGCAAAGCCAGCGTGGTGACGGACACCATTCAAAGCATTTTGCCCAATGGCATTCAATTGAGCAGCGGAAAAACATTAGAAGCAGACATCATTGTGTCTGCCACAGGTTTGTCCTTGAACATTTTGGGTGACATTCAAATTCAAGTCGATGGTTTGCCCTTCAAGGCTTCTGAACAAATGGCCTATCGCGGCATGTGGCTGTCGGGCTTGCCCAATGCCATCATGACCTTTGGCTATACCAATGCATCCTGGACTTTGAAAGCTGACTTAACGGCCTTGTACACCTGCCGCCTGCTCAATTACATGAACAAGCACGGTTACAAAAAAGCAATTCCGCTGAAAGACCCCAGCATTCAAGAAGCCGACTACTTGTCGTTTACTTCTGGCTACGTGCAACGTGCACGCAATGTGCTGCCGAAGCAAGGCACCAAAGCACCTTGGCAATTGAATCAAAATTATTTAAAAGACATCCTCTTGATCAAATATGGCCGTCTGAACGATGGCGTCATGAAGTTCAGTTAATGTGAGCACCCGAGGTATTTGAAATGCTAGTTTTATGGCTTCTATTTTTGTTCTTCATGAGCATGCTGGGTTTGGTTCTGTTTGCCAGCTTTTCAAACAAAAAAGCAGAACAATTTTTACCGCCTGCTGGGCAGTTTGCCAAGCTGAGTCAAGGGATGCTTCATTACCTTGATGAAGGTCAAGGCCCAGCTGTTGTGCTTGTGCATGGCCTTGCCGGCAATTTTCACAATTTCACCTATGGCGTCTCCAAGCCATTGTCTGCGCAGTATCGCGTCATCGCAGTGGACCGTCCTGGCTGTGGTTACTCAAAACGCAATGCCCATGCAGACGCCAGTCTGGAGGCGCAAGCTGATACTTTGATTGAATTGCTGGACCATTTAAAAATTGAATCGGCTGTTTTTGTAGGTCACTCTTTGGGCGGTGCTATTTCTTTGACAGCGGCGCAACGCCATCCGTCACGCATCAAAGCACTGGCACTCATTGCGCCCCTCACCCGCCAACCTGAGAGCCCAGCACCTGTTTTCAAGCCGCTTGATATTCCATCGCCTGTGCTTCGCAAATTGATCGGCTGGACATTTGCAGTGCCTGGCACACTTTTCAGAATGTCCACCAGTTTGAAGTTCATCTTCGGCCCTGAAAAGGCCCCAGCAGACTTCGCCATTCGAGGCGGTGGCATTTTGGCGCTCAAGCCCCAAACATTCATCACGGCATCCAGTGACCTACAGCAGGTGAAAGCATGCATGCCCAACATCGAAGCAGCCTATGCCAGCATGACCACACCTGTTCACGTTCTGTATGGACGTGAAGACCGCATTCTGAGCGCCAAGCTCAATGGCGAAGACTTAGCTCAGCGCCTACCTGGCACGCAGCTCACCCTGATCAATGGCGGTCACATGCTGCCAGTGACGCAAGCTGAGGTCACCTGTCAATTCATTGCCGGCGTGGCAGGAAAAGCAACAGGCTTAGCGCCTTGATGCCAAACTTTGTATTTGTGCATCACTTCTATATAAGCAGGTGATTGCTCAAAGTTTTCCAACCAAATTTTCAGCGCCGACCAAGCCTGGGCATCAAACCAGTCTCGGTCTGTTCGTGCAAATTGCCTCACAAACGGCGCAATGGCTGCATCCACCCAGCACCATTGATCACCCATCACGTAGGACGATTTTTCCAGTTGCGCATTCAATTTCATCAAGAAATTTGAACCCATTTCTCGATGCGCCAAACCGTCAGTCAGCGCATATCGGTTGGGGTATTTGTAACGGTCTAAATTTTTCTTAAATTCGTCATCGCATGAACGAACCCATTCTTGTGCAAGGGCATCGTTGGACTGTCCTTCGGTTGACCATCGCTCGGGATCACTTTGCGCCAGTGCCCAATGCATGATGTCCAAGCTTTCTTCCATCACTTTGTCTTTCAACACCAGCACAGGCACGGTCCCTTTGGGTGACACAGCCAACATGCTTTCGGGTTTTTGCGACAACGCAATTTCACGCATCTCACATCGAATCCCACTGGCCAGCAAAGCCATGCGGGCCCTCATGGCATAAGGGCAACGGCGGAAGGAATACAAAATTGGCGCATCTTGAGGCAACAAAGCAGCCACCTTTTCTTGACGTTGAGGCGTACCAATGTGATTGATATGACGGGCTTTGGCAATTTCCCATTGCTTTTGGCGTTCCCGTGCACTGTTCTTTTGAACCTCGCTGGTTTGGCCATGGCATCGTGGGCAACTGACGCCCAACTCAAACAAGGGTGAGGCTTTGGCACCCGCAGGCAAAGGCTCGCGGCAGCAACGGCAGAGTTCATGGGGTCCAGGCTTCAAGCCATGACCGACAGACACGCGCTCATCAAATACAAAGCACTCCCCCTCCCACAAACTTTGCTCCGGTGGAACTTCTTCAAGGTATTTCAAAATTCCGCCTTGCAAATGGAAGACCTCCTCAAAGCCCTGTTCTAGCATCAATGAGGTTGATTTCTCGCAGCGAATGCCGCCTGTGCAAAACATGGCCACTCTGGGCTTCTTGCCATTGCGCGCTTCCAATTCCTTGGCCTGCTGAACCCAATTTGGCAGTTGCGAAAAACTCTGGATATTGGGATCGAGTGCCCCTTTGAAAGTGCCAATCTCTACCTCGTAATCGTTGCGTGTGTCGACCACCACCACATCGGGGGAAGAAATCAGTGCATTCCAGTCTTTGGGTTTCACGTATTGACCGACACGGTGCGTGGGACTGATGCCTGGGACACCCAAGGTGACAATTTCTTTTTTAAGGCGCACCTTCATGCGGTGAAAAGGTGGCTTGTCAGCAAAGGACTCTTTGTGCTCTAAATCTGCCAACAAAGGATCGGCTCTCAAATACGCCAACACAGCATGCACGTCGGCGGGTGCACCGGCAATGGTGCTGTTGATGCCCTCACGCGCTAACAAAATTAGCCCCTTGACATTGTGTGCCTCACAAAAGGCCAGCAGAGGGGCACGTCGATCTTCAAAATTTGGCAGATCAACAAATTTATAAAAAGCAGCAGTGAGATAAACAGGGGTAGATAAATCGGTGCGCATGCCTGTATTTTGCACGCACTGGCATACCCCAATTGCCACAATCGCTAGGAACTCGCAAAATCATTGGGCTCATTTCAGCAGTAACCCCAAGCAGACTTCGCAGTATGAAACGTCTAGGCTTCCTCACCCCACTCCGTTTGATTTTGATCAAAGCAACTGCAGGCAAAACATGGCAAGCAGTCCTTCTTAAAGTCAGCCTGTGCTTTGGCTTGACTGTTTCAAGTCTGAGCCTCTTTGCGCAAGAGACCTACCTTGATCTCACCCAAAGCAAGGCCTTTGTTGCCGCCACCACAGCCCATCCATTGGCAACAGAAGCTGCTCTGAAAATGTTGAAACAAGGCGGCAGTGCCACGGATGCAGCCATTGCAGCGCAACTGATGCTGGGCTTGGTAGAACCTCAATCGTCGGGACTAGGCGGTGGCAGCTTTTTCATGCACTGGCATGCAGAGAAAAAAAACCTGACCAGTTTCGATGGGTTGGCAGCGGCCCCTCAAAAAGTCACTGACTCACTGACCACCGATGTGGATGGCAGCAAACTACCCTACGCACAACTGTCTCGCGGCGGCAGAAGTGCTGGCGTTCCCGGCACCTTGCCCTTGTTGGCCAAAGTCCACGCTCAATACGGGAAGCTGTCTTGGGCCAGTTTGTTTGTGCCGGCCATTGAAGTGGCCACCAAGGGCTTTCCAATGCCCGCCTACATGCACCAAATTTTGGCAGCGCCTCTATCGGCAGAAGCACATCCAGAACTTTTGAATTTGTATTTTGACGAAAAGCAAAAAGTCAAAGCCATTGGCACCCCCATCGTGAACGAGGCCTACGCACAAATTCTTCAAAAAATTGCTGCGCAAGGGCCCTCTGCAGTCTGGACGGGCGAACAAGGCGCCGCCTTCATGACAACTATTCAGAAAGGTTACAGGGCATCCCTGATCACTTTGGACGATTTGAAAAATTACAAAGTAGAAGAAAGACAAGCTTTGTGCAGCCCCTACCTTCGCTTTACTGTCTGCGTGATGGCACCGCCTTCTTTTGGGGGTGTCGTGGTCCTGCAGATGCTTCAAATGCTCGAAGCCAAAACTGCCCAAGGTTTCAATTTCAACCAGCCAGAGTTTGCTCACTTCTACGCTGAAGCCGGCAAACTGGCGCAAAGTGATCGTCAACGCTACATCGCCGATCCAGGCTTTTTTCAAGTGCCTGCCACGGCTTTGGTTGCCAACAACTATGCCCAGCAGCGTGCGCAGCTCATTCAAGAACGAACACTGCCCAACTACCCTGCTGGACAGCCCGTTGCGGCTTCGCAAGTCGTATTGAGCAACGTCACACCTGCAGCGCCTAGTTCTGATGCCACCAGTCAGTTGGCTGTTGTCGATGCTGCAGGCAATGCAGTCACCATGACCACCACCAACAACCTCAATTTTGGTTCGCGTCTGCTGACACAAGGTTACAGCCTGAACAACGCCATGACCAACTTCGTCACCAATCCCAAACCAGGTGAAATTTCGCCCAACAAGATGGAAGCTGGCAAACGACCCGTCACGTCCATGGCGCCTGTGATGGTTTTTGACGACAAAGGCCAGTTGGTCACTCTGGGTGGCTCTGCCGGTGGCGGTCAAATTGTGGACTATGTCACGACCAATTTGATTCGCATGCTGGCCTTGGACCAATCACCTGTGGAAGCGCTTTCACAAGGGCATGTGTCCACGGCCATCCCTCAAAGGGTGCAACTGGAAAAAGGCACGGCAGCGGCTCAGTTGGCCGAAGCATTGCAAGCCAAAGGACATCAGGTGGAAGTCGTTCCCATGAACAGCGGCATGGGGTTCCTCAAGCGTTCAGGCACTGGCTGGATCGGAGCGGCAGATCCTCGCCGCGATGGTGTGGCCTGGGGCTTTAACCCCACACCTTAGGAAACAAAGGATCGTTCATTTCGGCCCCCTCGGGCAAACGCTCCGCCAAACCTTCAAAAGGGGGTGAAGTGCGCCAATGGCGCACTGCATGGCGCGTGTCGTCACCCAGGTAACGAGCCGAAAAAACCCTGCGTCGCTCTGCTGGGCCCACGCCATTGGACGCATGCAAGGCCAGCATCTGGAATGCAACACAATCGCCGGGATCCAAAGACCACGCCAACTGTGTGTAATGATGCGGTTCAGCATCGATCGGTGGTAATTCAGCCAAGCTACCTTCAGGAAACCATTTGGCCTGCTGGTCACGGAATGTACGAGGCATGTACCAGGTTCCTAGGTGTGACTTGGCGACAAATCGCAAGGTACTGGCCTCTGATACAGGATCCACAGGAATCCAAAAACTCACGTTCTGTCGGCCGCTGACGTTGTAATACGGTTGGTCTTGATGCCAGGGTGTGGGCTGCTTGGTGCCAGGCTCCTTGACCAACAAATGGTCGTGATAAACGCGCACGGTTTGCGACTGCATCAACTGGGCAGCGATATGCGGCAAGGCTGAATCGCGCAGAATTTTTTCATAAGCCGCATTGGATTGCCAAGTACAAAAGTCTTCAATGAATCGGCCTGGATCGTCTGCACGACTGGCCACTTGAGCTAAGGGGCTGAGGTGTGACAAGTTGTGCTCAATACCCTGTTCTAGCGTTTGAAGCTCCTCTGCATTCAAGACACCTCTTAAGACCACTGCACCCAATTGGGCATAGTCTTGAACAGTCTGAGAAGAGAGCATCAAAGTACGCGACATGGCCACCCCGCTTAAATTTGTTTGAGCAGTTCTGCAGTCTCAAACACAGGCAATCCCATGATGCCTGTGTACGAGCCCTTGATGACCGCAATGTGCTTGGCTGCCAAACCTTGTACACCATACGCGCCGGCCTTGCCCATGGGTTCGCCACTGGCCACATAGGCTTTCATTTCAGTCAGAGACATGTGTGCAAATGTGACACTGGAAATAGACACCGCAGACACCCTTTGGGTTCCCTTGCCAATCGCAACGGCGGTGAGTACGCGGTGGGTTTTGCCTGAAAGTTTTTTCAACATCCGCAGAGCATCTTGCGCGTTGTTTGGTTTGCCCAATATCTCCCGCCCCAAGGCAACGGTGGTGTCAGCGCAGATCACAGGTGCTTTTGCCAAGCTACGCGTTTTCAATCGGGTCATGGCAGCCTCAAGCTTGAGAAGCGTCACTCGCTGCACATACGTCAAAGGTGCTTCGCCAGGCAAGACCTGCTCCAAGGCTTCAGCATCCTCCTCAGGCGTTGGCAACAGCAATTCATAGTTCACGCCAATTTGCTCAAGCAACTGCCTGCGGCGTGGGCTTTGCGAGGCCAAATAGACAAAATTTTTCACGCCGTCTTACTCACGGTGATAAGGGTGATTGGCGTTGACTGACCATGCACGGTACAACTGTTCAATCAACAACACACGCGCCATTGCGTGGGGCAAGGTCAAATCGGACAAACGAATGCGCTCGTGGGCCGCGTCGCGAAACGCAGGCTCAAGACCATCGGGGCCGCCAATGATCAGCGCCACATCGTCACCGCTTAACTGCCAATCTTTCAGCCTTTGGGCCAAGGCCAAAGTCCGCAACGAGGTTCCTCGCTCGTCTAGCACCACAATGCGAGTGCCACGAGGGATGACAGCTTCAATGCGCTGGCGTTCAGCAGCCACCAAGGTTTCGTAGGTCTTAGAGCCGCGAGGCTCGGTTTTGACCGCTTTGAGCTCCACTTTGATTTCGGGTGGAAAACGCTTGACGTAATCATCCCAAGCAGCCTGAGCCCAATCGGGGACACGCTGCCCTACTGCCACAATCAGCAGCCTCATGGGCTTTAGGACTTTGGCTTGGCCTTGCCTGCGGCTTTGGCGGCTGGTTTGCCGACAGATTTGCTTGCTGGCTTAGCACTTGTCTTTGCTGCAGGTTTGGCTGACTTTGTAGCTGGCTTGGCTACCGATTTGCTGGGCGCTTTAGTTGGGGCCTTAGTTGAGGCCTTGGTGGGCGCTTTGGCTGGCGCTTTGCGGGTAGGTTTGAGGGCTTCGGAGCCCATCGGACCCACAGGCACTGAATCGCGACGTGTTGGCGTGCGACCTGCGCTGACGTTGGCCTTCTTTTTGGCAACAGGCTTGCGAACAGGTTCAGCAGGCTTGGGAGCGCCCAGTTTCAAACGCACTGGTTTGTCACCCCAAATTTCTTCGAGATTGTAATAAGAACGAATGGTGGGCTGCATGATGTGAGCAACGGCGCTGCCGCAATCCACAATGATCCACTCGCCGTTGTCTTCACCTTCAATGCGCGGTTTGGGATAGCCGGCTTCGCGCACTTTATCGCGAACACTGGCTGCAAGGGCTTTGGTTTGGCGATTTGAAGTACCAGACGCAATGATGACGCGCTCAAACAAGGGTGACATGTGTTCTGTGTCAAAGACCACAATCTCTTGCGCTTTCACATCTTCCAATGCATCCACAATGGCGCGCTGGAGTTTTTGGGTGTCTTTTTTGGCAGAAGTGTCAGTCATCGTGCAGGCTGGTAAAGGTGATGGCGGTAAATATACAGCGCAACGGTCTTGGGAACCAGTGCGTCGATGGGTTGACCATGGGCCACCCGTGCTCGAACTTCCGTTGCACTGTGAGGCAAATGGGGTAATTTCAAGACTTGTGTGGGGATGTCATGGCTGGGAACGTCTGGGCCTAGCGGGCTAGGCATCTCACGTTCAGCAACGCAAATTATAGCCCGCCTCGAAATTTCTTCGATTTCACGCCATGTTCCCAAGGCTTTGCCCTGATCTTCCCCGATAAATAAGAAAAATTCTGCACCGGGGTATTGCAAAGCCAAGCTTCTAAGTGTGTCGACGGTGTAGCTGGGACCCTGACGCGCCAATTCCATGTCATTGATGGTGACACCCGGCAAATGGCCAAACGCCAACTTCGCCATCTCGGCACGGTGCGACCCACTGCTTAAATCGCGCGCCTTGTGCCATGCATCACCCGTTGGAATAATGAGCAGTGCGTCTAACTGGAATTGCGCCAAGGCAGCCTCTGCCATGGCCACATGGGCAACGTGCGGCGGGTCAAACGCCCCACCCAAAATGCCAATGCGTTGTGGCTTCAAACCCAATCCTTTGGCTTCAAGAAGTGAGCGGTCAATTGGGCCTCGTCAGAATCCGGGGCATCGACCCGGTTGTATGACCAACTGACCAAAGCCGGCATAGACAACAAAATTGATTCCGTTCGTCCGCCTGATTGCAAACCAAAATGTGTGCCACGGTCCCACACCAAATTGAACTCAACATACCGACCGCGCCGATACAACTGGAAGGCTCTTTCTCGCTCACCATAGGGCGTATCTTTGCGACGCATCACAAGGGGCATGTAGGCTTTAAGCAACCCGTTGCCCACGTCTTGCATCATCGCAAAGCCTTTTTCGAAACCAAGTTCGGAAAAATCATCGTAAAAAATGCCACCGACGCCGCGAGCTTCATTGCGATGCTTCAAGAAGAAATAGTCATCGCACCATTTTTTAAAGCGCGGATGTAAATCAGGCCCATAGGGGGCAACAGCGTCTTTACAAACCTGATGGAAATGCACGGCATCTTCTACAAAACCATAATAAGGCGTGAGGTCCATGCCACCGCCAAACCAAGCAACGGGCTCTTTCCCTTCTGGTTTGGCCACAATCATGCGCACGTTCATGTGCACGGTGGGCACATAAGGATTGCGGGGATGAAAAACCAAGGAAACGCCCATGGCTTCAAAAGGTGCACCCGACAGCTCTGGGCGATGTTGTGTGGCGGATGGTGGCAACTTGGGGCCACTCACATGAGAAAAACCACAACCGGCGCGTTCAAACACCGGGCCACCCTCTAGGATTTGAGTGATGCCATCACCTTGAAGCATTTCCCCTTCAGGCTTGCGCCAGGGGTCCACCACAAAGTCTGTGCCGTCCACATCGTGCAAGGCCCGCGTGATGTTGGCTTGCAACTGAATCAAGTAGTCTCGAACAGTTTGAGCTTGATGCAGGTCCATGGGGTGACTTTCTCTGAATGCCTGAGGCATCTTTTACTTTTTAACTTCTTTGGTTGGCAATGGCCGAATGGGCGCCGCTTGGTCAATGTGAAAGCCTTCAACACCTTCGTACATTTTTTGAATGCATGCGTAATCCACCTCAACATTGCCTGTGAGTTTGATAAAACCTTCAAACTTCAACACTTTGTTACCGTAATCAAAGCGCACAACAGCCAACGGCAAATTCGTGGCAACGGCCAATTGATAAAAGCCACTTCGCCAACCCTCTGTTTTCTTTCGAGTACCTTCTGGCGAAAGACCTAACCACAAGAATTTTCCAGCGCGTTGGTGCTCCGCAAACACTTCTGTCATGGCCCCCACAACGCCTCTTGAAGAGGATCTGTCAATGGGCAAACCGCCAATCCACTTTAACCAGCGACCAAACAAAGGGTATTTGAACAATGAGTCTTTGCCCCAAAAATGAACAGGCAAGCCTATGGTCCATTTGCACAACATCGCCGTGAGGAAATCCCAATTGCTGGTGTGCGGATAGACGATGGCAATACCTTGCAAACCAGGCAAACCTTGAAAATCAACCTTCCAACCAATCAGTTTTAACAACCATGCGGCCCAAGCATGTCCCTTGAACTGAATGGGATATGGGCCTGAAATGACTTCAGGTTGAGGCAAATTTTGAGAATTTAAATCGCTCACGATTTGATTGCCCTGTAGCCAATGTCCTTCCGGTACTGTTGTCCGTCGAAGTGAATACCTTTGGCCACCTCATAGGCTTTTTGCTGGGCTTGCTTGACCGAATCGGCCAGTACAGTGACGCACAAAACACGGCCACCTGAAGTGACAGTTTGACCGTTGACTGCTGCCGTGCCTGCATGGAACACCATCGCGTCGGGCTCGTCTTTGGGCAGTCCCGTGATTACATCCCCTTTGCGCGGGTTCATGGGGTAACCTGCAGCGGCCATCACCACACCTAAAGCGGGTCGGCGATCCCACTCCAACTCAAGGGTGTCGAGCTTACCGCTCGTTGCCGCCAACATCACCTCGACCAAATCGGTTTTCAAACGCATCATGATCGGTTGTGTTTCTGGATCTCCCATGCGGCAGTTGAATTCCAAAGTTTTGGGCATGCCTTGCGCATCGATCATCAAGCCTGCGTACAAGAAACCTGTGTAGGGAATGCCATCTTTTTCCATGCCCTTGATGGTGGGCATGATGACTTCACGCATGGCGCGCGCATGGACTTGTGCAGTCACGACGGGCGCTGGCGAGTATGCGCCCATACCGCCGGTGTTGGGACCTTCATCATGGTCTAGTAACCGTTTGTGATCTTGGCTGGTGGCCAAGGCCACCACGTTTTGGCCATCACACAACACGATGAAGCTGGCTTCTTCCCCTTGCAAGAATTCTTCAATGACAACGCGTGGCACTGCAGCACCGTCGGCGCCGGCGTTGTGAACCACGCCCAATTGGTTGTCAAGCAGCATGAAGTCAATGGCTTCGTGCGCCTCAGCAGCCGTCATGGCTACCACCACGCCCTTGCCTGCTGCCAAACCGTCAGCCTTCACCACAATGGGGGCACCCATTTTGTCGATGTAGGCATGGGCTTGAACGGGGTCGGTGAAGGTTTCGTAGATGGCCGTTGGGATGCCATGGCGATGCATGAAGGCTTTGGAAAAAGCCTTGGAGCTTTCCAACTGTGCAGCGGCCTGAGTGGGTCCAAAAATTCGCATGCCGTGCGCACGAAATTCATCAACAACACCTGCTGCCAATGGGGCCTCGGGGCCAACCACTGTCAGTTCAATTTTCTCTTGCTGCGCCCATTCACGTAAAGCTTTCACATCTGTGATCGGGACATCGACCAAATTAGGGTCACGCGCTGTGCCGCCATTACCAGGGGCCACATAAACTTTTTGAATACGCTCAGATTGCGACAACTTCCAGGCCAGGGCATGTTCTCGTCCGCCACCGCCAATTACCAATACTTTCATCGATCAAGCCTTATTCAGAAATGGTTGCGTTGTGGAAAACGTTTTGCACATCGTCCAAATCTTCCAAGATGTCCAAGAGTTTTTGCATTTTGATTGCATCGTCGCCCACCATGTCAATGGTGTTCTCAGCACGCATCGTGACCTCGGCCATTTCGGCCGTGAAGCCTGCAGCTTCTAATGCATTTTTGACCGCTTCAAAATCTGCAGGGGACGTTAGCACTTCAATGGCGCCCTCCTCGTCCGTGATCACATCTTCGGCACCCGCCTCCAAAGCAACTTCCATCACTTTGTCTTCAGAAGTGCCCGGTGCAAAAATCAATTGACCGCAATGCTTGAATTGAAAGGCCACAGAGCCTTCCGTGCCCATGTTGCCACCATGCTTGCTAAAAGCATGGCGCACCTCGGCCACTGTGCGCACACGGTTGTCGGTCATGGTGTCCACAATGATGGCCGCACCACCTATGCCGTAGCCTTCGTAACGAATTTCTTCGTAAGTCACGCCTTCTAGATTGCCCGTGGCTTTGTCGATGTTTCGCTTCACGGTATCGGCGGGCATATTGGCCGCCTTGGCTTTTTCAATGGCCAAGCGCAAACGAGGATTGGCCGTGGGGTCTCCCCCGCCCGTTCTGGCTGCCACCATGATTTCTCGAACCACTCGGGTCCAAATGCGCTGGCGTTTCTCGTCTTGTCTGCCCTTGCGGTGCTGAATATTTGCCCATTTACTGTGGCCAGCCATCTCAAATTCCTTGATGTTGATTTAATCTACTGGGTGAGATTTTACTTTTACAGATGGGGGGACCCTTTTTCATGCCAAATCAGCTCTTGATTGCCCGCAATAAAACCACAGATTGCCACCTTCTGATGGGCATGGCCAACCGCCACGGCCTGATTACAGGGGCCACAGGCACCGGCAAAACGGTGAGTTTGCAGACTCTGGCTGAAAACTTCTCCAATCAGGGCGTGCCGGTCTTCATGGCCGATGTCAAAGGCGATCTGGTCGGTATCAGTCAAACGGGCCACCTCAGCGACAAGATCAAGGGGATTCTGAAAGAACGCCAGCTGGACGAACCCAGCCCCCAAAGCTGCCCAACCACCCTGTGGGATGTTTTTGGCAAACAAGGCCACCCCGTTCGCGCCACAGTCTCAGACATGGGCCCTTTGCTATTAGGCCGCATGTTGAACCTCAACGACACACAAGCCGGTGTGCTCAATTTGGTCTTCAAAATTGCCGATGACCAGGGTCTTTTGCTGCTTGACCTCAAGGATCTGCGCGCCATGCTGCAACACGTGGGGGAAAACGCCAGTCAGTTCACCACCGAGTACGGCAACGTCAGCGCCGCCAGCGTGGGCGCCATTCAACGGGGTTTGCTAGAAATTGAAAGCCAAGGCGCCGACAAGTTCTTTGGCGAGCCCATGCTCAACATCCAAGACTTTTTGCAAACCGACGCCAAAGGCAAAGGCGTCATCAATTTGCTGTGTGCCAGTGAATTGATGAATGCACCTCGCCTCTATGGCACCTTCTTACTGTGGTTACTGTCCGAATTGTTTGAGCAATTGCCCGAAATTGGTGATCCTGAAAAACCCAAGCTGGTGTTCTTCTTTGACGAAGCCCACTTGTTGTTCAACGAAGCGCCCAAGGTGCTCATCGAACGCATGGAGTTGTTGGTACGCCTGATTCGGTCCAAAGGTGTAGGCGTTTATTTCGTCACACAAAACCCCTTGGATGTGCCAGAAACGGTTTTGGGACAACTGGGCAATCGGGTTCAGCACGCCCTTCGCGCTTTCACACCGCGCGATCAAAAAGCCGTCAAAGCCAGCGCCCAAACCATGCGAGCCAATCCCAATTTGGACATCGAAAAAGCCATCACCGAATTAGGTGTCGGTGAAGCCTTGGTCAGTTTCCTCGATGAAAAAGGCCGACCTGGCATCACAGAACAAGCTTTTGTGATGATGCCTGGCAGCCAACTGGGCCCCATTACCCCAGAACAACGCAAGGCACTGCTCGAGAACTCTTTGGTGGCGGGTGTCTATGAAAAAACCATCGACCGTGAGTCTGCCTACGAAGTGCTCAAAGGCGCGCACGCATCGTCCAATTCAGAATCAAAAGCACAAACTCCGACCAATGCCGGAACTAGCGCAAGCTCGACCGATGCAGAGAGTGGCAGCAACGCCCTGTTAAACGGCCTTGGAGAGGTTTTATTTGGTCGCACAGGACCTAGGGGTGCCAAACACGACGGCTTGGCGCAGGCCATGGTCAAGTCTGCAGTTCGTACGATTGGCTCAAGCGTGGGGCGTGAAATTGTGCGTGGTGTGTTGGGCGGCATCTTGGGCGGCCGCAAACGCTGAGCCCCGCCAGTTGCGCAACATCAGTCCCTCATTCAAATGGGGGACGAAAAAAAAGCCGGAGATCATCCGGCTTTTTTGTGAAGGCTTTAGCTGGCCGTGACCTCTTCAGGCTCGTGCGGCTCAGATTTGGAATTGCGCCCTTCTTTCTTAGGCAAAGGCGTAATGTCCAAAAGCACTTCGTCCTTGTCGTCCAAGTCAACACTCAAACGACCGCCGTCGATCAATCGACCAAACAGCAACTCATCGGCCAAGGCCTTGCGAATGGTGTCTTGAATCAAACGCTGCATAGGACGAGCGCCCATGAGCGGGTCGAAACCTTTTTTGGCCAAGAACTTGCGCAACTTGTCGCTGAACGTGACATCCACCTTCTTCTCTGACAACTGTGTTTCGAGTTGCAGCAAGAACTTGTCGACCACGCGCATAATGATTTGCTCGTCCAAAGCCTTGAAGCTGACCATGGCGTCCAAACGGTTGCGGAACTCAGGGGTGAACAAGCGCTTGATGTCGCCCATTTCATCACCAGCTTGACGCGGGTTGGTAAAGCCAATGGTGGCTTTGTTCATGGTCTCGGCACCCGCATTCGTGGTCATGATGATGATCACGTTGCGGAAGTCGGCTTTGCGGCCGTTGTTGTCTGTCAAAGTGCCGTGGTCCATCACTTGCAACAAGACATTGAAAATGTCGGGGTGCGCTTTTTCAATTTCGTCGAGCAGCAACACGCAATGCGGTTTCTTGGTGACGGCTTCTGTCAGCAAACCACCTTGGTCAAAGCCCACATAGCCTGGAGGCGCACCAATCAGGCGACTCACCGCATGGCGCTCCATGTACTCCGACATGTCAAAGCGAATGAGGTCAATGCCCATGATGTAGGCCAATTGTTTGGCCGCTTCTGTTTTGCCGACGCCTGTGGGGCCGCTGAACAAGAAGGCGCCAATGGGCTTGTCTGTTTTGCCCAAACCGGAGCGCGCCATTTTGACGGCCGATGACAACACTTCCAAGGCTTTGTCTTGACCAAACACCACGCTCTTCAAATCGCGCTCAATGGTTTGCAGCTTGCTGCGGTCGTCATTCGAAACATTGGCGGGCGGAATGCGCGCAATCTTTGCCACGATGTCTTCGATCTCGGCTTTGCCAATGGTTTTCTTGCGCTTGGAAGGCGGCAAGATACGCTGCGCAGCGCCGGCTTCGTCAATCACGTCAATGGCTTTGTCGGGCAACTGACGGTCGTTGATGAACTTGGCAGACAACTCGGCAGCAGCTTGCAGCGCTGCGTTGGCGTATTTCACGCTGTGGTGCTCTTCGAAACGAGACTTCAAGCCCTTCAAAATGTCCACAGTTTCGGGCACCGTAGGCTCGACCACGTCAACCTTTTGGAAGCGGCGTGACAAAGCTGCGTCTTTTTCGAAGATACCGCGGTATTCCGTGAAGGTGGTGGCGCCGATGCATTTCAACTGACCGCTAGAAAGTGCAGGCTTGAGCAAGTTCGACGCATCCAACGTACCGCCGGAAGCAGCACCGGCACCAATCAAAGTGTGAATTTCATCGATGAACAACACAGCGTGTGGCTTGTCCTTCAAGGCTTTCAAAACACCTTTAAGACGTTGCTCAAAGTCACCACGGTATTTGGTACCTGCCAACAGTGCGCCCATGTCGAGCGAATAGACCACCGCTTCGTTCAAAATTTCGGGCACGCTGCCTTGCGTAATACGCCATGCCAAACCTTCAGCAATGGCGGTCTTGCCAACGCCAGCTTCGCCAACCAACAAAGGATTGTTTTTGCGGCGACGGCACAAAATTTGAATGGTGCGCTCAACTTCGTATTCACGACCGATGAGCGGATCAATCTTGCCTTCTTTGGCCATCTGATTCAGGTTCTGAGTGAACTGCTCCAGTGGTGAGGCTTTTTCATTGCGCTCGCCACCGCCTGCACCCTCTTCGCTCTCGGGTGCGGGTGCAGCGTCACTTCCTTTGCTAGCTTCTGGCGGATCACTCTTGCGAATGCCGTGTGCAATGAAATTCACCACATCCAAACGCGTAATGCCTTGCTGGTGCAAATAGTAAACAGCGTGAGAATCTTTTTCGCCAAAGATGGCCACCAGCACGTTGGCGCCAGTCACTTCTTTTTTGCCACTGCCCGTCGATTGAACATGCATGATAGCGCGTTGAATGACACGCTGAAAACCTAGCGTGGGTTGTGTGTCCACTTCTTCAGTGCCTGCGACTTGCGGCGTGTTGTCTTTGATGAACGACGACAGCGATTGACGCAAATCGTCGACTTGCGCTGAACACGCACGCAACACTTCTGCTGCGCTGGGGTTGTCTAGCAATGCCAACAACAAATGCTCCACGGTAATGAACTCGTGACGCTGCTGTCGCGCCTCAACGAAGGCCATGTGCAAACTGACTTCCAATTCTTGGGCAATCATGTGATTTCCTTAAATGCCTTGCGGAGGTGAAAAATATTAAGTTGGGTAGTTTTGTTGAATTTCAACTGCTTTATGCCACATTCTGGATCAAAGTTTGCAACACTCATGCGACAGGTTCACTGACACATTGCAAAGGATGACCTGCCTGGTTTGCGGCATCTAAGACTTGGTCCACTTTGGTAGCTGCGACGTCGCGGGTGAAAACACCACAAACGCCTTTGCCGTCCAAATGAATTTTCAACATGATTTGGGTGGCCGCTTCACGGTCTTTGTTGAAAAACTCCTGAAGCACCAAAACCACAAACTCCATGGGCGTGTAATCGTCGTTCAACATCACCACTTGGTACATCTGGGGCGGACCGACTTTGGCTGTGCGTCTTTCTAAAACCACAGAATCGGCATTTCCTGGTGTACGAGTGAGGTCGCCCTCTGACCCTGGGCTTTTCGGCTGAAATGGTTGTTTTGGTTTCTCTGTTGCCATGTTTTCATTCTATCGATGCCTGAGGCGCTTCTGCGAACACTTTGCGGAAAGTCCTTATGCCGCACTGCAACATTCGGCATCAGTCGGGTAAACCTTGAATTGACAAGCGCAGAAAGCCTGATTTAAATGTTCCATACAGCTTTAAAACGATGGAGACAAGTATGCCCAGTGGAACAGTCAAATGGTTCAATGACGCGAAGGGATTTGGATTCATTCAGCCAGATGGAGGTGGGCCCGATGCATTTGCGCATTTCTCAGCCATTGCCATGGAGGGCTTCAAAAGCCTCAAAGAAGGCGCCCGAGTGAGCTTTGAGCTGACCGAGGGACCCAAAGGCCCCATGGCCATCAACATTCAATCAGAAAGCAGCGCAACACCCGCAGAGTAGAAAGAAAAAAGCCCCTGAGAGTTCATCTCAAGGGCTTTGGTCTTTTTGAATGGTCGGCGTGGCGGGATTCGAACTCGCGACCCCTTGCACCCCATGCAAGTGCGCTACCAGGCTGCGCTACACGCCGACAAGCTTTAAATTATAGCCCGAGAATTTGTTCAAATTGAGAGCAAATCTCGAATATCCATCAATTCGCGTCGCAAGCTAGGCAAGCTGCTGGTGGCTTGAAGTGCGCCCGCTCTTTGTGCACTCTCTACGGCCAATTTGGGAAGCGCACTTTCTTCCTCTGACATCTCATCATCAAGGTCAAGATCTTCAGGAAAATCGATGTCCGCATCGGCAGCAGCAAGCTGCTCCTTGCGATAGCCTTTTTGAGACTGCGCAAGCTCCTGCATTTTGTTGCGAGCCCCACTGATGGTGAAGCCCTGCTCGTACAACAAATCACGAATGCGGCGAATCATGAGCACCTCGTGGTGCTGGTAATAGCGGCGATTACCGCGTCGCTTCACAGGACGAAGCTGTGTGAACTCCTGCTCCCAATAACGGAGCACATGCGGCTTGACGCCACAGAGCTCGCCTACTTCACCAATGGTGAAGTAGCGCTTGGCGGGAATAGATGGGAGGGAGTTCTCCATTGAAATCACAAACTTGCTAGGGGAACTTACTAGCTTACTCTAAGCCGAGGCACTCCGTAAAGGCCTCAGTTGAATATTTTGTTAGATCTCTGATCGCTGATTGTCAGCAAGTGTTAAGCCTTGCCAGATTCGTCACCTTGGATCACATCTTTGAGCTTGTGACTGGCGTGAAAGGTGGCAACGCGCCGCGCCTCAATGGGAATCAGTTCACCCGTACGGGGATTGCGGCCTGGACGTGGTGCTTTTTCACGGATTTGGAAATTACCAAATCCGGAAATTTTGACATCCGTTCCTTGAACCAACTGCGTTGCAATCAAATCAAAGAAAGAGTCCACCATGTCTTTGGACTCGCGCTTGTTCAATCCAATTTGTTCAAACAACAAATCGGCCAGATGCGCTTTGGTCAGCGCAGGTGTTTCGAGACTTTCAACAGAAAAATCCATAGGTACTTTCTGCTTTCAATTAAGAGCGCAAGCGGGCTGACAACTTGGTCGCCAAATGGTCTAGCACGGCTTTGACTGTGGCTTCAATCTGAACGTCGGTCAATGTTGCTTCGTCACTGTACAAAGTCAAGCGGACTGCCAAGCTTTTCTCAATGCCTTGTGTGGCCTGTGGGCGGAACACATCAAACAACACGGCATTTTTCAACAGGCCTTCGGTAGGCGCCGCATGAATGGCCGACATGAGCTCGCCGTGCGTCACTTTTTCAGCCACGATGACGGCAATGTCACGCTCTACAGCCTGGAATCGCGCAACGCCTTGTGCCACAGGCACTTCGCGCTGTAGCACCGCATCCAAGTCCAACTCAAACATGATGGGGGCTTGTTGCAAGTCCCAAGTCTGGCGCCAGCGAGGATGCAACTCGCCCACATGGCCAATGACTTGGCCGTTGAGCAAAACTTGCGCACAGCGACCAGGGTGCATGGCAGGATGTTCAGCCGTTTCAAACACTGGCTTGGCCGGTGACAGCAAAGCCTCCACCTCACCTTTGACATCAAAGAAATCAACGTTGCGAACTTTGCCACCCCAAGAGGTGGTGCTGACCGGGCCATAAGCCACCCCGGAAACGCGCATGGGCTGATTCAAGCCTTCGACAGTGCTATCGCTGTCTTTGACCGAAGCATCGCGCAAAAACACACGGCCCACCTCAAAGACACGCACACGGTCAGCTTTGCGATCGGTATTGAATTTCACCACTTGCAGCAAGGAGCCAAGCAAACTGGTTCGCATCACACTCATTTGACTGGCAATGGGATTGAGCAACTTGATCGGGTTGGCGTTGCCTGCCAACTCATGCTCCCAGCGTTCTTCGACGAAGCTGAAGTTGATGGTTTCTTGGTAGCCCAATGCCGCCATGCTGCGGCGAACAGCAAATGGACCCCGCACATTTTCTTTGCGAATCTTGGCCGTAATAGGTGCTAACGGCGGCGTGGTGGGCAACTGGGTATAACCGACCATGCGCGCAACCTCTTCAATGAGGTCTTCTTCTATTTCCAAATCGAAGCGCCAACTGGGTGGGTTGACCGTGACCAAGCCTTCCGCCTCGCTCACTTCAAAACCTAAACCGCGTAGTGCATCGGCACACTGCTTTTGTGTCAACGCCATGCCAATCACCTTGACTGCGCGTGCCACGCGCAAGGTCACAGGTTTGCGCACAGGCATGTTCAGTTTTTGGTCGTCAACGGGGCCGACTTGGGTGGCTGGCGTGCCGCAAATGTCAATCACCAACTGCGTAATGCGCTCAATGTGCTCAACTGTGCCTTCTGGGTCGACTCCTCGTTCAAATCGGTGGCCGGCATCGGTCGAGAAGTTGTAGCGACGTGAGCGACCTGCAATGGCTTTAGGCCACCAGTAAGCAGCTTCGATGTAAATGTTTTGAGTTTCGTCAGAAACGGCGGTGGCATCGCCGCCCATGATGCCCGCCAAAGACTCCACTTGTGAGTCATCGGCAATCACACCCACTTTGTCGTCCACGGTCACTGTGTTGCCGTTGAGCAGCTTGAGTGATTCTTCTGCACGACCCCATCGAACTTGCAGGCCCCCATGAATTTTGTCGAGGTCAAAAATGTGTGAAGGACGGCCAAACTCAAACATCACGTAGTTTGAAATGTCGACCAACGGGCTGACACTGCGTTGGCCACAACGTGCCAAGCGGTCCACCATCCAGGCGGGTGTTTGGGCTTTGGGATTCACGCCTTTCACCACGCGGCCACTGAAGCGGCCGCACAAGTCGGCGGCTTCAACCTTGACGGCCAATTTGTCTTGCACTTGGGCTGTCAAAGCATTGAACACCGGCGCCTGCAAAGGCGTACCAGTGAGCGCCGAGACTTCACGTGCAATGCCGTACACACTCAAGCAGTGCGCCAAGTTAGGCGTCAGCTTCAATGTGAACAAAGTATCGTCCAACTTCAAATAGGTTCGAATGCTTTGGCCTAAGGGCGCATCTGCTGGCAACTCAAGCAAGCCGCCATGGTCATCCGCAATTTTCAACTCTTTGGCGGAGCACAACATGCCCTGGCTTTCAACGCCGCGCAGCTTGCCAACTTTGATCAGGAAAGGCTTGCCATCTTCGCCAGGCGGCAACTCTGCACCGACCATGGCGCAGGGAATGCGAATGCCAACGCGTGCGTTGGGCGCACCGCAAACAATGTTGAGCAATGTCGGTTGCCCCACATCCACTTGGCACACGCGCAAGCGGTCTGCATTGGGGTGCTGCTCTGCACTTTTGATTTCACCAATCACCACATTCGAAAATGGCGGCGCCACAGGTTGAAGTTCTTCAACCTCCAAGCCCGCCATCGTGAGCGTTTCAGCGAGTTGTTCTGTATTGAGGGGTGGGTTGCAAAACTCACGCAGCCAGGATTCAGGAAATTGCATGGTCTTTTAATTATTGAAATTGACTCAAGAAGCGAACGTCGCCGTCGAAGAACAAGCGCAAATCATTCACGCCATATCGGAGCATGGTGAGACGGTCGGGGCCCATGCCGAAGGCAAAGCCAATGAATTTTTCGGGGTCGAGGCCCATGTTGCGAACCACGTTGGGGTGCACTTGACCGGAGCCCGCCACTTCCAACCAACGGCCCGCCAATGGGCCTGTTTGAAATTGAATGTCAATTTCGGCGCTGGGTTCTGTGAAGGGGAAAAAGCTGGGACGGAAGCGCAACACCAAGTCGTCGCTTTCAAAAAACGTACGGCAAAAATCGGTGAACACCACTTTCAAATCTTTGAAGCTGACGTTCTCGCCAATCCACAAACCTTCGCACTGATGAAACATGGGTGAGTGCGTGGCATCGCTGTCGACGCGGTAGGTGCGGCCAGGTGCAATGACACGAATTTCGGGCATGCCCTGCCCTGCATCCAATTGCGCTTTGTAACGCTTGACGTGTTGGACTGCATGGCGAATTTGCATGGGGCTGGTGTGGGTGCGCAGCAAATGACCGCCTTCGACATAGAAGGTGTCGTGCATCGAGCGTGCGGGATGATCTTCGGGTGTGTTGAGGGCCGTGAAGTTGAACCAGTCGGTTTCAATTTCGGGGCCTTGTGCCACTTCAAAACCCATGGAGCCAAAAATTTGCTCGATGCGCTCTAAGGTAAGTGACACAGGGTGCAGACCGCCTTGCGTCAGGGGGCGACCTGGCAAGGTGACATCAAAAGCTTCCGCTTTCAGTTGAACAGCCAACTCGGCATCGGCCAAAGCTTGGCGGCGCGCCGTGAGCGCTGCTTCAATGCCCTGCTTGGCAACGTTCACCGCTGCGCCGAATGTTTTTTTCTCTTCAACGCTCAAAGCAGCCATGCCCTTCATCATTTCAGTGATGCGGCCTGACTTGCCCAAGTACAGGGCTTTGGCATTCTCAAGATCGGCGGGGGTTTGGGCCTGCGCAAAACTGGCGCGAGCCGCTTCAACCAAACTGTCCAACTCGGTCATGGTGGAAACTTTAAAAGGAACTTAAATTCAAAATGAAAAAAGGATTGAAGCCTTCGCAAGCCTCAACCCCTTTGATTGACTGCGTGAGTACTTAAGCTGCGGCCAACTTGGCCTTGACTTGGTTCACGATGCCAGCAAAAGCGGCCTTGTCGTGCACGGCGATGTCCGCCAACACTTTACGGTCGATTTCAATGGCAGCCTTTTTCAGGCCATTTGCGAATTGGCTGTATGTCAGACCGCATTCACGGGCCGCTGCGTTGATACGCGCGATCCACAACTGACGGAACACACGTTTCTTGGCACGACGGTCACGGTATGCATACTGACCGGCCTTCATCACCGCTTGTTTAGCGATACGGAAGACATTACCGCGGCGACCGCGGAAACCTTTGGCCAGGGCCAATACTTTTTTGTGACGGGCTCGTGCCGTAACACCACGTTTTACGCGAGGCATATTTTCTCCTTGTTCGTCAGTGAATTACAGGCCAGCCGATGGCAGCATTTGTGCCATGTGACCCATGTTGGTCTCATGCACACCTACTGGGCCACGGAGGTGACGTTTGTTCTTGGTTGTCTTCTTCGTCAAGATGTGACGCTTGAAGGCTTGACCGCGTTTAACGGTACCACCAGGACGAACACGGAAGCGCTTTTTGGCGCTGCTTTTGGTCTTCATTTTGGGCATTTGACTGCTCCTTATTTTGTGCTCGTGAGGCGTCTGCAAACTCCTTGCAGCCTTGTTGGCCCCGAGCCACTTTTAATCAGCAATTCACCGAAGTGTTTTGCTGTTTGAGGTTGGTGACAACCTCATTTGTAAGAGCTCCCGAAGGAACTCTTCAAACTCACTCTGAAGCTGCCGGAGCACCTTCGTTGGCTGTTTTACCAGCCGGTTTTTTGCGACCTGGTGCAATCATCATGATCATTTGGCGGCCTTCCAACTTTGGAAACTGCTCCACCACAATCAGATCACCCAAGTCATCGCGAATGCGCTGCAACAGTGCCATGCCCAACTCTTGGTGGGTAATTTCGCGACCGCGAAAACGCAAGGTCACTTTGCACTTGTCGCCATCTGCCAAAAAGCGGCGGATGTTGCGCATCTTGATGTTGTAGTCACCGTCATCGGTACCGGGTCGGAATTTAATTTCCTTGATCTCAATGACCGTCTGCTTGGCTTTGGCTTCGGCAGCACGCTTTTGTTCTTGGTATTTGAACTTGCCGTAGTCCATCAATCGGCAAACCGGTGGTGTTGCGGTGGCTGCAATTTCAACCAAGTCAACATCCAACTCTCCCGCCATGCGCAAAGCATCTGCTAAAGAAACAATGCCCAAGGGCTCGTTCTCGGGTCCGGACAAACGGACTTCAGGGAAAGTGATTTCACGGTTCAGGCGATGCTTACGCTCTTCGCGCTGACGGCGGTCACGAAATTCGGTGGTAGCGATGGTTCAAATCCTTTTAATAAAAACTGCACAAGGCAGCCCAAACCGACGAGCAAGCGTCAAGCTAAAGCAATCGGAAAATATCTTCAAACTTTAGATTCAATGTCTGATTGGACGAGTTCAATGAACGCATCAACAGACATGACACCGAGGTCTTTGTTACCTCGGGCGCGTACTGCGACAGTACCCGCAGCCTTTTCTTTGTCGCCAGCGACAAGGATGTAAGGCGGCTTCTGCAATGAATGCTCGCGTATTTTATACGTGATTTTCTCGTTCCGGAGGTCTAAATCGACCCTAAGGCCTTGATTTCCCGCCAGTTTTTGCATTTTTTGGGCAATTTCACGACAGTAATCGGCCTGGGAATCGGTAATGTTGCACACCACCACCTGGATTGGGGCCAGCCAAACAGGCAAGGCACCAGCGTGCTGCTCGATCAAAATACCGATGAATCGCTCCATGCTGCCCACGATGGCGCGGTGCAACATGACGGGACGATGGCGGTTGCCGTCCTCTCCAACGTACTCGGCATCGAGTCGTTCAGCCATAGAGAAATCAACCTGAATGGTGCCGCACTGCCATTGACGGCCAATAGCGTCTTTCAGGGTGTATTCGATTTTGGGGCCATAGAAGGCGCCATCGCCAGGGGCAATTTCAAAGTCACAGTTGGAGGCACGCAAACTCTCCATCAGGGCATGCTCGGCTTTGTCCCAAATTTCATCGGAGCCAATGCGCTGAGCAGGACGCGTCGCAACTTTGTAAATGATGTCGGTAAAGCCGAAATCTTTGTAGACCTTTTGCAAGAGCGTTGTGAAGTTAACGCTTTCAGCCAAGATTTGATCTTCGGTACAGAAAATGTGGCCATCGTCTTGTGTAAAGCCGCGCACGCGCATGATGCCGTGCAAGCCGCCAGTAGGTTCATTGCGGTGGCATTGACCAAATTCGCCGTAGCGCAAAGGTAAATCGCGGTAGCTCTTCATGCCTTGCTTGAAAATCAAGATGTGGCCAGGACAGTTCATAGGCTTCAAAGCGTAGTCACGCTTTTCAGACTCTGTGGTGAACATGTTGTCGCGGTACTTGTCCCAGTGGCCCGTTTTTTCCCACAAGGACTTGTCAATGATTTGCGGACCTTTGACTTCCTGGTAACCGTTGTCTTGGTAGACCGCACGCATGTACTGCTCAACCTTCTGCCAAACAGACCAACCTTTAGGATGCCAAAAAACCAAGCCGGGTGCATGCTCATCGATATGGAATAAATCGAGCTCGCGACCTAATTTACGGTGATCACGTTTTTCTGCCTCTTCCAATTGGGTAAGGTAGTTTTGCAAATCTTCTTTGCTGGTCCATGCCGTGCCGTAAATGCGTTGCAGCATTTCGTTTTTGCTGTCGCCACGCCAGTACGCACCTGCCACCTTCATTAGCTTGAAATGCTTGAGCTTGCCAGTGCTGGGGACGTGGGGGCCGCGACACAAGTCTTCGAACGCGCCCTCTTTGTACAAGCTCACATCTTCATTGGAGGGAATGCTGCCAATGATTTCGGCCTTGTAGTGCTCACCCATGCCTTTGAAATACGCAACAGCCTCATCACGAGGTAGCACACGACGAACCACAGGCTCGTCTTTGTTGGCCAAATCGGACATGCGCTTTTCAATGGCGGCCAAGTCGTCCAAGTCGAACGGACGGCTGTAGGAAAAGTCGTAGTAAAAACCGTTTTCAATCACGGGACCAATGGTCACTTGCGCGTCAGGAAACAAATCCTTCACGGCGTAAGCGAGCAAGTGCGCCGTTGAGTGACGAACAACTTCCAAACCATCAGCATCTTTGCCCGTGATGATGGCCAGTTGCGCATTGGCCGCTATGGTGAAACTCGTGTCCACCACTTTGCCATCAACTTTGCCTGCCAAAGCCGCTTTGGCCAAGCCAGCGCCAATGGAGGCTGCAACCTCTGCCACGGTGACGGGACCGGGAAACTCACGCAATGAACCGTCTGGAAGTGTGATCTGAACCATGTTCGAACTGAAAAAAGGAAAGGCGCCCTTTTGGCGCCAGAAATGAAAAACGCGGCATTTGCCGCGTTTTCAAACGCTCAGGCCAGATTTTACGCTGTGCCCGAGGTCTTTTTCGATCAGTGGAACTGTTCTTCTTCGGTTGAACCGGTCAAAGCTGTGACGCTAGAGCGGCCACCTTGGATCACAGTGGTCACCTCGTCGAAGTAACCGGTGCCCACTTCTTGTTGGTGCGACACGAAGGAATAGCCACGATCGCGCGCTGCGAACTCAGGTTCTTGCACCTTCTCAACATAGGCAGACATGCCGCGCTGAACGTAGGCTTGTGCCAAGTCAAACATGTTGTACCACATGGAGTGAATGCCAGCCAAAGTGATGAACTGGTATTTGTAACCCATGGCGCCGAGTTCTTTCTGGAATTTGGCGATGGTCGCATCGTCCAAGTTTTTCTTCCAGTTGAAAGAAGGTGAGCAGTTGTAGGCCAACAATTTACCGGGGTGTTTCTTGTGAACAGCTTCAGCAAACTTGCGGGCAAATTCCAAATCGGGGGTACCGGTTTCACACCACACCAAGTCGGCGTATTCCGCATAGGCCACTGCGCGGCTAATGGCTTGCTCCATGCCTTTCTTGGTTTTGTAGAAACCTTCCGCTGTGCGTTCACCTGTCAGGAAAGGCTTGTCGTTTTCATCGTAGTCGCTGGTGAGCAAGTCAGCAGCTTCTGCATCGGTACGTGCAATCACCAAAGTGGGTACGCCGCAAACGTCAGCTGCCATGCGGGCTGCGATCAATTTCTGGCAAGCCTCAGTGGTTGGCACCAAAACTTTGCCACCCATGTGACCGCACTTTTTCACAGAAGCCAATTGGTCTTCAAAGTGAACGCCACCCGCACCTGCCGCAATCATGGCTTTCATCAATTCGAAGGCATTTAACACGCCACCAAAACCGGCTTCAGCATCGGCAACAATGGGCGCGAAGTAATCTGTGTACTCTTTGTCGCCAGGGTTGGTGCCTTTAGACCATTGAATTTCATCAGCACGGCGGAAGCTGTTGTTGATGCGCTCCACAACCTTTGGCACAGAGTCCACTGGATACAAAGATTGATCGGGGTACATCGATGCATAAGAGTTATTGTCAGCTGCAACTTGCCAGCCAGACAAATAGATGGCTTTGATGCCAGCTTTCACTTGCTGCATGGCTTGACCACCCGTCAATGCGCCCAAGCAATTGATGTAGTCTTCTGTGTGAAGCAGATCCCACAGTTTTTCAGCACCACGGCGAGCCAATGTGTGCTCAATGGGGAAAGAACCGCGCAAACGCACGACATCGGCAGCTGAGTAGCCGCGTTTGATGCCCTTCCAACGGGGGTTGGTGGCCCAATCTTTTTCCAAAGCGGCAATTTGTTGTTCACGGCTGAGTTGTTCAACGAGATTTTGTGGCATGACGTTTTCCTTAAGTGTGGTTGAAGTTGAGGCCAATTCATTCCCAGAAATCTTTGGCACTGGGGAAAATTCTAAGTCTTATAGAAGACCAAAAAAACATCTTATGTCTTATATAAGACAATTATTTTTATGTTTAAATTCAATGCGTTATGCAATTAATTTCTCATTGCGAAATATCATCTCTCATATTGAGAAAAATTATTGCGGTGCAACACTGCTATATTTTGTATTGTGAAATTAAATTTCCAAACTGCAAATGCCGCTTTTTCTCAAATCACCACATCAATGGCTCATCCAAGTCAAACAATGATTTTTTGCAAGAGGGATATCTGCAACATCACGCTTAAAAAAACTTAATTGCCCCTTGGAAACACGCACTTTCTCCAGTAGCATCCGCTCAGCCGGATAAATAAGTTTCCGGCTGCGAACCAACTTCCGACTTAAGGAATTTCAAAATGGCAACTGCAAAAAAATCTCCGGCAAAAAAAGCTGCTCCTGCAAAGAAGGCAGCACCCGCCAAAAAACCCGTAGCGAAAAAAGCGGCACCTGCAAAAAAAGCAGCACCCGCTAAAAAAGCTGCTCCTGCAAAGAAAGCTGCACCAGCTAAAAAGCCTGCAGCCAAAAAAGCCCCCGCAAAAAAGCGCACACCTAATGCCGCTTTCATGAAGGCTTTGACACCTAGCGCCGCTTTGGCTGCTGTGGTGGGTGCATCCCCACTGCCACGTACTGAAGTCGTGAGCAAGCTGTGGGTTTACATCAAGAAAAACAACCTGCAAGACAAAGTCAACAAGCGCAACATCAACGCTGATGACAAACTCAAAGCAGTCTTTGGCAAAGCCCAAGTCAGCATGTTCGAGATGGCCGGCCTGATCGGCAAGCACTTGAAGTAATTCAATGCTTCTCGAATGAAAAAAGCCGGGTCATCCCGGCTTTTTTTATGACTTCGATTTCAAAGCATTTTGTGTGATGGCCGAGAGCGTGCCTCGGGTGGTAATGACTTCCGGGTCCAACATGATTTCAATCAAGGTACCCTGCTCACGTTGAAGCGCCTCGATCAGTGCAGGCTCAAACTCTTCCGTCTTGGAAATTCGAATGCCTTCATACCCATATGCTTTGGCCAAATTGGCAAAGTGCGGATTGTTCAAGTTGGAGCCCATGTTGTGGGTCGGAAAATCGCGCTCTTGATGCATGCGAATGGTGCCGTACATGCCATTGTTCAATAGCACCACAATCGATTTGGCGCCATGCTGACAGGCTGTTGCCAACTCTTGGCCATTCATTAAAAAATCACCGTCACCTGCAATGGTGAATGCCACTCGCTTGGACACGATAGAAGCGGCGATACCTGCAGGCACGCCGTACCCCATGGCACCCACCGTTGGCGCCAATTGCGTCTTCAAGCCTTTGCTCAAGCCGTGGTGCTGGTAATAACGGTGGACCCAACTTGCAAAATTACCTGCACCATTGGTCAGCACGGCATCTGCCGGCAAATGCCGCTGCAATGCAGCAACCACCTCGGGCATGTTCACCAAGCCCTGGGCCGAGTCGTGTGGCAGGCCGGCTAAAGACTGTGGCTGAATATTGGCCCGGTAATCCGCATTGGCCTGTGCCGTCCAGTCCGACCAAGGCACTGACGGCGGCGCGGTCAACACTTCAAGGCTTCGTGCGGCGGCATTCATGGTGGCACAGATGGCCAAATCTGCCGAATACACACGGTGAAGCTCTTCAGCACTTGCGTGAATGTGCACGAGCTTTTGCTTGGGTTTCGGAACTTCCAAAAGTGTGTAGCCACTGGTGGTCATTTCTCCCAATCGGGGGCCAATGGCCAAAATCAAATCGCTGTCTTTGATGCGCTGCGACAGTTTGGGATTGATGCCAATCCCGACATCACCCGCATACAAAGGATGGAAGTTGTCAAAGGTGTCTTGAAATCGGAAGGCATTGCCAACGGGCAATTGCCAATTTTCCGCGAACCTTTGCAGCGCTTGTGCGGCTTGCGGGGTCCAACCGCCGCCGCCGGCAATCACAAATGGCCGTTTGGCCGCCAACAACATTTCTCGCAGTTGACGCAAACTACCGGGATCACTCCAAGCCTCCACGGGTTCTAGCTTTGGCAAGGGTTGGGCCGTCACCTCGTGGGTCAACATGTCTTCAGGTAAAACCAGAACCACGGGACCGGGTCGGCCGTTCATAGCGGTGGCAAATGCGCGTGCCACGTATTCAGGTATACGCTTGGCATCGTCGATGCGCTCGACGCGTTTGGCCATGCCCTTGGTGCTGGGTCCAAAAAAAGAACAGAAATCGACTTCTTGGAAGGCTTCGCGGTCACGTGTATCGGTGGCCACATCGCCCACAAACAAAACCATGGGCGTAGAGTCTTGAAACGCCGTATGAACGCCAATGGAGGCATTGGTGGCACCGGGGCCTCGGGTCACGAAACAAACGCCAGGACGGCCCGTTAAACGACCTTGGGCATCCGCCATGAAGGCCGCGCCACCCTCTTGCCGGCAAGTCACAAACTGAATCTGATCTTTGTATTTGTGAAAACCGTCCAAGACGGCCAAGTAACTTTCACCAGGGACACCAAAGGCGTGGGAAATGCCTTGCGCCACCAAACACTCCACCAGGAGGTGACCTCCCATTTGAGTCTTGGAGCCAGTTTCAGCTTGTTTGTCGTTTAGATTGCTCATACAGCCTCTTGTGATCAAGGCCGCATGATACTTTCAAAGCGAATTCTTCAGACGAAGCAAGGTCACCTGGTGATTCACTTTAGCTCACCACACGGTCAAATTTAAAAACGCCTGGGTCCTTCACTGGGTCGACATCCACAGGGATCACCGACTTTGGCAAGAACTTGCCCTCAAGGAGCAGTTTGGACAGCGGGTTTTCAATCCTTTGCTGCACGGCTCGCTTCAAGGGACGGGCACCAAACACAGGGTCAAAGCCCACCTTGGCCAGTTCCGCCAAAGCCGCAGGCGAGACCTCAAGGTGCAAGTCCATCTTCGACAAACGAGCTTCCAAAATTTGGAGTTGAATTTTGGCAATCGATTCAATGTGCTTGGCGTCCAAACTGTGAAAGACCACCGTCTCGTCGATGCGGTTCAAAAACTCGGGACGGAAGTGATTCTTCAATTCACCCCAAACAGCCTCTTTGATGTCGTCATTGGACTCTCCCACCATGGACTGAATCAAGTGAGAGCCAATGTTGGACGTCATCACAATGACTGTGTTTTTGAAGTCGACTGTGCGGCCTTGACCATCCGTCAAGCGCCCATCGTCCAACACTTGAAGCAACACGTTAAAGACATCAGGGTGCGCTTTTTCAACCTCATCGAGCAACAAAACCGAGTAAGGCTTTCTGCGCACGGCTTCCGTGAGGTAGCCGCCCTCTTCGTAGCCGACGTAACCAGGTGGCGCGCCAATGAGACGGGCAACCGAATGCTTCTCCATGAACTCACTCATGTCGATGCGAATCAGGTGATCCTCGCTGTCAAACAAGAAGCCCGCCAAGGCTTTACACAACTCTGTTTTGCCAACGCCTGTTGGGCCCAAGAACAAGAAGGAACCTGTGGGTCTTTGCGGATCGGACAAGCCCGAGCGTGAACGGCGAATGGCATGCGAGACAGCAGCGATGGCTTCATCTTGACCCACCACACGCTCGTGTAACTTGACTTCCATTTGCAACAGTTTTTCACGCTCACCCTGCATCATTTTGGACACGGGTATGCCAGTGGCACGACTGACCACTTCGGCAATTTCTTCAGCACCCACTTGCGTGCGCAACAAGCGTGGCGCAGAACCCGCTTCTGGATTCAATTCCTTAGCCTGTGTCTCAGACAAGAGCTTTTCAAGTTCAGGCAATTTCCCATATTGCAACTCTGCAACCTTGTTGAAGTCGCCTTTGCGGGTGAGCTCTTCAATTTGTTGACGCAATTGGTCAATTTTTTCGCGAACGTTTTGACTGCCCTGTGCTTGCGCTTTTTCGGTCTTCCAAATTTCTTCCAGATCGGCGGCTTCTTTTTTCAGCGTCACAATCTCTTCTTCAATCAGACCCAAGCGTTTTTGAGAGGCCTCATCGGTTTCCTTTTTGACAGCCTCACGTTCAATCTGCAACTGGATCAAACGTCGATCAAGCTTGTCGATCACCTCAGGTTTGGAATCAATTTCAATTTTGATTTTGGAAGCTGCTTCATCAATCAAATCGATGGCCTTGTCGGGCAAAAATCGATCGGTGATGTAGCGGTGACTGAGTTCTGCCGCCGCCACAATGGCAGGGTCGGTAATGTCCACACCATGGTGGATTTCATACTTCTCTTGCAAGCCCCGCAAGATGGCGATGGTGGCCTCCACGCTGGGCTCGCCCACCAAGATCTTTTGAAAACGACGCTCTAGTGCAGCGTCTTTTTCAATGTATTTGCGATATTCGTCCAAGGTGGTGGCACCCACGCAATGCAATTCGCCGCGTGCCAATGCAGGCTTGAGCATGTTGCCTGCGTCCATAGCACCCTCGGCCTTGCCTGCGCCCACCATGGTGTGCAGTTCATCGATGAACACAATGGTTTGGCCTTCGTCCTTGGCAAGCTCGTTAAGGACGGACTTAAGACGCTCTTCAAACTCACCGCGGAACTTGGCACCCGCCAACAAAGAGGCCATGTCCAAAGACAAGACCCGCTTACCCTTCAATGAATCGGGCACCTCGCCGGCCACAATGCGCTGCGCCAAACCTTCCACGATGGCCGTTTTGCCAACACCAGGTTCACCGATCAAGACGGGATTGTTTTTGGTGCGTCGCTGCAAAACCTGAATGGCTCTGCGAATTTCATCGTCGCGGCCAATCACGGGATCGAGCTTGCCCATGCGCGCCCGCTCGGTTAGATCAAGGCAATATTTTTTCAAGGACTCACGTTGTCCTTCAGCTTCTGCACTGTTCACGTTTTGTCCTCCACGCACTGCATCGACTGCAGTTTCTAAACTTTGACGGCTCAAGCCCGCCGCTTTGGCGTTCCGAGCCAACTCAGACTTGCTGTCTGCCAAGGCCAACAAAAAAAGTTCGCTGGCCACAAAAGAGTCACCGCGTTTCAGTGATTCTTTTTCTGCAGCCTGCAACAGTTTGACCAGATCGGGGCCCACTTGAACCTGATCTTGACCCGTGACCTGGGGCAATCGTTCGACAGCCGATGTGGCGGTAGACATCAAGGCTGACAGGTTGACGCCAGCCCGTTGTAACAAAGCCTTGGGGCCATCCTGTTGTTGCAGCATGGCCAACAAGACGTGTGCAGGGTCGATGTATGCATGGTCTTTGCCCAAGGCCAAGCTCTGGGCATCGCCAAGCGCTTCTTGAAATTTGGTGGTCAGTTTGTCAATTCGCATTTGAATCTCCTATTGAGATCCATTTTGGGCCGTTGTGGCTATTTTTCAAGAGGGCGACCAAATTGAGCCACCGCTCTGCCCAGAGCCTCTAGAATGTCAAGAATGAACATTCACCAAATGTCGGTCCAATATGACGAACGTCAAGATCGCTTGGCCTTGCGGGTCAGCAATCAAGACAGTCAGGAGTTCAGGCTGTGGCTCACAAGGGCCATGACACTGCGCTTGCTGCCACATCTGCAGGCCTCCGTGGTTCAACTTGAAGCCCGCGACCCCCAAGTGATGGCGACAGACACAACGGCTCAACAAATGTTGGCTGAGTTAAAGCGCGAGAACTTTCTGTCACAGGCCGATTTTTCAACGCCCTTTGTCTCGCAAAACCTCAGCCTACCTTTGGGCCCCACCCCCATGCTGGTGACCGATGTTCAACTGAATTTGCTCAATAGCGGCAGTTTGAATTTGTTATTTCAAGACAAGAGTGGCGAGAATGCCAGTGGTGCATCTTGTGAATTCAATCTTCAGGCAGCTTTGTTGCATGGCTTGTTGCACCTCATTGAACAAGCTTTGAAAAAAGCGCAATGGCAACAACCTGATTTTTCACAGCGCCCCGACAACTTGGACCCTGCCAGTGCTGAGCGGCCAGCTTACCAACACTGACTGCGTCTATTCATCCGTTAAGCGTTGCTTGACTTGATGCCCCAGCGAGCCAGGGCTTGGTCATCACTGACCCGCGCATCAACCCATTGCGCGCCTTCGGGGGTTTCCTCTTTTTTCCAAAAGGGCGCCTGGGTTTTCAAGTAGTCCATTAAAAACTCACAGGCCTTGAAGCTTTCGCCGCGATGTGCCGAGGTGACAGCAACCAACACAATTTGATCGGCAGGTTTCAAGTCGCCCACTCGGTGAATGACCTTGGCTTGGTAAAAATCAAAACGCTGATGCGCCTCTTCAATCATGGCCTCGATGGAAGACTCGGTCATGCCTGGATAGTGCTCTAAGGTCATTGAAACAACCTCATCCCCAGCTTGTCCGGTGAGCATGCGCGTGTCGCGAACCGTACCCACAAACGAGCAAACTGCACCCACCCTCAGGTCATTGGCGCGAAGCGCAGCCAGCACTTCAGCCACATTGAAGTCTTCAGTTTGAATGACCACGCGAGGCTGCATGTTTCAGCCCCCTGTCACCGGTGGGAAAAAAGCCAACTCGGCGTTGTCCGTAATGGGCGCATCCTCCTCCACCATGACTTGGTTCAAAGCCATTCGGACAGCTTTGCCGCGCGCCAAACACAAATACGCACCGCCTTGCGCAAGCAGTTGATCTCTCAACTCGCCCACTGTTTGCGCATCGGTCAGGAAGTCTTCGTGAGACTTTCCAAGCGACTCTCGCAATGAAGCAAAGTAACGCAAACGGAGTTTCATTGCAGCCACTCGGCAAAGGGATAAAACGACACCCAATCACCCACTTGAATGGCTTGCGCGCCTGGGTTGTCCACCACACCATCACCCCAAACGACGGAAGTCAAAACACCAGAGCTTTGATTGGGGAATAACTCTACCCCGCCTTGGGCATTGCGTTTGACACGCAAAAATTCGCGCCTTTTATCAGGTTTAGGAAGATCGAAATGAGCTTGCAAACGATAGGGCGTTAGGCGAACTGCCGCCACACCTTGCAAAGCCAACAAGAAGGGACGAACCAACAATTGGAAAGTCACAAAGCTTGAAACTGGATTGCCAGGCAGTCCCATGAAATATGTTTTATTGGAAGCGCAGGCGCCCTGTGGATTGAGAAAACCGAAGGCAAATGGTTTACCGGGCTTCATGGAAATTTGCCACAAATTCAAACCACCCAAAGCTTCGACCGCTGGCTTGACATGATCTTCTTCACCCACAGACACGCCGCCACTGGTCAAAATCAAATCATGGTTAGCAGCTGCCGTCTTCATCGCTTGAAGGGTTGAGCTCAAGTTGTCAGGCACGATTCCCAAATCAGTGACGTCGCAGCCAGCACGAACCAACAAGGCGCGAAGGAAAAATCGGTTGGAGTTGTAGATCGCGCCAGGTCGCATGTTCTGCGGCTCAACGTCGCCAGGCATCACCAACTCATCGCCCGTCGAAAACAAGGCCACGCGTGGACGGCGGACCACTTTCACTTTGGCAACGCCAATGCTGGCGGCCAAACCCAATGCGGCAGGATCTAGCCTCGTGCCTTTAGGCAACACAACTGCACCGCGAGTCACATCTTCGCCACTTCGCCGGATCCATTGACCCTGGCTGGGTATCACTTGGACAGCAACTTCAGGGACCTCAGTGGATGAATCGAGTTGGGTATCCTCTTGCATCACAACTGCATTGGCACCTGGCGGAATGGGTGCACCTGTAAAGATGCGCGCGGCTTCACCGGCTTGAAGCGCCTGACCGTTGTGACCCGCTGGAATGCGTTGGGTCACTTTCAATCTTGCACCCGCAACTGGCACATCTTCTAAGCGAATGGCATAACCATCCATCGAAGAATTGTCTTGCGGCGGCACCTGGAGTTGCGACACCAGGTCTTCAGCCAAGACACGACCGTCAGCCTCAAAGCTGGGCACTGACTCGTGTTCAGGGATGACGATGGCCCCTTTCAACACATGGTCCAAGGCCTCGTCCAAGGACATCAGGGGTGGGCGTTTGGGAGTGTTGTCGTTGGCCATCGGGATCAATCGCAGTGCTGCGCAATGTACTTTTTGACGGCGTCGACAGACTTGGGCATCACTTGAACCCGCTTGGGCAAGGCCTCAATGCCCTCAAATTTGGCTGGCCGATCGGGTTCACGTCCCAAGGCTTCCACCAAGGTGGCAGCAAACTTGATGGGCAAAGCCGTTTCCAATACAAGCATGTGAATGCCTGGTTTGGCCAGCGGCACAGCCACTTTCAAGCCATCGGCTGTGTGCGTGTCGATCATAATGTGATTGTCTGCAAAAACCTCTTGGATGGTTTTGAGTCGATCAGCATGTGTGCTCTTACCGCTGATGAAACCGAATTTGGTTTTGGCCGTAGCAAACAAAGGGTCGTGACCTAAATCAAACTGACCTTTTTGATTCAATTGGTCATAGAACAAATCTTTGGTTCGAACAGCATCGCGCTGAAGCAAGTCAAACACAAAGCGTTCAAAGTTGCTGGCCTTGGAAATGTCCATCGAAGGACTGGATGTTTCGTGGGTATCGGCTGTGCCTCGAACGCGATAGACACCCGTTCTGAAGAACTCGTCGAGCACGTCATTTTCATTGGTAGCCACTACCAATTGGTCAATGGGCAAACCCATCATGCGCGCCACATGACCGGCACACACATTGCCAAAATTGCCACTGGGTACGCTGAAGCTAACCTTTTGTGAGTTGTCTTGCGTGGCCTGAAAGTAACCCGCAAAGTAGTACACCACCTGCGCCAGTAGACGAGCCCAGTTGATGGAGTTGACGGTCCCAATTTTGTACTTGCGTTTGAAATCCAAATCGTTGCTGACAGCTTTCACAATGTCTTGGCAATCGTCGAACACTCCTTCGATGGCAATGTTGTGAATGTTCTCATCGAGCAAGCTGAACATTTGCGCTTGTTGGAATGGGCTCATGCGGCCTTGTGGGCTGGTCATGAACACACGCACACCTTTTTTGCCGCGCATGGCGTACTCTGCAGCACTGCCCGTGTCACCGGAAGTTGCACCAAAAATGTTCAACTCGGCATTGCGACGCGCCAACTCGTACTCAAACAAATTGCCCAACAGTTGCATGGCCATGTCTTTGAATGCCAACGTTGGACCATTTGACAAAGCTTCCAAACTCACTTGTGCGCCAGGCGCCGCATTGGTTTTGAGGGACTTCAAAGGCACAATTTCGGGGGTACCGAAAGCGGCTTCTGTGTAGGTCTTTTGGCAAAGGGCTTGCAGATCATTGGATGGAATGTCATCAATGTACAGAGACAGCACTTCGAACGCCAACGCTGCATAGCCTTTGGTTTGCCAAACTTGGCGCAGGTGCGTCAAGTTGTCTGCTGTAATTTGGGGGTACGTTTCGGGTAGATACAAACCACCGTCGGGCGCCAGGCCTTCCAGCAAAATTTCACAAAAACGTTTGCGATCAGCATGACCGCGGGTAGACAAGTAGCGCATCAGTTCAGCTCTTCTTTACGGATTTTGGTGATGGGCGCCATCACCGTGGGCAATGCTTGCATTTGCGCCAACACTTCATTCATCTTGCCCTCAACCGTATCGTGCGTGAGGATGATCACATCAGTTTGGTTTTCACCCGCTTGGCTGACCTGATCGGCTTCGCGTTGAAGCACCGCATCAATGCTGATGTTGGCCTCTGCCAACAGGCCCGTCAACTTGGCCAAAACGCCCGCCTCATCTGCCACGCGCAAGCGCAAGTAGTAACTGGTCACAACGTCGGACATGGGCAAAATTTTCAAATTGCTCATGGCATTGGGTTGGAAAGCCAAATGGGGCACGCGGTTCAAAGGGTCGGCTGTGTGCAAGCGCGTGATGTCGACCAAATCAGCAATCACAGCACTGGCCGTTGGCTCAGACCCTGCACCCTTGCCGTAGTAAAGCGTGGTGCCGACGGCATCGCCCTGCACCATCACGGCATTCATAGCGCCTTCAACGTTGGCAATCAGGCGTTGTGTGGGCACCAAGCTAGGGTGCACACGCAATTCAACACCTGCATCGGTGCGCTTGGTAATGCCCAACAACTTGATGCGGTAACCCAATTGCTCGGCGTATTTGATATCGGCCGCACCCAATTTGGTAATGCCTTCAACATAGGCTTTGTCGAATTGAACGGGGATGCCAAATGCCAAAGCACTCATGAGTGTGGCTTTGTGTGCTGCGTCAACACCTTCAATGTCAAAGGTCGGATCGGCTTCTGCGTAGCCCAATCGCTGAGCCTCTTTGAGCACCACATCAAAGTCCAAGCCCTTTTCACGCATCTCAGACAAGATGAAGTTGGTGGTGCCGTTGATGATGCCCGCCACCCACTGAATGCTGTTAGCCGTCAAACCTTCGCGCAGCGCTTTGATGATGGGAATGCCGCCCGCTACGGCTGCTTCAAAAGCCACCATCACGCCCTTGGCATGCGCAGCAGCAAAGATTTCTGTGCCGTGAACGGCCAGCAATGCTTTGTTGGCCGTGACCACGTGTTTGCCCGCAGCAATGGCTTCAAGCACCAACGTCTTTGCAATGCCATAGCCGCCGATCAGTTCAACCACAATGTCAATGTCGGGGTTGGCAATGATCTGGCGCGCATCGTTCACCACTTTCACATGATCACCACACAGCGATTGGGCCTTGGCCACATCCAGATCAGCCACCATGGTGATCGCAATGCCGCGACCGGCGCGTCGTTTAATTTCTTCTTGATTGCGCTTGAGCACATTGAATGTGCCGCTACCGACTGTGCCCATGCCCATCAGGCCGACTTGTATTGGATTCATAACTCTCTCACTTAAACCGCAGTACCAAAACGCAGACGCGCTTTTTCTAAAAACTTGGCCATTCTTGCAATGGCTTCACGCAAATCATCCAAATGAGGCAAGAACACAATTCGGAAATGATCAGGTTCGGTCCAATTGAAACCAGTACCTTGCACCAACATCACTTTGGTCTCTTGCAACATTTCCAGGAAAAACTGTTGGTCGTCTTGAATCGGATAAATTTTGGGATCGAGTTTGGGGAACATGTAAAGGGCCGCACTGGGCTTCACACATGTCACGCCAGGAATGGCTGTGATCAACTCATAAGCAAGGTCTCGTTGCTTGCGCAGACGTCCGCCCTCGTTCACCAATTCATTGATGCTTTGATGACCGCCCAAGGCTGTTTGAATGGCCCACTGTCCCGGCACATTGGCACACAGACGCATGTTGGACAACATGTTCAAACCCTCGATGTAATCTTTGGCGGGACGCTTGTCACCCGTCAGAAACATCCAACCCGCGCGGTATCCGCACGATCTGTAACTTTTCGACAATGAGTTGAAGGTGATGGTGAGGACATCTTGGCTGAGGCTGGCGATAGGCGTGTGCTTCACGCCATCGTACAAAACCTTGTCATAGACTTCATCTGCAAAAATCACCAACCCGTGTTCACGTGCAATTGCCACGATACCCAACAACAACTCGTCGGAGTAAAGCGCTCCCGTTGGGTTGTTGGGATTGATCACCACGATGCCTTTGGTTTTGGCTGTGATTTTGGCGCGAATGTCTGCCAGGTCGGGCATCCAGCCCTTGGTCTCATCGCAAAGGTAGTGAACGGGCGTTCCACCAGAAAGGCTGGCCGCAGCTGTCCACAAGGGATAGTCGGGCGCTGGCAACAAAAGCTCGTCGCCGTTGTCTAGCAACGCATTGGTGGCCATCACAATCAATTCACTGGCGCCATTGCCCAGATAAATGTCGTCCAATGTGACGCCTTTGATGCCCTGCTTTTGAGTCTCATGCATCACCGCCTTGCGAGCCGCAAAAATCCCCTTGCTGTCCGAGTAACCCGCCGAATTGGGCAGATTGCGAATCATGTCTTGCTGAATTTCTTCGGGCGCATCGAAGCCGAACACCGCCAAGTTGCCGATGTTCAATTTGATGATTTTGTGGCCCTCTTCTTCCATTTGTCTGGCGCGGTCCATGATGGGGCCGCGGATGTCGTAACAAACGTTGGCAAGCTTGGCTGATTTTTGGATAGTTTTCAAAATCCCTCCGAGGGGTGTTGGCGCTGGGGAAAACCTATAATTTGACCACAGAACTGGCCCTTTTTAAGAAACAATACCGCATGAAACTCCATCCTGATGCCAGCAACGCTTATTCGATTCAAAGCTATGGCGCTGAAGGTGTTGTCGTCAACGGCAAACTGCAAACTGGCCCCATGAAGTTGTGCGCCATCCAGGGCCCTCAAACATGGTCCGCAGTATCTTTTGCAGACCTGACACAAGACACCTTTGATGAATTGCTGGCCTTTGGGCCGGAATTGGTGATTTTTGGCAGCGGTCAACGGCTGCGATTCCCCGCCCCCAAGCTTCTCCAAGGCCTGATTCGTCAGGGAATTGGGGTAGAAACCATGGACAGCGGGGCTGCCTGCCGCACCTTTAACGTGTTGGCCGGTGAGGGACGGCACGTCGTTTTGGCCTATCTGCCTCTGAACGAGGCTTGATTGGGTGGTTTTGCGGACTATTTCAAAACCCCCTCGAGTTTCAGGATAAAATACGCGATTGCCGTCCGGTGATGTTGCTACTCAGCACCTGATCGGTTATGCGGTTCATTTCTGTCACGTGAGATTAGTTCTATGGCGATCGTTGTTAACAAACCCCTTCCCGAATTTGAAGCAAACGCAACGGGCGGCCTGAAGGTTTCAAACACATCTCACAACGGCAAAATCATGATTTTGTACTTCTACCCGAAGGACAACACCCCTGGTTGCACCACCGAAGCGATGCAGTTTCGCGACAAATACAAAGACTTCGCCAAAGCTGGCGCTACCGTCTTTGGCGTATCCCGCGACAACATGAAGTCTCATGACGACTTCAAGGCCAAGTTGGAACTGCCATTCGAGTTGATTGCCGACACAGAAGAAAAAATGTGCCACATGTTTGGCGTTGTCAAAAACAAAATCATGTACGGCAAGAAAGTCAAAGGCATTGAGCGCAGCACCTTCTTGATTGGCCCAGACGGCTTGGTCAAAGAAGAATGGCGTGGCCTGAAAGTCCCAGGCCACGTTGAAGAAGTTCTAAAAGCCGTTAAGGCCCTGAAAAAAGCCGCATAATGGCACCATGCCGCTGAAATTACAGCCCCATCCAGATTCAACCCTAAAGCAAAGCCGCCTTGGCCTCCAGGCGGCTTTTTCTTTGCGTTCTCGTTTTTAACTTTTCACCAGAGGCCACACTTCATGCCATTGCCCCCCGCTCCCACACAGCGCGCATCATTGATCTCCTCTAAAGCGCTCGCTAAATCAGAAAGTGCCATCAGTGCACCTGCCAAATCAATGCCGCATGACAACGTGACCAAGAAACCCATTGCGAAAAAAGCAATACCTGAGCTGCAAGAACAAAGCATTACACCCTCTTACTCGCGTGAGCCTGTTCCCCAGCAGGCGCCAAAGAAAACCAAGGCGTCTAAAAAGAACCAAGGCCCCACGAAATTGTTCGTTTTGGACACCAACGTTCTGATGCACGACCCCATGTGCCTCTTTCAATTTGAAGAGCACGACGTTTATCTGCCAATGATTGTTTTAGAGGAACTGGACAGCCACAAAAAAGGCATGACAGAAGTGGCGCGCAATGCACGTCAAACCAGTCGTTTCTTGGATGCATTGGCTGCAACCCCTGGCTCTGACATCAAACTGGGATTGCCACTCAATGCCACAGGTCACATCGACTCTGGCGGCAAATTGTTTTTCCAAACCCAAATCATGGATGTCAGTTTGCCCATGAGCTTGCCTCAGGGAAAAGCCGACAACCAAATTCTGGGTGTGGTTCAAGCCTTGGGCAAATTGCACGCCCCCAGAGAAGTGGTCTTGGTTTCCAAAGACATCAACATGCGCGTCAAAGCCCGCGCATTGGGCCTGGCAGCCGAGGACTACCAAAATGACAAAGTACTGGAAGATGGCGATCTGCTGTATTCCGGCGCCATGGCCCTGCCCCCTGACTTTTGGAACCGCCACGGCAAAGCCATCGAGAGCTGGCAACAAGGCAGTCACACCTTCTATCGCTTGAGTGGCCCCTTGGTGCCAAGCCTCTTGATCAACCAATTTGTGTACCTTGAAGCGCCGGGCGAACCCAGCCTCTACGCCCGGGTGACAGAAATTCGAGGCAAGACCGCTGTGCTGAAAACACTCAAAGATTTTGGCCATGCCAAAAATGCAGTGTGGGGTGTGACCACCCGAAACCGCGAGCAAAACTTTGCCATGAACATGTTGACCGACCCCGAAGTTGACTTTGTCACTTTGGCAGGTACCGCTGGCACCGGCAAAACATTGATGGCACTGGCCGCTGGCCTGACACAAGTCCTGGACGATCGCCGCTACACCGAAATCATCATGACGCGTGCCACCGTCAGCGTGGGCGAAGACATTGGTTTCTTGCCAGGCACCGAAGAAGAAAAAATGGGCCCTTGGATGGGTGCATTGGACGACAACTTGGAGTTCTTGGCCAAAGGTGATGGCGGCAATGCGGGCGAATGGGGCCGCGCAGCCACCAACGAACTCATTCGCAGCCGCATCAAAATCAAGAGCATGAACTTCATGCGCGGCCGCACTTTCATGAACAAATACGTGATCATTGACGAGGCGCAGAACTTAACGCCTAAACAAATGAAAACTTTGATCACTCGTGCAGGCCCTGGCACCAAGATCATTTGCATGGGTAACTTGGCCCAAATTGATACACCTTATCTCACTGAGGGCTCATCAGGCTTGACCTATGCGGTTGATCGCTTCAAGGGATGGGCGCATGGTGGCCACATCACATTGGCACGCGGCGAGCGTTCACGACTTGCCGACTTTGCCAGCGAAGTACTTTGATCTTGATGGGTAAATGAAGGCGGCGATTTTAATAATCGCCACTGTCACCGCCTGAGGCCAAACTCTCAAAGCGAGTGAGCGGTTTCAAGAACGTCAGGCGAACGGCGCCTGTTGGGCCGTTTCGCTGCTTGCCGATGATGATTTCGGCGGTCCCTGGGTCTTTGGAGTCTTTGTTGTAATAGTCGTCGCGGTAAATGAACATGATGATGTCTGCATCTTGCTCAATGGCACCCGACTCGCGCAGGTCACTCATCATGGGCCGCTTGTCGGTTCGCTGCTCGACGCCTCGATTCAACTGCGACAAAGCAATCACTGGGCACTGCAGTTCTTTGGCCAGCATCTTCAAACCGCGTGAGATTTCACCCAACTCGGTGGCACGGTTGTCGCCATCACCACCGGACGAACCACTCATGAGTTGCAAATAATCCACCACAATCAAACCTAGCTTGCCGCACTTTCGTGCAAGGCGCCTGGCATTGGCGCGAAGTTCGCTAGGCGTTAAGCCTGGTGTTTCATCGATGTGCAATGACACCGTACGCAAGCGCTCAATGGCATCTGTCAGCCGAGGCCACTCTTCATCGGTCAATTTGCCTGTACGCAGGTGACCTTGGTCAATCCGGCCAATCGAGCCGACCACACGCACAGCCAATTGAGCCGCGCCCATCTCCATTGAAAAGACAGCAACTGGCAAGCCTTCATTCAAAGCCACATGCTCCGCAATGTTGATCGCGAAAGCCGTCTTACCCATAGAGGGACGCGCCGCCAACACCACCAAATCGCCCGCTTGCAAGCCCGAAGTCATGCGGTCGAGATCGTAGAAACCTGTGGGGACACCGGTAATGTCATTGGGGTTGTCAGCCATCTCTTGGACACGGTCCATCAGGTCCACCACCAAGGTGTCCATGGACTGAAAGCCCTGTTTCATGCGTGAGCCCTCTTCACCGATGTTGAAGATTTTTTGCTCAGCCTCGTCTAAGATTTTTTCAACCGCACGACCCTGTGGGCTGAACGCATTGGTGGCAATTTCATCGCTGGCAGTGACCAATTTACGCAAGATGGAACGCTCGCGAACAATTTCTGCATAGCGCCGAATGTTGCTGGCACTGGGCACGTATTGCGCCAAAGAATTCAAATAACCTAAACCGCCCATGCCTTCGGCTTTGCCTTGATTTTGCAATTGTTCAAAGACGGTAATGACATCTGCTGGTTTGGAGCCATTGATCAAGCTCGAAATGGCACTGAAGATCAGCTTGTGTTCATGTCGATAAAAATCATTTTCCGACAACAAATCTCCCATGCGATCCCATGCGCTGTTGTCGAGCAGCAAGCCGCCTAAAACGCTGGACTCTGCTTCAATGGAATGGGGTGGAACTCGAAGTTGCGCGATCTGTTGATCTTGGGTAGGGGCTGAAAAACCCAACTCGGATTCTGAGTGCGACTGTGGAGGGAAAAGTGCTGACATGGACGTTCTAAATTGAATGCTCGATCTTACGCACGGATCGGCACTTGGTCATGGGACAAGCCTGTGGATAAGTCGTTGGTAAGTGCAGAAAGTCTTGTGAATAAATAAGAAATTCTGGCAGAAAAGAAAAAAGCCGCCAGTCATGCGACAGGCGGCTTTTTGAAGCGCTTGGTAATTAAGCTGTTTCGCCGTAAACAGAAACAGTCACTTCCACCACCACGTCAGTGTGCAATGCCACAGCCACGGAAGATTCGCTCACCGTTTTGATCGGGCCGTTAGGCATACGGATCTGAGCTTTGGACAAGCCATAGCCAGATTTGTTCAACTCTTCAGCGATGTCGTGGTTGGTGACAGAGCCAAACAAACGACCGTCAACGCCAGCTTTCTGAGTGATCTTAACCACTGCGCCAGCCAATTTTTCGCCTTGAGCTTGTGCTTCGGCCAATTTGGCAGCTGCTGCTTTTTCCAGTTCGGCACGGCGTGCTTCGAACTCGGCTTTGTTGGCTTCAGTGGCGCGACGTGCACGACCGCTGGGGATCAAGAAATTGCGAGCGTAACCGTCTTTAACTTTAACGATTTCACCCAAATTGCCAAGGTTCACAACCTTATCGAGCAGAATAATTTGCATGGTTGTTCTCCTTAAACTTTGTGCTGGTCGCTGTAAGGCAACATGGCCAAGAAGCGAGCGCGCTTGATGGCTGTGTTCAATTGGCGCTGATAAATAGCGCGTGTGCCTGTCAAACGTGCGGGGATGATTTTGCCGTTTTCGGCGATGAAGTCGCGCAATGTGTCGACGTCTTTGTAATCAATCTCTTCCACGCCTGTGACTGTGAAGCGGCAGAAACGCTTGCGCTTGAACAGCAATGACTGGGTGTTGCGCTTAGGGCGCTTGTCTTTGTTGAATTTTTTGAAAGTGGCCATGGGGCCTCCTGAAAATTAAAGTGTCTTGAATTCTTGAATATGCAGAATCACATTTTTTCCGTTTTTGGGGGTGGCCAAAAAACCGCTGAATCTCCAAACGCTGCCAATAGGCTGGGTTTGAATTCGCTCTGCAACAGATCCGATGGCGACAGCCTTGACTGTGGCTTTGACCTGTCTGAGAGTTCCCGCTTCTTGAATGCTAGAGCTGTGCTCTAGGACCAAGTCAATGACTGGCAAGCCAGCCGGTGTGTATCGAATTGCTTTTTGCTCTGCGATACCAGCGGTCAATTCAACGTGATTTTGTTCTGTCACTCCCGACGACAAATGTGATTAGCCTGCAAATTCGGCTTGTTGGGCTTTACGAGCTTCTTCGCGCTCGACTTGTTTCATCATGGAAGATGGGCCTGTTTCGGCTTTCTTCTTCAGAACAGTCATGTGACGCAAAACGGCATCGTTGAACTTGAAGGCGTGTTCGAGTTCGGCCATCACAGCCTGATCAGCTTCAATGTTCACGCACAAGTAGTGGGCTTTGCCCAACTTGTTGATTTGGTAGGCCAACTGGCGGCGACCCCAGTCTTCGACACGGTGAATCTTGCCACCGCCGGCAACGATCATGCCTTTGTAACGCTCCAGCATGGCTGGAACTTGTTCGCTCTGATCCGGATGAATCAGCAAAATGATTTCGTAATGACGCATTGAGACTCCTTTTGGGTTTTACCTTGAAGGTATTTGAAAAAAGCTACCCCCAGCGTCGGACGGGGTGCAGCAAGGTCAGCCCGCGATTATAGCCCAGGTTTTAGAGCCCTGGAAAGGGGTTATCTGAACGCTCAGGAGACGTATCGCCAGAGGACTCGACATGTGGCCATACCCAACTTGCCAGCCAAATCACCAAGAAACCCACAGGCACCCCCAAAATTCCCGCTGAAATGGGTTGAATACCGCCAACCATGCCCCCAAAAGGTGTCAAACCCCATAACACCCTTACCGAGGGGGCATTAAAGATCATGTAAGTCATGGTCACCCCCAAGCCCGTCAACATGCCCAAAACAACTGCTTGACGGCTGGTTCGCTTCCAAAAAATGCCCATCACCATGCCGGGAAAGAAAGCAGAGGCAGCCAGCGAGAAGGAGGCTGAAACCAGCGCAAGGATTTCAGCGGGCTTCCACGCCGCCACCAAGGCGGCTGACATGGCCACCGCCAACAGCGCAAATTTGGACAAGATCACCCTGCCCTCTGCAGTTTCCACGCCGTTTTTGGTGCCAAGGCGCATGTCATGCACAAAAGCATTGCTGATGGTCAGCAACAAACCGTCTGCGGTGGACAGGGCTGCGGCAAATCCGCCTGCTGCCACAAGACCAGAAATGACATATGGCAAGCCGGCCATTTCAGGACTTGCCAGCATCACCACGTCAGCACCCAACTTCAATTCACCAAATTGCAAGATGCCATCGAGGTTGACATCGGCCACCTCGACCAAAGCGCTGTCCACGCGAGACCATTGCGCAAGCCAATTCGGCAGTTCTGAAAAACGACTGCCCACCAAATTGTTCATCACTTCAAATTTGACGAGCACAGCCAAGGCGGGGGCACTCAGGTACAAAATGGCAATGAAGAAAAGCGACCAAGCCACCGACAGCCTGGCTTCAGCCTCGTTGGGCACTGTATAGAAACGTGTCAACAGGTGGGGCAAGCCAGCCGTTCCAGCCATCAAGCAAAAGATAAGCGCCACAAAATTGAGACGCGATTGGTTGAACACATTTTGTTCTTGCGCCGTGCCATGGGGATCACCCTGAAATGCCGAACCATGCAAAGGCATGCCGCCTAGCGGTTTGGCTCTTTCGTAATTTTCCTTCATGGCGCGTTGCCATGTTTCTTTGGCTGCCGCAGCATTCTCCGGCAGCGCTTGAAGCTCGCGACGAGCCTGTGCAATCAGAGAGAACTCTGCATTTTGCAATTTCAAATCACTCACCCTTTGGGTCAAGGCTTGTCGTTCTTGCAGCAAAGATTGCTCAACATTGACCAGACGTGCTTTGTAGGCTTCAGCCCGAAGCTGGAACTCTTGGCGCACAGCAACCTCAGCGGGATCAGAAATCAGACGTTGTTCAAGCTCCGTAATTTTTGACAACTGTGCACTGTATGCAAGGGGTGCCAGGGGTGTGCCCAACTGTTGATAAGCCAGCCATGAAACTGGAATTAGAAATGCCATCAGCAAAATCATGTACTGCGCAACTTGGGTCCAAGTGATGGCCCGCATGCCGCCTAAGAACGAACACAACAAGACGCCGCCTAGACCTAACAAAATGCCTATTTCAAACTGCACGCCAGTCAATCGCGAAGCGATCAAGCCAATGCCATAAATTTGCGCCACAACGTAGGTAAAGGAACACAAAATTGCAGCCCATGCCGCCAACAACCGTGGCCACCTTCCACCATAGCGTTGGCTGAAAAAATCAGGCAAGGTGTACAAATTCATGGCGCGCAAATGCGGCGCGATCAACAGAGCCACCAAACAAAAACCGCCGGTCCATCCCATCACGTAAGCCAAGCCACCTGCTTGACCACCGCTACCCGAAAAGCCCTGCAAATACAACGCACCCGCCAAGCTAATGAAGGAAGCCGCGCTCATCCAATCAGCTGCAGTGGCCATGCCGTTGTAGAAAGCGGGAATGCGGCGGCCCGCAACGTAATATTCTTCAGCGTTGGTGGTGCGGCCCGCCACACCAATCAACGCATACAGCATCACGGTTGAGAACAAAAAAATGGGGCCAATCAAATTCCTTGAAAGTCCCTCATGCTCCGCATAACCCATCACGCCAATCAAACTCAGCAGCAAAGCAAGGAACAACAGAACATTGCGATGCAAACGCCATTTGTAAATGGCGTACTTCTTCTGAAAGGACGTGATTGAATTCAATCGGCTTTTCCGAGTTGCGTCCAGGTTTCAACCACCGTATCAGGATTCAAAGAAATTGAACTGATGCCTTGCGCCATCAACCATTTAGCGAAGTCGGGATGGTCACTAGGTCCTTGACCGCAAATGCCCACGTACTTGCCTTGACTCAAGCAAGCCTTGATGGCTTGCGCAATGAGCGTTTGCACGGCCAAGTCACGTTCATCAAAGTCAAGCGCTAACAACTCCAAGCCCGAATCACGGTCCAGGCCCAAAGTGAGTTGGGTGAGGTCGTTAGAGCCAATGGAGAAGCCATCGAAGTACTCGAGGAACTTGTCGGCCAAGATGGCATTGCTGGGTACTTCACACATCATGATGACTTTGAGATCGTCTTGGCCCCGCTTGAGACCATGCTTGGCCAACAATTGTGTGACGCGATCGGCTTGACCCAAAGTGCGCACGAAGGGCACCATCACTTGCACATTGGTCAAACCCATCTCGCCTCGAACGCGTTTGATGGCTTCGCACTCCATCGCAAAGGCTTCTCCAAAATCTTCACTGATGTAACGCGCTGCGCCTCGGAAACCCAGCATAGGATTTTCTTCTTCTGGCTCGTATCGGCTGCCACCAATGAGTTTTCTGTATTCGTTGCTCTTGAAATCGGACAGGCGAACAATCACAGGCTTGGGCCAGAACGCGGCAGCAATGCTGGCCACGCCTTCTGTCACTTTGTCGATGTAAAAAGCTTTGGGTGATGCATGGCCACGTGCCACAGATTCAACAGCCTTCTTCAAGTCGGCATCAATGTTGGGGTAATCCAAAATGGCTTTGGGATGCACACCAATGTTGTTGTTGATGATGAACTCCAAACGCGCCAAGCCCACACCCTGATTGGGCAATTGCGCAAAGTCAAATGCCAATTGCGGGTTACCCACGTTCATCATGATTTTGGTGGCAATCTCAGGCATGGTACCGCGTGACACCTCGGTCACTTCCATCTCCAACAGTCCGTCGTAAATGTGTCCTGTGTCACCCTCAGCGCAACTGACCGTGACCAAGGTACCATCTTTCAATTGCTCGGTAGCGTGACCGCAACCGACCACAGCAGGAATGCCCAACTCGCGCGCAATGATGGCAGCGTGGCAAGTACGGCCGCCGCGATTGGTCACAATGGCACTGGCGCGTTTCATGACCGGCTCCCAATTGGGATCCGTCATGTCGGTGACCAGCACATCGCCAGGTTGAACTTGGTCCATTTCGGCAATGCTGTGAACCAACCGAACAGGACCCGTGCCAATTTTCTGACCAATGGCACGGCCTTCTGCCAATACGGCGCCCTTGCCTTTGAGTTTGTAGCGCAACTCTGCGGTACCTTTGGACTGGCTTTTGACAGTCTCTGGACGCGCTTGCAAGATGTACAAGAGGCCATCCGTGCCATCTTTGCCCCACTCAATGTCCATGGGGCGGCCATAGTGTTTCTCAATGACCATGGCGTATTGCGCCAACTGGGTGATGTCTGCATCGCTAAGGGAATAACGGTTGCGCAGCTCCATGCCAACGTCAACCGTTTTGACCAAATTGCCTGAGCTGGCCTTTTCTTCAGGCGTTGAGAAAACCATCTGGATCAATTTAGAACCAAGGTTGCGACGAATGACAGCATTTTTTCCAGCGGCCAACATGGGCTTGTGAACATAAAACTCGTCGGGGTTCACCGCACCCTGCACCACCGTCTCGCCCAAGCCGTAACTGGACGTGATGAAAACAACATCTTCAAAACCAGTTTCTGTGTCGATGGTGAACATCACGCCGGCAGCGCCCAAGTCGGAGCGAACCATGCGCTGCACACCTGCTGACAATGCCACCTCGGCGTGCGCAAATCCTTTGTGCACGCGATAACTGATCGCGCGGTCGTTGTAGAGGGACGCAAACACCTCTTTCATTTTGTGCAACACGTCTTCAATACCAACCACATTGAGGAAGGTTTCTTGCTGACCTGCAAAAGAAGCATCAGGCAAATCTTCTGCTGTCGCTGAAGAACGAACCGCAAAAGAAGCTTGCGCATTGCCCGCGCTCAGCTCTGCAAATTGGTCGCGAATGGCTTTTTCCAAATCGGCCGGAAAAGGCTGGGCTTCGACCATGGCACGAATTTCTGCGCCAACCGTTGCCAATGCGCGGACGTCCTCAACGTCCAAGGCGTCCAGTTTTTGGTTGATGCGGTCAACCAAACCGTCGTGCTTCAAAAAAGCACGAAAAGCAAAAGCGGTGGTGGCAAAACCTGTAGGCACGCGAACACCGCCTGGCAACTGAGAAATCATCTCACCCAAGCTGGCGTTTTTACCGCCCACAGACTCGACGTCCGTCATTCGAAGTTGCTCAAAGGGAACGACCAAGGCGTCCTTTGCAAAAAGGTTAGACATAAAAGCTCCAAAGTTAAAAAATCGGCAGTGCAGCCTGAACCAACTCTCAGAATCTTGGTTGTTGTTAGATTTGATTCTTGAGCGCCAGCAGGCGGTAGATAATGGATGTGATTTTAGGACGCAACGCCCCTCCTCCAACCTTAGAATTTCAACAATGCCCCATAGAACCGTATTTTTCATCTCCGACGGCACTGGAATCACGGCCGAAACCTTTGGCAACGCCATCTTGGCCCAGTTTGAGATGAAAACAAGGCATGTCAGACTGCCTTTCGTGGACTCCGCAGACAAGGCACACCAGGCCGTCAGGCAAATCAATCACACGGCTGAAATTGAGAACATCAAGCCCATTGTGTTCACCACTTTGGTCAATATGGAGGTCTTGGATGTCATTCGGGCCGGTTGCAAAGGCATGCTTTTGGACATGTTTGGCACCTTTGTGAACCCACTTGAGCAAGAACTGGGCTTGAAGTCGCACCACCGGGTGGGGCGCTTTTCAGATGTCAGTAAAAGCAAGGAATACCACGACCGCATCGAGGCCATCAACTTCTCTTTGTCTCACGACGATGGCCAAACCAGCCGGGACCTGGAGTCTGCTGAAGTGATCTTGGTGGGCGTCAGCCGCAGTGGCAAAACACCAACCAGCCTTTACCTGGCCATGCAGCACGGCCTGAAGGCAGCCAATTACCCCCTCATTCCGGAAGACTTTGAACGCAAGCAATTGCCCCCTGCATTGGTGCCCCACCGGAAAAAGATTTTTGGACTCACCATTCACCCTGAGCGTTTGTCAGAGATTCGGAGTGAAAGACGCCCTAACTCCAAATACGCCAGCTTGCAAAACTGCATTCAAGAAGTGGCCGATGCGGAATCCATGATGCGCAGGTCTGGCATCCGGTGGCTTTCAACCACGCACAAATCGATTGAAGAAATCGCCACCACCATCCTGCAAGAAATCAAACCCGAGCGCTTGATTTATTAACGCAGGGTTGCCGCTATTTTTTCTGCACAGCGCTGCGCCAAGTCGAGATCTTTGGCCTCCACCATCACACGGACCAAAGGCTCTGTACCACTGGCACGAATGAGCACACGCCCCGTATCGGCCAACTCAGCCTCCACGGCTTGAATGGCTGCAGCCAATTGAGGACTGCCTTTCCAGTTCTGGTCTTTGGCAATGCGCACATTGATCAGCACCTGAGGGAACAAAGTGACTTCGGCCAACAATTGCGACATGGTCTGCCCCGTAGCGACGCAGGCTTGCAAAACTTGCAACGCACTGATCAGGCCATCGCCCGTGGTGTGCTTGTCCAAGGCCAATAAGTGACCTGAACCCTCACCGCCCAGTAACCAAGACTTTTCAAGCAGCGCTTCTAAGACGTATCGGTCGCCGACTTTGCTGCGAATGAATTCGATGCCCTTGCGTTTCAATGCCACTTCAACGGCCATGTTGGTCATGAGGGTGCCCACCACGCCAGGCACAACTTCATCGCGTGCAATGCGATCGCTGACCATCAAATAAAGCAACTCATCGCCGTTGTACAAGCGGCCTGTGTTGTCAACCACTTGAAGGCGGTCGGCATCGCCATCCAAAGCGATGCCGTAATCTGCGCCGTGCTGCTTCACGGCTGCCACCAAGGCTTCGGGGTGCGTTGCGCCCACGCCTTTGTTGATGTTCAGGCCATCAGGAGAGCAGCCAATCGCAACGACATCTGCACCCAATTCATGAAACACCTTGGGTGCAATTTGATAGGCGGCCCCGTTGGCTGCATCCACCACAATTTTCATGCCCTTGAGGGTAAAGTCATTGCTGAAAGTGCTCTTACAAAATTCAATGTAACGACCCGCCGCGTCGTCTAGGCGCTTGGCCTTGCCCAATTCTGCGGAGGAGACCCAAACTGGCGGCTCATCTACCAAGGCTTCCACCTTGGTTTCCCACTCGTCACTGAGTTTGGCTCCTTTGGCGCTGAAAAATTTGATGCCGTTGTCTTCGTAGGGGTTGTGACTTGCACTGATCACTACACCCAATGATGCACGTTGGGCTCGTGTGAGGTATGCCACCGCAGGCGTCGGCACCGGCCCCAACAACACAACATCAACGCCAGCAGAATTGAAGCCCGACTCGAGTGCGCTCTCTAGCATGTAGCCCGAGATGCGTGTGTCCTTGCCAATGAGCACCACGGGATGTTTTTCGGTCTGACGCAAGACGCGTCCTACGGCGTGTGCCAAGCGCATCACAAAGTCGGGGGTGATGGGCGCTTGACCCACCGTGCCTCGGATACCGTCTGTTCCAAAATACCGTCGTGTCATGTTTGTCTACTTTAAAGGTCTGCTTGTCAGCGCAGCGTTGTCTTTATTTTAGGCCTTTGCAGCTTGCCAAAATCGCAAGGCTTGCACGGTTTCTAGAACATCGTGCACACGCACAAGCGAAGCGCCATTTTGAACAGCCATCAGTGCAGCGCCTACGCTGGCACCCACCCTGTTGTTAGGCTCTGGCATCACACCATTGACTGCCGTTAACTTGCCCAGTGTGCCTTTGCGCGACCAGCCCGCCAGCACCGGACGGCCTAAGCTCAAAAGTTCAGCTTGCCGGGTCAATAAGCTGAGATTTTGCTCTAGAGTTTTGCCAAACCCGACGCCGGGGTCCAAGACAATGCGACTTGGATCGACACCCTGCGCTAACAAGACCTGCAGCCTTTGAGATAGAAAATCTTTGACCTCCTGAAGTGCATCGCCTTGCATGGGTTGCTCGAACATGGTTTGAGGATCGCGGTGCATGTGCATCAGGCAAACACCGCAACCTGCATGCTGCCCGACCACGTCTACAGCACCCGCTTGGCGCAGGGCCCAGATGTCGTTGATGATGTCAACACCCATGTCCAGCACCACCTTCATGACGTCGGGCTTGGCGGTGTCCACCGACAGAGGCACATGCCAGTGAAGAGCCTCTTCGATGAAGGGCACGATACGGGCCAGCTCTTCTTCCACGCTAACGGCCTGTGCGCCAGGCCTTGATGATTCACCACCAATGTCCAAGATGTCTGCACCTTGCGCCAACATCGTTTGCGCGTGGTCCAACGCATGTTTCACATTCGTGTGCTGCCCCCCATCCGAAAAGGAATCGGGCGTGAGATTCACAATGGCCATGACTTTGGGCTGGGTCAGGTCAATGCTGAATCGAGAGGTTTGCCACACCGAGGTCGTCATGCGCTAAGGTTGATCCAAAATAAGAACGGGGCCGAAGCCCCGTAGAAAATCAAGAACGATCAGGCCGCATTGGGCTCAGGATCCGTTTTAACAGCTGGCGTACCGCCGGCATCGTCATTGCCCGAGGGCGGAATGCGCGGCGTCCAGTCTTTGGGCGCGGTGGGTTCGCGGCCAGCCATGATGTCGTCAAGCTGCGTGACATCGATGGTTTCCCATTCCAACAAGGCCTTGGCCATGGCGTGCATCTTGTCGCTGTTTTCTTCAATCAAGCGGCGCGCCAAGTTGTATTGCTCATCGATGATGCGACGAACTTCGGAATCAACCTTTTGCATGGTGGACTCTGACATGTTGGTGGTTTTGGTGACGGAACGTCCCAAGAACACTTCACCTTCGTTTTCAGCATAGACCATGGGGCCAAGGGCTGTGGTCATGCCATAACGCATCACCATGTCGCGTGCAATTTGGGTGGCACGCTCAAAGTCATTGCTGGCACCTGTGGTCATTTGCTTCATGAACACTTCTTCGGCAATACGGCCACCAAACAACATGCTGATTTGGTTCAGCATGTATTCGCTGTCGTAGCTGTAGCGGTCTTTTTCAGGCAGGCTCATGGTGACACCCAAGGCACGGCCGCGAGGAATGATGGTGACCTTGTGCACAGGATCGCACTTGGGCAACAGCTTGCCAATGAGGGCGTGTCCAGACTCATGGTAAGCCGTGTTGCGACGCTCCTCTTCTGGCATGACCATGCTCTTGCGCTCTGGGCCCATCAGAATTTTGTCTTTGGCTTTTTCGAAGTCTTGCATTTCCACAACGCGAGCGTTGCGGCGAGCAGCCATGAGGGCGGCTTCGTTGCAGAGGTTGGCCAAATCGGCACCGCTCATGCCAGGTGTTCCGCGGGCAATGACGCCGGGGTTCATGTCTTGGCCGATTGGGATTTTGCGCATGTGCACAGCCAAGATTTGCTCGCGGCCACGAATGTCCGGCAAAGTGACATACACCTGGCGGTCAAAGCGACCTGGGCGCAACAAGGCAGCATCCAAGATGTCGGGGCGATTGGTAGCAGCCACCACAATGACACCTAAGTTGGTTTCAAAGCCATCCATCTCAACCAACATTTGGTTGAGGGTTTGTTCGCGTTCGTCATTGCCACCGCCAAGGCCAGCGCCGCGCTGACGGCCGACAGCATCAATTTCGTCCACGAAGATGATGCAAGGTGCATTTTTCTTGGCGTTCTCGAACATGTCGCGAACACGGGCTGCACCCACACCCACAAACATTTCAACGAAGTCTGAACCCGAGATGCTGAAGAAAGGCACTTTGGCTTCGCCTGCAATGCTCTTGGCCAGCAATGTTTTACCGGTACCCGGAGGGCCGACCAACAGCAAACCACGCGGAATGCGTCCACCCAGTTTTTGGAAGCGTTGAGGATCTTTCAAGAAGTCCACAACCTCTTTCACTTCTTCTTTGGCTTCATCGCAACCCGCCACATCGGCAAAGGTCACTTGATTGGCGTTTTCATCCAGCATGCGCGCTTTGCTTTTTCCAAAACTGAAAGCCCCGCCTTTGCCGCCGCCCTGCATTTGGCGCATGAAATAAATCCAAACACCAATGAGGAGCAGCATGGGGCCCCAGCTGACCAGCAAGCTCATCAGCAAGGAACCCTCTTCGCGAGGTTTCACATCAAACTTGACGCCATTGGCAATGAGGTCACCCACCAAGCCGCGGTCGAGGTACGTCGCAGTTGTTTTGATGCGGCGATCATCGGTGGTGGTGGCCACAATTTCTGTGCCGCCTTGACCTTCTTGGATGGTGGCCGTTTTGATGCGGTTACTGCGAACTTCTTCGAGGAAGTCGGAGTAGCCCAAATAGCCAGATCCCGCACCGGTGCGGTTGTCAAATTGTTTGAATACGGTGAAAAGCACCATGCCAATCACCAGCCATACGGCAATCTTGGAAAACCAGGGGTTGTTCAAGAAGAGCTCCCATCAAAACGTCTAATTGGTCTTCATTCTAGGCTTTTGAAAGCCCAGAACATCTAATTTCACTTGACTAAGCCTTAAAAGTGCAGGGAAATTGGCTCTCTCGCACCTTGGAAGCAACAGTCACAGGGGAACAGGCCTGTTTTTAGGCTCGATTCCCACCAAAAACTGCTCGGATGATTTGTCTCGAGAGGCCTTGGGTTTGATGGGTTTGACCACCTTGAAAGAATCCTTGAAAAGCTTCACCAATTGGCTGTAGCCGCTTCCGTGAAACACCTTGACCACCAAGGCGCCCTGGGGCTTGAGGTGCATTTGGGCAAATTCAACGGCCAGCTCAATGAGGTGCGAAATACGGGCCGCATCCACAGAGTCAATGCCCGACAAATTGGGCGCCATGTCAGAGACCACCACATCAACGGGACGGTCACCCACAATGGCCTGTAATTGGGCGAGAACGTCTGCATCTGTGAAGTCGCCCTGAATGAAGTGGACGCCCTCCACGGGCTCCATTGGCAACAAATCGACCGCCAAAATGGTGCCATTCAAGTCACCAGCGGCAGCCCCCTGGGGCGATAAGCGTCGGCGCACGTATTGACTCCACGCCCCTGGGGCAGACCCCAAATCCACCACCAAGTTACCCGGTTTGATCAAACCAAAGGTTTCGTCAATTTCCTTCAATTTGTAGGCAGCCCTCGCCCTGTAGCCCTCTTTTTTGGCCAATTTGACGTAGGGGTCATTGACGTGGTCGTTCAACCACGACTTATTGACTTTTTTACTTTTGGTTTTTACTTTCATGTTCTTCCGTTCAAGCAGGGATAATAGCGCCATGCCTCAAATTCAATTGACTCCCGCTCAACGCAAGGTTCACCGAGCCGAAGCGCACCACCTCGACCCCGTTGTCATGGTTGGCAACGATGGCCTCACACCTGCCGTTGTCAAAGAAACCGACGCAGCTCTCAAGGCGCACGGCTTGATCAAAATTCGTGTTCTAGGCGACGACCGTGTCGCCCGCGAAGCCATGTTCAACCAGCTGGCCGAAGACCTTAACGCTGCGCCCATTCAACACATTGGCAAATTGCTGGTGTTGTGGCGCCCTGTGCCTGAAAAGGAAAAAACCGTTTCAGAAGACCGCATGGCCGGACCCCGCGATTTTAAGGTCTTGAAGTACAGCAGCCGCGGCGGCCAACGCCCTGAAGTCAAAACATTGCGCGTCTTGGGCAATCAACGCCTGACATCGGGCGGTCAAGTCAAGCGCGCCAAGGTCAAGCAAAAGTCGATCAAAAAGCGCAATCAAGCCTAAGTCATGACCGCGCAGTCTGCTCAACGCCACATCATCTGCATGAAATGGGGCACCAAGTACGGCCCCGAGTACGTCAACCGTTTGTACGCCATGGTGCGCAGGCACCTGACCGGCGATTTCAACATGGTGTGCCTCACCGACGATGCCCATGGCATTCGCAGTGAGGTGCAGTGCTTGCCTATCCCTGCATTGGATTTGCCGCCCGGCATTCCTGAACGCGGTTGGACAAAATTAGCATCCTTTGCACAAGACCTGCACGGCTTGCGAGGTACCGCTTTGTTTTTGGATGTGGATGTGGTGATCGTGGGCAACATGGATGGCTTTTTTGAAGCACCCGGTGACTTCATGATCATCCATGACTACAAACGGCCTTGGCGCATCACGGGCAACTCTTCTGTTTACAGATACGAGTTAGGTGCACACCCCGATGTGCTGGCGTATTTCCGCAACAACTTTGACAGCATTCGCAAACAGTTCAGAAACGAACAAGCCTATCTGTCGGACTTTTTGCACCGTCAAGGTAAGCTGGCTTACTGGCCCGCTGAGTGGTGTCCCAGTTTCAAGTACCACAGCATCCCGGCATGGCCTACCAATTACTGGACCGCACCCTCCATTCCCAAAGATGCCCGCATTGTGATTTTCCACGGCGAATGCAACCCGCCAGATGCCCTGGCCGGCAAACGCAATCGAAAGTTCAGATTCATCAAGCCTGCCCTTTGGGTGGCTGATCACTGGAAGGAATAAAAAAAGGCGCTCCACAGAGCGCCTTTTTTCGGTTCATGTCAGTCTGAACTTAGATGTAAGACACCGCCACAATTTCGTAACGTTTCTCGCCACCCGGTGCTTGCACCACGGCCACATCACCCTCTTCTTTGCCAATGAGTGCACGGGCAATCGGACTGCTGATGTTGATCAAGCCCAATTTGAGGTCAGCCTCGTCTTCACCCACGATTTGGTACTTGACCACTTCGCCAGTGCTTTCTTCTTCCAACTCAACAGTCGCACCAAACACCACACGGCCACCCGCATCGACAGATGCAGGGTCGATGATTTGCGCAGCAGACAGTTTGCCTTCCACCTCTTGAATGCGACCTTCCACAAAACCTTGACGGTCTTTGGCAGCTTCGTATTCAGCGTTCTCACTCAAGTCGCCTTGAGCGCGCGCTTCTGCAATGGCATTGATCACTGAAGGACGCTCCACCGTTTTCAATTGGTGAAGCTCTGCCTTCAGCTTTTCAGCACCGCGCAGGGTAATTGGAATAGTAGCCACGTAATGTCTCCGAGTTTTTCTTAAGCGGTCAACATGGCATGCATTTCTTGAACAGAAATGACATCCAGTTTGTCCATGTACTTCATGCCTTCAACAGCAGCCTCAGCGCCAGCAATGGTCGTGAATGTGGTCACGCGCGCCAGCAAAGCAGAAGTGCGAATGACACGCGAATCTGCAATGGCATTGCGGCGCTCTTCAACCGTATTGATGACCAAAGCAATTTCATTGTTCTTGATCATGTCCACAATGTGAGGACGACCCTCCGTGACTTTGTTGACTGCCTGAACAGTAACGCCTTCAGCAGAGATGGCCGCAGCCGTGCCTTTGGTTGCAAAGATCTGGAAACCCAAAGCCACCAAATCACGGGCAACTTTAACGGCACGAGGTTTGTCACCATTCTTCACCGTCAAAAATACCTTACCTTCTCTGGGTAATTTGGTACCTGCGCCCATTTGACTTTTCACAAAGGCTTCGCCAAATGTTTTGCCCACACCCATCACTTCACCGGTGGACTTCATTTCTGGGCCCAAGATGGTGTCAACGCCAGGGAACTTCACAAACGGGAACACCGCTTCTTTGACGCTGAAATAAGGGGGCGTGACTTCTTTGGTGATGCCTTGCGATGCCAATGATTGACCGGCCATGCAACGTGCGGCCACTTTGGCCAACTGAATGCCCGTGGCTTTCGAAACATATGGCACCGTGCGTGATGCACGGGGGTTCACTTCGAGCACATAGATGACATCTTTGCCATCGACGTGCTGAATGGCAAACTGAACGTTCATCAAACCCACCACATTCAAAGCACCGGCCATGGCGGCGGATTGACGTTTGAGTTCATCCACAGTGGCAGCGCTCAAGCTGTAAGGGGGCAAAGAGCAAGCAGAGTCACCGCTGTGTACGCCAGCTTGTTCGATGTGTTCCATCACGCCACCAATAAAGGTTTTACCTTCGGGGTCGCGCAAGCAATCAACGTCGCACTCAATGGCGTCGTTCAAGAAGCGATCGAGCAGCACGGGTGAATCGTTGCTAACCTTGACCGCTTCACGCATGTAGCGCTCGAGGTCGCGTTGCTCGTGAACAATTTCCATGGCACGGCCACCCAGCACGTAGCTGGGGCGAACCACCAAGGGGTAACCCAAGGCAGCGGCTTTTTCCAAAGCTTCTGGTTCGGTGCGCGCTGTAGCATTGGGCGGCTGACGCAAGCCCAATTCGTGCAACAATTTTTGGAAACGCTCGCGGTCTTCTGCGGCGTCAATCATGTCGGGGCTGGTGCCGATGATGGGCACGCCCGCCGCTTCCAAACCGAGGGCCAATTTCAAAGGTGTTTGACCACCGTATTGAACGATCACGCCGGTGGGCTTTTCTTTGTCCACAATTTCAAGCACGTCTTCTAGCGTCAGCGGCTCGAAGTACAAGCGGTCTGACGTGTCGTAGTCGGTTGAAACCGTTTCAGGGTTGCAGTTGACCATGATGGTTTCATAACCATCTTCGCGCATGGCCAAAGCGGCGTGCACGCAGCAATAGTCAAACTCAATGCCCTGACCAATTCGGTTCGGACCGCCACCCAAGACCATGATCTTTTTGTTGGTGGTCGGTTCTGCTTCGCACTCATCTTCATAAGTGGAATACATGTAAGCCGTGTCGGTTGAGAACTCAGCAGCGCAAGTGTCCACACGTTTGTAAACGGGACGCACATTCATGGCGTGTCGCTGGGCGCGCACTTCGTGCTCGGTTGTTTTGAGCAACTTGGCTAAGCGGCGATCTGAGAAACCTTTTTTCTTCAAAGCACGCAGCTCGTCTGCCGTGATGGCTTTCAAGTTGGTGGTTTCAAGTTCAAGTTCAATCTTGACGATGTCTTCAATTTGCACCAAGAACCAAGGGTCAATTTTGGTAAGGTTGAACACTTCATCCACCGTCAGGCCCATGGCGAATGCATCGCCCACATACCAAATGCGATCGGGACCTGGCTCGCCCAATTCTTTCTCGAGAACTTCGCGGTCTTGTGTTTTTTCGTTCAAGCCATCGACGCCCACTTCCAAACCGCGCAAGGCTTTCTGGAAGGATTCTTGGAAAGTGCGGCCCATGGCCATCACCTCGCCCACCGACTTCATCTGAGTGGTGAGGCGGCTGTCGGCTGTGGGGAATTTTTCGAAGGCAAAACGTGGAATTTTCGTCACCACGTAATCGATACTGGGCTCGAAACTGGCGGGTGTTGCGCCGCCTGTAATTTCATTGCGCAATTCATCGAGTGTGTAACCCACAGCCAACTTGGCTGCCACTTTGGCAATGGGGAAGCCTGTGGCTTTAGAAGCCAATGCAGAGGAACGTGACACACGTGGGTTCATCTCAATGACCACCATGCGGCCGTCTTTGGGATTGATGGAGAACTGAACGTTGGAACCACCGGTGTCCACACCAATTTCACGCAGCACAGCCAAGCTGGCATTTCGCATGATTTGATATTCTTTGTCCGTCAATGTTTGTGCAGGCGCAACCGTGATGGAGTCGCCTGTGTGCACACCCATGGGGTCTAAGTTTTCGATGGAGCAGATGATGATGCAGTTGTCCGCCTTGTCGCGAACCACTTCCATCTCGTACTCTTTCCAACCCAACAAAGACTCTTCAATGAGAAGCTCATTGGTGGGCGAAGCCTCCAAGCCGCGCTTGCAGATGGTCTCGAACTCTTCAGGGTTGTAGGCAATGCCGCCGCCTGTACCTCCCAGCGTAAAGCTGGGGCGAATGACGGTGGGAAAACCAACTTTGCGCTGAACATCCCACGCCTCTTCCATGCTGTGGGCAATGCCCGAGCGCGCAGAGCCCAAACCAATTTTGGTCATGGCGTCTTTGAACTTCAAGCGGTCTTCCGCTTTGTCGATGGCTTCGGGTGTGGCGCCAATCAGCTCGACTTTGTATTTGTCGAGCACGCCGTTGTGCCATAGATCGAGCGCACAGTTGAGCGCTGTTTGGCCGCCCATGGTGGGCAGGATGGCGTCGGGTCGTTCTTTGGCAATGATCTTCTCAACCGTTTGCCAAGTGATAGGTTCAATGTAGGTAACGTCCGCAGTGGCGGGGTCGGTCATGATCGTGGCAGGGTTGCTGTTGATCAAGATGACTTTGTAGCCCTCTTCGCGCAAAGCTTTACAAGCTTGCACGCCAGAGTAGTCGAACTCACAGGCCTGGCCAATGATGATGGGGCCAGCGCCAATGATGAGAATGCTTTTAAGGTCGGAGCGCTTTGGCATGTTATTTGGTCTCCATCAAGTTGATGAAGCGATCGAAGAGATAAGCAATGTCATGAGGACCCGGTGAGGCCTCGGGGTGACCTTGGAAACAAAACGCGGGTTTGTCGGTGCGGGCCAAACCTTGCAGGGTGCCGTCGAACAAAGACACATGCGTAGCGCGCAAGTTGGCGGGCAAAGATTTTTCGTCCACCGCAAAACCGTGGTTTTGGCTGGTGATTGACACACGACCCGAGTCGAGGTCTTTGACCGGATGGTTAGCACCGTGGTGACCAAACTTCATTTTGAAAGTTTTGGCACCGCTGGCCAAGGCCATGATTTGGTGACCCAAGCAAATTCCAAAAGTAGGAATGCCGGTTTCGATCAATTCTTTGGCTGCAGCAATGGCGTAGTCGCAAGGCTCTGGATCGCCAGGGCCGTTGGACAAGAAGATGCCATCGGGCTTGTGCTTGAGCACTTCAGCGGCGGGCGTTTTGGCCGGCACCACAGTGACTTTGCAGCCACGCTCGGCCAGCATGCGCAAGATGTTTTTCTTGACGCCAAAGTCGTAAGCCACCACGTGGAAACGCGGGGCAGTTTGTTGGCCATAACCACTGCCCAACTTCCACTCGGACTCGGTCCAAGCGTAGGAAGCTGAAACGCTGACCTTTTGAGCCAAGTCCAAGCCTGCCATGGCAGGTGCTGCTTTGGCAGCTTGCACAGCTTGAGAAGTGAGTTCGGGCGTGACAGCCTGACCTGCAGCCAAAGCCACAATGGCGCCGTTTTGGGCACCCTTGGTGCGCAAGAGCCGCGTGAGTTTGCGGGTATCAATGTTGGCGATGGCCACAGTGCCACTGCGTGACAAGTAGGCCGAGAGCGTTTCGGTTGAACGGAAATTGCTTGCGACCATGGGCAGATCTTTGATGATCAGGCCAGCAGCATGGACTTTGTCGGATTCGACATCCTCGGGGTTGACGCCGTAGTTGCCAATGTGCGGATACGTGAGGGTCACGATCTGCTGGCAGTAGCTGGGGTCTGTAAGGATTTCTTGATAGCCTGTGAGGGAGGTATTGAAAACCACCTCACCAACCGTGGAGCCTGGGGCTCCAATGGAATTGCCGACAAAGACTGTGCCGTCTGCAAGCGCCAAAATGGCTAAGGGGAAGGTTCCCTGAAGAGACAAAAGCACTGGGTTCTCCGGTATGGTTCGGGTACGCCCCAGCACGCGCAAGCATCACCTGAAAAGGTTTACTTTTTAGCTGCTTTTGAAGGGAAATGGCTTGTTGTGAGCGGGTGCGTACAGGTTGATGCGGGAAAGCCTCTCATTATAGCCGTGTCTCTTTGCAAGACCGCCGGCTCAACCATCGATTTTTTCAATTTAGGCGGCTGAACTGGTCGGATCAAAATCCGTCAATTAGAGGTGGCACTGGCATGCAAACAAATGGCCGCCGCTGTGGCCACGTTCAGGGACTCTTCCCCGCCAGGCTGTGCGATGCGAACCTTTAGGGCAACAAGCGCCATCAGCTCTGGTGAAACCCCCTGCCCCTCGTGGCCCATCACCCAGGCACACCGCCTTGGCAGCTTGCCCTGTTGAATCAATTCATGCAAAAAAGGACCTTCATGCACATCGGTTCCCAACAAAGGAACCTGCAGACCTTGCAAGTCGTCCAAACTGGCTGACTCGATCAGCCCCATTCCAAAATGCGCGCCCATGCCTGCGCGCAGCACTTTAGGCGACCACAAACCGGCTGTTCCTTTGATGGCCACGACTTGTTTGAAGCCAAAAGCGGAGGCACTGCGCAAAATGGCCCCCACATTGCCCGCATCTTGAAGCCGATCCAAAACCACCGTGGCGGCTTGTGGGTCTAAATCAGGAGTTGATGGCAACGTCATTAAAAAGCCCATTTTGGAGGGCGACTCCAGCGCACTCAAGCCCGAAAACAGATCGTCAGGTACCACCCAAACTTCTTCTGCACACTGGGCCCACTCAAACTCTGAGGCTTGCCAGATGGCTTCTGAAAAAACAGCCAGCTCGGGTTTGACACCTCGTGACAAAGCAGCTCTGCACAAATGGTCGCCTTCCATCCACACCAAACCCAGCTTGCGATAGGCTTGCGAGTCTTGTGCCAAACGGCGAATGGTTTTCAGACGGGGATTGTCCCGCGAAGTAATCAGTTTCATGATTTTGGCGATGCTTGCAGCACTTGCGTCACGGGTGCAAAAGTTTTGCGGTGAAAAGGGGTTGCACCCCAAGTTTGGAGTGCCTTCAAATGAACCGCGGTGCCGTATCCCTTGTGGGCATCAAAGCCGTATTCTGGAAACTGGCTGTGCATGTCGTCGCACAGTCGATCGCGGTGGACCTTGGCCAAAATGGAGGCCGCAGAAATTTCTTGCACCTTTTCATCACCCTTCACGATGGCCTCGGCGCGTACGTCCAAAATAGGCAGGCGGTTGCCATCTACATACACCAGCGTTGGTTTTAACCTCAATGCCTCTACAGCCCTTTGCATGGCCAACATCGTCGCTTGCAAAATATTCAGGGTGTCAATTTCTTCGACACTGGCTTCAGCAATGGCAAAGCACAAAGCCTTGGCTCGAATTTCATCGAACAAGCGCTCCCGTGTCTTGGCCGTTAATTTTTTGGAGTCGGCCAAGCCTTTGATGGGTTTGAGCTCATCCAAGATCACCGCGGCAGCCACCACAGGGCCAGCCAAGGGACCGCGCCCAGCCTCGTCCACGCCAGCCAACAAGCCAGGGACATCCCAAGCCAAGCTGACTTGCTCAGGCTTTGACAAGCGTTTGGATCGCATGGGCGGCCAATGTAGGGGTGTCACGCAACAAAGATGCGTGCAGGGTTTCAAAACGACGTGCCAAGGCTTGGGCTTTCTCGGGCGAGCGCAGCCAATCCAATACGGCATTTGACATGTTGATGGGTGTGGCCTGTTCTTGCAAAAGCTCAGGCACACAAAATTCTTGCGCCAAGATATTGGGCAAACCCACCCATGGCTGGAGCTTTTTGCGCTTCATCATTTGCCAACTGAGCCAGTTCATGTTGTACGCAATGACCATGGGTTTTTTGAAGAGCGCCGCTTCAAGAGTGGCGGTTCCACTGGCAATGAGCGTGACATCACAAGCGGCCAATGCAGCATGCGACTGTCCCTTCAAGATCTGAACCTGTGAAGCACCGACTTGATCGCGCAGGTTCTCAATGCGAGCCATCATAGAAGGCATCGCGGGCAGCACAAATTGCAATTGCGGTTGCTGCTGAGCCAGCAATTGGGCCGTTAGAAAAAACCGCTCGGCCAGGTACGTAATTTCAGATTCACGGCTGCCAGGCAACAGGGCCACAACCGGACGCTCTGGGTCCAGGTTCAATTCGCGTCTGGCCTTGAGCATGTCCACATGCATGGGAATGGCCTGCGCCAAGGGATGTCCGACATACGTGGCCGCAACGCCATGTTGATGCAGCAATTGCGTTTCGAATGGAAAAATGCAAAGCACGTGGTCCACGCTTTGTTTGATTTTTTCAATCCGCTCGGCACGCCAGGCCCAAATGGAGGGGCAGACAAAATGCACGGTGGGAATGCCTGCTTGTTTCAAATCGCGCTCTAAGTCGAGATTGAAATCGGGCGCATCGACACCCACAAACACTTGAGGTGGCTTGGCCAACAGTTGTGCTTTGAGTTGATTGCGGATGCCCACAATTTCACGGTAGTGACGCAACACCTCGACATAGCCGCGCACTGCCAATTTCTCCGAAGGCCACAAAGCATGAAAGCCTTGCGCTTGCATTCTGGGTCCCCCAATGCCATACAAGTTGGCATCGGGCCATTGCGCGCGAATACCCTGCATCATCAAGCCCGCCAAAAGATCGCCCGAAGTTTCGCCGGCCACCATGGCCATGGAAAAAGCCCCATCAGGGGCTTTTGAAAGCGAAACATTTGGCAAGTGTTGCACCTGTTATCTCACAATGCCGCGCTCGGGCGATGTGGCTTGCAAGAAGCTGAGCATCATGTCGACGTCGGCCTTGGCTTCTGGGTATTTTTGAGTGAGCAACTCAATTTCTGTTTGTGCTTGCGTCAAAGTGAGTTGCTGGCGATACAAGCTTTTGTGCATGGCCTTAACCGCAGAAATCCTCTCGGCAGAAAAACCGCGACGGCGCAAGCCTTCAAAGTTCATGGAGCGTGCTTGTGCAGGTTGACCTTGCGCCATCACAAAGGGCGGCAAGTCAGCAAAGAGCAATGAATGCATGGCCGTGAAACTGTGGGCACCCAATCTGCAAAATTGATGCACGACCGTAAAGCCACCCAAAATCACCCAATCGTCAACATGCACATGGCCTGCCAGTTGAGAGCTGTTGGCAAAAATGGTGTGATTACCCACCACACAGTCGTGTGCCAAATGCACGTAAGCCATGATCCAGTTGTCATTGCCCAACTTGGTGACACCTGTATCGCCGGGTGACCCAATGTTGAAGGTGCAAAATTCCCGAATGGTATTGCGGTCGCCGATGATCAACTCACAGGGCTCACCCGCATATTTTTTATCTTGCGGGACTGCGCCCAAAGAGTTGAACTGAAAAATTTTGTTGTCTTTGCCAATGGTGGTGTGGCCTTCAATCACGCAGTGACTGGCGATGGTGGTGCCAGCATCAACGCGAACATGTGGACCGATGACCGTGTAAGGGCCTACCGTGACACTGCTGTCCAGTTGGGCCGAGGGGTCAATGATGGCGGTTGGGTGAATGCGAGACACGGTGGTCATAGGCTTCTGAAATTAAGCAACCTTGCGCATGGTGCACATCAACTCGGCTTCTACCGCAATCTCTTCACCCACTTTGGCGCGCGCTTTGAATTTGAAAATTCCCGCTTTCATGCGGTCCAATTCGACTTCCAAAATCAGTTGATCGCCTGGCTCGACGGGACGCTTGAAACGCGCGCCATCAATGCCCGCAAAGTAGTACACGGTATTTTCGTCAGGTGTTTCACCCATGGTGTCAAAGGCCAGCAAAGCCGCGGCTTGCGCCAAGGCCTCCAGCATCAATACGCCAGGCATGACAGGGCGTGAGGGAAAGTGGCCCGTGAAATAAGGCTCGTTGACGGAGACATTTTTCAATGCCTTGATGCGCACGCCCTTCTCAATTTCCAAGACGCGATCAACCAACAAAATGGGAAACCGGTGTGGCAATTGTTTGAGAATTTGATAAATGTCCATCATGATGATTTTCCTGAAATGGGAGGCTGAGGGCGATGCGCCTCAAGCGCTTTGATACGGTCGCGAAGTTGATGCAATTGCTTGAGGCTGGCTGCATTTTTTTCCCAGGATGCATTGTCATCGATGGGAAACAGGCCGGTGTATTGGCCAGGTTTTTGAATAGAGCGCGTGACGACGGAAGCGGCAGAAATGTGCACACCGTCTGCCAAACTCAAGTGACCCAAAACAATGGCACCGCCACCCACGGTGCAGTGGGCACCAATGCGCGCGCTGCCCGCCACACCCACACAGCCAGCCATGGCAGTGTGTTTGCCAATGTGAACGTTGTGGCCAATTTGAATGAGGTTGTCGAGCTTGACACCGTCTTCAATGACCGTGTCTTGCAATGCACCACGGTCAATGCAGGTGTTGGCACCGATTTCGACATCGTTGCCAATCGTGACTGCACCAAGCTGTTCAATTTTTTCCCAAGCACCTTGATGCAAGGCAAAACCAAAACCATCGGCGCCAATGACCACACCAGCGTGAACAATGCAACGTTCACCAATTTGGCAATTTTCGCCCAGTGTGACTCTGGATTTGAGTTGCGTATGCGCGCCCACTTTGGCGCCCTGCTCTACAACACACAAAGGACCGATGATGGCCGTCTCGTGAACAAAGGCTGTGGGGTCAATGACGGCACTGGGATGAATTCGATGCGCAGGGACTGGCCTGGTTTTCTTTTTCCAAAGTTGCGTCAATCGTGCAAAGTAAAAGTACGGATCATCCGAAACAATGCATGCACCGCGCTCAAGGGCCAATTCCTTGAATTGAGGTGTGACGATGACACAGGCCGCTTGGGACTGCTTCAAATGGGTTTGGTATTTGGGGTGACTGAGGAAACTCAGGTCACGAGGACCCGCTGTTTCTAGCGGGGCCAGTTGCGCAATGGGAGTTTGTGGACTGCCGTGAAGGCTGCCGCCTAAAGCTTCAACAATTTCACCAAGCTGCAGCACAACACAGGTCCAATGCGCTCAGCAATTACTTGCCAGCGGTTGCGTTGAGTGACTTGATGACTTTGTCAGTGATGTCGTGCTTGGGATTGATGTAAACGGCCTCTTGAAAAATCACATCGTATTTTTCTGATTCGGCAACTTGCTTCACAGCGCGGTTGGCGCGTTCAATCACAACTTGCTGCTCTTCGTTCTTGCGCGTGTTCAAGTCTTCTTGGAACTCACGACGCTTGCGCTGGAACTCACGGTCTTGGTCCATCAACTGTTTTTGGCGCGTGTTGCGCTGCGTTTCAGACAAAGTGGGGGCTTCGCGCTCAAACTTGTCTGAAGCTGTTTTGATGGTGTTGCCCAAATCCACCAAGTCTTTTTCGCGCTTGGCAAATTCTTGCTCCAACTTGGCTTGGGCATTTTTGGCCGTACTGGCTTCGCGGAAAATACGATCGGTGTTCACAAAACCAATTTTGAATTCTTGTGCACTGGCGACCGTGGCGCCCAGTGCACCGAGAGCCAACAAACAGACTTGTGAGAAATGGCGAAGTGTTTTCATTAAAAGGAAGTTCCAATTTGGAATTGCAATCTCTGGATTTTATCCGCAACCTGGCGTCGCATTGGCATGGCATAGGAAAAGCGCAGAGGACCCATGGGCGAAATCCAGCTCAAGCCAACGCCGTAGGAGGATCTGAGCTCGGAAAGGCTGATTTTTTCATTCTCGCCAAAGGCTCGGCCGACGTCGGTAAAGGCAAATAATCTCAAAGTACGGTCGTTGCCAGCACCAGGGAATGGTGCCAACAATTCTGCATTCATGACAATTTTCTTGGGTCCGCCCAAATACAAGCTGTTGGTGCTGTCCGAAGGTCCCAATGTTGATTGCTGGAAGCCACGGACACTGCCCAAGCCACCTACAAAGTAGTTTTTGAACAAGGGATAAGGTCGGTTAGAAAGACCTTGACCCCAGCCCAAATCAACATTGAGTGCTAAAGTATACCTTTTAGTCAGCGGCGTGTATTGCTGAATTTGATAATTGGTTCGCACATAACGGGCATCGCCTGCCATGCTCAAATCCGAATTAAATCGCTGCAGCATGCCACGTGTTGGCACCAAAGCACTGTCTCGGCCATCCCTTGCCCAACCGACGGTCAATGGCAAGGAATTGCTGGTGTAACCAAACTGCTGCATGTATTCCACATAGGCATTGGGCAAGTTGGTTCCTGGACGAATGGACGTCTGCTCTAGGTTTGCGCCAAAGTACACGGTGTCAATTTCACTGAACGGCACACCGAAGCGCATGCCAGCGCCAGAACTCACCAAACTGTAAGCGTTCAAATCACCCAAGTAAGGCCGCGTGGTGCGGTGAAAAACATCAATGGTTCTAGAAATACCTTCAGGTGTGTAGTACGGGTCGGTGGTACTGATCACAATGGTTCGGTTGTACTTGCTGGTATTGACCTCTGTGGCCAAATAATTGCCAGAACCAAAAGCATTTTCTTGGCGAATACCAAAGCTCAAAGCCACTTTTTCGGTGGAAGAAAAGCCAGCACCCAAGGTCACACTGCCAGTGGGTTTCTCGACCACATTGATGGTCAAGTCAACTTGGTCGGTGGTGGCAGGCACCTCTTGCGTATCAATGTTGACTTCTGTGAAAAAGCCCAAGCGGTCGACACGGTCGCGCGACAGCTTGATTTTGTCACCGTCGTACCAAGCCGACTCCAATTGACGGAATTCTCGGCGAATGACTTCATCGCGTGTGCGGTTGTTGCCTGCCACATTGATGCGGCGCACATATGCACGGCGTGATGGCTCAGCTTGCAAAACAAAACTGACGCGGTTGTTGAGTCGATCGATTTCAGGACGTACATCAACGCGTGCAAATGCAAAACCAAACTTACCGAAATAATCGGTAAATGCTTTGGTGGTTTCAGCGACTGTTTCAGCGTTGTAGGGCTGGCCCAATCCAATTTTGACCAAGGCCTTGAACTCATCGTCCTTGCCCAAGTAATTGCCTTCAAGCTTCACGCCAGACACGACAAAACGCTCACCTTCAGTGACGTTGATGGCAATGGAGATGTCTTGCTTGTCAGGCGAAATGGCGACCTGCGTCGAGTCGATGCGAAATTCTAAGAACCCGCGGCTTAAATAATAAGAGCGCAAGGTTTCCAAATCGGCATTGAGCTTGGTGCGTGAGTAACGGTCTGATTTGGTGTACCAACTCAGCCACCCTCCGACATCTAAATTGAACTGGTCTTTCAGCGTGTCTTCCGTGAAAGCTTGGTTGCCTGTGATGCGAATTTCTTTGATCTTGGAAGGTCCACCTTCCGTCACTGTGAAGGTGAGCTTGACGCGATTGCGCTCTACAGGGGTGACCGTGGTGACAACCTCAGCGCCATACAAACTGCGAGTGATGTACTGACGCTTGAGTTCTTGTTCGGCTTTGTCTGCAAGTGCTTTGTCAAAGGGACGACCTTCAGAAATGCCCACTTCTTTCAGCGCTTTGACCAACACGTCTTTGTCAAACTCTTTGAGGCCCACCCACTCGACTTCAGAAATAGAGGGACGCTCTTCCACAATGACCACCAGCACATCGCCTTGTGCATCGAGACGCACATCTTTGAACAACCCCAAAGCAAACAAGGCGCGAATAGCAGCCGCACCAGACTCATCGTTGTAAAGATCGCCAACACGAAAAGGCAACGAGGCGAACACGGTACCAGACTCAATGCGCTGCAAACCTTCGACGCGAATGTCTTTCAATTTGAAGGGCTCAATGGCCCAAGCGGACATGCTGCCAAGTGCCGCTGCAATGAGGACACACAAAGGCTGCAAGCGAAACTGTTGAGGGAGAAAGTTCATGCGTTTGAATTAAGTAAAGAGTCGTGTCAGGTCATTGAAAAACGCCAAGCTCATGACGCCAATCAATAAAGCCAAACCCACTTTCTGCAAACCCCGCTGCCAAGCAACGGAAACCGGCTTGCCGGTGAGTGACTCCCAAAGATAATACATCAGGTGACCCCCGTCCAACATGGGCAAAGGCAGGAGATTGAGCAAACCCAAACTGACACTGATCAGGGCCAAAAAGCTCACATAAGAAGGCCATCCCCTTTGAGCCGACTGCCCAGCCTGCTCGGCGATGGTTAAAGGACCGCTGAGATGCTTCGAAGAGGCCTCTCCGATGAGCATTTGACCGATCATTTGGCCCGTCATTTGCGTAATTTGAGCAACTTTCCCAAAACCTTGTACCCAGCCCTCCCAAAAACCAGCTTTAACCCATTCTGTGTCGGAGGGAACGCCGACAACCGCCCCAATTCGTTTGACCGCACTGGCTTCAGGCTGACCAGGCAATGCCTTCAGCACGGGTTTGACGGCCAAGGACAGGCGCTGCCCCTGTCGGTCAATTTCCCAGATTGCGTCTTGGATTGAGCCTTCCTCGGTTTCTTTGACGTCATCCTGCGGGTCAGCGTCCCCTCGAATCAAAGCCCTTAGATGTTGGGCATCCTTGACCTCTTGCAAACCCACCTTCAAGACGCGATCACCCGCCTGCAAACCGGCCAAATCGGCGGGAGCACCTGCCTCAACTCGGCCGATGATGGGCAGAATTTTGGGGTGACCCCACCAAGCCAACGCACTGAACAAGACAACGGCCAACAATAAATTGGCCAATGGCCCGGCCGCCACGATGCATGCCCGCGCCTTGACGCTCTGACGATCAAAGGCCAAGGCAAGTTGTGAAGAAGGCACATCACCCTCTCTGCTGTCCAACATCTGAACGAAACCACCCAAGGGCAAGGCGCCAATTCGAAATTCTGTGTTTTGACCTGGCTTCTGATTTTGGGGACGCCAGCGGTAAAGGGTGTGGCCAAAGCCTATTGAGAAAACCAGTACAGGCACACCAAAGGCCACCGCCATGCGGTAATGGCCATATTCATGCACTGCAATGAGCAGTGTCAGTGCAAACAAAAAAGCTAAAAGCGTGAGCACGAGCGCCGTAAATTCAAAAAGATTTTCAGGCTACACCGATGCGGCCAACCAGCTCGACGGCTTGCGCACGGCTGAGCGAATCTAGCGCTAAAAGGTCACTCAAGCTTTGGGGCGATGAGGGCACCACCTTGGCCAATGTTTCCATGTTGACTTGGTGGATTTGATCAAACCTGATTTGCTTGTTGAGAAATGCCTCTACCGCAATTTCATTGGCTGCATTGAGGACAGCGCAGGTGCCCGGAGCAGCCTTCAAAGATTGCCATGCCAATTTCAAACCAGGAAAGCGTGCTTCGTGGCCATGGTCATCAATGGCTTCAAAGGTCATTGGCTTGAGGTTGTGAAAATCCAAACCTTGCGCACCTGATGTGATGCGCTCTGGCCAACTGAGGCCATAGGCAATGGGAACGCGCATGTCGGGTGTGCCCAATTGCGCCACCACGGACGTGTCTTTGTACTTCACCATCGAATGAATGATGCTTTGGGGATGAATCACCACATTCAATTGCTCGGGCGCTACACCAAACAAATAGCGTGCCTCGATCACTTCGAGCGCCTTGTTCATCATGGTGGCAGAGTCGACCGATATTTTGCGACCCATCACCCAGTTGGGGTGGGCACAAGCTTCTTCTGGCGTGACATCGCGCAGGCTTGAGACATCCCTGGTTCTGAAGGGACCACCCGACGCAGTCAGAATAATTTGCTCAATCCGATCGGCCCAGGTTGAAGGATTTTCGGGCAAGGACTGAAAGACGGCAGAGTGCTCGCTGTCAATGGGCAACAAAACAGCACCGCCTTTTTTGACGGCGCTCAAGAAAACTTCACCCCCCACCACCAACGCCTCTTTGTTGGCCAGCAACAGACGCTTGCCTGCGTTTGCTGCAGCCAAGCAGGGAGACAAACCTGCAGCGCCCACAATGGCGGCCATGACGGCATGGACATCTGGATGCGAAGCCACCGTGTCCAGCGCTTGCGCACCCCACAAAACTTCAACAGACAAACCTTCGGCCTTGACGCGGTCTGCAAGCAAGCGACCCGCGCTTTCTTGCGCCATCACGGCATAGCGCGGTTTGTATTGAACGCATTGCGCAAGGATGGCATCTACTTGAACAGAAGCTGTCAGCGCATAAACCTGGTATCGATCAAGATGACGTGACAACACATCTAAAGTGTTGGTGCCAATCGAACCGGTAGAACCCAAGATGGTGATGTTTTGTTTCATAACGCGAGTGCAGTTCATGCAGTTGGCCAGTGAAGCAACATAAGGGCAATGGGCAAGCTAGGCAGCAAGGCATCCAAGCGGTCGAGGACACCACCATGGCCAGGCAATAAATTGGAACTGTCTTTCACACCGGCACTGCGCTTGACCAGAGACTCAACAAGATCACCCACCACACTCATGGTGGTGATGAAAATCAAACTGAGTGCCCACAAGAAAACACCGTGCGTCATCATGTGTGTGAACAAGCTGGTACCCGGCCATTGATAGGTTTGCTCAAGTTGCATCCACACCCACGCCAGCACAAATACACCCAACAAACCACCGATGGCGCCTTCCCAACTTTTGCCAGGGCTGACCGTCGGGGCCAATTTGCGATGGATGATGCGTCCCCCTAAAGCTTTGCCGCAGAAATATGCGAACACATCCGCAGCCCACACCACACAAAAAATAGACAAAAGCAATTGAACACTGGCTGTGCGGGCTTGCGCCATGGCGAGCCAAGCTAACCAAAGCATGAACAGCCCCAGAAGCCAACGCAAATCGCGATGCCACAAGGCCCAACCTTGAACACCCCGCTGAAGCATCCAAGCCGTTAAGCCGACCCAACTGGCACCCGCCATCCACCATACCCACGCATCCGTGCTGGTGGTCCAACCAGCCCACCATGCAAAAACGCACAGGTCAACACAGATGACGCCCGAGAGAATGGCCTGGCGACTGGACATGCCATTCATGTTGCCCCACTCCCAAGCGCCAGCCCCAATCATGAGGATGGACAGAAGCAAAAAAGGCTGAGGTGAGTCGGCAAACAAGGCTGGCAACAAAACGGCCAGCAAGGCCAAAGCAGTGATGATGCGTTGCTTCAGCATCGAATCAACCGATGATCTTGAGAGATGGGATGATTCGATGCATCGGAACAGTTATCAAGGCCTTAAACGGCCATGATCTCTTGTTCTTTGCCTGTGACCAATTGGTCGATTTCGGCAATGTGCTTGTCGGTGACTTTTTGCACTTCGGCTTCTGAGCGTTTTTGTTCGTCTTCAGAAGCCAGCTTGTCTTTGACCAACTTTTTCACGGATTCGTTGGCGTCGCGGCGCAAATTGCGCACAGCAATTTTGGCGTTTTCGCCTTCGGTGCGAACCAACTTGGTCATTTCCTTGCGACGCTCTTCGCTCATGGGCGGCATAGGCACACGAATCAAATCACCCATGGCGGCAGGATTCAAACCCAAATCGCTTTCGCGAATGGCTTTTTCAATCTTGGCGCCCATGTTTTTTTCCCAGGGCTGAACGCTGATGGTGCGCGAGTCAATCAAAGACACGTTGGCCACTTGGGACAAAGGCACCATAGAGCCGTAGTAATCCACTTGGATGGTGTCCAAAATTGCGGGATTGGCACGGCCTGTGCGAATTTTGGTGAGGTTGTTTTTGAAAGCCGCAATGGACTGGTCCATTTTGGTTTGCGTGGTTTTCTTGATGTCTTCTAAGCTCATGAGATTCTCCGGGGCCAAATGAAGCAGGTTCAGTGGCGGGTACAAGAATTAGGCATACACCAAAGTGCCCTCGTCTTCGCCCATGACCACTCGCTTGAGGGCCCCATGCTTGAAAATCGAAAACACTTTGACAGGTAATTTTTGGTCACGGCACAGTGCAAACGCTGTTGCGTCCATGATGCCAAGGTTTTGAGAAATGGCTTCGTCAAACGAAAGTTTGCTGTAACGCGTAGCAGCAGCGTCTTTTTTCGGATCAGCCGTGTAAACACCGTCTACTTTGGTGGCCTTGAGGACCAACTCCGCACCAATTTCTGCGCCGCGCAATGCTGCAGCTGTGTCGGTGGTAAAAAATGGATTGCCAGTGCCTGCGGCAAAAATGACCACCTTGCCTTCTTCAAGATATTGAAGGGCTTTGGGACGGACATAGGGCTCGACGACCTGCTCAATGGCGATGGCCGACATGACGCGCGCAGTGAGGCCCGCTTTGTCCATGGTGTCGGCCAAGGCCAACGCGTTCATGACGGTGGCCAACATGCCCATGTAATCCGCAGTGGCACGGTCCATACCGACAGAGCCACCGGCCACACCTCTGAAGATGTTGCCGCCGCCGATCACCACAGCGACCTGGACACCCAGGCGCGTGACGTCTGCAATTTCTTCAACCATGCGCACAATGGTGGCGCGGTTGATACCAAACTGATCATCACCCATCAACGCCTCGCCGGACAGCTTGAGCAAAATACGCTTATGGGCTGGTTTGGCGATGGTCATGACGGGCTCCTCATAAAGACAGAATTAAGTTTAGCGTTGAATCGCCCTTTCGGGCGACCCTGTTTACCCGGGTTTTAACCCTGATAGCGGCAGATTAACCTGCGTTTTGAGCAGCAGCCACTTGAGCAGCCACTTCAGCAGCAAAGTCGTCGACCTTCTTCTCAATGCCCTCGCCCACCACGTACAAAGTGAAGGCTTTGACTTGGGTGGCTTCGGCTTTGAGCATTTGCTCAACAGTTTGCTTGTCGTTTTTCACGAAAGTTTGGTTGTTCAAAGACACTTCTTTCAGATACTTCTGAACGGAACCTTCGATCATTTTGGCTGCGATGTCGGCAGGCTTGCCAGACTCGGCAGCCTTGGCTGTTGCCACTGAACGCTCTTTTTCGATCAGGTCAGCAGGGACATCGTTGCTGGTCAAAGCCACTGGCTTCATAGCGGCAACGTGCATGGCAACGTCTTTGGCGGCTGTGTCTTTACCTTCGTACTCGACCAACACACCAATGCGGGTGCCGTGCAAGTAAGTGGCGATTTGCGCACCACCGGCCACGCGCTTGAAGCGACGGAAGCTCATGTTCTCGCCAATCTTGCCGATCAGGCCTTTGCGAACTTCTTCCAATGTAGGACCGAAGCCGTCTTGGCTGTAAGGCAACTCGCCCAAAGCAGCCACATCGGCTGGGTTGTGCAATGCGGCCAACTTGGCAGCGGCATTGGCCAAGGCCAAGAAGCTGTCGTTTTTGGTCACGAAGTCGGTTTCGCAGTTGACTTCGAGCATGGCGCCCGTGTTGCCTTCTGTGTAGGCAACGATCACGCCTTCGGCGGTCACGCGGGAAGCGGCCTTGCCAGCTTTTGTACCCAATTTAACGCGCAACAACTCTTCTGCTTTGGCCATGTCGCCTTCGGCTTCGGTCAAAGCTTTTTTGCATTCCATCATGGGGGCATCGGTTTTAGCGCGCAGTTCAGCGACCATGCTTGCGGTAATAGCAGCCATTTGATTTCTCCGTTTCGTCTTCGAATTAAGGTTCGAACTAAATAAAAATTGATAAAAACTCAGTGAGACTCAGGTTAAAAAAAAGGGGCAAGAAGCCCCTTTTCTCTGGTTGAGAGGGCATTAAGCAGAAGCTTCTTGCACTTCAACAAATTCGTCTGCGCCTTCAGCAGCCACAGCATTGACCACGTCTTGAACGGCGTTTGCACGGCCTTCAATGATCGCGTCGGCAATGCCACGAGCGTACAAAGTAACGGCTTTGGAAGAGTCATCGTTACCTGGGATGATGTAGTCGATGCCTTCAGGTGAGTGGTTGGAGTCCACCACGCCGATCAATGGAATGCCCAATTTCTTGGCTTCCAAAATGGCAATCTTGTGGTAACCCACGTCGATCACGAAAATCGCGTCAGGCAATGTGGCCATGTCTTGAATGCCACCGATGTCTTTTTCAAGCTTCTCGATTTCACGCTTGAACATGAGTTGTTCTTTTTTGCTCAAAGAGTCGAGGCCGACTTCTTGTTGAGCTTTCATGTCCTTCAAGCGCTTGATGGAAGTCTTGACGGTTTTGAAGTTCGTGAGCATGCCGCCCAACCAGCGTTGGTCAACGTAAGGAACGCCAGCGCGCTGAGCTTCAGCAGCCACGGTTTCACGGGCTTGACGCTTTGTACCCACCATGAGGACGGTACCGCGGTTTGCAGAGAGTTGTTTGACGAACTTCAATGCGTCTTGGAACATCGGCAGCGATTTTTCCAAGTTGATGATGTGGATTTTGTTGCGGTGACCGAAGATGAAGGGGGACATCTTGGGGTTCCAGAAGCGAGTTTGGTGACCAAAGTGGACACCGGCTTCCAGCATTTCGCGCATGGTAACGGACATATTGTTTCTCCGAAGGTTGGGTCTAAAATCCGGCTCACACATCGGTTGTTTGTGAAAACCCTGAAAGGGCCTTTAGCAAACAGCCAACACCTTGAAGGAGCCGGTTTGCGATTTACTTGCAGGGAAATTCCTGCTAAGCCTGTCGAGTATAGCATCCCAAAACCCACTTTTTCTAGCCCCTTCACACTCTTTACACACCCTCCCCACGCCATGCGCCCAGACCTGATTGCCACCCTAGAAGCCATCTCAGCTCAAAAGACCACGCCACTGGCCGAATGGGAAAAAAGCCAAGCCTTGGCTCAAAGTTCTGCATGTGACAAAGTATTTTTGACGCTAGAGACAAGCCCCATTCCAGCGCTTTTGCAGGAACCCAGCGTGGTCAATGCCCCACTCAAAGGCTTGGCTTTCTCGGTCAAAGACCTGTTTGATGTGGCTGGCAGCCCTACTTTGGCGGGCTCCACGGTCCTCCAAGGCACGCCAGCGGCACCATTTGACTGCCCTGCTGTGGCACGGATGAACCACGCGGGGGGCGCTTTTTTAGGCCGCACCAACATGGTGGAGTTTGCCTTTTCTGGCATTGGCAACAATCCCCATTTCGGCACACCCGCCGCTTGGGACGCCATTTCAGACAAGCCTGTCCTGAGCAACGGACAAGGTCATGTCCCAGGCGGCTCGTCATCAGGCGCCGCAGTTTCTGTGGCCACTGGCGCTGCCTTCATTGGTTTAGGCTCTGACACGGGCGGCTCCATTCGCATACCTGCTGCTTTAAATGGCATTGTGGGTTTTAAAAACACAGCCCGATTGGTGCCCACTGCGGGCGCCATTCCTTTGTCAACCACCATGGACACTGCCTGCGCCATGACGCGCAGTGTGCGAGATGCTGTGTTGGCGCATGAAATCTTGGCATCCCGCAAAGTAGCCCGGGCTTCCCGCGGACTCTCCAGCTATCGTTTGGCCGTTCCCACCAGCCTCATGCTGGACGGCATGACAGCCGGCGTGCAAAAAGCTTGGGAACGAAGCTTGCAAAAGTTGTCTCAAGCGGGTGCTCAAATTGTTGAAATTCCTCTGCTTGAAATCAAAGAGTTGGCTGGGCTTTTGGCCACGGGCGGTTTCAGTGCGGCCGAGAGCTACACCTGGCACAGACACTTGCTGACCCAAGGCGAAGCGCAGTACGACCCCCGTGTGGCTGCGCGAATTCTGAAAGGCGCCAACATGAAGGCCTTCGAATACTTGGATTTGCAAGCAGGCCGTGCAACCTGGATTGCACGCATGCAAGCGGCACTCCACGGTGTTGATGCAGCGCTCTCCCCCACTGTCCCCATCGAAGGCCCCACATTGGCCAGTGTGGCACCCGGCGCCGAACGGGACGATACATTTTTTGCCGCCAACGGCTTATTACTGCGCAACACCAGCGTGGTCAACATGCTCGATGGTTGCGCCTTGTCACTGCCCATGCACCATGCCGGCGAATTGCCCACCGGTTTGATGGTGTGGCAAGGCCCCATGAAAGACGATGATGTGCTGAACATTTCATTGGCGATTGAAAGCGCATTGAGGACGGCTTGAAAAAAATCAACTGGCAAGAACCGCTGGCATTGTTCGATGTGGCGCAAACACGCCAGCTTGAAAACTTGGCCACATCAAGGATCGGCAGCGGTCCCAGTTTGATGGCACAAGCGGGCTTGTCGGTGGCCAAGTTGGCCATGGCCATCAAGCCGTGCGCGACCTGCTTTTGGATTTTTTGTGGTCCCGGCAACAACGGTGGCGACGGCTTGGAAGCAGCCACCCATTTGCACCAATGGGGGCAACAAGTTCGAGTCGTGCTTTGGCAGCCTTCAGCAAAGCGACCGTCAGATGCAACGCTGGCCTTAGGCAAAGTCAAAGCATTGGGCATTTCCATTCAAGCAACACGGCCAGCACAGGGTGATGTCAGTCATCATGACTTGTGCATCGATGCCATGCTGGGCATTGGCTTGCGTTCAAGCACAACGGAGGCACATGAGGCCGCCACGTTAGAAGCCGAGCAAGCATTGCATTCTTGGATACACAGCATCTACCAATTGGGCGCAGATGTTTTGGCTGTCGACACGCCCTCGGGATTGAATGCCAACACAGGTCAGTTTCAAAACACGAAGGTGGTACCGCAAGACATTCAAGCGCAACACACCTTGCAGCTTCTGACCGCAAAACCAGGTTGCATGACAGCACATGGCAGAGATGCATGCGGCACGCTTTGGCTCGACACTTTGGGCTGCGAAGATTTGCAGCAAAGCCTCAACCCCGCAGCCCAATTGAACAGCCGTTTGCAAACGCCTGTGAAGCGGCAACACGCCAGCCACAAAGGCAGCTTCGGCGACGTGACTGTGATTGGCGGTGAAGCAGTTGACGTACGCGGCATGGGCATGACGGGTGCAGTCGATCTGGCCGCCTCCGCCGCACTGCATGCGGGCGCTGGCCGCGTGATGGCTTGTTTTTTGACGGACGATCTCAAGTCAAACCAAGCAAGGCCACGTTTGGCAGAAATCATGCAGCGCGAATTTTCCGCATTGAAGTTGCATTCAGGCGTGATTGTGTGCGGCTGCGGTGGCGGTGCCACTGTGCGCAAAGTGTTGCCGCAAGTTCTGCAGCAAAGCATGCACTTGGTTCTGGATGCCGATGCTTTGAATGCTATTTCACAAGACCCTTGGCTGCGTGAACTGCTGCGTCAACGCGCTACGCAAAACAAGCACACTGTGATCACACCTCACCCACTTGAAGCCGCTCGATTGCTAAGCTCAGACAGTGGCTCGGTTCAACACGATCGGCTGAGTGCGGCGCAAACGCTGGCCCATGATCTGAAGTGCACCGTGGTGCTGAAAGGCTCTGGCACTGTGATCGCCAAATCAGGTGAAGTACCTGTTGTCAACTTCACAGGCAATGCGCGCCTGGCAACTGGCGGCACAGGCGATGTATTGGCAGGCCTAATGGGCGCGCGCATGGCCCAAGGCCTGAGCGAATTTGAAGCCGCTTGCGCAGCCGTGTTTGAACACGGCCTGGCAGCCGATGAAACAAATTTGCCCACCCTCACAGCAGGCAAACTGGCAGCGCTTATCCGCGGCCCGCAAATGGCATCTTGGTAGCCATCACGGTGTGGAACATCACGTTGGCTTCCAATGGCAAGCTGGCCATGTACACCACAGAGGTACCTACCAAAGCCACATCCATCAAGGGTTCTGCTTTGATTTCCAAATTGGCTTGAGGCACACCTTTGGCCATCTTCATGGCCATGGGGGTTGCAGCGTTACCCACATCAATTTGACCCACAGCGATGTCGTACTGACGTCCGTCGAGTGAAGCGGTTTTGGTGAGGCCAGATACGGCATGCTTGGTGGAGGTGTAGGCAATGGAGAACGGGCGTGGTGTGGTGGCCGAGATCGAACCATTGTTGATGATGCGACCGCCCATGGGCTTCTGGTCTTTCATCACACGGAAAGCCTCACGAATGCACAAGAACATGCCGGTCAGGTTGGTGTCGACCACCCCTTTCCACATGTCCAAACTGAGTTCATGAATTGGGATGGCCGGCGTGCTCACACCCGCGTTGTTGAACAGCAAATCGACACGGCCAAATGCTTTCACGCATTGTGCAAACAAATTGGCCACAGAGTCTTCTTGCGTGACGTCGGTCGGAACGGCCAACACTTGGTAATTGGCGTTAAGCGCTTTGGCTTCTGCTGCCACCTCTTCCAAGTTGGCCAATCGACGACCCGCCAAGACGACGGACCAGCCGTCTTTCAGCAAAGCCAACGCCGTTGCCTTGCCAATGCCAGAACCAGCGCCTGTCACGATGGCAATTTTTGAAGCGTGTGTCATGAATTCTGTCTCCTGCTTGAATCTTGAATTGAAAAAAGATTGGGATGGATCTCGAAGGCCTAGCTTCAGCGACGACTCTTTCGCGCTTGACTGGACTTCTTAGCGCCCGATGACTTGGATGGCGCCCCTTTGGGACTGACCTTGCCATGCCGGGTACTGGGTTTGCCGCCTTCCGCTTGGCGGGCATTGAAAGGACGCGACTTGGATTTAGCACCCTCTGCGCCCCCCATTGAACCCCGCGTGTTGCCGTTGTCATTGCGACTGGCACCTTGTTTGCCAGGACCTTTGTCACGCATCTGACGAACACTGAATTCTTCAGCCGGATTCACCAAACGGAAGTCAATTTTTCGTCCGTCTAAATCGACGCGACTGACTTGAATTTGAACGCGGGTGCCAATGGCATAGCGAATACCGGTTCGCTCCCCCCGCAATTCTTGTCGTGCTTCGTCAAAACGGAAATACTCGCCGCCTAACTCGGTGATGTGCACCAAGCCTTCGACATACAAATTGTCCAAGGTCACAAAAATTCCGAAGCTGGTGGCCGAAGTGACCACGCCTGAATATTCTTCTCCCAAATGCTCGCGCATGTATTTGCATTTAAGCCAAGCCTCTACATCGCGGCTGGCTTCATCGGCGCGGCGCTCGTTGGCACTGCAATGCAGGCCTGCGGCTTCCCAAGCTTGTTGTTCGGCAGGCGACATTTTGATGCGCGGCGCGTCATCCATTTGTGCGCCAGCCTTGTTTTTCTGCAAACGCTTGGCGAGTTTGGCATGGGCCTCACCGGGCAATGGCAATGCTGGCAGCTGGTACTTCTTGTGCGCCAAGATGGCCTTGATGACACGGTGCACCAGCAAGTCGGGGTAGCGACGAATGGGGCTGGTGAAGTGCGTGTAAGCCTCATAGGCCAAGCCAAAGTGACCACTGTTGATGGGCGTGTAGATGGCTTGCTGCATGGAGCGCAGCAGCATGGTGTGAATTTGCTGGGCATCGGGCCGGTCTTTGGTGGCCTGTGCAATGTGCTGAAACTCGCTGGGTTTGGGCTCATCACTCACGGTGTAAGGCAAGCCCAAAGACTTCAAGTAATTGCGCAGCAAATCTTTCTTCTCGGGTGTTGGGCCTTCATGCACGCGAAACAAACCAGGGTGCTTGCTGGTTTGAATGAAATCGGCGCTGCACACGTTGGCTGCCAACATCGCCTCTTCAATCAGGCGGTGTGCTTCAGTGCGAACACGCGGGACGATTTTTTCGATGCGGCCGTTGTCGTCACAAATGATTTGTGTTTCGGTGGTTTCAAAATCGACTGCACCTCGAACAGCACGTGATGACAACAGCGCACGGTACACATCGTGCAAGTTGAGCAAATCATTGACACGTGCTTTTCGCTTGATGGCTTCGGGGCCACGTGTGTTGGCCAAAATAGCGGCCACTTCGGTGTAGGTAAAACGTGCGTGGCTGTACATCACAGCAGGATAAAACTGGTACGCGTGAATTTCGCCTTTGGCCGTGATCAACATGTCGCAGACCATGCACAAGCGCTCTACTTCGGGGTTCAGTGAACACAAACCATTGGAGAGTTTTTCCGGCAACATCGGAATGACACGGCGCGGAAAGTAAACGCTGGTTGCACGATCGTACGCGTCGATGTCGATGGCACTGCCTGTTTCAACATAATGGCTGACGTCGGCAATGGCCACCAGCAAGCGCCAGCCTTTGGCCTTGCCAATCTTGGCGGGTTCGCAATAAACCGCATCGTCAAAATCGCGAGCGTCTTCACCGTCAATGGTGACCAACGGAATGTCAGTAAGGTCGATGCGATCTTTGGAATCTTGAGGGCGAACCTTGTCGGGTAGCTCGCGGGCCAAATTCAAACAGGCGGCAGAGAACTCGTGCGGCACGCTGTACTTGCGAACGGCAATGTCGATTTCCATGCCTGGGTCATCAATCTCGCCCAGCACTTCTTTGACGCGTCCAACCGGTTGACCAAACAAAGCGGGTGGCTCCGTCAGTTCAACCACCACCACCTGCCCAGGTTTACCTGCGCCAATGCCTACTTTGGGAATCAGAATGTCTTGGCCATAGCGCTTGTCTTCAGGGGCCACAATCCAAATGCCGCCTTCATTGAGCAAGCGGCCGATGATGGGTTGAGCGGGACGCTCCAAAATTTCAACGACACGACCTTCAGGTCTGCCTTTTCGGTCTTGTCGGACGATGCGAACTTTGACACGGTCTTTGTGCAACACGGCACGCATTTCGTTGGGCGACAAGAAAATATCGCCATCACCATCGTCACGAATGAGAAAGCCATGTCCATCGCGGTGGCCTTGCACACTGCCTTCGATCTCATCGAGCAGTCCTGAGGGGTGGCTAATTTTTTTGATATACAATCCTTTTTTTCCTGAAAGCCCAGGTGGCGGAATTGGTAGACGCACTAGTTTCAGGTACTAGCGAGTAACTTCGTGGGGGTTCGAGTCCCTTCCTGGGCACCAAGTTTAAACAAAGCTGCACGTGATGCGGCTTTTTTTATGCGCATCATTTGCAAATTCACAGTCCAAGAGGCGTCACACATGCTTTTACAGGGCGATTGCAAATCAAATGGGCACCGCGATCAGGTCGTGGCCTTCAACGCCCACAATCCGTGCGCGCGTGAATTCACCCACCTTGTAGGTTTTGCTGATCTTTTCTGGCGGTAACAAACGTACCAAGCCGTCAATCTCGGGCGCATCCGCATAGGAGCGGCCAATGCCTCCCTTTTTGCCCATGGCCGAAGCAGAATCAACCAAGACTTGCATGGTGGCACCCACGCGTTGATGTAAACGCTGGATGGACACCTCTTCGGCCACAGCCATGAAGCGTGAACGGCGTTCTTCGCGCACGGCCTCCGGCAGCATGCCTGGTAAGTCATTGGCAGTGGCACCTTTGACAGGGCTGTACGCAAAACAACCGGCACGGTCAATTTGTGCTTCTCGCACAAAGTTGAGCAAGTGCTCAAACTCTTCTTCTGTTTCGCCAGGGAATCCTGCAATGAAGGTGCTGCGGATGACCAGTTGAGGACAAGTTTCGCGCCACTTTTGAATGCGCTCTAAATTCTTCTCGCCGCTGGCGGGACGCTTCATGCGCTTGAGCACATCGGGGTGGCTGTGCTGCAATGGCACATCCAAATACGGCAAGACCAAGCCGGTGGCCATGAGCGGCAAGATGTCGTCGACGCTGGGGTATGGGTACACATAGTGCAAGCGAACCCAAGCGCCATGCTTTTGCGCCATTTCACCCAGTGTCTGAACCAATTCCAACATGCGCGTTTTGATGGGACGACCCTCCCAAAAACCCATGCGATATTGGGTATCCACGCCATAGGCAGACGTGTCTTGGCTGATCACCAACAACTCTTTGACGCCGCCTTCAAACAAAGCTTGCGCTTCTTTCAAGACATCGCCAATGGGACGTGAGACGAGATCGCCACGCATCGAGGGAATGATGCAGAAGGTGCAGCGGTGATTACAGCCTTCACTGATTTTCAAATAAGCATAGTGACGGGGTGTGAGCTTGAGGCCCGCTTCGCCAAAGGCATTGGGCACCAAATCCAAGAAGGGATCGTGCGGCTTGGGCAAATGCGCGTGGACGGCATCCATCACCTCTTGGGTGGCGTGAGGTCCTGTGACTGCCAACACACTGGGGTGCATGGCGCGCACCATGTTGCCACCGCCTTCTGCTTCCTTGGCACCCAGGCAACCGGTCACAATGACTTTGCCATTGACGTTCAAGGCTTCTGAAATGGTGTCCAGACTTTCCTTCACGGCATCGTCAATGAAGCCGCAAGTGTTGACGATCACCAGATCGGCACCTTCGAAAGTTTTGGAAGTTTGATAACCCTCAGCACTGAGCTGCGTCAGGATCAGCTCTGAGTCCGTGAGCGCCTTGGGACAGCCTAGGCTGACAAAGCCTACTTTAGGGGCGGCCGACGAGGTGGTTTCAGTAGCGGCGCCTTGGCCGGTGCTTGCAATTTCGTTCATGGGGCTATTGTCCCAGTAAATCGATCGCCTAAGACGGCCCCGGGTTCACAGTTTCAGGTCTTCAGACCCAAAGCAGAGAAAAATTGAGCGGTTTGCTTTTGCATCTGTTCTTGCATTTGGCTCACGATGTTGGTCGACTGATGGCCCATTTTTGATTGCATTTGCATCAAAGACTGCAAATTGCTCTCTAAATAAGACCCCATGTAGCCTTGCATGGCGTGGCCATAAAAGCGAATGATGTTGGCCAGCACAGCCTCTGTGAACATGGGCGCACCGGCTGATTCCTCTTCCAAAATGATCTGCAACAGGATGCTGCGGGTCAGGTCATCCCCCGTTTTGGCATCTCTGACTGCGAAAGTTTGCCCGTCCATCACCAGGTGCTTGATTTCTGTCAGAGTGATGTAGCTAGAGGTTGTTGTGTCATAAAGCCGGCGATTGGGGTATTTTTTGATGACCCGTTGAGGCTTGCCTTCAGCAGAATCGGCGGCATTGCCAGCTTGGGCTGTCTTGGCCGACTTGGCCGACTTGGCAGCCTTGGCGGTCTTTTCGGTCTCGGGATTGCCACGGGTGGTGTCGGCGGCAGATTTGGCTGATTGACGGGCCATGATTTAGACTCTTCACAAAAGTAACGGTGCAATTTAAAGGGGTGCAACAATGAACCACAGTATGCTGCACCGCAACAGATTCTAAAGTTACCACCCTCCCGACTTCTACGAGGAGTTACCCTCAATCATGCTGAATGCCAATCACGCAGCGCTGTTTTTTACTGTGGCCATGCTGGCGGTCACCACCTATTTTCTGTTTGGGTCCATCCCCCTGCTCATTTTGAAGCACGACAACACCATGGACGCCAAGTTCATCAAGTCCTTCTACACCACCTATTTCAAGTTTGCGATTGTGGTGGCCACTGCAGCGACATTCAGTTACGCACTGGCCGCCAAACCCATGCTGACCCTAGAAGCCGCCATCATTGCAACCCTGACTTTGCTGCTCCGCTTCAAGTTCATTCCCAAAATGGAACAAATTGGCTCTGAAATACGCGACAACAGCAACCTGATGGCCATCCCTGAATTTAGAAAAATTCACAAAACCGCCATTTTGATCAACGCCACCCAACTCTTCACAGTCCTGGGTTCTCTCAGCTTAATTTAATTAATTGGGGTCAGATCATAATTAAAAGCATGCTGAACAGAGACTTGTAACCTTTCACCTCACAAAGCACACCATTGCAAAATATTCATCGTTGGCTCTTAGCCTTTACAGGACTCTTGATGAGTGCATGCACAACGCCAATGTCTATACAAAATTTGCAATACAAGCCTGTCGTTTTTGTTCACGGCAATGGAGATTCGGCAGCGCTTTGGCTAACCACTGTTTGGCGTTTTGAATCAAACGGTTGGCCTGCTAATTTGCTTCACACCATGGATGTCCCCTATCCCCTCGCACGGGACGCAGACGACAAACCGCAAGCTGGGCGCAGTTCCACCGCCGAACACATGCAAGTGCTCAAAGACAAGGTGGATGCTGTATTGGCACAAACAGGTGCCAAACAAGTCATCTTGATTGGCAATTCAAGAGGTGGTAACGCCATTCGCAACTACATTTGCAACGGCGGAGGTGCTCAGCGGGTTAGCCATGCCATCATTGGAGGTGGAACGCACCACGGGGTACAGGCGATTCCAGGCTTGAACGATGCCAGTGAGTTTTCAGGCGCTGGCCTTTTTCTCAAACAACTGAATGCGCCGAAAAACTCCCAAGGCGATGAGATTTGTGGTCCCACGCAATGGATGACCATTCGCTCGGACAACAACGATAAATATGCGCAGCCTGATGGTCTTTGGATTGGCATGAAGGGACGCGCCACGATGGTTGGTTTTGATGGACCCGAACTCAAAGGCGCCTTGAATGTGGTGATCCCCAAAATTGATCACCGCGAAACTTCGTTTTCGCCTGCGGCTTTTGAAGCCAGCTATCAATTCCTGACGGGACATGCCCCCATGCACAACATCACGACGCAATCGCAGATTGAACTGAATGGCAAAGTATTTGGCTTGGGCGTGAACCCTCTTCAAGCAGACAGCGGCAACTTTGTGAACAATTTGCCATTGCAAGGTGCCAAGTTAAGCATCTACGAAACGGACACCCACACAGGTCAACGAAGAGGTGCTGCAGTCCACCAATCAAGCATTTCCTCAGATGGCCATTGGGGCCCCTTCAAAGCCAACTCGCGCGCAGCCTACGAATTTGAATTGACTGCAGACGGCTATGCAACCACCCACATCTATCGCAGCCCCTTCGCAAGATCTAGCAATATCGTTCACATGCGCCCCGAGCGATTGGCGGCATCGGATCGCACGACGCAATCCTTGGTCATTTGGACTCGGCCCAGAGGCTACTTTGATGCCAACCGCGACGCAATGATGTTGGATGGAAAAACCGACATCCCTGGTGTCGCCAAAGGTATGAGTGCAGGCATTTCAAGCGTCAGAATCCGGATGGATGAATCGCCACAACGGTCTGTTGCAGCTGAATTCAACGGTGAACAACTGAAGGGTTTGACTTGGCCCGCTTCACAAGGTCACATCACCGTGTTAGAACTCACCTACTGATTGCGGCAAGGCCAATTCAAGAATATTTGAATTCGATGACATCAGCCCATTGTATTCTTCACAAATGAGAGCACCATGACTATACGAACTTTGTTTCTGTTAACCGCTTTCATGATGGGGCAATCTGCCATGGCCATTGAAGAACCCGCGTTCAAAGTCTCCCTGAAGGCCGACGCCTTTGAGGTCCGTCAGTATGCACCCACGCTGATTGCAGAAACCTTGGTCGAGGGCGACATGGACGAGGCGTCTAACAAAGGTTTTCGACGCATCGCAGACTATATTTTTGGCAACAATCGCGCTGCTCAGTCTGGCAGCAGCGCCAAGATTGCCATGACGGCTCCTGTGACGGTAGAGCCGCAATCTGAAAAGATTGCCATGACAGCGCCAGTCACGATGAGCGCAGCCACCAAGGACATGCGAGAAGCCAAACTTTGGCGTGTGCATTTTGTGATGCCTTCGCAATACACCCTGAGCAGCATCCCTCAACCGAACAATCCTGATGTGAAGCTCAAGGAAGTGCCCGGAAAGTTGATGGCTGTTCACAGTTACACCGGGTTCAATACGATGGCTAAAGTTCAAAGCAAAACCGATGAACTGCTCTCATGGTTGCAGCAAAAAAACTTCAAAGCCATTGGCGCCCCTCAACTCTCGCGCTACGACCCGCCCTGGACATTGCCCATGTTCAGGCGCAATGAAATCATGGTTGAGGTAGAAAAATAATTGGGGTCAGATCCACATTAATTTGGTCATTCAAAGGGGCTGAAGGCTAAGGGATGCTTCCTCATACTGGAGTACCAGAAATCGTTCAGCAACCCTTAGCCTTCAGCCCCTTTGAATGGAAATTAATGTGGATCTGACCCCAATTATTGTTTTAGGGCGACGCTAAATTCTCGCCACAAGAGGTACAGGCCGCTGAGTACGACGATGCCAGCACCCAGCACAACTGCGGCATCTGGAATTTGGCCAAAGACAAGCCAGCCACCTAAGCTCATGTAAATAATTTGCTGATACAAAAAGGGGCCGAGCACGGCAGCTGTCGCGTAGCGATGAGCCAATGCAGAGGCTGTGTGACCCAAGCCGCCCGTTAAACCCGCCAAAACCAAAACACACCAAACTTGCCATGAGTCGGGGGTCTGCCAGTACCCAATTGCAAACGGGGCCAGCACCACAGAAGGCACCATGGCCGAAGCCAGTTGCGTCGAAACGGGATGATCACTGCCAGCCAGTCGGCGGGTCATTAAATTGAAAGCGGCATAAAGCAAAGCATTCAAAATGCTCAACAAAATTGCCGGATGAAAGCCGTGACTTCCTGGTCGAATGATCACAAGCACGCCAACAAATCCCATGCAAATGGCCATCCACTTTTTGGCATCCAGCCGTTCATGCAGCCACAAAGCAGAAATGAGCGCAATCAAAATGGGCACTGAAAACTGCACAGCCCCAGTTTCGGCCAATTGCAAATACTGCAATGCAAAAAAGTTCAGCCCCGTCATGAGGGCCAACATCACCCCACGCAGCAATTGCAATCGCGGATTGTGAATTTTGAACAATGCCACACCCATCGATGGCATGAAGATGGCAGTGGTCAACAAGGTGTGAAACACAAACCTGAGCCACACCACTTGCAACACAGGCACCGTTTGCACCAACCACTTGGCACTGGTGTCGAGCACCGCAAACATCAAGGTGGTGGCGGTGACCAGCGCAATGCCGATTTGGCGATTTCGCGCTGTGTCACTTAAATGTTGATCTGACCCCAATGACGTCAATCCAGACTGAGGCCAATTTTGCGGGCCACAGCGCCCCACTTGGCAAAGTCTTTGTTGACTTTGACAACGGCCTCTTCTGGCGTGCTGCCAATCACAATTTGGTCGGTGGCTTTAAGGCGCTCAGCAGCTTCGGGCATGCGCAAAGCCTCTACAACCGCCATGCGAAATTTATTGACCACGTCATCAGGTACTTGACGGGGTGCCAACAAAATCAAACTGAAATCGGCCTCATAGCCTTTCACACCGGCTTCGGCAATGGTCGGCACGTCAGGTAGCGTAGGCGAACGACCATGCCCAGACACAGCCAAAGCCGTTAATTTCCCAGACTTCACATGCGGCAACACAGTTGGCCCCGCCAACAAACCACACGGCACCTGGCCTGCCAGCACATCCTGCATGGCGGGCGCTGGGCCCTTGTAGGGGATGTGCGTCATCTGCATGCCCGTCATGTTCAACAACAGCTCTGTCGACAAATGACCGGGCACACCCGCACCGCCAGAGGCGTAGCTCAAGGGAGTGGTTTTTGATTTGGCGATCAACTCATTCAAATTTTTCACGCCCAAGGATGGGTTGCACACCAAGGTTTGACTGAAAGAGGACAACACACTGATGGGCTTGAGATCGTCCAATTTGAAGGTCATCGACTTGTAGACATGCGGATTGACGGTTAGCAGCGTGTCGGTGGCAATGAGAAACGTATAGCCATCGGGCGCAGCACGGGCCACAGCAGCCGCGCCGATGTTGCCACCGGCACCGGGCTGGTTTTCAATGACGATGGGCTGCTTCAAAATGGCCTGAATTCGTTCAGACGCCGTGCGCATCACCAAGTCGCTAGGGCCACCCGGTGGATAAGGTGCAATCACTTTGATGGGTTTGGTGGGCCAACTTTGAGCCATGGCGGCACTGCCCACCAAAATGAAGGATGCAGCGCACATCCACTTTAAACAGGCAAATTGCAGAGGCTTCACAGTCATTTTCTCCATGTTCAGACCATGTTAGCCAACATGGCCGCCACAGCCTATCCCTATTAACGCTGATAACAGCCCTTCACAGGCAGGCATTTTCAAATACTGACTAAGATACGGCTCAATCTTTGAGACTTGGCCACCTATGAAATGCCCCTCCAAAAACAGCCCTAGGGATCGGGCATTTCCAATCCGAACCCCACTTCAACTCAGTGCGACTTATTTGGCGGTGTTGTGTTGGACTAGCGCCCCATTGAGCACCCTGGCGCAAGATGCCGCCATTGGCGGGCAAACGGAAACCACCAGCGGCGCTCAACCCAGCGTCGTTCAGCGCGTTGAAATTGTGGCGCGTCAAGGTTCCACCGAATTGAGGCGTGCCGCTAGTGTGGCCAAACAGATCTATGGCCGTGATGACTTGGACCGTTACGGTGACACCAACACCTTGGATTTTCTAAGACGCCTGCCCGGTGTTAACGTCGACACAGGCGGCCCTCGCATGCGAGGCTTGGGTGCTGGCTATACACAAATTTTGATCAACGGAGACCCCGCGCCTCAAGGCTTCAATTTGGACCAGCTGAGTCCCTCTCAAATTGAGCGCATTGAAGTCATCAAAGCCGCTACGGCAGATCAAAGCGCCCAAGCCATTGCCGGCACCATCAATGTCATCTTGAAAGAAACATCGCGTCGCTCCCTCAGCACGCTGCGAGTGGGCTTGGCTTCTGGTGGTGAAAGACCCTTGGGCAACCTCAATTATTCACTCAGTGAATCGACAGGGCCTTTCAACTTGTCCCTGCCTGTTTCCCTGTTTGAATGGGATCGACAAGTACGCAACACCATTGATCGCAAGATGGCAGGCTCGGATGGCCTGTCTTCCGTGTCGCAACAACTGGGCACCAGCAGATCAGATGGATGGGGCTACAACCTGGCACCGCGCTTGAACTACAAAATCAGCGACGAACAAACCTTGTCATTGGCGACTTTTTTCCAAAAAGGTTATTGGAATTACCGCACCGACTACGTCAATCGCGCTGTATCAGGTTTGCCTGTTTTTGACGATGACACACTGCAAGGCGGCTTCTGGGAAAACCGCCGCGGCAACATCACTTGGATTAACCGGTTCAGCGAAGACCAGCGCATCGAGATCAAAGCAGGTGTGCAGCAATTTCGCTCTGGTTTTGATTTTCGCAATCTGCGCGCAGGTGCCATGCAATTGCAAACCAGAGGCAACAACCTCGACGACGCCGTGACGCAAGCCGGCAAATACAGCCAACTGCTGGGCACTGCACACACCTTGACAGCCGGCTGGGACCTTGAAAACAGAAACAGACGAGAGCAACGCACCACCACCGATTCAATGGGTCAAGCCTTGTTGCCAAGCTTTGAAGGTCAGCCCTTCGAAGCGCAAATGCGCAGGCAGGCTTATTACATTCAAGATGAGTGGGATTTGTCGCCCCAATGGCAACTCTACATTGGATTGCGCAATGAACGCGTCGCTTCTGAAAGCACCAACGCATCGACCCCCGTTTCCAATGTCAGCAGTGTGCTGTCACCCCTTGCACACGTCACTTACAAGTTTGACCCCAAAAGCAGAGACATGGTGCGCGCCAGTTTGACGCGCAGTTACAAAGCACCGGGCCTCAATGCCTTGTTGGCTCGCCCAGTGATCAACGGCGCCTACACCAACACCAATCTCACCAATACTTACTTGGCACCAGACCGGCTGGGCAACCCTGCCCTTACTCCCGAACTGGCCACAGGTCTGGACATTGCCTACGAAAATTATTTGACCAACGATGGCATCTTCAGCGTGGGCCTGTTTCACCGCAATTTGAACAATGTCGTTAGGAATCTGACTGAGTTGCGCCAAGTCAGTTGGGCCAACGCACCGCGTTGGATTTCACAGCCCCAAAACTTTTCCGATGCGGTCACCAGCGGCGTTGAGTTTGAACTGCGTGGCCGTGCCGCAGATCTTTTGCCGCAATTTTTTAGCAACGTGAAAGCACTGAACATTCGGAGTTCCTTGAGCGTTTACAGATCTCGAATTGCTGCACTGCCAGGCCCAGACAATCGACTGGACGGTCAGCAACCTTGGTCGGCCAACCTTGGGTTTGATCAGCGCATCAGCGGCCTGCCGCTGAGCGTGGGCGGCAACTTGAGCCTGACACCCGGGTACGACACCCGACAGACTTCAGAGCTGCTGCTGAGGCGCACAATTTCTCGTGGCATTGATGTCTTTGCCATGATGCCTTTAAGTCCCACCATGTCCTTCAGGGCTGCCGCCAGCGCTGGTGTCCAGCAATTTGGACCACCCAATGGCAGCACCCTCAATTTGCTGAGCAACGGCGACTACACACGCAATGAGCGTTACGCGAAACCACAACTGAACCTTTCACTCGATATGCGCCTCTAATTTGGATGCTTGCATGCATTGGGTCAAACTGACAATTTGTGCACTGCTGCTTTTAGGAGGAGCCTTGAATGCGGCCACGCTTCAGGGCAAGGTGATTGGCGTTGCCGACGGCGACACCGTGACGCTGTTGGACGCGCAAAAGAATCAACACAAAATTAGACTGCAGGGCATAGACGCCCCTGAAAAAGCGCAGGCCTTTGGCAACAAGTCAAAACAATCCTTGCATGAGATGGTGCATGGCAAAGAAGTCATGGTCGATTTTCAGAAAAAAGACAAATACGGCCGAACCGTTGGCAAGGTTTTGATGAACAACACCGATGTTTGTTTGGAACAAATCAAACGCGGCATGGCTTGGCACTACAAACAATATGCCAATGAACAAGCCCCAGAAGACCGCGATATTTATGCACAGGCAGAATTGACAGCCCGCTCACAATCCCTTGGCTTGTGGAAAGACAAATCCCCCACCCCGCCTTGGTCGTTCAGGCAGCAGAACAAGTAAGTGCCCGGGCCTGGGCATGCCCATTGAATTGCCCAACACTAGGGTAATGCCGATTGAAATTTTGGCCAGTTGACTTAGTCTTAGATCCTCGTCAAACCTTACTTTGAAGTTCACCATGACTGTCCACGCACTTCACACATCCAGCTCGATCGATGCTGTTCAACAAGTCAAAGTCCACTTGGCCGCTGCACTGCGCATGGCTGTTTTGGATGGTTTTGAAGAAGGCATCGACAATCACTTCACTGCCTGCGTACCTGGCCGTACGGACCAATACTTTGTGTTGCCATTTGGTTTGCACTGGTCTGAAGCCAAAGCCAGCGACATGATGATTTTCAATGAGGCGGGTCAAACCCTGGAAGGCCAAGGCGTTGTTGAACTCTCGGCGCAAAGCATTCATGCCCCCTTGCACCGAATCACGGGCGCCAAAGTTGTTCTGCACACGCATCAACCTTGGGCCACGGCCCTCAACATGCTACAAGACAATCGCTTGCTACCCGCAACGCAAACTGCGGCCTTCTTTCACGGTCGAATTGCCTACGACGATACCTACACAGGTCTGGCCTCCTCGTTGGAAGAAGGTGAACGCCTAGCTCGCCTCATGGGTGACAAAACCGTGCTGTTCATGAAAAACCATGGTGTGGTCACTGTTGGTGATACTGTTGCACAGGCCTACCGCCGACTGTACAAACTTGAAAAAGCTTGCCAAACGCAAGTGTTGGCAATGAGCACGGGCAAAGCTTTGAACATCCTCAGTGACGATGTCATTCAACGCGTACTCACCCCGTCTGGCGCCGATCGCCATCCTCGCGGTGATCGTGAACGACTCTACTTCGAAGCCAACATGCGCATCCTAGATCGCACCAACCCCGGCTACGCTGACTGAGTCATTTAATTGGGGTCAGATCAACATTAATTCGAGTCATCAGGGGAAGCATTTGATGTCGTGAATTTTCATGTGTTCCAAGTCATCAAAAAGCTCAAGCTTGGAGCACCCTAAAGTTAGATTTAGTCATATCTAACCAAATATCTCAAGCGTTCCAAAAGTAAGAAAGTCAAATTCAAAGTTAGCTGGCGCAACTGAGAATGAAAGACGGACTTTAGAAACCCATTGAAACTCAAGCTTTCAACAAGCTAAGAGAACTTAAAGAGCCAAAACGAGTTCGCTCACTTCTTAAAAATCAAGATTACCAGCACCAGATAGTCCCTAAAGTTCACTTGAAGTACAACCCGATGGGTAACAAGAACCTGTCATAAATTCAAAGCAGATCCTGTGAAAATGAATTGACACTTTGGATTGACATGTGTCTCACTTGTGCGCTCTTGGATGCGCACTGCCTAGAATTTTGGGGGTTTTCTGCAGATGGCCACAGACACTATGCGATCGGTTGAATTGCAAACCGATGCGCAGTCAAAATTGCGACACATGTTGGCGCAAGCTCGCTGGGCTGAATTGAAAGCAATTTCACTCCAGCACCCCACAGAATTTCACTCTGCATTTGAACATATCGGTTTTACCCACAACTTAACCGAACAGGCACCACAAGCGTTGCTAATCTATGCCAATTTGAGTCTCAAAATTGGCGCGAATTCAATTGCTGGATGGTCGCTGTACTATGCAGCCCAAAAACTAGGAGGAGTTGAAAAGCTCCCTTTGCCGATGCAAAACGTCATGCTTCGGCATCATCCACTCTGGACTGAAGACGTGATGGGCGATCGCGTTATTTTGGCCAGGCCAAGAGAGAGACACCAGCAAGATCTGTTGGCTCTTTTTTCTGATCAAGACTTCACATCTCGCTTCAATGCATTTTTGCCGCCGCCAGAAATGGCCGCCAAGGAATTTATCAAACGAACGACTTCGCAGTTCGAAAATAACAAACAAATTCACTGGTTAATTCAGACGCGTCAAGGGCGTGCCGTTGGCTTGGTAACACTTTCCGGTTTTGACTACATCAACCGTCGCGCCGAAATCCAATTTGGATTCAACAACAGTCTGGCAGACGGTCGTGCACGCATGGAAGCATTTCAATTGGTGCTGTACTTGTCATTCAATGAACTCAAGCTCGCCAAATTGTGCAGCTTGGTTTACAGCACCAACCAGGCTGCTCAAAACATGACATTAAAGATGGGACTCACACAAGAAGGATGCTTGCGGAAGCACCTACTGCTGCCGGGACAGTCAAAGCCCATCGATATTTATGTGAATGCCATGTTGCTTGAGGATTTCAAAAACAGCCCAGTGGTCAAAAACCATTCACGTCTTGCTTTTAAAACATACGACCCCACCAAGCTCTTTGAGCAAAACCGGTCGGTTTCCATTTCACATTGACTAACTATTTAAACACCATGCCAATTTCTAAAATTCTTTTCATTGATGGTAAGGTCGAATCGCCAGACAGCTTGATTGCAGGTATCGATCCTTCTATCGAAGTGGTGATGCTCAATGATCAGGAGTCTGGTCTTGTCCAAATGGCGCGCGTACTCCAAGGACGTAAAAACGTGGGCACTGTGCACGTGATGTCTCATGGAGCTCCAGGTGGCATTTGGCTTGGCAATGGTCCCATCACAAGCGCAACCTTGACGCAAGATGCAGAGGCATTGGCAACCATCCGTCAAAACCTAGCACCAGGCGCTGATATATTGCTTTATGGTTGTGACGTAGGCGCAGGTGAGCAAGGTCAATCGTTCATCGATGCACTGTCAAAAGCTACAGGCGCAGATGTCGCCGCATCGATTGATGCCACTGGAAAAAGTGATGCAAATACTCCGAGCGATTGGTCGCTTGAAGCTATGACGGGTCCCATTGAAAGCATGGTGATCAATCCTACCGACTATGCCTATGACTTGGGCTATTGGCAGTATGTAGGCCTGTTGAGCGGAGACCCTTGGAGTATCAACAAAGGTTCTTGGTACACAGCCCGATTTGATTCGGATGGCGGAAAGTACGGTAAGGGCGGAGTGGGCACCAAAGTCAACTCTAGCAACGTTTCAAATTTATATCAAAGCAGCTCTAACTGGGGTGCAGAGTCGGTTGACTTTACTTTCAGAGCCTCGCCCAATGCCATCAATGGTTCGCCTTGGTACATCAACAACTGGGACTACGACGCAGGTTATGCCATCTTATGGGGCGCCTACGCCAACAACGTTCCCACCCAAGTTGCAGGTGCTGCTTCAATCACCATCGGTCAAGGCACCAGTTACACGGTCAACCTCAAAAATTTGGTGCAAGATGATTACTACACCAGTCCATCAGATTTCTGGCGTTATTTCAGAGGCGCCTCAGCTACCAACACAAGTTACGCTACAAAATCGGGTCAAAGTTTTTTAGTTGGCGTCAATTCCGACAAGGTTGTGACTTACACAGCAAGTAACGCAGCGTCCCTCAAAGGAACTATATTGCTTGGAACGGTTCGCTACTATGTGGACGACGGCTTTGACTACAGCCGATGGGGTAGCTTAAACCCCGACTATTACAGCGCTTATAGTCGCTACAAGCAAGCCGGCTTTGTGACCAACATCTACGGCAGTTTCAACAACGACAACATCACTTGGACAGGTTCGCCCGCAAACCAAAATTGGATCAGCCCGTCGAGGAGTGAATTCAGCTTTGCCAGAGGGGCTCAAGATCCTGACAGCATTGACTATGTGACTGGGTATAGCTTCCGAGGAATTCAGACACGAACAGGTACTGACAGTAGCAGCAATCCCGTCTATGGCACTTCCACAACAACTTTACCGACATGGCTGAAATTGGCCGCCAACGGCACTACTTTTTATGTAGAAAATTTGGCACCTGAATTCTCAGATCAAGAATATCTCATCACAGTTCGCGCCACATCCAATGATGGCACAACGATCGACAAAACGTTCACACTTCGGACAGGCTCCAAGGCCCAACTCAATGATGCACCGTCCAGTGCCGGAAATTCAATCACACTGAACGAAGACACCACCTATACGTTTGCCGCCAGCCAATTTAACTTCACGGACCGCGACAATACGGTAGGCAAGTCCACCTCGACCCTGGCAGCCAATGGCGCGGCACTTCAAAGTGTCAAAATTCTAACGCTACCAGACGCCAGCAAAGGCACCCTCAAATTGGGCGGCACTGCGGTTGCTGTCAACGCTTCGATTGCTGTTGCAGACCTTGGAACATTGACTTTTGAGACTGCTCCCAATGCCAGTGGCACCGCCAGTTTTACCTACAAAGTAAATGACGGCATTGACGATGCCAATGCCCCATCCACCATGACATTGAACGTCACAGCCATCAATGATGCGCCAGTGATTCAAGCCTACTCTTCTTTCGACAATGTCACCAGCGTTTACAGTGGTGATGTGACAACCCTCGCTGCCACGATTGCTGACACAGCATCAGCAGACACGACATTTACAGCGGCAACGGGTGGCGCCCTTAGCGGTTATCTCAAGGCCACCGATACCGAAAACACAACAACCACTCTCACGGTTGTTGGAGGCTCAGCAGCAGGTGGCGTGATCACTAAAGTTGGCAGCTATGGCAGCTTAGCGCTCACCAGCAGCACTGGTGCTTGGATCTACACCCCCAATGCCACCGCCGTCAATCAGTTGTCAACTCAAGCCCTTGATGTATTCACTGTCAAAGCAACAGATGCAGGTGGTGCAAGCTCAACCAAAAACATCACCATCACTGTCACTGGCGCCAACGATACACCTACAGCGACTGCATTGACGACACAAAACTTCAATGGCACTGGCGCTTGGAGCTACACCGTTCCGGCAGCAACATTTTCAGATGCAGATGGCAATGCACTGACATACAGCGCAACACTAGATAACGGCGCTGCATTGCCCTCTTGGCTTAGTTTCGATGCCACAACCAGAACGTTCAAAGGAATTCCTCCTGACGATACAACTTACGCATTGAAAGTCGTTGCTTCTGACGGCACCCTCTCTGCAAATGCTACTTTTGATTTGGTGGTTGGCAACCGAGCCCCTGTACTTACAAATCCAGCGGCTTATGTTAGCAAGACGACCCATGAGGTCAGTACAGTCACATTTGATCAAGCATTGAATGCAGGGGACGTGATCAAAGTTAACAACGTTCCAATCACCATCAATCTCGATGCAGAGTCTATAGAGACCGCCGTCGCAACTGCTTTGAGTTCGGATACAGCCATCACATCAGCGTATACCGTAAGCCGAGACAATGCCGCCAATACAGTAACGTTAGTTTCAAAAACTAAGGGCGATATATCTCCCAACCTTCAAATCGCCGGAGATGCAGCATCTTCAGTTACTGCAACGATTACGGAAGGCACTGGAAATGCATCAACGGGAACAAATGAAACAGTTGTTTTAACATTTTCAGCGGGTGCATATGCCACGAAAAGTTTAACAATAGGAAGTTCATCCAGCATCACCCTCCCGTCTTCTTCTATTTCGACAACACAGATAGCGCAGCAAGTCGCAGCCGGCACATTCACCGGATACACCACCTCAGTATCTGGCAGTACAGTCAAATTCATCGCCTCAACAACCGGCGATGTATCTGACCTCACAGTCACAAACTCAACGGGTGGCAATCTCACAGGCGTAACGGTAACGAAAGTGGATGGATCAACCGGCTGGTCCTACCAGATTCCGACCAACATTTTTGTTGATCCAGATGGAGACACATTAGCCTACACAATTACTTTAGACCCTGCCCCAGCGAATGCAGCAAATGTAACGATTACCGGAAATACATTAACAGGCGATGGAAGTTCATTTAACGGCAAAATTTTGGTTTCCGCTAGTGACGGCAACAGCCACACAGTCAGCACCAGTATTGGGTTGCAGGTCCATGACGGCACGCCAACAGTTTCTTTGGCTGCTGGCACATTGCCAGCGGGCTTGCCTGCGGGCTCTCCTGCCGGCACGATCCCTTTTGCAGATGGACAAGGTTCTTTCAACTACACCATACCAGCGGACTTATTTGCAGTTCAAGGCGCTCAGCCAACTTACTCTGCAACGCTTGCATCAGGTGCCGCATTACCAGCATGGTTAAGTTTTAATTCAACAACTCAAACATTTACTGGAAACCCACCAGGCTCTGTCACCTCCCCTGTGTCTGTGAAAGTCAAGGCAGAGATCTCTGGACAAACGGCCATCGAGCAGACACTGAATTTAACGGTCACGAATGCTGACGATGCCTTGGTACTTCTAAGCCCAATCGGCAATCAAACCATTACCGCTGGATGGACTGGCTTCACCTTGCCTGCAGCGAACACGGTATTCGACAACCCAGAGAACATCAGCTCATCTGAGCCCGTCACCGGCTACACCCAGGCAGAATATTTCAATGGCACTTCATGGATTGTCATGTCATCTGGCAATGCCAACAATTCAAGCGGCATTGTCTTCAATCCTACGGACCGCAAGTTCACAGGCTACCCCAAGGACTCAATTGAGTCCTTGCGAGTTCGCGTGACAGGAGAAACGGGCGTTCATTCCACAGGTACAACCGAGTTCAGTTTCTTGCTGCCTGCAAACGCAGCCGGCTCGGGAACATTGTCTGGAACTGGCAGCGTGGGCCAGACCCTGAGTGTGTCTGTTACAGACTCTGATGGCGCAACGGGAACCAAAACACATGAATGGCAAATTTCAAAGGACAACGGAAGCACTTGGCTACCCATTGCAAGTAGCAGCAATGCCAATACTTACGTCTTAACCCAAGCAGAAGCCAAATCCAAAGTTCGTGTTACCAGTTACTACACAGATGATCGTGGCCATACCGAAATTGTTGACTCTAATCAGGTCACAGTAGGTGCAGCTAACGTAACAGGACAAGTGTCAATTGTAGGTACCCCCGTACCCGGCGACAACTTGTTTGCGCAAGTTACGGATGCCAACGGCATCAGTGGCTCAGTCAGTTACCAATGGCAGCGCAGCGACACCTTAGGCGGTACATACACAAACATCACTGGCGCTACTTCGGCCTCTTACTCACTTCAAAACGAGGACGGCAGCAAGTTCATCAAGTTAACAGCAAGCTACACCGACGCAGATGGATTCGCAGAATCTGTCACTGTTACAGCAAATGGCGGCACTGCGATGCGTTTGGCGCCAATTGCACCGGTGGCAACTGACGACGTCGGACCTGGACTCACCGAAAACTACGGCGTGGGCAATGCAACGACGGGTACAGCCACATCGTCGGGCAATGTGCTTACCGATGGCACGGATGACAGTGATGCAAACAAGACGGAAGTGGGCGACACCACAGTCTTGTCTGTTGCCGAAATTTTACTCGGCAGCGCTGAAGGCGTGGGTGATGCAAGCACTCAAACGGGCGACAGAACATTCAACGACACCACAACAACTGCGGATACGCGAAGCTACACCCTGCAAGGCTTGTACGGTAGCATTGTGATGTCCTACAACGGCACCTACACTTACACCCTAGATCAAAACAATCCAGCTGTGCAGGCACTTGCTGAGGGTCAAACACTTACCGAGGTGTTCAACTACCGTATCGATGACGGTAAGCCCGCATTTCTGAGTGACAGTGCAACGCTAACCTTCACGATCAACGGCAAAAATGATGCCCCCATCATCACAGTACGTGTTGACAAAGCCGTTGATGCCAACGGCGCAGAAACCACGACGGATTTGCCGTTTGCCTCAGTCCTTGAAGACGCCGCAACCTACATTCCAACCAATAAATTGGTCTTTACCGACTTGGACATGGGTGCGACTGCCAATCGGGTCGATCACGACAATGACAACAGCACACCCACAGTCAACAACGACTTTGTGGTCACACTTTCTGTCAGCAGTGGCCGTTTAACGGTTCCAGATGCCACACCCTCTGGCATCAGCATCGTTGGCTCGGACACCTCGAAGTTAACGATCAAGGGGCCCATGGTCTCGATCAACAGCTGGTTGTCTGCAGATGTGGTCAAGTACTTGTCTGCTCCTAACGCTGTTGCTGACGCGACCTTGACTGTGACTGCCAACGATGGTTATGGTGCACAAAGCTCAACAGGTCACAGCATTGTGATCGCTGGACAAAACGATGCGCCTGTGTTGGACATGAACGGTTCGAATGGCGCAGGATTCTCATACAACGTTCTATTCCGTCCGCGAGGCGATGCAATTTACATCGTGGATACCGATGTTGCAATTTCAGATCCAGATCCCAACGACCGCATCATTGGCGCCACCATTGCCCTGACCAGCGGCGCCTTGGACAACCAGTTTGGTACGACATTTGAAACACTTTCAACCACCTACGCCGACACGTTCACACTCAATGCAGGCACTGCCAATGCACGCACTTTCACCCTCACAGGTAACGGCACACCGAACCTGAGCATTCAGGGTGAGGGTACGCATGCAGATTACGTCACCATTCTTAAAACAATCAAGTACGTCAACGACAATCCCAACGCATACGGTGGTGATCGCGAAGTCACCATTCGTTTGACCGACAAGTCAACGCAATTGATGGCGGATGGCTCAGTGGACGAGGCCAGTCGATCGGATTCCAACAAAGCCATTCTGATTTCTGCAGAAACAAACGGCAACACAGCAGTTGCTGCCGGTCAAAGAATCTTGGTCGACGGCGTAGACTCAGGCAATTTGATTGCTCAAGTTCTCGATAACAAGAACTACATCGTTAACAAGCCCATCAAACTGCTGACGCCAACCTCAACGATCCAGCTCTATAAAACTGCGGTTGTTGAATCAGCCCCTTCTGCTACTACCTTGGTGTTGCAAGTGGGCGATGATGCAATCAAGCCTGGTCAGGTCATTAAAGTTAACGGCACTCAAAAGGCCGTTGTTCAGTCTGTCAATACACCTGTCAATGGTGTGACCACGGTCACAACTGCGTCTGCGCACAACATCTCGGTGGGCTCAGGCCCTGTTACGGCAACTTTTGAAACGACATTGCCACTAACCGAAATCAAGTCGACACAGGTAGACCACGTAGCCACTAATGTCACGACTAGCACCACCTTGGTACTTGCAGACATTGACATCTACATTGAACCTGGTCAGCGTATTTTTGTTAATGGTGTCGACAGTGGTGCTACTGTCAGTGCAATCGCTCACGATGCGATCACCAAAACGACTGTCACTGCAAGCGCAGCCATGACGGTCAATACTGCAGCCAACATCACGTTCCGTACTTTTGCAACCAATACATCGCCAGATGCTCGCGCTGTGGTGAACAACTTCTGGACCACAGAAATTGACCTGAACGGCATCTTGTCTAGCGGTCGAGATTACGAAACTGCATTTACCGAAGGTCAAGCCTTACCCGTTGAAATTGCGGCTGGTTCAGCTAGCTTGGACAATCAGGTGTCCAAAATCCGCACCTTGGTGGTCGATCTCAGCAACCCCAAAGATGGTGATGCGCTGTTGGTCAATGCTGCCTACACCATTGGTTTGCTGGGACGTGGCATCTCAAGTGCCTTGAGCAACAACAATCACACCGTCACAATTTCGGCCATCAATCAGAGCACCGGTGTGAGCTCCGCAGATATGCAGATGGCATTGCGTGCAGTTCAATTTAAGAACACTGCTGAAAATCCTGACGTCACGCCAAGGGTACTCAATGCCACGGTCACGGATGTGACCGGCGAGACAGGCGTTTCTGCCAAAACTACGATTTTCATTACACCTTTGAACGATGCACCAACACTGCTGGGTGACTTTGCCGCCACTTTGGATGAAGGTGGCGTCTATGCATTGAACAGTGTGTCGGGGCAAAAAGAATTCCTACCTGCCGACGAGGACAACGATGTCAACACCTTGACATATACGGTCACATCGTTGCCTGCCAATGGACTCACTTTGTTCCGTGACAGCAATGGCGATGGGACGATTGACCCCAATGAGGCTCTCCTTGTTGGCGCAAAATTCACCCACGGCGAAGTTCAGGCGGGTGTCATCAAAGTTCGACAGTCTGGCGCGGACCGAGCATTTGCCGGATTCACCCAAACAGAAGCTCAGGATTTGATCAATGTTGTGCGCTACGAAAACACGCGCGGTACAGATGGACTGGCTTCGACTCAAGCTTCGTCAGGCATGCGCAAAATTACTCTTGCCTCCACGGACACTTGGAATGCATCGGGCGTGCAAACAACCACTACGCTGGGAACTACGACTGCCGAAGTGATTGACACGGCAACAGCCAGCACTTTATTCACAGGCGCCACCGCCGTCACACTGGCAGATCCCGGAGCAAATGGCTACAAGTCAATCACCTTCAAAGTGACTGATGTACTCGACGGTGCTTCGGAGCAATTGAATTTTGGAAATGTCAGCGTACCGCTGAAACCAGGGAGCTACAACAACAGCGGTACCGTATACAAAGTGGTCACAGGAACTGAAGTGGTTAGCTCGGTCACCAAAACTTATTATCTGGTGACGGTATCTAAAACTTCTTATGCATTGGGCTTGAACATGGCCGATGGCGGCCAAGACGGCAGCTTGCCTGTGCCAACGTCTGTTGATTTTACAATCACGCCCATCAACGATGCTCCCACCCTGACTGCCTCTCCGGTCGGTAACGCGTCTTTCACAGAGGGCAATGCATCACCGACCACCTTGTTCCAGTCTGTTTCATTGTCGACTGGCGATACAAGCGGAGTTGCTCAGACCATTTCGTCTATCGCAGTCACAGTGAGTGATGTCCAAAACGACGCTGATGAAAAATTGCACCTTGGCAACCAAGCCGTTGCACTAACTCCTACCACAACCACAGCCATGACTGTGGTTCTAAACAGCCAAAACTACAGCGTGAACAAAGCCGTCACCGTTACCAATGGCGTGGCAACTGTGACTTTGTCTGGCAATCAAACTGCAGCAGTTTGGCAAGCTCTGTTGGGCTCTTTGGCCTACAGCAATGCCAGTTCAGACCCCATTGGTACTTCGCGCAAGATCACGATCACCACTGTCACAGACAGTGGGTCGAACAGCGCACCCAACGTCAATACAGCCACCTTCTCTCTTGAGAGCAATGTGGGTTTGATTGCCGTCAACGTAGCGCCGGTCTTCGATGGCACCAAACCATTCACGCAAAGTGTTCTGGACGGTGCCACTCAAACAATTGGCAGCGGACAATTGGCAGCAACCGACGCAGATGGCAACTCGGCAACTGCCAAACTCAGTTACAGCCTATTGACTTTGCCAAGCAAAGGGCAACTGTTCATTGACGCCAATTCAAATGGAGTTGCGGACTTTGGCGAACAGCTCGTATTGGGCACCAGCAGTACGCAAAACGGTCAGTACCGAAATTCATTTACACAAACTGATCTGAACAACAATTTGCTTAACTATCAAGCAAATGGAACCACAACTGGCACAGACACGTTCAGTCTCAGTGTCAGTGATGGTATAGCTGCTGCAATCAATCACGATTTCACAGTGTCAATTGTTCCGGCTTCTACAGTTCGCGGCGCCATTAACACTGCAGCAACAACAGATGTGTTTACCAACGTTTCAGTTGCCACTTTGCCAGCAGGACAAACCATCAAGTCATTGACATTTACCGTCAGTGGCGTGACTGATCCCAACGAAAAGTTGACGATTAGCGGAACTGATGTTGCTTTGTTTAACGGCAATAGTGTGACTGTTGGAACCAGCCCCAATACTGTCACTTACACAGTGTCCGTGGATGCACAGGGCAAAGCGACTGTGGTTGTCACAGACGATGTATTGCCCGGCTTTACCAATATCCAAGCTGCATCGCTGATTGACAGCATCACCTACAGCAATACATCCACACCTGCCACAGTGGGGTCGCGTGTGATTGAGATGACCAGCATGGTCAATTACACAGCAAGTGGTCAGACATTGCCTGAGACGCCCATTCAGCAAGGCACCGTAACGGCTACACCTTCCAATCCTGTCACGGATGTTACTGCTGGCACCAGCGTCACCAGCAGCACAGATGGTACACAGCCGCTCTTCAGCAGCGTTGATGTAAACATGCCTACCGGTGAAGTCATCAACACCCTCAGCTTCACGGTTGACAATGTGTTGGATGGCAACAAGGAAGTGTTGACCATCGACGGAACTGCAATTGGATTGGGTTCCCCCTACCCTCACACAGTTGCTGGCACTGGTGTCACGTACACGGTTTCATTAGGACAAGACGGACAGGTTTTGGTCACTGCAGTGTATGCAACGGCACTGAGCGAAACGGCCATCGAGGCGACCTTGGCCAGCGTACGCTATGAGAACACCGAAGTACCTCCTACCGCTGGTCAACGATTGGTCAGTGTCGCCAGCATGGGCGATTCAGCGCACCCCAACGATGCCATTGCTGTTGACTTGATAGGCGTTGTCAATGTCAAAACTAGCTTAGATCCCTTTGGAAGTTCTGCCACCAATGCGTTGGACACGGCCGTTCCAACAGGTGGCGCTGTTCAAAGTCTCACCTTCACCGTTGATGGCATTGTTGATGGTGCCAACGAAGTGCTGAAAATCAATGGTCAAGAAGTTCCGTTGGTGAATGGCACTGTAGGCCCTGTTGACGGTTGTACATATACAGTGACTGTGGTCAATGGCAAAGCGACTGTGTTGGTTAGTGCATCACCCGCTTTGACTGAAACTCAAGCGCAAACCTTACTGGACAGTGTCACATACACCAACAATGCAGAGCCCGCTACCAGTGCCGTTAAGTCAATTGAATTGACCCAAGTGGGTGTTCTGGCCACTTCTACGGCCACTACTGCTACTCAGACGCCCATCTCTGGCACAGAAGTCAGCGCTACGCTGGGCACGCCTGCATTCGACCCCTTCAGCGCGGCCGAAATCACGCAAGTCAATTCAGCCATCACAAGTGCGACTACCGGTTTGACTTTCACCGTCAGTGGCGTCAAAGATGGTTCGAGCGAGGTGCTGAAATTTGGCACTGTTACCGTCCCCTTGGTCCCCGGAACCGTCGGCCCTACTGCCAATGGCATCACCTATACCGTCACGGTTATCAATGGCACTGCCACTGTCGTGGCTTCGGGCTTAAACTCGGAAGCGCAAGGCGAATCTTTGGTGGCCGACATGACTTACCAAAACACCGCCAATCCGGCCACATCCGGGGAACGCACAGTCAACCTGGCATCGGTCAGTGCTGGCGTAACTTCAACCAATGTCAACTTGGGCGGCGCCGTTCAAATCTTGGGTGAATTGCCAACACCACAAAGCATTGACCCCTTTGGAAGCGCTGCAGTCACAGCCGTAGACAACGCGGTGCCAACCGGTAGCACAGTCGGCGCTCTGACTTTCACGGTACAAGGTGTATCCGATGGTGCTAAAGAAATTTTCACGATCAACGGTCAAGCAGTCCCCCTGATCCCAGGCACTGTCACCATTGATGGCGTGACCTATTCAGTCGCAGTCAATGGCAGTGGCACAGCAACCATCACGGTCAGCACAGGGGCACCAGGCTTTACTGAAGCTCAGGCCAAGACCATGGTGGATGGCGCGAGCTACACCAATACCGACAGCACCCCAACGGCTGGCGCGAAGACCATCACCTTGCAAGACATTGCTGTCATTACAGGGGGCGTCAGCAGCACTGTTCCGTTGAATGATCTCAGCGCTGGCGTCGTCATTGGCAATGGGGCGCTAAGCCCCCTCAGCTCATCCGACCTGACCACCGCCAATGCTGCCATCACCGGAACACCATCATCACTGACTTTCACAGTTTCTGGCGTCAAAGACGGTGGCAACGAAGTCCTGAAATTTGGTAATACAGTTGTGCCGCTCATCAATGGAACAACTGTTGGACCAATTGACGGCATCACCTATACGATCAGTGTCGATGCTGATGGCGTTGCCACAGTCGTCGCTTCTGGCATGACCTCTGAGGCTGCTGCCGAGAGTTTGGTGGCCGGCATGACTTACCAGAACACCGATTCCAATCCAACTGTTGGAGACCGAACCGTTGCGCTGACCAAAGTGGGAGCCACGACAGTCAGTGGCGTCAGTGGTTCTGCACAAATAGGCTCAGGCTCGGTGCCCAATGTCGCGCCTGTCTTGACTGTCAATGGATTCACCATGTTGGAAGGTGGCATTGTCAATGTCACAAAAGACATGGTGTCAGTGACAGATGCAGACGATGCATTAGAGACACTTAAATTCAAACTCACTGGACTAACCGACGCCACCCTTTTCCGCGATAGCAATTACAACGGTGTTGTCAACCCTGGCGAAGAAATTGGCGTGGGCCAGTCGTTTGCTTATCAAGACATTGTGAATGGCGTACTGAAAATCCGTCACGATGGTGATCAGCCGAACAGCAATTCTTTGAGTTTGTCTGTTTCTGATGGCACGACGACTGTCTCTGGCAGTCATGTATTCACAGTCACCAACGTGAACGACGCACCCATTGGTTTGCCCACTATCACAGGACAAGCCAAGCGCGCGATGGTCCTGACAGCCAACACCTCTGGCATCCAAGATGCTGACCTGTTCAACAATCCTGCCAACCTCTCTTATCAGTGGAAAGCGGACGGCATTGACATCAATAGCGCCACCAACAGCACATACACTGTGGCGCGAGCTGATATCGGCAAAAAAATCACCGTATTGGTCAGTTACACAGACGCAGGTTCACGAAATGAATCTGTGCTCAGTTTGCCGACAGAAGCCGTGCAAAACGTCAATGAAGCACCTACCCTTTCTGCTGGCGCGATTTCTGTCGCAGAAGGTGGATCGATAACGTTGACAACCAGTCAAGTGAATGCGAGTGACGGAGATGGCTTGGGCAGCAACCACTTGTTGACCCTGGCCAATTCCCCAACCCATGGCACTCTTTATTTGGATCAAAACGGCGATGCCAACCTGGATGTAGGCGAATCACTCGCAGACAACAGCCAGTTTGCTTGGACTGATTTGGCTGCAGGCAAGGTTCGCTACAAGCATGATGGATCCGAAGAAAATGACAGTTTCCAACTTCGACTCTCCGACTCACAAGCACAAACAGGCTTCGTAAGCTTCGCCATCAATCGAACAGCGGTCAATGACGCACCCGTTATTTATGGCTTGAACACCGTCAGCGGCGCTTCCGTGGTCAACGATGTGCTGACTTATGCGACCAGTGGAACACGGCAGTTGCTGGATCAAGGTTCGGTCTTCGCAACCATCAGTGATTCTGACAGTGCTGATTTTGATACGGGCGTACTGCGTGTTTCAATTGCACAAAACAGAAATGCGGCAAGAGATGTTCTGAGCATTGAATCGATCACTACGGAGGGACACACGGTCTCTTTGGACACGACAGATACCAATGCAGCTGACGGCATCAACATCAAGTACGACAACACTGTAATTGGTTCTGTCAAAGGCGGATCAGGCGCAAATGACCTTGAGGTGACATTCAATGCCAACGCTAACAGTGAGAAGGTTGCAGCGGTTATTCGATCAGTCGCCTTCACCAACCTAGAGAAAGTTCCCGCCAACTCTAGCCGAGTGGTCGCTTTTGAGCTGAGCGATGGTGATGGTGGCACATCAGCTGCCTCTCAGGTCTCGATCAACTTGACCGCAAGTGCAGCGCCGATCATCCAGAACAACGCATCTGAAATTTACGTCCAGGAAAACAATTTGGATGTTGGTTTCTTTGTAGCGCTTGATCCTGGCAACAAAGCCTTGACTTACAGTATCAGCACATCAGCCGCATCAAACAACGCTGACCGTGGCAAATTTGTCATCTCAGCGGCTGGATTGCTTCAGTTCACTGCTTTGCCTGACTATGAAAACCCGACCGATGTTGGTTCAAACAATGCTTATCAGGTGATTGTCAAAGCGACAAACTCAGATGGCCTGGCCGACGAATCCATCTTGACAGTTAATGTGACCAATGCCACCACAGGTGTTGGCGAAAACGAAGGTACGCCACCTAATTTCTTGGTTGCTACCGTCAATGGAGCTCAATTAGCCTTGATGTTTGCTGATGCCAATTTGCTTGATGGCACAAACTTGCCATCAACTTCGCAGTTTACTGTGACAAGCAATGGGCAGCCAGTCCCGGTTTCGGGTTACTTGGTCAATACCGGAACCAAGGTTGTGACATTGACACTGGGTAGAAGCATTGCGTATGGCGAGAATGTACTCGTTTCATTCAATGACCCATCCGCACAGAACGACGTCAATACGCTGCAAGACATTTACGGCAATGACGTTGTTAGTTTCTCGGGTCAAAGCGCCTTGGTCTTGACACCCATGCCTGAAGCAGTCACTACTGGCGGAGGCAGCACTGCCCCAATCCCAATTATTGTGCCAAAAACAGATACCAACATCGTTACAACAACGACAGCGGAAACAGCCGTCAAGTCTGTTGTTTATGTTGCAGCCGATGGCACCAAAAAAATCATCGAAGGTGATGGCAATGGTGACGGCATCAAAGACTCTGCGCAAAACGCCGTATTGTCCGTACCACTCAAAATCTCTGACAGTGTGAGTACCGCCGGTTCAACGACGCCAGAATCGTACATCACGCTGGTTACAGCGTCTGTGAGTGGCAAAGTATCTGCCAATGAGGTGGCGGCCATCACTGAGATCAATCAATTAGATGCGCCTGCGGGTCTTCCAGACAACGTCAAGATGCCTTTGGGTCTCATTGCCTTTAAGTCAACACTTGCAAATGTCGGCGCCAAGGGCTCCTTCAGCCTTTACGTAGACCCTACACTAGATTTCAATGGCTACTGGAAGCAAAACGGTCAGGGCGTATGGACCAACTTAGCAACGCCCGCTTATGGCGGTCAAATGACCATGGAAGATACCAAGATGCGCATCGATTTTGTCATCCAAGATGGTGGCGAATTCGATGAGGATGGTGTTGTCAACGGCGTCATTGTTGACCCAGGCGCACTCGGTGAACTGCAGTTGTCCGTGATGGGTTCTGTGGCAACCATGCCCCTCAATATTTTGTGGTTCTAACAGTTTTGAAAGTTGGTATGAAGAAAATATTCACAATTGCTAGCGCAACACTTGCTTTGTCTTTGTTGCTAGTTGCCTGCGGAGGTGGTGGCTCATCTGAGTCCACTACACCTACACCTACACCTACACCTACACCTACACCTACACCTACACCTACACCTACACCTACACCTACACCTACACCTACACCTACACCTACACCTACACCTACACCCGTTCCAAGCACGCCTCCTGTGCTTTCGGGGCGCTGGGTGAATGACCAAGGCGTTTGGATCGCGAGATGGCTGAACCCAGCTCAAGGGGAAACTCAATCACCCGTTTGGCTTTTGTCCACTGATGGTCAAAGGCTTGCCTATTTAACAGCTACGGTGAATGTCAATGGAGACGTAAAAGCCAGTGGATCCGCTTTCAATTTAGATCCCGCCATCAATACGATCATTCCTATCAACTGGTCAGGAACTTACAATGCCAAAACTGCCAAAGTTAGTTTTGACAACGGCACTTCCATGACGCAGGATGTACCGCAAAGTCCTGCTGTTCAAACAGAGGTCACAGGCACTTGGGCAAGCTCAGTGGGCAACCCTTTAATTGGCCTAACCTTTGTCATTGATTCGCAGGGCGTTTTAACTGGCAATAGCACCACAGGCTGTACCTATGCCGGGTTGGTGGCTGTCAGACCAGAAAGCTTTGTTTATGACACCAGAGTTACAGAAGCTTGCCCCAACAAGACACAGGTTTTGTTAAATGGAATTGCAAGTCTGAGTGCCAACAAAGCAAATCTCACATTCACTTTACTGACTGTGGATCGACTTTACGCCAAAGCACTTTTCTTCGGAAAACCTTGATGTTGCTAGGCCAACGTGTGCCTAGAAACACCCTTGGGATAAAAAAAAGCACTTAGTGATACTAAGTGCTTATTTTTTGAATGTTGGTAGGCGCGATTGGACTCGAACCAACGACCCCCACCATGTCAAGGTGGTGCTCTAACCAGCTGAGCTACGCGCCTACAAATTCAGCCCGCATTGTAGCATCAAAAAATAGGCACTTTTTGAGCACAGTTAGGTCAAATTCAAAGTCCCTGCCCTAATTTCGCCTTACCTGCCCCACCCCAGCCACCGACTTCACACTTTGCATCACCCGCTTTAATAGCGACGCATCGGCCACTTCAACCGTAAAAGTCATCCAAGCCGTTCCCTTGACCGACTGAGTCTGCACGCCAACGACGTTCATTTTTTCCTTGGCAAAGACCTCTGAAATATCACGAAGCAAGCCCTGTCTGTCGGTAGCTTCTACAGAAACCTCTACGGGATACAAAAGCGTCTGACCTGGTTTTTGAACACCCCATCGAACTTCAATGACCCGCTCGCTGTGTTTGGCCAACAAAGACTGAAAGTTGCGACAGTCATCCCGGTGAATGCTGACTCCTTTGCCTCGGGTCACAAAGCCACTGATGGCATCGGGCGGCGCAGGTCTGCAGCACTTGGACAATTGCGTCAGCAATGAATCCACGCCCACCACCAATACACCCGATTGCGACTTGGGCGGCACTACGCGTGATTTTTTGAGCAGCACAAAATCATCGGGCTGCATCACGGGCTCTGGCGGCCGCAAGAACACCTCGATGTTGCGCAAGGAAAATTCATCCTTGCCCACTGTTTCAAACAAGGCCTCAGACGACTTGAATCCCAAATCTGAAGCCAGGTCTTCTAACTTGATGGAAGTCTTGCCTTCACGCTGCAAAATTTTCTCAACAGCCTCGCGACCCTTGGCGATGTTCTCATGCGTGATTTGTGCATTGAACCAAGCACGCACTTTGGCCCGCGCCCGGTGGCTGACCAAAAAACCGAGCTCGGTGTTCATCCAATCGCGCGAAGGGCCACCCTCCTTCACGGTGGTGATTTCGACGGTCTGGCCGTTTTGCAAAGGTGTGTTCAATGGAATCATCACGCCATCGGCTTTGGCACCTCTGCATCTGTGGCCCAAGTTGGTGTGCACGGTGTACGCAAAATCGATGGGCGTTGCCCCTTTGGGCAGCTCCACAATGGCGGCATTGGGTGTGAGCACGTAAATGCGATCGTCAAAGAGCGCGGTTTCATCGGCAGATTGTCCTGACCCTGCTTTTTCTGTCGCACCAGCAGGCCCAGAAACCTCGGAAGACATCTCGCGTTCCCAAGCCAAGAGCTGCCGCAAGACTGCAATTTTGGCGTCGTAATCACTGTTGGCACTGACGCCCACATAACCCTTGGCACCCGCCTCTTTATAGGCCCAATGCGCCGCAACGCCATGCTCTGCATGGTCGTGCATGGCTTGCGTGCGAATTTGGATTTCAATGGGTCGACCTGAAGCATCACGCACCACGGTGTGCAATGACTGGTACCCATTGGGCTTGGGTTTGGCGATGTAGTCGTCAAACTCAGAAGTGATCGGAGAAAAGCTGGAATGCACCCAGCTGAGCGCCTCATAGCAATCGGCCACATTGGACACAATGACGCGCATGGCACGGATGTCAAACACTTGCGAAAAGTCGAGCGACTTGCCGCGCATTTTTTTCACAATGCTGTAGATGTGTTTGGGCCGGCCTTGCACTGAGGCTTTGATGTTTTGCGCCGCCAATTCGGTTTGCACTTGTTCGCGCAAACGCTGCATGTTGCTTTCGCGCTCCACGCGTTTTTCGTCTAGCAATTTGGCAATTTTTTTGTAAGTGTCTGGCTCCAAGAACCGGAAAGACAAATCTTCCAATTCCCATTTGATCTCCCAAATACCCAGCCGATTGGCGAGAGGCGCAAACACCTGCAAAGACTCTTTGGCCAAGCTGGCCGGCACCGCTTGTTTGCTGCTGGCAAAGTAGCGCAGCGTTTGCAAACGCGATGCCAAGCGCAACATGATGACGCGCAAATCTTTGCTAAAGGCCAGCAACATTTTGCGCACGTTTTCTGTTTGCGCGCGCGGATCGTCTTGCAATTGCGCAGCCGACGTTGCCGTGCGCGACAGACGCTGCACTTCCACCAATTTGGTGGTTTCTACGGCCAGCGATGCAAACTCATCGCCAAAGGTTTTGGCAATGACCTCATGCGGGCGGCTGAGGTGTGGGCAGGTGTAAACCAAATAACTGGCCGCCTTCACATCGTTGCCGCTGTTCATGGTGTCCAAAATGGCCACGACGGCATCGGCGTGCGCAAGCAGGTTTTCGCCAGTGTCTAACAACTCACCAGACAAGAAGGGTTCTGCAAAGGCCCTTGCACGAACTAAAATGTCTTCATAAGACTCACTCATGCACGCAGCCCCAAAAACGCCAGCACCAAGTCGATTTGATCTGGGTGCGTGAGGGTTGGCGCGTGGCCGACACCTTGCACAGTGGCCACTTGCACGCGCGGTCCCCGCTGGGTCATGGCTTGCACGGCATCCCTGCTTAACAGTTCTGATTCAGCGCCGTGTATCAGCAAAGTTTTGCAACGAATGGCATCGTAGATTTGCCACAGCGCTGCCTCACCCGCCTTGGCAGATGCTTCAGTGACGGCGCTGATGGGCACCCTCAACTGCGGGTCGTAGTGCAAACAGTACGCGCCATCTTCTAGGCGCTTCACCATGTGCTGCGACAAGGCCAACCACTCGGCATCCGAGTGCGGACCAAAAGATTTTGAAATCTCCCACATGGCATTGGCGGCGTCTTGCACCGTTGCAAAGTGGCCCACCTCTCCCACATAGGTCTGCATGTTTTGAATGGACTTCCATGACACGGGGGGGCCAATGTCGTTCAGCACCAAGTTGCGAATGGGCACGGGCAACTCTTGCGCAGCCAACAACATGCCAATCACGCCGCCCATGCTGGTTCCCACCCAATCAAGTCTTTGAATGGGGTGCTGGCTGTTCAAGCTTTGAATCAACACAGCCATGTCGGATGCATATTGCGGAAATTGGTAAGCCATGGGGTCCGTCAGCCAATCGCTTCGGCCACGTCCCACCACATCGGGGCAAATGACGCGAACAGGCGGCAATTGGGCCGCTTCTGCAGCAGCCACCATGGCTTGGGCCAGCAGGTCAAAGTCGCGTCCTTGACGGGTGAGCCCATGCACGCAAAACACCACATGGGAGGCCGTGGCAGGCCCCCACGAGGCATAAGCCATGCGGTGGGAGCCCTTTGCATCAGGGCAATTGACGTACGCAATAACGGGTTCGGACATGCAGTTTCACTTGATTGAATGACCGCTGTCAGGCCCACGTGGCCTGACCGCGCCATAATTCACTTTTCCACATCGTAAATCATTCGGAGAACACCATGCTGAAAGGCAAAACCGCACTCATAACCGGCTCGACCAGTGGCATCGGCCTGGGCATTGCCAAAGCCTTGGCAAAACAAGGCGCCAACATCGTTTTGAACGGCTTTGGCGACCATGCGGGTCCAGAGGCCGAAATTGCGGCTTTGGGCGCCAATGTGGCCTACCACGGCGCAGACATGAGCAAGCCCGCCGAAATCGAGGCGATGGTGAAGTTTGCTGAAGACAAATTTGGCCGTGTTGACATCTTGGTCAACAACGCCGGCATTCAGCACGTGGCGCGTGTTGAAAACTTCCCAGTTGAGCGTTGGGATGCCGTGATCGCCATCAACCTGTCCAGTGCCTTCCATGCATCGCGTGCTGTCTTGCCCGCCATGCAAAAAGCCAACTGGGGTCGCATCATCAACGTGGCCTCAGTGCACGGTTTGGTAGGCTCTGCCGAAAAATCAGCCTATGTGGCCGCCAAGCACGGCATTGTGGGATTGACCAAAGTCACAGCCCTGGAAAACGCCACATCGGGCGTCACCTGTAACGCCATTTGCCCTGGCTGGGTGTTGACGCCTCTGGTTCAAAAACAAGTGGATGCCAAAGCCGAAGCTTTGGGCTTAAGCAACCAAGCAGCCACCGAATTGTTGTTGGGTGAAAAAGAACCCTCCAAGCAATTCACTACGCCAGAAGAGTTGGGCGAGTTGGCGGTGTTTTTCTGCTCCGCAGCGGGCAACAACATTCGCGGCGTGGCCTGGAACATGGACGGCGGTTGGGCCGCTCAATAAGCCTCCCAAACAAATGCCACCTTCAAGGTGGCATTTTTCTTCAGGGCTTGTGAATCAAGACCACGGCCCTGGCCTCCATGCTGAGGCCCTCGCCCACTGGCCCCATTTTTTCAGCCGTTTTGGCTTTCACGTTGACATGGGATTCGGGCACACCCAAAACCTTGGCAATGGACGATCGAATGTCTGAGCGATGTGGCGACAACTTGGGTGCTTGGGCCACGATGGTGCAATCGACATTGCCCAAGTGCCAGCCCAGTTGCTTGACGTGGTCGTAGGCTTTTTTCAACAACACCACAGAATTGGCACCCTTGTAGGTGGCATCGGTGTCTGGAAAATGCTGACCAATGTCGCCCAAGCCTGCAGCGCCCAACAACGCATCGGTGATGGCATGCAACAAGACGTCTGCATCGGAATGCCCCAGCAGGCCTTTGTCGTGTGGAATTTGAACGCCACCCAGCATCAAGGGTCGGCCTTCAACCAAGGCGTGTGTGTCCCAACCTTCGCCAACTCGAATGTTCATGTTCTGCTCCCCAGTAAATCTTCCGCCAAAGCGAAATCGGGTGGATAAGTGACTTTGAAATTGTGGGGGCTACCGACCACCAACTTGGGGGCAAAGCCCGCCATTTCCATGGCGCTGGCTTCGTCGGTGATGCCTTCAAAATTCTCAGCTTGCTTGGCCTTTAATGCGGCATGCAACTGACCTGCGCGAAACATTTGGGGTGTTTGGGCCAACCATTTGTCTTGGCGCGGCAAGGTTTGACTGACGCGGCCATTGACCGCTGCTTTCAAGGTGTCGGGCAAAGGCAACGCCAGCAGGCCGCCCACGTCGTCGTCGATGCAGGCATCGATCAGGCGGTTGATTTCCAATTCAGTGATGAGGCAGCGGGCTGCGTCATGCACCAAGATCCAGTCGTTCGCTTGAACACCCTCTGGCTTGTGCTCACCTTCTTTGAGCAAGTAAGACAAGCCATTGAAAACTGATTCGGCGCGGGTATCACCACCACAGGCAATGCGCTCAAAAGGACGGCGACCCCGTTGTCCTTCCGCCCCTTCTAGCGCATCTGGCGCATCTGGCCAAACATGTGTATCGCTGGGTGAAACCACCACAAGCACTTGCTGCAGGCGTTCAACGGATCCCAAAGCGGCCAAGGTGTGCATCACCATGCTTTGGCCAGCAATCAGCTCGTACTGCTTCGGCTTGAGAGTGCCAGCGCGCGAGCCCGAGCCCGCACAGGGCACCAACGCAAAACAGCGCGCAACGGGCAAACAACTGTCAGTGCAGGGAGGACTGTCTTTTTCAGAGGAATTCACGGCCTGTTGCTTTTTTCAATGTCTAAAAATTGACTTCATAGGAAGCCTAAGCCCACATTTTGAAGGACTTCAAGCAGATTTGGAGACTTTCAAGGACTTTTTAGCAGCAAGCTGCGCCAACACAACAAGCCCTCTTAAAATACAAACCAAGTTTTATTCACACCCCCCTCCATCTCGGCGGGGGGTGTTTGCCATTGGTGTTTCATGCAATTACCCGCGCTGAGCTTAGGAAAACGCTTTACCCTGCCCCGCCCCATCGGCTCGGCAGATGCTGTGCTGTTGGCCCAACTGGCCGAACGAGAGAAAGCACAAGGCCGCCTGACGGCCGTGGTGACATCGGATGCGGCCGACACACAAAGGCTGATGGACGAGGTGGCCTTCTTTGCACCTGGCCTTCGCATTGCCATTTTTCCCGACTGGGAAACATTGCCCTACGACACCTTCTCGCCCCACCAAGATCTGATCAGCGAACGTTTGGCCACCTTGTGGCGCATCAGTCAGCGCGACAAAGCCGAAGGGGCCGACTTGGTGTTCATCCCGGCCACCACCGCCTTGTACCGCTTGGCACCGCCTTCGTTTTTGGCAGGCTACACCTTTCAATTCAAAACCAAACAAAAGCTGGACGAAGCCAAGCTCAAGTCGCAGCTCACTTTGGCCGGTTACAGTCACGTTAGCCAAGTGGTGAGCCCGGGCGAATATGCCGTGCGCGGTGGCCTGATTGATTTGTTCCCCATGGGCTCTCAGGTGCCCTACCGTGTCGATTTGTTTGACAACGAAATTGACTCCATTCGCACCTTCGACCCCGACACACAGCGCAGCTTGTACCCCGTACCCGAAGTGCGTTTGCTGCCGGGTCGAGAGTTTCCGATGGACGAAGCCGCGCGCGCCAAGTTTCGCAGCCGATGGCGCGAATTGCTAGAAGGCGACCCCACCAAAAGCCGCATCTACAAAGACATGGGCAATGGCGTCGCCACGGCCGGCATTGAATATTATTTGCCGCTGTTCTTTGAAGAAACCGCCACAGTATTTGACTATTTGGGTGCAGGAACGGACATGCCGGCCACCTTGGTCTTGCTCGGCGATTTAGAGCCTGCCTTTCAACGTTTTTGGCAAGACACCAAAGACCGCTATCGATTGGTGCAAGGCGACCCAGAACGGCCCGCCTTACCACCCGAAGCATTGTTCTTATCGGCTGAGCAGTTCTACACAGGCACCCACCAGCATGCGCAATTGGCGCTCAGGCAAGGTGCAGATGCTGACGCAGACAACACACTGGCGCAAGCCCTGCCCGACCTCACGGTGGTGCGCGGTGCGGAAGAGCCTTTGGCCAAACTTCAAGCGCACATTCGAAGCACACCCCATCGCGTCTTGATTCTGGCCGAGAGTGCTGGCCGACGAGAAAGTTTGCTCGACTTTTTGCGAACTGGCGGTGTCAGCCCTCCGGCCTTTGATGACCTGCAAGAATTTCAAGCCAGTGACGAAAAAATAGGCATTGCCACGGCCGCCTTGAATGCTGGTTTCCACTGGTTTGAAGCAGGCATTGATTTGGTCACAGAGACCGAATTGTTTGCAGCAGGTGTCACCACGCGTCGCCGTAAAAAACAAGAACAAGTCAGCGATGTTGAAGCGCTGATCAAAGATTTGTCCGAGCTCAACGTGGGCGACCCTGTGGTGCACAACGCCCACGGCATTGGCCGCTACCGCGGTTTGGTGAACATGGACTTGGGTGAGAAAAACCCAGACGGCACGCCCGCCTTGCAAGAGTTTTTGCATTTGGAATACGCCGACAAAGCCACGCTGTATGTGCCCGTCAGCCAGTTGCAATTGATTGGCCGTTACACCGGTGTGAGTGCCGATGAAGCGCCGCTGCACCGTTTGGGCAGTGGTCAGTGGGAAAAAGCCAAACGAAAAGCGGCTGAGCAAGTGCGAGACTCCGCCGCAGAACTGCTCAACATCTACGCGCGCCGCGCAGCGCGCGAAGGCCATCCCTTCAGATACAGCCCACAAGACTACGAAGTCTTTGCCAATGACTTTGGTTTCAGCGAAACAGCCGACCAAAACGCCGCAATTCATGCCGTGATTCAAGACATGATCAGCCCCCGCCCCATGGACCGTTTGGTTTGTGGCGATGTGGGCTTTGGCAAAACCGAGGTGGCCTTGCGCGCAGCCTTTGTGGCCGTGACGGGTGGCAAGCAAGTGGCAATTCTGGCGCCCACCACCTTGCTGGCCGAGCAACATTTCCAGACACTGAAAGATCGCTTTTCGAAGTGGCCTGTGAAGGTGGCAGAGGTGTCGCGCTTTCGCTCGACCAAAGAGGTGAATGAGGCGCTCAAAGGTTTGGCCGATGGCACCGTGGACATTGTGGTGGGCACACACAAACTGCTGAGTGAATCGACCAAGTTCAAAAACTTAGGACTGCTGGTGATTGATGAAGAACACCGCTTTGGTGTGCGTCACAAAGAGGCCATGAAGGCCATGCGCGCTGAAGTGGATGTGCTGACCCTGACAGCTACGCCCATTCCGCGCACCTTGGGCATGGCGCTAGAAGGCATTCGCGATTTGAGCGTGATTGCCACGGCGCCGCAACGCCGCTTGGCCATCAAAACCTTTGTGCGCAATGAAGGCACCGGCGTGATCCGAGAGGCGGTTTTGCGCGAATTGAAACGCGGTGGTCAGGTTTACTTTTTGCACAACGAAGTGGAGACGATCGAGAACCGCCGTCAAAAGCTGGAAGAGATATTGCCGGAAGCACGCATTGCAGTCGCCCACGGCCAAATGCCCGAACGCGATTTGGAAAAAGTGATGCGAGACTTTGTGGCGCAGCGCTACAACATCTTGCTCTGCTCCACCATCATTGAAACCGGCATTGATGTGCCCACCGCCAACACCATTGTGATTTCGCGCGCCGACAAATTTGGCTTGGCGCAGTTGCACCAATTGCGCGGCCGTGTGGGACGCAGTCACCACCAGGCCTATGCGTATTTGATGGTGCCTGACATGGATGGTCTCACCAAACAGGCTTCGCAGCGCTTAGACGCCATCCAACAAATGGAAGAGCTGGGCAGTGGTTTTTACTTGGCCATGCACGATTTGGAAATTCGCGGTGCCGGTGAAGTGTTGGGTGAAAACCAAAGCGGCAACATGATGGAGATTGGCTTTCAGCTTTACAACGAAATGTTGAACGAAGCGGTTCGTTGCTTGAAGGCTGGCAAGGAACCCGATTTGCTCAGCCCCTTGTCTGCCGCCACCGACATCAATTTGCACGCCCCTGCCCTGCTACCCAATGACTACTGCGGCGATGTGCATTTGCGTTTGTCGTTCTACAAGAAATTGGCCACAGCCAAAACGACCGACCAAATTGATGGCTTGCTAGAAGAAATTGTGGACCGCTTCGGCAAGCTGCCAACGCAAGCTCAAACCCTGATGGATGTGCATCGTTTGCGCGTCATGAGCGTGCCTTATGGCGTGGTCAAGGTAGACGCCACACCCAACGTGATTGTGATCAGCTTCAAACCCAATCCACCCATTGAGCCGATGCGCATCATTGAGTTGATTCAAAAGAACAAGCACATTCAATTGGCCGGCAACGACAAGTTGCGAATTGAACGTGAGCTGCCCGATCCAAAAGCACGAGCCCAGATGGTGCGAGACATTTTGAGGTCATTGGGACAACCTAAAATTGAGACTGTGGAAGGATAAAGAATGAGCAACACCCCATCACTTCAGGGCATGACTCTGAAGGGCTTCACACCGCCCCTGCAACTGAGCCATTTCAAATTGATTGCCTTTGACATGGACTCCACCCTCATCAACATTGAATGCGTGGATGAAATTGCCGATGCAGCAGGACGCAAAGCAGAAGTGGCGGCCATCACCGAAGCCGCCATGCGCGGCGAAATTACCGATTACAAAGACAGTTTGCGCAAGCGGGTGGCCTTGCTCAAAGGCGTGACCGTGGCTCACATGGAAGAGGTTTTGAACAACCGACTGCAATTGAACCCTGGTGCAGAAAAACTGGTGAAGGCTTGCCAAGCTGCAGGCATGAAAGTGCTGTTGGTTTCAGGGGGCTTTACGTTCTTCACTGACCATGTGCGTGACCGACTTGGCATCAACTGGACACGGTCCAATGTGTTGGAAGTGGTGAATGGCGAGTTGACCGGCCGCATGGTGGACCAAGACTGGGGCGACATTTGCGACGGCGAAGAAAAGCGCAAGATGTTGTTGCAAACCTGTGCGCAAATGGGCATTGCGCCTTCTCAAGCTATTGCCATGGGCGATGGTGCCAACGACTTGCCCATGATGGGTGTGGCCGGTTTGTCGGTGGCCTATCACGCCAAGCCCAAGGTGCGTGAGCAAGCCATGGTGGCCATTGAAGAAGGCGGCCTGGACCGCCTGCTGGAAGTGTTTGAAAAAGCTGCGTAAGCTGCGGCTTAAGCTTTGCGGTGAACCTGAGGCACCCCCGCCTCTACCTCAAACTTGGCCAAGGTTTCAATCTTAGTTTGGGGTTGACGCACATCGTCGACCACGCGCAATTCGGTTTGAATTTGATTGGGCGTGAACTCCACCACACCGTAGCCTTTGCGCTCGCTGTCGGCAAAAATGAAGTGAGGATTTTCAGCCAAACGCTCTGCCAATTTGGCGTTGCCAGCAGAGCGCGCCGTGATACCAGCACCACAAAACTCCACCCCCAATTTGGCACTGTCGTCCTTATTGGCATCAGCCATGACATGACCTACCCAGTTTTCGTGCACATCGCCGCCAATGAGAACAGGATTCTTTAAAGCATTATTTTGCATGGACTGCGTCATGCGTAGGCGGGCCGCTGCATAGCCATCCCAGCCATCGTTCCACAAATATTGTCCAGCGCCTTGCCTGTAATCACGCCGGCCAAACAGCGTCTGTTGGGCAAGGACATTCCATACGCGTTGATCGTTACGCGCGTTGGCAAAGGATTGATGGAGCCACTGCTCTTGCGAGGAACCCAGCAGGGTTCTTTGTGGGTTGAGCCATTCTTCGCATTGGGCTGGATCGACCCAACCCGAGCCAAATCCCAAGCCTTTGTTGCAGACTTGCCGATCGCGGTATTGTCGATCGTCGAGCAAATAAATGTTGGCCAATTTGCCGTAAGTCACTTGCCCATAAATGCGCATTTCTGCCCCGCGCGCCAAACCTTCAAGCGAGCGCGTGAGTGCACTGGCACGCAGCGGCATGTGCTCGTAAAACGCTTGATAAGCTTGGGCACGCTGCGCTTCAAAATCAATCGTGATGTTGCCACTGAAACCTCGCACCAAACCTGCGTAGTCGTTGGACACTTCGTGGTCGTCCCATGTGACCAGCCATGGGCATTGGGCATGCATGGCTTGCAAACTCTTTTCACTTTTGTGCAGCGCATACCGATTGCGGTAATCCGACAAACTGGTCACCCAACCGCCAGTGGGCAAGCGAACTGAATTGGCGGCTGCCGCGTATTCGTAGATATAGTCACCCAAGAACAAGACTATGTCGAGGTTTTCTTGGGCCATGTGCTCGTAAGCACTGAAGTAGCCGTGCTCCCAACGCTGGCAGGACGCATAAGCCACACGGAGTTTTTGCACCATGGCTTCGGGGTGTGGCAAGGTTCGGGTGCGTCCGATCGCGCTTTGTGCATTGCCAAATTGAAAGCGGTAGAAATACCAACGATCGCTCTGCAAGCCTTCTAACTCTAGATGAACCGAGTGGGCCAATGCTGCCAAGGCCATCACCTGCCCTGTGCGACGGTTGAGTTTGAAGTGTTCGTCATCGGCCACTTCCCAAGTGACCGAAACATCACCCAACGCCAATGGCAATGTGCCGCTGCCGCCTTCGGGCATGAGGCGTGTCCACAACACTACCGAGTGGTGATTGGGGGAACCGCTGGCCACACCTAAACTGAATGGATTGTGCTTGAGAGGTGCCTGCGCAGAGGACACTGCATAGGTGAGTGGCGCAGCAGCGGCAACCGACCACCTGAGCCAGTCTCGCCTTGAATATGAATTCAAAAAGGATGCAGAAGATGTATCGGATTTTTTCAAATCAACCCAACCATTCTTTCAGCAATGCATTGAATTGTTCTGGCTTGTTGCTCATCACCCAGTGACCTGTGTCAAAGCCTTCAACCCTGGAGCCGGGGTGTGCCGCAATTTTTTCAAGCCACCGCTCTGAGTGAAACATGAAGGGCTTGCGTTTGCCGTAGATGTACAACATGGGCCGTGCTGTTGGCAAAATTTTGAGCGCGTTGCAAGCCAACTCAAAACCTTCCAAGGTGCCCATCCACTTCATGGCATAGGGGACGTTCATGCCCACATGCATGTCCCCTAATGGGCTGGGGCAACGCAAAGCTTTGGCCATGTAACGTGTCATGCGATTCGCCAATGGGCGTCCCATAGCACCAAAGATGTTGACCAGTTGCCAAGCCAAGGCCAACCAAATTTGATAACTGAACACGCCCCACTTGGCCTTGCCACTTAAAGAGGCATGAAGCGCTTTGGAGTTGTGGTCGCCAACATCCACAGCCACCATGCGATGGACGCGGTTGGGATGAACGGCAGCGTACTCGTAACCAAAAACACAACCCCAATCGTGCAAGACCAAGGTCACTGGCTTGTCGGGGCTCACAGCATTGACAACGTCGTTGATGAAGCTGACCATTTCGATCAGCGACTTGGGGGCCACCGGCGCATTGGCATCAAATGCTGGCAATGTGAAGCGCACGCAGCGATGTGTGTCCCGAAGGGCTAAAACCGTATCATTCCAAAGCGCCAGCGTGTCGGGCCAGCCATGCAACATCAGCAATGTGTCGGGGCCATTGCCTTCAATGTGAATGTCGACGCCTTGAATGTTCATGGGCATCAATGGGACGACGCCATGGCTTGTTTCAAACGCGCCACACCTTCCAAGATTTTGTCTTCGCCCACGGTGGCAAAACTCAAACGCAAGGTGCTGTGGTCTGGGTTTTGACAATAGAACGGTGCGCCAGGTACAAAGGCCACGCCTTGGTCGATGGCCATTTTGGCAAAGGTGTTGCCATCATTCACGTTGCCATTGGCACCCGTGAGATGGGCCCACACAAACAAGCCGCCTTGTGGCTGTACAAATGAAATGGCGTTGCCCAAATCTTTGCGAAGTGCATCGCACATGGTTTGCGCGCGACCCGCATACACTTTGCGCACTTTGTCCAAGGTGGCAGGCATTCGGCCTGCTTTGAGGTAGTGCGCGGCTGTAGCTTGTGCAAACGTACTGGTGTGCGCATCACTGAACTGCTTGCACATGACCGCGCGACTTAAAAGCTCAGAAGGCGCAATCATCCAACCCACGCGCAGGCCAGGGCTGAGTACTTTGGACAAGGAGCCGCAGTGCACCAACCAATCTCGGCTACCAGGCACCTGTGCACTCAGGGCCAACAAACTGGGCGGTGGTGCCTCGTTGAAATACAAATCGCCGTAGGGGTCGTCTTCCACCATCAGGGTTTGGTATTTGACGGCCAGCTCTAACAACTTTTTGCGGCGCGCCAAACTGAGCAAGGCACCGGTCGGGTTGCCAAATGTGGGGATGACATACACAAACTTTGGGCGATGTTCGGCAATGAGTTTTTCTAAGGCGACAGTGTCGACACCTTCGCCATCGACCGGAGCAGAAATGAGCTCGGCACCATACAACCTGAAGCACTGAATGGTTGCCAAAAATGTGGGGCCTTCCACAATCACTTTGTCGCCAGGGCTGATCATGGTTTTGCCAAGCAAGTCGAGTGCTTGCTGGCTGCCAGTGGTCACGATCAATTGATCGGCGGCCAAACCAGTCGCGCCCTTTTGTGCCATGAAGTGCGCCAACTGCTCGCGCAGGGGGCCGTAACCCTCGGTTGCGCCATATTGCAATGCAGCACCGGGTTCTTGAGACAAGGCTTGCGACGAAGCTTCGCGAATGCCTTCAACGTCAAACATGGCGCTGTCGGGGAAGCCACCGGCAAAGCTGATGATGCCGGGCTTGCCCAGAAGTTTGAACAACTCCCGAATGGCGGAGGTCTCGACATTGTTCAAACGATCGGCAAATTGCAAGGACATGGTGTATCTTCCACAAAACTCTTTGATAACAAAACAGCTGGCAAGCGACTATTCTGACTTGAAATCACAAGTCTGCAGCCTCATTCAGCTGATATTTTCTCTCATGAACGCACACAACATCGAACTCTTTTTTCATACGCTGAAAGAGGCCAATCCACTGCCCACCACCGAGCTGGCCTACACCTCGGTGTTTGAGTTGCTCACAGCCGTGCTTTTGTCTGCACAGGCCACTGATGTGAGCGTGAACAAAGCCACGCGCAAATTGTTTCCAGTGGCCAACACACCGCAAGCCATCTTGGCACTGGGCCAGGAGGGCCTTGAAAGTTACATCAAGACAATCGGCCTGTATCGCAACAAGGCCAGCAATTTGCTGAAAACCTGCCAAATTTTGATGGACCAGTACCAAGGCGAGATCCCCCGCTCACGCGACGCACTAGAGTCCTTGCCAGGGGTGGGCCGCAAAACCGCCAACGTGGTGCTGAATGTGGCCTTTGGTGAACCCACCATGGCCGTTGACACGCACATTTTCAGATTGGGCAACCGAACTGGCTTGGCGCCGGGCAAAACCCCATTGGCCGTGGAATTGAAATTATTGAAACGCATTCCGCCCAAGTATTTGGTGGATGCACACCACTGGCTCATTCTCCATGGCCGCTACGTCTGCCAAGCACGCAAGCCTTTGTGCCACCAATGCGCCGTGTCGGCTTGTTGCGACTTCAAGCCCAAAACGACACTTTAGGGTTTGGTATTTACTTGGGCAGTGCCACCCACCGAGTCGCGCCCTCTACATCGCCTTGCCATTCGCGCCACTGCAAGCGGTTTTGAAAGACACCGGACAAGGCTTGATGTGTGGCGGGATCATCGGGCAAGCCCGAGTGCACCAAACGACCTTCTGCCATCACCCACAGTGAATCAGCCTGCAAGGCCAAGTTCAGTTCGTGCAACACGCTGACCACCGCTGCACCTTGCTCTGTCAGGCACCGCACCCACTCCAACCAGTCAGCTTGATGCGGCACATCGACGCCTGCCAAAGGCTCATCCATGAGGTAGACCTTTGCCTGCACGGCCAAGGCTCGCGCCAGCAAAACCCGCTGGCGTTCGCCGCCTGAGAGTTGTCCCAAACTGCGCGCGCGCCACTCCCATGCCTGCACCGTTTTCAGTGCGACTTCAACTACCGCTTTGTCTTGCTCACTGGGCGATGCCAACCAAGACTGATGGGGCAGCCGGCCCAACATGGCCACATCGTAGACCGTTAAATCGTCTTGCCCTGCTTCTGCCTGACCCAGCCAGGCCAGTGATTGCGCTCGCTCTCGGCGATGCCATGAAGCCCAGGGTTGACCCAACAAACTAAGCTCGCCCGATGGCAAGGTCAATCCTGCCAAGGCTTTGAGCAAACTGGATTTGCCTGCGCCATTCGGCCCCACCAAGGCAATCCATTCACCTGCGTGCAAGGTGATGGACACATCATTGACCGCCTTGAAATCATCGTGAAGCACCGATACATGCTTGGCCGACAACACCGCCGCTGACTTGGCGTTCATGCGCGACCTCCCCTGCCACTGGTAGATTTTGGCGACATGCCGCGCATCAAATACAGCATGTAGCCGCCGCCCAAAATGGCCGTGAGCACACCCACCGGCAATTCAAGGGGTGCCATCAAACCCCGTGCCAACAAATCGGCGCCGCCCAACAACACCGCGCCCATCAGGCAAGACAAGCTGAGGGTTTTGCCATGAACGCCTTTGTAACGCGCGCGCACCAGGTGCGGTGCAGCCAATCCCACAAACGCGATCAAGCCCGTCTGCGCGACAGCGGCCGCCGTGCACAAGGCCAATACAGCCAACAACACCCAGCGCAAGGACTTGACCGGCAGCCCCAAGCTCAACGCGGTCGATTCACCCAATGCCAGGCCATCCAAAAGTGGACTGGCCGCATACGACACCAAGCCAGAGACGATCAAAACCCCCAACATGAGACCACAAGCAGGCCAACTGACGTAGGCTGTCGAGCCCAACATGAAGGACTGAACAGAACCTTGAATTTGCGGATACATCACAAGCAGCAATGAGGCGATGGCGCCCAACACCACCCCCACCACCACGCCAGCCAACAACAAACGCAAGGTGTGCTGAACACCCCACGACAGCAACAAGGACAAAGCCACAGCCAGCCACGCCCCCATGAAAGCCATGCCGGTGATGCCCACGCGCACAAACCAAGGCGATACGTCAAGTTGGCTGAGCATCACCATGCCCACGGCCACACCTAAACTGGCACCGGAGGCACTGCCCAACAAGTAGGGATCGGCCAAGGGGTTTCTAAACAAGCCTTGTGCCAAAGCCCCTGCCAAGCCCAACAATGCACCTGCCAAACATGCACCCAACGTTCTAGGCAATCGAATGTCGGCAATCAATGCGGCATCGGCTTGAAAGGCTGAGACAGCCCACCCCTCGCTTCCCACCACCGCGCCTGCCAACACCATCAGTGTGAGCAACAAGCCCAACTGCCATGCGAGTTGAGAAGCTGAAGATACTTTGCGAGCGTTCATGGCAATTTCATTCTGCACTCAAGCGGGGTAAAGCCGCTTCAGGCAAGCCACCATCAAATCAGCCGCTTCTGGAATGCGAGGCCCAGATCGAACAACGATGTCGGACTGCTCTGGGCTGAAGCTGCAAATTTTGTGCTGTTGAATGGCTTCAATGCGCTGCCAACCGGGTCGGGTTTTCAGATCCGTTGCCGCGCGTTCACCCATGAAAATAATTTGCGGATTGGCTTTGACCACAAACTCTGGATTGACCTGCGGAAAAGAACCCATCGATGCCCCAATCACATTGACCAAGCCCAATCGCTTCAGTGTTTCACCAATGTAGGAGGCTTCGCCCGCTGCAAAGTAACCACTCCCCGCTTCAAAATAAATGCGCGCACCCACTGCAGATTTGGGAACGCGCGCTGCAGCAGCGTCTAATTTTTGTTGAATGCTTTGCCACAAAGTTTCTGAGCGAACTTTGGCATCGGGCAAATGCAATGCGCCAGCGATGTGGTGAATCACGCGGCGCATGTCCTCTTGACTTTGAGGCTCCAAGGCCACCACTTTGATGCCCATCGATTCCAAGCGCTGGGTCACACGGGCCGACCGCGCCAGCAACACCAAGTCGGGCTTCAACTTCACCAAAGCTTCCAACTGGGTGTCGTCCAAGCCGCCCAATTGAGGCAAGCTTTTCACGCGCTTTGGCCAATTGCTGTAGCGATCAACGCCCACCAACAGATCGCATGCTTTGAGCTCGCAGACAATTTCGCCCAAAGAAGGCAACAAAGTGATGACGCGTTGCGGCGCCTTGTCGACCACCACCACGCGGCCGCGGTCGTCGGTCAGCGTGTAGGGCGTGATGCTTGGAGACGCTGATGTGCCTTGCGCAAGTGCAGTGGACGCCATGGAAATAGCACCTGCAGAGACCACTGCACAAGCAGTGGCCCCCCACATTGTTCGCAAGCATTTCAACGTGTTCATGCGCATGTCAGACGTGATGCCCAAGCGTTAAAGCTTAGGCGTCCAATTCAAGCCAGCAAACACACCACGCTTGGGCATGTTGTAGCCATAAATGGTTTGGTAGTTGGCATTGCCTGCGTTTTCAAGCCGCATGTTCAAGCGCAGCTCTGGGGTCAGAGCTTGGCTGGCAGTGAAGTCCAGCACAGCATACGATTTGAGCGTTTTCGAATCGTCTGTGCGTGCGCCGTTGTAGCGCCACTGAATGCCCGTATCCCACTTGCCAATGCTTTGCAGCAATCCAACCTGCGCCAGCGTTTTGGCACGACGCGCCAACGCTTGGTGCGTGATTTCGTTTTGCGGATCTTGCGACGTGAAGCTCAAGCGCCATTGTTGGGCGCCCACGCCTGGCAATTGCCATTTGCCAGCCAGTGCCACTTCCACACCTTGGTTTTTGGCCTTGGCGATGTTGGTGCGCGTCCAATTGGCATCGTTGTCAATCAGGTCGGTGTAACGGTTTTCAAAGGCTGTGAGGCGTGCATTCCAGGAAGCTTGCGTGTATTGCATACCGACTTCGTTGGACCGCGCTTGCTCAGGCTTGAGCAAAGGATTGCCACCCCATGGGTAGTACAAGTCGTTGAAGGTTGGCGCCATGAAACCAGTTGATGAACTGGCCTTCAAGCGCAAATCTGGCGTGACGAAATACGCATAGCCTGCATACCAGGTGCTTGCGTTGCCAAGGTCAGAGTACTGATCGCGACGCACATTCAATTGCCACTGCTGATTTTCCAGTTTGGCTTGATAACCCAAACGCAATGAATTGAGGGTGCGCTCGGACAAACTGTATTCGGTATCACTCGCCAATTTTTGACGCGTGTTTTCATACCCCGAAGTGATCGAATGATTCGGCCAAAGTGTCCACACGGCACCCACTGCAGAGGTTTGCGACTGTGAGTTCACAAAGTAAGGATAGGCCGTCACGGCGGCGTTGAGCTTGTCTTCTTGCTGCCCCACAGACACATCCCACTGCAAATCTTTGGAAGCCTTGTAAGAGCCATTCAGCAAGACGTTGCGCAACACACTCTTGGATTCATCGGCTTGGTTGGCAGGTCCCCACTGGCTGTCGTATTGCACCGTGGCATGCGTTTCGCGCAGCATCAAACCCATGCGACCCGCTTCGAATTCTTGCGACAAGTTCACAGCATGTGACGTGTGGCTGTAACCATCGCGATCGGGGTTGGTGCCAAGCCGTTGCAAGGAATTGATGGCGTTGAAGCCTTTGCTTTCTGTTGTTTCAGTAGACGCATTCACACCAAAACCAGAAGCCCACTTTTGGCCCGCACTGACCTGGGCGCTTCTGAAGCCCTCAGAGCCCACTTGCCCTGAAGCCTCTAGCCATGGGCCTTTCAAGCCCTCGCCTGCATTTTGTCGTGTGAAGATTTGAATCACACCGCCCAAAGCAGCACTGCCGTACAGACTCGACACATTGCCACGAACCACTTCGATGCGCTCAATGCCATTCAAGGGCAAATGCTCCAGCGCGGCCAAATTGAAATTGAGGTTGTTCATGGGCAAGCCGTCCACCAACACCAAGGCGTGACGCGACTCTGCACCCCGCATGAACAAGGAAGCCACCCCACCCATGCCACCCGATTGGGTGATTTCCATGCCCGCCAAGTTTTGCAAGAGCGTCGGCACATCTTTGGCCTGCGAACGCTCAATGTCAGCGCGTGTCAGCACCGACACATCGGGCAGTGCATCCTGGGCGCGCTGCATGACGCGGCTGGCCGTGATGACGGTGTCTGGTAAAAAAGTTTGTGCCAATGCGTGAGAGATCGCCATAGGCGACACGGCCATGCTGGCAACGAGGACTTTGCAAGTGAGTTTCATGGATAACCTAACAGTTTTGTGTTCTCACCGCCTTCCCCGACAGTGCATGAACGTACGGTTCTCCGTGAGGAAAACCACCTTGTTGGCCGGTATCCGGGCTAAGCAGATCGACCTCCATCACCTTCCCAAATGCCTGTTTCAGGGCACTCAGTGGCGATTGATGAAAGCGGGGCTTTGAAAAAGCCCGTCTGCTGACCGTTGCGGGGGCAGCGCAGGTGGAGTTAACCCCGAGGGGGATGGCTCTCCTGCTTCCCGTTGAACTGAAACTTGCGAACCAAGTCTCGAGCACCAACAAAGTACATTGTAAGATGTCACCTTGCACCAAGCCTACAATGCTAGAAATTACAATGGCTCTGACATGACGAACCCCACCACCGTCGACCAGATTGCAGAACGCGTCGAGCACCTCTTGCTCAGGCACGAAGAATTGCAAAAGACCAATGCACTGCTGCTGCAGCAGGTGCTGGCAGTTTCCCACGAGCGCGACTTGCTCAAGTCCAAGTTGGCCGCCGCCCGTTCTCGCGTAGACGCCCTGATTGAGCGACTGCCCCAAAACTCCTCTTCTGACACCGACGCATGAGCACCAAACAGCTTGAAGTTCAAATCATGGGCCAAAGCTACCTGCTGGGCTGCCCAGTGGGGGGAGAAGATCGCCTGTTGGCTGCCGTTGACAAAGTCGACCAAGCCATGTGCAAGGTCCGCGACGCCGGCAAAATCAAAGCACGTGACCGCATTGCGGTATTGGCAGCCCTCAATCTGGCCTTTGAACAAGCCGAAGCCCCGCCTTCGGCTGACAAGCAAGCCTCCGCTACTGAAACCCCCGAAACCACCGCAGCCCTGAGTGACTCCGATCACGAACGCTTGGGTCAGCTGTTGAAAAAACTGGATCAGGCCCTCCACCAGGATGGTCAACTGATTTAGTCTCACAAGCCCGGCTTTGAGTTAAGCCTACAATCGCGCTGTCTGCAGTGCATGCTGGGCTTTATATTTCCTTGAACCAATGCTCTTAGAGCCCGGGCTTGGTACATTGTCTGGTGAGCGTGATCGTCTCGCGTCAGATGAACCCAACGCCAGTCTGCCCTCGCCCACCTGAACCCCGGTTCAGGATGCCGGTCCAGTGGCACTTGCAGACACCTTATTCAATCATTTCTCAAAGCCCTTCTTATGTTTTTAGAACCTACCCTCATCGCTGAACTGGCCGCACTGGGCCTGCTCACTGGATTTTTGGCGGGACTATTGGGCATTGGCGGCGGCATGGTCATGGTGCCCTTTCTCACCCTCATGCTGGGCGACGAAGGGGTTAGCGCCGATTTGGCCGTCAAGATGGCCATTGCCACCTCCATGGCCACCATCATCTTCACCTCCATCTCCAGTGTTCGCGCGCACCACAAAAAAGGCGCTGTGCGTTGGGATCTGGTCAAAGGACTGGCCCCGGGCATTGTGATGGGCAGCTTCTTGGCCAGCATGGGTGCTTTTGCCGCACTCAAGGGGTCTTATTTGGCGCTGTTCTTTGCGCTGTTTGTCGGCTTCTCTGCCACTCAAATGTTCTTGGACAAAAAACCAGCCCCCAATCGCCAAGTGCCAGGCACGCCCGGCTTGTTAGGCGCTGGCGGTGTCATTGGCTTTTTGTCGGGCATGGTAGGCGCCGGCGGCGGTTTTGTCAGCGTGCCCTTCATGACTTGGTGCAACGTGGCCATTCACAATGCTGTGGCCACCAGCTCAGCATTGGGCTTCCCCATTGCTTTGGCCAACGTCATTGGCTATGTGGTTGCAGGACAAGACGTCCCCAATTTACCTGAGCACAGCTTTGGTTATTTGTGGCTGCCAGGTTTGGTGGTCATCGCCAGCTGTAGCGTGTTCATGGCCCCCATGGGTGCAAGTGCGGCGCACAAACTTCCTGTTAAACAATTGAAGCGCACATTTGCCTTCGTGCTGTATTTGCTGGCCGCTTACATGCTGTACAAAGGTTTTACGGCCTAAATCACCGTCAGGTCACGCACCAAGGGGCTTGGTTGTGCGCCAAGCCCATCCACAAGGCCCAGCCCGATGTGCAGGCCAGCGCCAGACCCGCCAGGCGAATGCCCCAAGCACCGTCCCCAAGGGTTTTCAGCTTCAAGAGCAACCAGGGCGCCAATCCCAAGCTCACGCCACTGCCCAGCGCAAAACAAGCCATGGTGAGTGCACCGTCAAGCACATTGCCCGTGAGGGCCGCCACCATGAGGGCTGAATAAAGCAGGCCGCAGGGCATCAGGGCCCACAAAACACCAACGACCATCGGTGCAATTTTTCCCCAATGGGCATTCAAGCGCCGAATTTTGGCCCAGAGTTGCTGCGCACTTTGATCGAGCCAAACGGGTTGTTTGGCCTGCCAAATCAACAAGAGGCCCAAGACGACGGCCGCCACATGCAACATGCTCCAGACGGGCCTCAAGGCCGCTGACTCAACAGTCAGCCAGCCCAAGGCTTGGACACTGAGGGCCGCCAAGCCGCCCATCAGGCTGTAGCCCAGCCAGCGTCCTATTTGGAAGGACAACAGCGCCCTGTTTTGATTCGCGCCTGCCACCTGCCCCATGCCTGCACAGGCAGCGCCGCACATGGCGACGCAATGTGGCCCACCGGCCAATCCCATGATCAAAGCCGTGAGGGCTAAGGAAGTCTGCATGCAGCGTTAGATGATTTTCGAAAAGCGAGTTCGGTTGCGGTCAGCTTGCAAATACTTGTCAAAGACCATGGCCACACCCCGAACAAAAAACCAGCCCATGGGTGTGACTTGCAATCCGCCATCCGACAACTCTACCAAACCTTGCGTCTGCAAGCTTTCAAGTTGGCTCAATTCACTGGCAAAGTATTTTTTGGCATCGATCAGCCAAGCTTCGTTGAAGGCATCGTACTGAACATGGCCCTGACACATGATAGCCATGATCCAGGCACGGCGGATCAGATCATCTCGCGACAAAGCCAAACCCTTGACGATGGGCAATTGGCCGTTGTCGAGCATGTCGACATACTCTTCCATGGTCTTTGCGTTTTGGCTGTAGGTACCGCCCATGCGGCCAATGGCCGATACGCCAAGGCCGATCAAATCGCAATCGGGCTGGGTACTGTAGCCTTGGAAGTTTCGGTGCAAACGGCCTTGGCGCTTGGCCACGGCCAAGGCATCGCTTGGCAAAGCAAAGTGGTCCATGCCTACATACACATACCCCGCATTCATGAGCGCATCCATGGACCGTGACAGCATGGCAATTTTGCTGGAAGCCACTGGCAATTCAGCGGCCAAAATTCGGCGCTGCGGTTTGAAACGCTCTGGCAAATGGGCATAGGCGTACAAGGCAATACGGTCCGGACGCAGCTCATTCACTTGCTTCAAAGTGCGGTCAAAAGATTCAGGCGTTTGCTTGGGCAATCCATAAATCAAATCGACATTGACCGACTCAAACCCCATCTTGCGTGCAGAGGCCACCAACGCAAAAACTTGGACTGCAGGTTGGATTCGGTGTACTGCTTTTTGCACCTCGGGGTCAAAGTCTTGAACGCCAAAGCTCAAGCGGTTAAAGCCCAATTCAAGCAGCAAAGCCAAGCGCTCGTCATTCACCGTGCGGGGATCGACTTCCACCGAATATTCGCCGCCTGCAACAAAGTTGAAACTGCGCTTGAGCACAGACATCAATTCGCGCAACTCATCATTGCTCAAAAAAGTGGGCGTGCCGCCACCCAGGTGCAACTGGCTGACCGACTGACCTATGCCAATGGACGAGGTGTACAGCTCAACTTCCTTGGCCAAATAGCGCAAGTAGGGTTCGGCTTTTTCGTGGTGCTTGGTGATGATTTTGTTGCAAGCACAGTAGTAGCAAAGCGACTCACAAAATGGAATGTGCACATAGATCGACAAAGGCCTGTTTTTTTGTCCCAGACCTTGATTGCGCAAATCCAGCGCCTGACGCAAATCCTGCTGGGAAAATGCTTCCACAAACCTGTCTGCTGTGGGGTAGGACGTATAGCGGGGGCCTGGCACGTCAAAGCGTGTCAGCAATTCAGGCGTCAAAAAGGACATGCGGAAGTTCCCAAGGCTGGCATATTTATAGGCTTTAGCTAATGTGCCTTTTCAAGGAGCGCCAAAACTTGACTTAAATCAAATTAAGCGTACTTGGGCCCCTTAAAAAAGTTTAATGAAAGCTTGAGATGCGTCAATCGCATCAAGTAGGTATAAGCTAAGGCCTTGACTTGTCGCAATGTCATTTTTCAGAACCGAGAACGCTATGAAACCAGAAATTATCAAAGTCGCATGTTCCAACTGCAACTTACGCGAACTCTGCATGCCAATGGGCCTGTCTGACAACGACCTTCAAAAGCTAGATGAGGTGGTGGCCACTCGCCGCAAAATCAAACGTGGCAGCACCTTGTTCAGCAATGGAGAAAAGTTCACCTCCCTGTATGCCATTCGCACAGGTTTTTTCAAAACTTGCTTGGCGTCCGAAGACGGCCGAGACCAAGTGACCGGCTTTCAAATGGCTGGCGAAATCATTGGCCTAGATGGCATCGTGAACGACCGTCACAGCTGCGATGTAGTGGCCTTAGAAGATGCCGAAGTTTGCGTCATGCCCTTTGATCGCATTGAAGAAATTTCCCGCGAGGTAACCGCCTTGCAACACCATGTCCACAAAATAATGAGCCGAGAAATCGTGCGCGAACATGGCGTCATGCTGTTGTTGGGCAGCATGCGTGCCGAGGAACGTTTGGCGGCCTTTTTGTTGAACTTGGTGCAGCGCTTGCACTCACGCGGTTTTTCACAGTCAGAATTGGTTCTGCGCATGACCCGCGAAGAAATTGGCAGTTACTTGGGTCTCAAACTTGAAACAGTCAGCCGCACTTTCTCCAAATTTGTCGAGGATGGCATTGTCGAAGTGAAACAACGCCACGTGAAAATTTTGGACACCGAGGCGCTACAGCGCATGGTGAATACGCAACCTCAATGCCATTGAGGCACAGTTCAAAGACTTAGCAGCAACCCTTGTCGCCCTCTGCACCTTGCGTGCAATTGGGGGGGCGTTTGTCCACCGGCACAGGACATCGATTGACCTCGAAGGGTGACATGGACAACAGCGTGGTGAGGCTACTCGACACCATGGCCAATGCCCAAAACACAAAAAATGACACGGTGTACACGCCTTGCCTTGACAGGGTCATTTGCTGACCGAACCAATGCATGTCCTCGGGGTCAAACATGCCAAACACCACCAACTCTAGCAAGCCTGCCACCAAAAAGGCGGGCCACACAATCCACATCAGTCTTTGAGCCAGCATGTTTGTCTCCAGTTTTGTTATTTTTTCGAGGCTGGAACGACGCCCGTTGCTGCGTGGTTTCGAGCTTGCAGCGCAGGGGCCATGGCAGCGTCTAATTTTTCTTGATTTTCAATGGCATTGCGTGGGTTCAGTGCCTCAGTTGGCAGGACCGGGTCGGGAATGGTGATCGCCAAGTAAAGCGTCGCAAAAGCCGCCACCACCACCACAGCTGGGCCAGCAATGATCATCCAGACCATGCCAAACGACCACCAAGGCTTGGCTTGGCTCACATTTGAATGCGTCAAAGTGTTTGTATTCATGAAGCGCTCGTTTCTTGATGTGTGAGTCGGATGAAGCTTATCGCGGAATTAAAAAGACAGACTTCTCTTCAAGCAGCGTATGGCCTGTTTCGTTGTCATCCGAAGCTTCAATGGTAAATCGCACAGGGTATGAACCAGGCACGGCGGAATCATAAGGAACTTGAAGTCGAACTGAAACCCAACGTGATTGGGTGGACTCCACCGTCAAATCTTCGGAGTCTGTGAGCACTTTCAGTTCATACATGCCCTCAGCCGTCACTTTGAAATGTTGGCGTTTTTCAGCGGCATTCATGATCTGCAAACGGTACACATTTTCAATGTTGCCGCCGCTGACGATCCGCGCCAATGTTGCCCTGTCGCGAACCACATCCACTTTGAAGGACTTTCGCGTCAGCAAACTGCCAAACAACAAGGCCACGACCAACAACAAAATACCTGTATAAATGAGCACCCGAGGCCTGAAGATGTGCTTCAAGGTTTGCGACGAAGTCCACTTGTTTTGCATCGCATGTTGGGTGGAATATTTCACCAAGCCCCGCGGATATCCCACCTTGTCCATCACGGTGTCACAGACATCGGCACATGCGCCGCAGCCAATGCATTCGTATTGCAAGCCATTGCGAATGTCGATGCCTGTGGGGCAAACTTGCACACACAAAGTGCAATCAACGCACGCACCTAAACTCAGGGTGGCCAAATCTGCTTTTTTGGAACGTGCGCCCCGCGGTTCACCGCGCTCTGCGTCGTACGTGACAATCAGGGTGTCTTTGTCGAACATGGCGCTTTGAAAGCGCGCATAGGGGCACATGTACTTGCAAACTTGTTCGCGCATGAAGCCGGCATTGCCGTAGGTGGCAAAGCCGTAGAAGAAGACCCAAAACACTTCCCAGGACGACATGTTGCCCAAAAAGAATTCCATGCCCAGTTCACGGATGGGTGTGAAGTAACCAACAAAGGTAAAGCCAGTCCAAATGGACAAACCAATCCAAAGGAAATGTTTGTACCATTTCTTGACCAGTTTCTCCAAGGACATGTCTTGAGAGTCAAGGCGCATGCGCGCTGTGCGATCGCCCTCCACTTTGCGCTCTATCCACATGAAAATTTCGCTGTAGACCGTTTGAGGGCATGCATAGCCACACCACAAACGACCCGCGATGGCGGTGAATAAGAACAAAGAAAATGCGGAGATGACCAACAAGCCTGTCAAATAAATGAAGTCTTGTGGATAGAGAACGATGCCAAAAATATAAAAGCGCCTGACACCCAAATCAAAGAGCACCGCTTGGCGCTGCCCCCACTCTAGCCAGGGCAAGCAATAAAAAATAATTTGCGTTAAAAAAACGAACCCCCAGCGCCATTTGGCAAAAATGCCTTGAACACTTCGCGGGTAAATTTTTTGATGGGACGCATAAAGTTCACCCCATGCGCCCTCTTCGGAGGCATCGATCGCCCCTTCTTGGGAAGGAACAATGGGGATCACTTTACGCTTTGTCTGATCTGCAGATTCCAAAACAGTTCTCTTGATGATTTAGCCGCAGATTATTTAGCAGCCGGCTGATTGGAGAGACCCCAAACATACGAAGCCAAGACATGAAGTTGTGGATCTGTGAGTTTGCCTGCTTGTGCGGGCATCTGATTGACCTTGCCGTTGTTGACCATGGCAATGATGGCGTTTTCACCCCAACCATGAAGCCAGATGTCATCCGTCAGGTTAGGCGCACCAATGGTTTGGTTACCTTTGCCATCAGGGCCGTGACAAGCCGCACAGGCTACAAACTTAGGCTTACCCAAAGAAGCGCGCAACGCATCGTGCGGGCTGTTGGACAAACTCAAGACATAGTGCGCCACATTGCGAACATCGTCAGCAGATCCCACAGCAGCTGCCATGGGGGGCATATTACCTATGCGCCCCTTCACCAATGTTTCTTTGATTTTTTCGTGGGTGCCACCGTATAACCAATCTTTGTCGGTCAAATTGGGGAAGCCTTTGCCACCTCGCGCATCAGAGCCGTGGCACTGAGCACAATTGTTCATGAACAAACGATCGCCGATGGCCATGGCTTGGGGATCTTTGGCCACGTCTTCTGGCGGCATGCCAGCAAATTTGGCGTACAAAGGTTCAAGCGCTTGATTGGCTTTGGCCACTTCTGCATCGTATTGACCCGCTGATGACCAGCCCAATTTACCCGCACTGTTACCCAAGCCCGGGTACAGCGCAAGGTAAGCCAATGCAAACACGATGGTGATTAAAAACAGACCCACCCACCAACGTGGCAATGGATTGTTCATTTCACGCAAATCGCCATCCCAAACGTGCCCTGTGGTGTTGTCGTGGGCGGTCATGGCTTTGGCTTTGCCGCTGAAGTACAGCAACAGCAAACATGCCACGATGCCGACCAACGCAATGCCGGCCACATACAAAGACCAGAAATTGCTTGTGAAGTCACTCATTTCAGATTCTCTTTCTATTCGTTGATCTGGGGTCTTCAGTCGTCTTGACCGAAGGGCAGCTTGGCCGCCTCTTCAAAGTCTGCTGAACGACGCTTAGACAGTGTCCACACCAAAATTCCAAGGAACAAGATGAAGGTAAGCACGGTCACAACCGATCGAAGTGTGTTGACATCCATGTTCTGTGCTCCCTTTATTTGCGGTGAATGCCCATGCCTTGCAGGTAGGCAATCACAGCATCCAATTCAGTTTTGCCTTTCACGTCTTCCGTGGCTTTGGCAATTTCTTCGTCGCTGTAAGGCGCACCGAGCTTGCGAAGCCCGTTCATGTGAGCCGGCAAGCTGTCACCATCGACTGGCGCTTTTTCCAACCATGCGTACGCAGGCATGTTGGATTCAGGCACCAAATCACGTGGGTTGATCAGGTGAATGCGATGCCAGTCGTCTGAGTATTTGCCGCCGACACGTGCTAGGTCGGGACCTGTGCGCTTGCTGCCCCATTGGAAGGGATGGTCGTACACAAACTCACCCGCCACGGAGTAAGGACCGTAACGCAATGTTTCAGCGCGGAAGGGTCGAATCATTTGGGAGTGGCAGTTGTAGCAACCTTCACGCACATAAATATCGCGACCCGCCACTTGCAAGGCTGTGTAGGACTTCAAACCAGGCACAGGCTCTGTGGTTGATTTTTGGAAAAACAACGGCACGATTTCGACCATACCGCCGAACAACAACACCACCAAGATCAGAACGATCATCAGGAAGTTGCTGGTTTCAATTTTCTCGTGGGACATGCCACCGGAATTTGAAGGATTGGACATCTTATTTTTCTCCTGATGCTGTTAGGCGTGTGCGGGTGCTGGAATTTGCACATCAACGGCACGGCCATTGGTGGCTGTTTTCAGCGTGTTCCACAACATGATCAACATGCCGCCCAAGTACAACAAACCACCCAACAAACGCAACATGTAGAAGGGATAAGTGGCTTTGACAGACTCAACAAAGGTGTAAGTCAAGGTACCGTCTGCATTGACAGAGCGCCACATCAAACCTTGCATCACGCCAGCAATCCACATGGCCGCGATGTAAATCACGATGCCGATCGTGGCAATCCAGAAGTGCGCTTCAATGGCCTTCACGCTGTACATCTTTTTCTGACCGAACAAACGAGGAATCAGGTAGTACATGGTGCCCATGGTGACCAAGCCCACCCAACCCAAAGCACCCGAGTGCACGTGACCCACGGTCCAGTCGGTGTAGTGAGACAAAGCGTTCACAGTTTTGATGGACATCATGGGACCTTCAAAAGTGGACATGCCATAGAAGGACAAGGACACAATGAGGAAGCGCAGCACGGGGTCATCGCGAAGTTTGTGCCAAGCGCCAGACAAGGTCATGACACCATTGATCATGCCGCCCCAGCTTGGCGCCAACAAAATGAGCGAGAACACCATACCCAAAGACTGCGTCCAGTCGGGCAATGCGGTGTAGTGCAAGTGGTGAGGGCCCGCCCACATGTAGGTGAAGATGAGTGCCCAGAAGTGAACAATCGACAAGCGGTAGCTGTAGACGGGGCGCTCTGCTTGCTTCGGAATGAAGTAGTACATCATGCCCAAGAAGCCTGCGGTCAAGAAGAAGCCCACCGCATTGTGGCCGTACCACCATTGCACCATGGCGTCTTGCACACCGGCGTAAGCAGAGTAAGACTTCATGAGACCCACAGGCATGGCCGCGCTGTTGACCAAGTGCAACAAGGCTACGGCAATGATGAAGGCACCAAAGAACCAGTTGGCCACGTAAATGTGGCGCACCTTGCGGGTGCCAACCGTGCCAAAGAACACAATGGCAAAAGACACCCAGACCAGTGTGATCAGGATGTCAATGGGCCACTCGAGTTCGGCATATTCTTTGCCACTGGTGTAACCCAAAGGTAAAGTGATGGCTGCCGCCAAGATAACCAGCTGCCAACCCCAAAAGGTGAAGGAAGCCAACTTCTCGGCAAACAAGCGAACATGGCAGGTTCTTTGAACCACGTAATAGGCCGAAGCGAACAAGCCGCAACCGCCAAACGCAAAAATCACGGCATTGGTGTGCAAAGGACGCAAACGGCCGTAACTGAGCCATGGAATGCCAAAGTTGAGCTCTGGCCAAGTCAATTGAGCTGCAATGATCACGCCAACCAGCATGCCCACTACACCCCAAACCACCGTCATGATGGCAAATTGTCTGACAACGGTATCGCTGTAGACGCCTGCCTGTTCGTTGGCAAATTTCATTTTCACCTCTTCTAAAAATACGAATCTAGTGTCGCAGTTAGGGCAAACGCTTAGGTTGACTTAAGTCAATCATTTCTAAGAATTCGCTCCCCTTCTGCCTCTATGTCTTCAAACTGACCGCGGTTCACAGCCCACCAGAGGCCTGCCAGGATGAAAAAGACCAAGGCCACCGACAGAGGGATCAACAAATACAGGATGTCCATCAGGCAAGTCCTTTCACATCAAACTGAAGGGTTTTGGACAATCGCATGGCGTTCAACACCACACCCAGAGAACTGCATGCCATGCCTAGGCCTGCCAACCAAGCTGGCAAATAGCCCAACACCGCCAACGGCACACAAGAGAAGTTGTAGACCGCCGCCCAAATGAGGTTTTGACGCACAATTTGGAGCGTTTTTCGGCTCAAACAAAAGGTGGCCACCAAGGGCTTCAAATCACTGGCCATGAACACAAAGTCAGCCTTGGATTGCGCCAATGGCAGCGCCTGACCCAGAGCAAAAGACACATCAGCCCCTGCCAACACAGGGCCGTCATTCAGACCATCGCCCACCATCGCAACCCGATGCCCTTGGGCCTGTTCCAGTTTCACTTGTTGGAGCTTTTCTTCAGGCGAACAAGCACCCATGGCATCGGCAATGTTCAAGCGCGCAGCAAGATGCGATACAGACGCTTGACCATCTCCGGACAACACGCGAACGCGCAAACCCATTTGCTTCAAAGCTTGCAAAGTCGCTAATGCTTCCTCGCGCGGTGTTTCGGCAAACTCGAAGGTGGCCAACCAACCCTCTTGGTCGCTGAGACAGGCCTGCAACACATCACCCTGCATGGATGGCAAGCCGCAGAACGCTGCTGAGCCCAAACGCAGCTCTTTTCGATTGTCGACACCGTCCCTGTTGTCGCTTTGACGCCATGTCGCTTGAACGCCCTGCCCCGCAAATTCCTGAATGTTCTCCAACTGGGGCTGAACATCCGACGTGTGAACATTGGCGCGCACCAAAGACCTGGACACAGGGTGCAGGGAGTGCTTCGCCAATCCAGCCGCCAAAAACAAGGCTTGCTGATCTGATACACCCTCTCGGGTGAGAATGCGCTGGAGACTAAAGTCCTCTTGGGTCAGGGTGCCCGTTTTGTCAAAGATCACCGTATCAACTTGTGCCAAGCTCTGAAGAGCTTGCAAGCTGCGCAACATAACGCCAGCGCGGGCCAACGCACCTGCCGCAGACAGCATGGCCGCCGGCGTTGCAAGCGACAACGCACAAGGACATGTCACGATCAGCACCGAGACCGCCACCATCAACGCATGCGCAGGGCTGTCTTGCCAACCCCAAGCTGCGGCCAGTGCGGCCACAAGCAAGACGCCCCACAAAAAGGGCTTGGCCACCCGATCGGCTAACAGGGCCATGCTGGGTTTTGAAACTGCAGCACTTTCCATCAAGGCCACCATTTGACCGAATCGGGTTTGCTTGCCCACGGACAAGACTTGCACTTCAACCGTGCCCGTTAAATTCAAACTGCCCGCCAACACGCGTTCACCTGGCGATCGGGGCAAGGGTTTTGACTCTCCCGTCAAAAGCGCTTCATCCACTTGCGTTTCACCCTGCACGATGTTGGCATCCGCCGCAAAAGCTTCACCAGGCTTGACTTGAATGACATCTTGCACGCGCAAATGTCGCAGGGTCGTTAACTCCCAGAGGCCGTTCAGGGACTTTCGGTGCACGGCATCCGGCAGTCTGTTCATGACGGCTTCTAACGCTCCTGCCGTTTTGTCGCGCAACCTGAGCTCTAACCAACGACCCGTGAGCAAAAAGAAAACGAACATGGTGAAGGAGTCAAAATAAACTTCTGCACCAAAAGGCCCCTGTGGCTCGAACGTGCCCATGGTGCTCACCACAAAGGTCACGCCCATGCCAATGGCCACGGGCAGGTCCATGCTGATTTTTCGCTGCTTCAAATCAAGCCATGCCGTTTTGAAAAAAGGCATGCAAGAAAAAAACAAAACAGGCAGCGACAGCACCCATGAAGCCCAGCGTAACAACTGCACCATGTCAGGTGCGATGTCCTGGGGCTCACTCATGTAAACAGGGGTTGCGTACATCATGACCTGCATCATGCAAAGTCCCGCAACACTCCAGCGCCACAGCATTTTGCGAGCGTCTTCCCGGCGCGCTTCATTGGCCAAGGCATCATTGGCAGGGACGGTACGATAGCCCAACTGAGCAACTGCCCTCATCCACTGCGAAGGCTGGGTTTGATCGGCCGACCAGACCACCCGACCCCTGTGACTCGCTGCACTGATTTGCGCCGACTTGACACCGGGCACAGACATCAATGCCTCTTCAATGTTGATCGCACACGCGGTGCAATGCATGCCTTCAAACACCACACTGGAAGTCCATTGGCCGGGTTCAAGGGCACTGGCTTGACTGAAATCGGACCATTCCTGGGCATGATCAAGCAAAGACCATTGAGATGTCAAAACCTCTAAATCGGGAAGGAGTGCTTGCTGAGCCATGCCCTGAAGATAAGGGCGCAAGCTTTCATGAAACTTGATTTACATCAAGACGGGCGAAATTGAGAGTTTTAGACTTTGGTCATCACTTCAAAAGGAGCACACCATGTATGCACGTATTCTTGTTGCCACCGACGGCTCAACCCTGTCCAAAAAAGCAGTTGCCGACGCCATTGGCTTGGCCGCTACCTGCGGCGCCGAATTGATTGCCCTGAAAGTAGTGCCTCGTTATCCTCAGGCCTATTTCGAAGGCAGCATTCCCCTGAATGCCAAAGATGTGGCACGCATTGAGGCCCAATGGACAGACGAGGCGCAAGCAGCTGTCGATGCCGTTCAAAAAGCGGCATCCGCCAAAGGCGTCAAAGCCAAAGGCGTGGTCAGCCGCTCCGACATCGTCTCCGATGCCATCATTGCCGCTGCCAAAAAACACAAAGCTGATTTGGTCGTGATGGCCTCACATGGCCGCAAAGGCATCAAGCGTTTACTGCTGGGCAGTGAGACTCAACAAGTGCTGACACACTGCCATGTGCCAGTCTTGGTCTTACGCTGAGAATAAATTTTTGTGCTGATCTCGCAATAAATTTTTCTGCACTTTGCCCATGGTGTTTCGAGGCAGCTCCGGCACCACGAAACACTTTTTGGGTATCTTGAAATTGGCCAGTTGCGATTTCAAGGTCGCAATGATCTTGTCTGCGTCTATTTGCGCGCCAGGCTTGGCAATCACAATGGCCACACCTACTTCACCAAAATCAGGATGCGGTACGCCCACCAACGCGCTTTCAGCGACGCCAGGCATTTCATTGATGTAGCCTTCAATCTCTGCAGGGTAGACGTTGTAGCCGCCGCTGATGATCAAGTCTTTGCTGCGTCCCACAATGGTGACATAACCACGCTCGTCAATTTTGCCCACATCGCCCGTTTTGAAAAAGCCGTCTGAGGTGAACTCTTCTTTTGTTTTTTCGGGCATGCGCCAGTAGGCTTGAAACACGTTCGGGCCTTTGACCTGGATGTTGCCAATTTCGCCCACAGGTAAAGCTTTGCCATCGTCGCCTTGCACGCGCAATTTGACGCCAGGCAAAGGAAATCCGACCGTACCGCCACGACGCTCACTTTGCCCCCCATGCCGCTTGTCTGCTGCGTAAGGATTGGAGGTCAGCATGACGGTTTCGCTCATGCCATAACGCTCCAAGATGGTGTGACCGGTGCGTTGCTGCCACTCAGTGAAAGTTTCAATCAACAAGGGTGCAGAGCCTGCAATGAACAAGCGCATGTTGCGTGCGGCTTGCTTTGTCAATCCAGGCTCGGCCAAAAGGCGAACATACAAAGTGGGGACGCCCATGAACACCGTTGCTTCGGGCATTTTGGCGATGACAAATTTGGGGTCAAATTTGGCCATCCAAATCATTTTGCTGCCATTGATCAAGGCACCATGAATGGCCACAAACAAACCGTGCACATGAAAAATGGGCAAGGCATGAATGAGCACGTCACCCTTTTTCCAACCCCAATAAGTTCGAAGGGTTTGGGCATTGCTGAGCATGTTGCCATGTGTCAGCATGGCGCCTTTGCTGCGGCCCGTGGTGCCACTGGTGTACAGGATGGCAGCCAAATCGCCTGCACCTTTGACTGCAATCTTGTGCTGGTCTTTGTGGTGAACTGCGCGTTCAAGCAAGGTGCCCGTGCGGTCGTCGTTCAAGGTGAACACATGCTGGGTACCGGCTTTGAAGGCAATCTTGCTAACCCAACCAAAATTGGCGCCCGTACACACCACCACGGCCGGCTCGGCATTGCCAATGAAGTATTCAATCTCGGCACTTTGGTAGGCGGTGTTCAATGGCAAGAACACGTAGCCCGCCCGTAGCGTTGCCAGATACAACATCATGGCTTCGACAGACTTTTCAACCTGCACCGCAATGCGACTGCCTTTGGGCAGTTTCAAACCATCCAGCAAATTGGCCAGCATGGCACTGGCACGGTCCAGGTCACGCCATGAGTACTTCAAACCGTGGTCTGTTTCGACAGCCACTTCATCTAAGTTGGCAGGAAAAGCAGCACGCAGTGCAGCAAACAAATTCTCTTGTGACATCTTCAATCCAATTTTGCGCCAGAGGCTTTCACCACTTGACTCCATTTGCGTAATTCAGTTTTGATGAATGCATCAAATTGTGCACCTGTCAAATTGGGAAAATCTGCGCCTTGTGCTGCCCAAACAGCCTTGGCATCATCACTTTGACAAGCTTTGCGCACCTCTTCGATCATGCGCCCTTGAGCCTCTGAGGGCGTCCCTTTGGGCGCCCAGAGTCCGTACCAAGTACTCACCGTGTAATCAGGCAAGCCGACTTCAGATGAACAGGGTACATCTGGAAATGCAGGATTGCGCTTGGTACCAGAGACCATCAGCGCCTTGATTCTGCCACCCTTGATGTGAGCTGCCGAAGAACCCAAACCATCAAACATCATGTCGACATTGCCAGAAATCAAATCTTGCAAAGCTGGGCCTGCACCGCGGTATGGAATGTGGGTGATGAAGGTTTGCGTTTGCAGCTTGAACAGCTCCCCCGCCAAATGATGCGAGGTACCGCCACCAGCAGAACCATAATTGAGTCGACCTGGATTTTTCTTCACGAAATCCAGAAACTCTTTCATGTTGTTGGCGGCGACTTTTTTAGGGTTGACCACCAAAACCTGCGGCACGGCTGCCACAAAAATCAAAGGCACCAAATCACGTTCAAGGTCGTAATCAAGCTTGGGGTACATGCTAGGCGCGATGGTATGGTGAACCGCACCCATGAAGTAGTTGTAGCCATCAGGGGCTGCCTTGGCTGCAATGCCTGCACCCAAGGTACCGCCCGCACCACCTCGGTTGTCAATGATCAGTTGCTTGCCGGTTTGCTTTGAAAAAATGGCCGACAAGGGCCTGGCAAATGCATCCGTGCCGCCGCCTGCAGGGAAAGGCACGATCATGTTGACCGGTTTGGTTGGCCAAGCAGATTGGGCCAATGCGGGCATCAGCGGTGCTGCGGATGTGGCCGCGGCCCACTGCAACAGCGAGCGTCTTTGAATACCGTCTTTTGAAAACTGCATGTTTGTCTCCTTTGATCAAATGAAACCAACCCACCGATAAGTGTCAAGCATTCTTTGGCTTGTTCACCGCAACGTACAAAATCACACCCAGCAACATCATGGGCACACACAACCACTGCCCCATGCTGAGCCCCATCGACAACAAGCCGAGGTGCGCATCGGGCTCTCTGAAAAACTCGGCAATGAAGCGAAGGCTGCCATAGCCCATCAAAAACACAGCCGATACTTGACCCATGGGCCTGTCTTTGCGCGCAAAGAGCCACATCACCACAAACAGGAGCAGGCCTTCTAGCAAGAATTGGTAAATTTGCGAAGGATGCCTGGGAAAGTCTCCTGCCCCTCTAAAAACCATGCCCCAAGGCAAGTCGGCATCCGCTTGGCGCCCCCATAACTCACCATTGATGAAGTTACCGATGCGTCCGGCTGCCAAACCCGTTGGAACACAGGGCGCCACAAAGTCCATCACCTGGAAAAAAGGGCGTTGTCGTGTTTTGGCAAACCACACCATGGACGCCATCACACCCAACAAGCCTCCATGAAAACTCATACCGCCTTGCCAAACATAGGCCACTTCGAGGGGGTGCGAGAAATAGTAGGCGGGTTGATAAAACAAGCAATAACCAATGCGGCCACCCAACACCACACCCAAAACACCCGCAAACAAGATGTCTTCCACATCCCTCAGGGTCCATTGGGGTAATCGCGAATAGGGCTCGTGCTGAAGACGTTTGCTGGCCAAAAGGAAAAACAAGCCAAATGCGGCAAGGTAGGTCAGGCCATACCAGTGAACAGCAATGGGCCCCACTTGCAGCGCCACAGGGTTAATTTGGGGGTGAATCAACATGGGGGGAGATTGTGCCCTGTTCATGGACCCCGATGCACCCTTATATGCCCTAAGTTCTAGGGGTTCTTCCTGACTCTCCCTTAGAATGACCACCCTAGGCTTAAATTCTTGACTCAATCAGACACCTAACATGAGCGAAAAAATCATCCCCATCCAACCCGCTGGCGCCATCAATCGCCGCAGTGCCAACATCACGCAAGGCAAATCACGGGCGCCCAATCGCTCGATGTACTACGCCATGGGCTACGAAGAAGGTGATTTTGTGAAACCTATGGTGGGCGTGGCCAACGGTCACAGCACAATCACCCCTTGCAACAGCGGTTTACAAAAACTGGCAGACGCTGCAGTGGCAGGCATTGAAGAAGCCGGTGGCAACGCTCAGATTTTTGGTACGCCCACCATTTCTGATGGCATGGCCATGGGCACCGAAGGCATGAAGTATTCCTTGGTTAGCCGCGAAGTGATTTCCGACTGCATCGAAACCTGCGTGCAAGGCCAATGGATGGACGGCGTCTTGGTGGTGGGTGGCTGTGACAAAAACATGCCCGGCGGCATGATGGGCATCTTGCGCGCCAATGTGCCAGCTATCTATGTGTATGGCGGCACCATTCTGCCAGGCCGCTATCAAAACAAAGACCTCAACATCGTGAGCGTGTTTGAAGCTGTGGGTCAAAACGCTGCGGGCAATTTGAGCGACTTCGATTTGAAAGAAATCGAAAAGCGCGCCATTCCTGGCACCGGCTCATGCGGTGGCATGTACACGGCCAACACCATGTCTTCTGCGTTTGAAGCACTGGGCATGTCACTGCCATTCTCCTCCACCATGGCCAACCCCCATGACGAGACCAAAAACTCGGCCAAAGCATCTGCCAAGGTTCTGATTGAAGCCATCAAGAATGACTTGAAGCCCCGCGATATCGTTACCAAAAAATCGATTGAAAATGCAGTGGCAGTGATCATGGCCACTGGTGGTTCGACCAACGCGGTGTTGCACTTCTTGGCCATCGCTCACACCGCCGGAGTGGAGTGGACCATTGACGACTTTGAGCGCATGCGTAAAAAGATTCCCGTCATTTGCGACTTGAAGCCAAGCGGTCAATATTTGGCCGTTGACTTGCACCGCGCCGGCGGTATTCCTCAAGTCATGAAGGTCTTGTTGAAGGCAGGTTTGTTGCATGGCGATTGCATCACCATCACCGGCAAAACAGTGGCCGAAAACTTGAAAGACATTCCAGACGCACCTCGCGCCGACCAAGATGTCATTCGCCCCATCGACAAGCCCATGTACGCAGAAGGCCACTTGGCCATTCTGAAAGGCAACTTATCACCTGAAGGTGCTGTGGCCAAAATTACCGGCTTAAAGAACCCTGTCATCACAGGCCCTGCCCGCGTGTTCAACGATGAGCAGTCTGCATTGCAAGCCATTTTGGACGGCAAGATCAAAGCTGGTGACGTGATGGTCTTGCGTTACCTTGGCCCCAAAGGCGGCCCTGGCATGCCCGAAATGTTAGCCCCCACAGGCGCGCTCATTGGCGCCGGTTTGGGCGAAAGCGTGGGCCTGATTACCGATGGCCGCTTCTCTGGCGGTACCTGGGGCATGGTGGTAGGTCACGTGGCTCCTGAAGCCGCAGCTGGCGGCACCATTGCGTTTGTCAACGAAGGCGACTCCATCACCATCGATGCCCACAAACTGATTTTGGAATTGAACGTGCCTGAGGCAGAAATTGCCAAGCGCCGTGCCAACTGGACTGCGCCCGCACCGCGTTACACACGGGGTGTGCAAGCCAAGTTTGCGTTCAATGCTTCAAGCGCCAGCAAAGGCGCTGTGCTTGATTTGTATTGATCGGCACATGGCGAACTTTGCAAGCTCTTGCTTTCAAAGTGTGCGGTGGGGTTTGACGGCGTCAGCCCTCGCCTGCACAGTGTGCTTGCCCGTTTGGGCAGACCAAGCTTTGGCGAGCAAAAAGAACTGCATGGGTTGCCATGCTTTAGAACGGAAAATGGTCGGACCGTCTTACAAAGACGTTGCTAAAAAATATGCAGCCGACCCCAATGCGTCTGACAAACTGGCGCTCAAAATTCAACAAGGTGGCGCCGGTGTTTGGGGGCCTGTGCCCATGCCCAGCAATCCGCAAGTCAATGAAAAAGAGGCCAAAACTTTGGCCTCTTGGATTCTCAGCTTGAAGTAATCTTCAAAGGCCGATGGCAGCAATGCCTGCTTTGGCAATTTGCGCATCTTCGTTGGACTTCACGCCGCTGACGCCCACTGCACCCAAGCAGAAGCCATCTTTCATGATCGGCACGCCACCTTCCAGCAAACCTTCAACTTCAGGTGCTGACAAGAAGGACACGCGGCCGCCATTGATCACATCTTCGTAAATTTTGCTTTCACGGCGACCCAAGGCTGCTGTTTTGGCTTTGGCAGGTGCAATGTGTGCGGAAATGGGCGGCGCGCCATCCAAACGTTGGAAATGGAACAAATGGCCACCCGCATCCACAATGGCAATGCTCACAGCCCAATTGTTCTTTTGGGCTTCCGCTTGGGCTGCGGCTGCAATGGCTTGGATGTCTGACAGTTCGAGGCTGGATTGAGTTTTCATGGTTCTCTGGAGGTGAAAAAATGATCCGCAAGGATACCTCAGGCAAGGGATCGCATTGCATTCACTCAGGTCACTACACAAAAGACCCTGAATACTTCGGCAAATAGGGCATTTTGGGTTACAAGCCCTACAATTTGCCTACCCGATACAGGGTGGATTATTAGGAGTTCACACATGAGCGATCTTCAAAACATTGAACAACCCAGCTGGGGCGACGTTGTCAGCACGCCAGCAGAGCGCAACAAGGTCATGCGCAACACCTATTGGTTGTTGGCACTGAGCCTCTTGCCAACCGTCTTGGGCGCTTGGCTTGGCGTGGCCACAGGCATCACGCAGTCTTTGGGTGGTGGCCTAGGTTTGGTCGTCTTCTTGGGCGGTGCCATTGGCTTTATGTTTGCCATCGAGAAGACCAAAGACTCCTCCACAGGCGTGTTTGTCTTGCTGGGCTTTACGTTCTTCATGGGCCTCATGCTTTCTCGCATGATTGCCATGGTGCTGGGCTTTAAAAACGGCTCAGACCTCATCATGACGGCTTTTGCGGGCACTGCCGGTGTGTTTGCTGTCATGGCCACTTTGGCCAGCGTCATCAAGCGCGACTTGTCTGGCATGGGCAAGTGGTTGTTTGTCGGCGCCTTGGTCTTGATGGTCGGTGGCATCGTCAACATCTTTGTAGGCTCTACAGCTGGCATGATGGCCTTGTCGGTGGCTGCCATCGGTATTTTCAGCGCCTACATGTTGTACGACCTGAAGCAAATTTTGGATGGCGGTGAAACCAATTACATCAGCGCCACCCTCATGCTCTACATGGACTTGTTCAACGTGTTCCAAAGCCTGCTGGCCTTGTTGGGCATCATGGGGGGCGAGCGCGACTAAGAGCGACTAAGGGCACATAGCGCCAAGCCTTTGGACTTGGTCACTGTCCAAGCATCTGAGTTGTCAAAGGCTCAGATGCTTTTTTTTCAAACAATTCTCTCAAATACAGCCATGCTTTCCACGTGGGCGGTGTGTGCAAACATGTTGATCACGCCGGCACTGAGGCAACGGTAGCCAGCTCTGTGGACCAACAGGCCCGCATCACGGGCCAAGGTGGCGGGGTTGCAGCTGACATACACAATGCGTTTTGGAAATTGCCATTGACCGCGCAGTTCGGTGTTTTCGTGCAATTCAGCCAAAGACTTGGCCAAAGCAAACGCACCCTCTCTGGGCGGATCGATCAGCCACTTGTCAGCAATGCCATCGGCCATCAGCATCTCGGGCGTCATTTCAAACAAATTGCGCGCAATGAATTGGGTTGGTGCCAACGGCTTGCCCGCACCTCGCATGCCTTGATTGCGCGCAAAATTGTCGCGAGAGCGCGCCACCAAGGTTTCTGATCCTTCGATGCCCACCACTTCTTTGGCCGTGGTGGCAATCGGCAATGTGAAATTACCCAAGCCACAAAACCAATCGATCACGCGTTCGTGAGCTTCGGGCTTGAGTAAACGCAAAGCGCGTGTCACCAAGACTCGGTTGATGTGCGGATTGACCTGCGTGAAATCGGTGGGCTTGAAAGGCATGTGAACGCCAAAATCGGGCAGGTCGTATGACAATTCAGGACCGCCCTCGTCCATCAACTTCACGGTGTCCGGGCCTTTGATTTGCAACCACCATTGAACGTCATGCTGTTTTGCGAACGCACGCAAGCGTTCTTGATCGGCCTGTGTGAGTGGCTCGAGATGTCGCAACACCAAGGCAGTGACCGTGTCGCCTTGGGCCAATTCAATTTGGGGCACAGTTTCACGCGCATCCATGCCAAAAATAAGTTCTCGCAAAGCCATCAGCATGGCGCTGATGTTGGGCGGTAAAACGCGGCAGGTTTTGATATCGGCCACATAGCGACTCTTGCGCTCGTGAAAGCCGATCAAAACTTCGCCTTTTTTGTGAACGTAGCGGACCGACATGCGGGCACGGTATCGGTAACCCCAGCTGGGCCCTTCCATGGGACGCAGCAAATTTTCAGGTTTGACTTTGCCCAAGTGCCACAAGTTGTCTTCGAGGACACGTTGCTTGACCGCCACTTGCGCACTGGCTTCCAGGTGCTGCATTTTGCAACCACCGCATGCACCCGCATGCAATCCAAAATGCGGACAGCCAGGCTTCACACGTTGTGAAGATTCTTGATGAACAGCAGTGACAACACCCGCCTCCCAATTGTTTTTCTTGCGATGAACATTGACAGACACTTGCTCAAACGGCAGTGCGCCTTCTACAAAAACAACTTTACCATCAGGGCGCCTGGCAATGCCTTGGGCCTCCATGTCGAGCGCATCAATGTGCAACCAACCTTCGGGCAAATCAGTGCGGCCGAAAATGATCTCTTGTGTTTGTTCTTCTCTCGAAGAATCGCTTTGTTTGCTCATGGACGTGAAGGCAAAAATTTAGAAGGGTCGACAGGTTTGCCTTGCTTGCGAATTTCAAAATGCAACTTCACACGGTCGGCATCCGAACTTCCCATTTCTGCAATGCGTTGACCTTTGACCACGGCTTGATCTTCTTTAACCAGCAAACTTTGGTTGTGCGCGTAGGCTGTGAGGTAGGTGTTGTTGTGCTTCAAGATCACCAAGTTGCCATAACCTCTGAGGCCAGAACCCGCATACACCACCTTACCGTCGGCAGCTGCCAGCACGGGGTCGCCCGCCTTGCCTGCAAAGTCTAGACCCTTGTTTTTGGCTTCATCAAAGCCAGCCAGTATTTGACCCGAATGCGGCCATGCAAAAGTCAAACCATCCTCGGCATTGTTGGATGTTGAAGGCGCTTGGGGTGCAGGCTGGGGGCTTTGTTGGGGAGGTACGGCAGCAGGCTTTGGGGCAGCAGCCACTTTGGTCTCTACAGGCAAAGGTGCCACACGAAGGACCTGGTCAACTTCAATCACGTTGGGGTTGTCTAGGCCATTCCATTTGGCAATGTCACGCCAAGCTTGTCCATGGTCAAGGGCAATTTTGGTCAGGGTGTCACCTGGACGAACGCTGTAGTAGCCTGGCTTGCCTGCATTCTCAGAACCGGGCATGGATGCCCCCATCGAAATAGGCGTGCTGACAGCACCCATGCTTGGATTGGCTTGAGGCGCAGGGGCTTTGGCAGTGCGCGAACTGCTTTGGCCTGCCACACGGTCTTCTACAGGAATAGGGCCACGCGGCTTTGCACTACAGCCCACCAACGTAGCTAATGCTGAAAAACAAACTACCGTCAAAACGTGACGGACACCTATCAATTTCATGCCAAATCCTTCAGGAGACACCCGATTTTAGAGGGACAAAGTGAACGGCTTCGAGCACGTTTTGCTTGAAGCCATGGGGGGTCTTGTCGATCACCATCAAAGCTTGCTGACCACTGGCAGTCACAGTCGGCGCAACCAAACGGCCACCAACGGCCAATTGATCGAGCCAAGCTTGAGGCACAGACTCGCCACCCGCTGCAGAAATGATCGCAGCATAGGGTGCACCTTTGGGATACCCCAGCATGCCGTCGCCAAACAACAGGTGCACATTGGCCAAACGAAAGTGCCTTAAATTGGCGCGCGCTTTTTCGTGCAAACCTTTTAATCGCTCGATGCTATAGACCTCGGTGGCCACATGACTTAAGACTGCCGCTTGATAACCACAACCCGTGCCGATTTCGAGCACGCGACCCAACTTGCCATCGGCGCCTTCGCGCAACAGCTCAATCATGCGGGCCACCACATTGGGTTTGGAAATGGTTTGCCCCAAACCGATGGGCAAGCTGGTGTCTTCGTAGGCTTGCGCGACCAAGGCACTTTCTACAAACCGATGACGCTCAACCGTGCCCATGGCTTGCAAAACCATGGGGTCCTGCAGTCCTTGCGCTGCCAACTTTTGCACCATGCGCTGTCGCACAGCGCTGGAGTCCATGCCCAAGTTTTGAGACAGCATGGGAGCAGACTTGACGTCAGATTGAAGTGCCGATTTCACCGGCGCATTGGTTTTCAGCGAGCGAGGCGCAGGCGAGGCCTTCTCTAACTTCAGCGGAAACCCAGGTCGTTGTGCCATCAAGCACCCCACACCTTTAACTTGGACAAGTTTTGCGACCACATGCCGGCGTTCTCATGGTCCGTTAAATCGACCTTCAAAGGCGTGATGGTGACGTGACCATTTTTAGCAGCATGGAAATCGGTGCCCTCGCCATCGTCCATGGCTTCACCCGCATTGCCAATCCAGTACATGGTTTCGCCGCGCGGACTGAGCTGTGTAATGACGGGTTCGGCAGCATGCCGTCGGCCCAAACGGCACAGCTTGGCATTTTTCCAATGGGCCGAAGTGTTAGGGATGTTGACATTCAAGAGCCACGGTGACTTGCCAATCAACTGCGCTTCTTCAAATTGCGCCACCATGTTTTTGGCAAACTCGGCCGCTTGGTCTAAGTGAGCCCAACCCTTTTCAGTTTGTGAAAATGCCAGCGCAGGGATGCCAAACAAGTACCCTTCCATGGCTGCGCCTACGGTGCCAGAGTAAAGGGTGTCGTCGCCCATGTTGGCACCGTTGTTGATGCCAGAGACAACCAAGTCAGGGCGATAGCCCAACAAACCCGTCAATGCAATGTGCACACAGTCTGCAGGCGTTCCGTTGACATATCGAAAACCGTTTTCACCTTGCCGAACATAAAGCGGGGAATGCAAGGTCAATGCGTTGGACTTGGCGCTGTTGTTGTGCTCGGGTGCCACCACCTCAACATCGGCCACTTGTTTGAGGGCGTGGTAAAGCGCCACAATGCCGTCAGCACGGTATCCGTCGTCGTTGGAAATGAGAATTTTCATGGGGGTGTCCTAGCCCTCAATTGTAGGTCGCTACCGAGACATCCCGATGACGACCTGGGCCTTTATATTCAAGGAATTGTGTGTTTTTGAGGAGAATTTCTGTGCACGCTTGGCTTTGTGAAAATCCCGTCGGCGTTGAGGCTTTAACTTGGAAAGAGTTGCCCACGCCAAGTCCGCAGGCCGGTCAAGTCCTGATCCGCATTGAAGCGGCCAGTTTGAACTTTCCGGACCTCTTGATCGTTCAAAACAAGTACCAAATGAAACCCGACCTGCCCTTTGTGCCAGGGTCGGAATATGCCGGTGTGATTGAAGCCGTTGGCGAAGGCGTGACCCACCTCAAGGTCGGTCAATCCGTGGCCTGTTTGTCGGGCACCGGTGGCTTTGGCACCCACACCTTGGCTCCGGCCAAGTTGTGCATGCCCCTTCCTGCAGGTTTTCCCGCTGTCGACGCCGCAGCCTTCATCATGATTTACGCCACCTCGCACCACGCCCTGATCGACCGAGCGGCCCTCAAAGCGGGCGAAACAGTGTTGGTCTTGGGAGCTGCGGGCGGCGTGGGAACAGCGGCCATTCAAATTGCCAAGGCCGCAGGTGCGCGCGTCATTGCAGCTGCCTCAACCGATGAAAAATGTGCGCTTTGCAAATCCTTGGGCGCCGATGAAACCATCAACTACACCACACAAAACATGCGTGAGGTTTTGAAAACCCTCACGGAAGGCAAAGGCCCCGATGTCATTTACGACCCCGTGGGGGGTGACTTCGCAGAGCCGGCTTTCCGCTCCATTGCTTGGCGCGGTCGTTACCTGGTGGTGGGCTTTGCAGCCGGCCCCATCCCTGCCCTGCCCTTCAACTTGGCCTTGCTCAAAGGTGCCTCCATTGTGGGTGTGTTCTGGGGCGACTTTGCGCGCCGCGAACCCCAAGCCAATGCCGCCATGATGGCCGAATTGGCACAGTGGTATGCCCAAGGCAAAGTCAAACCCGCCATTGACCGCACCATGCCCATGAGCGACCTGAAGGCCGCTTATGCGCACATGGGCTCACGCGGTGTGATGGGCAAATTGGTGATGGTCAACTAAGGCCTCACCCTTCGAGCTGCTTAACCCTGCTTTTTCTTTTGAAAAGCAGGGTCGTAGCGACGAATCCAATTGAAGAACTCGTGGTACCACACCACGTTGTTGGCGGGCTTCAAAATCCAGTGGTTTTCGTCAGGGTACCAAAGCAGCCTTGCGTCCACACCTTTGGCTTTGAGCGTGTTGTAGTACGCCAAGCCTTGCGCGTCGGGCACGCGGTAATCTTTGGCGCCATGGATCACCAAGGTGGGTGTTTTCATGGTGGCGGCAAATGCATGGGGACTTTGCGCATGAATCTTCTTCATGTTGTCCCAATAGGATGCGCCCAGCTCTTGCGGATGCCAACCGTAGGCATCGTCTGAGAACATGCCCACCCAGTCAAAACAGCCTGCATGGCACACGTAGGCCTGGTAGCGGCCAGGCTTCACATGCGCATTCATCCAGGCCACCATGTAGCCGCCGTAGCTGCCACCTGTGGCAAAGACCCGCTCTTTGGCAATCCAAGGTTTTTTGCGCAACCAATCGGTACACGCTTCCATGTCTTGCAACTCGAGCTGCCCCCACTTGTGCGTGATGGAATCCAAGAACTTGAAACCAAAACCAGATGAGCCGTGGTAGTTGACGTTGGCCACCACATAGCCTTGCGCCGCAAACACATGGTAGTTCCAGCGCCAATGCCAAACATCGCCCGGCCCGGTGTGAGGGCCGCCATGGATGGTATGCAGCAAGGGGTATTTTTTGTCCTTCTTGAAGCCAGGTGGGAAGTGCAGCCACACCTGAACATCGTCACCTTGGGCGCCCTTGAACCAGTGCTCTTCGGTATCACCCATGGCAACGCCATTCAAGAGATCGTCATTGAAAGACTCCATCCTGGCCGAGACTGGTGCTGCCGCATGGCCTGCCTCATCAACACCTTGAACATGAATGCGTCCAGGATGAATGGCCCTGTCGCACAAAGTCACCAAACGACCCGCCGCCATGTCAAAGGCATGCACCGTGCCGCCTTCAACCACGCGACTGACCTTGTGGCTGGCCACATCGAATCGCCAAACATGCTGCCGACCTTGGTCCTCTGCCTTGCACAGCAAGGCGCTGCCGTCCTCACTCCACATCAACGGTGCTTGGGGTTCACGGTCCCACTTGGCGCTGAGGATTTTCCAAGCCAGTGCACGTTGGCTTGCAACCGAACTTGTGGGCAACTTCATGCAAGCCAAGCGATTGGGCTGCGTATTGCTGATTTTTTGGTGCGATGCCAAGAAGGCCAATTGCAAACCATCTTCACTGTAAACAGGTGCAGAAAAATCCCAGGCGCGGTCATTCAACACACTTTGAATGCTTTGCGTTTTGTTGCCGCGCAATTCAATTTGCGCCAAGGCCATGCGGGGGGCTGGATTTTGACCGCGGTCTGGATCGTGCACAAAGGCAATTCTTTTGCCGTTGGGTGCAATGGCAAAATCATTTGCACCTGTGTCGCGGCGCTGCAATTCAAAATCGCTGCCCTCCAACAAGTCATGCACACTGCCTGTTGCAATGTCCAAAACACACAAATGCGGCACGCGGTTCATGGGCAGGTTGTGATCCCAATGTCTGTAAACCGCATCTTCCGTGGCGAAAGCAGTGTCTTTGACCGCCGACACTTCTTTGAGTTTGTCGGCTTGCGCTTTAAAACCTTTTAAGTGGGGCCAGACCCAGGTCACAAAGGCAATGCGTTGGCCATCTGGAAACCACTTGAAGTCATCGACCCCGGTAGGCACATGACCCGCACGTCGCGCCTCACCACCGTCGGGTGGGATGAGGTAAAGCTGAGGCTCTTGATCTTTTTGACCGTTCTGTTCACGTTTGGCTACAAAAGCGATCCAGTCCCCATTCGGAGAAAACTGCGGCCGCCCGTCTTTGTCGCCACATTGGGTCAACTGACGCGGCTGTCCACCCAATGTGGACAACAGCCAAATGGCGCTTTGAATGTTGTTTTCTTTGACGGAGGGTTGCGCCACCGCACAGACAGCTTGCGCACCATCAGGGCTGATGCTGGGCGCGCCAAGGCGCTTGAGTTGCCACATCAACTCCACGGTGAGTTGTGAGCGAGAGACCTTGGTCGTAGATGTCGATTGTGAAACAGCCATGTTCAAAAACTTCCCTCTTGTAAATCTGTTAAAAAGCTTGCGCAACCAAGTTGTCAATGGCCTGTGCTAGTTCAAAGTCTTTGGTGCTCAGGCCCTGCACATCGTGCGTCCACAACTTGATGCGAACGGTCGTATAGGCCGATACCATTTCTGGATGGTGATTGTGTTGTTCAGCCAACTCACTCACCTTGACCAACATCGCAATGGCTGTTTTGAAGTTTGCAAAGCGCCACTCCTTGGTGATGCAGGATTCCGATACAGCATGCTGCCATTGGTGGAGGTTTTTCATGCACGCTTCAATTTGGTCAGGATCAAGTCGTTCGAGTGTCATGTGCGCCAATGCCTTATTCGTTGCTGAATTGGGTTTGCATTCTGTGCACGGCGCTATCCTTGAATTCAAGTTCGCAGCGCGATGGCATGGGCAATAGCGCATTCAAAGTTTCACGTACTGCCATCAATCGCGGATCGCCGTCGTGCGCATCGTCTGTCGTGTCGTTGATGCAAAAGAAATGAAGGCGGCCAAACAGGCTTTGAAGTTGTTGGAGGGTCTGCGTTTCCAACAAGTCGCCGGTTGCAATGTAGAGGTGCGAGTGGTCGATGGTTTTCGCAAAGCCATGCGCCAGAGCCCAACGCAGCACGAAGTCTGAAACGATGGTGGGCTTGTTCCAAGTTCGAAACACGGTTGATCGCACTTGTTCAAATAATTCCGGCGCATCGCGTTCGATCTCCAAGAGTACAGACTTCAACATGGGCCTTGGAGAGTGCGAGAACGTTCTGGGCGTGTGTTGATATTCAAAGTCTGGCGAACGGGCCATTGGCGCCTTGTTCGATGACGATTGATCAACTTTACTTTGAAGCCACTCTTTGGACAAGCGACTGGCATTTTCCAGAGAGGTTGATTCAAGCTGCAATTGGCTGCCTTCAACTTCAGGCTCGTCAGACCAAGAAACATAAAAGCCATCCTCATAGAACCAATCGTCCAAACAAACCGGCGCGCCGAAGAACACGTCATCGTTCAAATAGAAATAGCGCTCAGACAGGCCTGGAATGTGGTGAATGTAAGACTCAATGTTGCCAGAGTCGAAGGTGGGCAATGCGGAATGAGGAATGAGTTGATGGTGATCAACCAAAGTGATGTGATTGGAAGCCTGAAACCAATCGGGCACTTGCCCATCCGTCACGATGTAGATGTGACCGTGCTGCGGAAAAAATTTTTCAAGTGCGCGCAAACTGAAGCGCAATTCATCATTGTCGCGGTACCGGCCTTCAACATTGCCAAAGATGGCAACGCTGGCAGTGTCTTCAGCGGCCAGGTCACGTGCATGCTTCTCACGCTTTGCGCGCCATTCATCATCTTTGCCGTTGACCCACAGGTAAACGATGTCAATTGGGTTTTTGATTTGGTTTGACAATTGAATCAAGATGGAATGATGAAAATCGAAGTTTGCAATTAAACCTAAATTTCAAACGCACTGTTGCAAAGGGGGTTACTGAACACATGTTTTGCATCGGTCAGCGTCGATACAAAGAAAAAGGCCTGCAAGATAACTTGCAAGCCTTTGAATCTTTGGGGTGGCTGATGGGGCTCGAACCCACGACAACAGGAATCACAATCCTGGACTCTACCAACTGAGCTACAGCCACCGTAGAAGCGGAATTATAGCTCAAAGAATTTCAAATTCAGGCGCCCTGCGCTTCCGATTTGGCTTTTTCAGGGCTTGGTTTGGTGACCAAAATCTCGGCCTTCAACATGGATTTGAGCTGTGCCAAATACGCTTGCGTTTCGGCCGAACCCCAAAGCTGTGTGAATTGTTGCTGGGCTTGCACCATCAAGTCCTTGTTCTCAGATTCTGGTGGCAAGACTTTGGTGACGCGAATGACTGCGTAACCCTGTGCGCCCAAATCAACCCCTTGGGCTGCAGGAAGTTTGGAAGGATCGGCCTTCAAAGCAGCGTCAACCACTTGGGGCAATTGTCTTTGCGTTTTTTCACGCGACACGACGATGGCATTGGGCAGGCCATCTGTCCCTGTGTTGTTCTTTAATGCGGCCAAACGTTGTTCACCTTGCGCTTTGGCCAACGAAGCAGCCTTTTCTTGCGTCACATTGCGCTTGACGATGTCTTTGACTTCGGCAAAGGGCAACACTGCAGCAGGATGGTATTTGACAACACGCGCCGCCACCAAGGTGCTGGGTGCCACTTCTATGGCTTCTGTGTTGCGCTGCTTTTGCAAAGATGCTTCGCTGAACACAGCCTGCAACAAACCAGGATGGTTGATGGGGTTCTTGGTTTGCGAAGTTGCTGGCGCAGGGTTGCGGCCCACTTTAGAAGCCTGTTGAATGCTGAGCTTCAACTTCTCAGCAACAGGCTTCAGGCTGTCTGATTGTTCATAGACCGTGTTGGAAAATGTTTCAGCCAGCTCAGCATATTTGCGCTGTGCTTGCTGCTTTTTCAAATCGGCTTCGAGCGAAGGACGCAATGACTCAAAACTGGGTGCTTTGGGCGCCTTGATGTCTGTCAATTGAATGATGTGATAACCAAATTCGGATTCGACCACATCGCTGATGTCTGCTTTTTTCATGCTGAATGCAGCATCTTCAAAGGCTTTGACCATGGCACCACGGCCAAAGAAATCGAGGTCACCACCCTTGACGGCAGAACCGGGGTCTTGCGAGTTTTTGCGCGCCAGCTCGGCAAAGCTGGCAGGCTTGGCCTTGACGGTTTTTAACAAAGCCTCTGCTTTTGCACGGGCCGCTTTTTTCTCCGCTTCAGGTGCGTCTTTGGCTGCAGTGATCAAAATGTGACTGGCACGACGTTCTTCTTTGCCTGACAAGCGCTGCAAGTTTTGTTCGTAATATGTTTTGAGATCTTGCTCATTGACCGTGACAAGTTGCTTCAAGCTGTCGGTGTCCAGCACCACATATTCAATGTCTGCAGTTTCTGCAGACTGAAATTGAGCTGTGTTTTTTTCGTAAAACGCCTGCAACTCTGCATCGGTGATGCTTACTTTGTTCAGAAAGTCTGCAGCTGGGAAATTCAAAATTTGAACTTCACGGCGCTGCATGAACGCATTCATGGCCGTTTGCGTTTGAGCTGGCGTGGCATAGGCTGAAGCTTGAACACCTTGAATCACTTGTCGGCTGGACAAATCTGCGCGCACTTGCAATTCGAACATTTCGGGGGTCATGCCTTGTGAAGCGGCCAATTGCTTGTAACGCTCCATGTCTAACTTGCCATCCGGTCCGCGAAGTGCGGCAATTGCTGGACTTTGCTGCAACTCACGGGCAAGGCGTGTGTCGCTGGCTACCAATTGCAGTTTTTGTGCTGCGGCGGCAATCACTTGCTCACGCACCAATCGCTCCAAGGTAGCGTATTTGGCTTCTGGCGTGTCAAACATTTTGACATCGATGTTGGGCATGGAAGCACGAATACGGTCAACCTCTCGTTTGTGCGCTGCATCCCACTCGGCTTGCACAATTTTGTTGCCATTGACTTTGGCCACCACGGCACCTTTGTCATTGAAGCGGCTGTACCCCTCAATGCCAAACATCACAAAGGACGGGATGATGAGCAAGAACAACAAGCCCATCATGATCTTGGTGTTGTTACGGACAAAATCAAACATGTGAGAACTCTCAGTAAAGTTTCGCGGTCAAAGTCTTGAAAGACAAAAGGCGAACAATTTGTTCGCCTTTGCTTGAGGGGTGGTGGGTGATGACGGGCTCGAACCGCCGACCTACGCCTTGTAAGGGCGCCGCTCTACCAACTGAGCTAATCACCCCCTTGATCAAAGATTAATTCAAGGCGTCTTTCAAGGCCTTACCTGGACGGAACTTAGGCACCTTGGCAGATTTGATCTTGATGGCAGCGCCAGTACGTGGGTTGCGGCCAGTGCGAGCAGCACGCTTGGTGACGGCGAACGTACCGAAACCAACCAGGGCAACTGTGCCGCCCTTTTTCAATGTGGTGCGAACGGCGCCGATGGTGGCTTCCAATGCGCGGCCGGCAGCAGCTTTTGAAATGTCTGCTTGTTTAGCAATGTGCTCGATCAATTCTGTCTTGTTCATACAAAGAGCCTTAGAAAAAAATTTGAGCACTCAAATGAATGAGTGACTCATCATGTTAAAAATTTGTTGTTTGAAGATTCTGAAACTTCTTAGACAAAGCATTGTCTCCGCGATGCAATTTGTCAACTTCAATTTGATCAGACAAACCGCGTCTGTCAAATGAATTTGTGCCCACAAACCGCAAAGCGAAACGAATTCTAGACGCAAACTCAATGGCAATGAGGGCTTGACTGAAAAATTTTTTTTAAATATGTAAACTAGTTCCGAAAAGTTCTCACAATGCGGCCGCAATGGCTTTGCCAACGTCCTGCGTATTAGCACTTCCCCCAATATCCGCCGTCCGGGGTGCACCGCTATTAGGCGCCAAAACTTTTTCAATGGCAGCCAACACAGCATCGTGTGCGGGTTTGCAGCCTAAAAATTCCAGCATCATGGCGCCACACCAAATTTGGCCAATGGGGTTGGCAATGTTTTTGCCCGCAATGTCAGGGGCTGATCCATGCACAGGCTCAAACAAAGAAGGATGGGTGCGATCGGGATTCAAATTGGCACTGGGCGCAATGCCAATGGTGCCCGTGCAGGCCGGACCCAAATCACTCAAGATGTCGCCAAACAAATTACTGGCCACCACCACATCAAAAAAGTCAGGGCGTTGTACAAAGTGGGCCGTCAAAATGTCAATATGGAACTTGTCGACATTGACGCCGGGATAGTTCTTGGCCATTTCAACCACACGCTCATCCCAATAAGGCATGGTGATGGCAATGCCGTTGGATTTGGTGGCACTGGTCAAATGCTTTTTAGGACGCGACTGCGCCAACTCAAAAGCAAACTTCAGCACCCGATCCACACCCACGCGTGACATGACTGTTTCTTGCATCACAATCTCGCGCGGCGTGCCAGGGAACATGCGACCACCGATGCTGGAATACTCACCCTCTGTGTTTTCGCGCACGATGTACATGTCAATTTCACCGGGCTGGCGAGGCGAGCCATCGCGGCGCACCACGGGGGCAATGATGCCGGGCATCAAACGCGCAGGACGCAAATTGATGTACTGGTCAAACTCGCGGCGGAACAACAACAGGGAACCCCAGAGTGAGACATGGTCAGCGATTTTCTCTGGCCAACCCACGGCGCCAAAGTAGATGGCGTCGTGACCACCGATTTGGTCTTTCCAGTTGTCGGGCAGCATTTGGCCGTGCTTTTCAAAGTAATCCCAACTGGAAAAATCGAAGTGATCAAACTTCAAATCCAGATTGAACTTGCTGGCCGCAGCTTCCATCACGCGCAAGCCTTCGGGCATCACTTCTTTACCAATGCCATCACCGGCAATCACAGCAATTCGTTTTTGACTCATGTTTTTTCTCCATCTGAAATTTTGGCAGGCCGAACCACCCAACTGACACCCCATGCCGTCAGCGCGATGCCCATCAGTGTCACCGCAGTGATGGGCTCATCAAACAAGACCCAAGCCATCATGGCTGTGCAAGGGGGTACCAGGTACATCAAACTCGACACGGAGGCTGCTGCGCCTTTTTGTATCAGCAAGTAAAGCAATGAGCTGCCGCCTAGCGTCAGACCCAATACCGACCAAGCCATGGCGCCCATCAATTCTTGATTCCATTGCATGGGCTCAGTCTCCAACAAGGCCAGAGGGGTGGTCACCAGCATGGCGGCCATAAGTTGCACCGTATTGGCCGTTCGAACATCACAAGGTTTGACAAAACTTTTTTGATACAAGGTGCCCAAGGTGATGGCAAACAAGGCCATCACTGCAAAACTTAAGTTAACTGCCGTCACATGGTCCAAGGCGCTGCCCTGCGTGAGTTTTCGCCAGACCACCAACAGCAAGCCACAAAAACCCAACAACAAGCCCATCCACTGACGGCGGCTGACAGCGCTGTGTGCTGCGCCGCCATGGGTGGACAACCAAATGGCGGTCAGCACAGGTTGCAAGCCGACAATCAAGGCCGAAAGACCAGAACCCATGCCTGCCTTCACAGCAGCCCAAACACCACCCAGATAGCCTGCATGCATCAAGACGCCTGTGACAGACAAATGCAGCCATTCGCGTTTGTCTTGCGGCCATTTCACGCGCGCCCATTGAATCCAAGCCAAAAAACAGGCGATTGAAAACAGGTACCTGAACCACAGAAAAGAAAATGGGGGGGAATTGGGCATGCCAAAGCGCGCCACAATGAAACCCGTGCTCCAAATGAGCACAAACACTGCTGGCATGTGCTTCACCCAAGAAGCTGTTGAATCAGTTGAATTCATGAACGCTCATTCAGCCGCAATGAGGTTCATTTCACGCGGGCACGTATTTCTGGCAAAGCCTTTTGCATGTAGTAAATCATGGACCAGATGGTCAGGATGGCTGCGACCCAAATGAGCACCGTTCCCCACAAGTGGGTATCGATGACACCAAACAGTTGACCGTTGTAAAGCAAAAAGGGAATGGCGACCATTTGAACAGTGGTCTTGAGCTTGCCCACAAAATGCACAGCAACACTTTTGCTGGCACCAATTTGAGCCATCCATTCACGCAAGGCGGAAATGGCAATTTCACGGCCAATGATGACCAGGGCCACCAAAACGTGAGCACGGTGCAGATGAACCAACATCAACAAGGACGCACAGACCAAAAATTTGTCGGCCACCGGGTCGAGGAACGCGCCAAAGGAAGACGTTTGATTGAGTTTGCGCGCCAAGTAGCCATCCAACCAGTCGGTGATGGCAAAAATCACAAACATGGTGGTGGCCAAGAAATTGCGCGATTCCAGTGGCAGGTCAGAATAAAACACCCCCACAATGAATGGAATCGCAACAATGCGTGTCCAGGTCATGAGCGTGGGAATGGTGAAAAACATGGTCCTTATTGTGGCATGCCTTGACGACTTTTCGCTGACACAGCCGTTCAAAGCACCCGAGAAAACGTCTACCGCCCGAGGGTTTTCGTCAATGCAAAGCCTGGTAAATGGTTTCAGCCAATTCTCGGGAAATGCCATCCACCGACATTAAATCTTCAACACTGGCATCTTCGACGCCTCGCACCCCACCAAAGCGCTGAAGAAGTTTGGCCCGTTTTTTAGGACCAATGCCGCCAATTTCTTCCAATCGGCCACCGCCAACCCGGACCTTGGCACGTTGGGCGCGCATACCCGTAATGGCAAATCGGTGTGCTTCGTCTCGCACTTGGGCCACCAGCATCAAAGCAGCGGAATCTTTGCCCAAATAAACCTTGTCGCGGCCATCTGCAAATACCAACTCTTCCAGGCCGACTTTTCGGCCTTCGCCTTTTTCCACGCCCACAATCAAAGACAAGTCGAGTCCCAGACTCTCAAAGACCTCGCGTGCCATCGACACTTGACCTTTACCGCCGTCAATCAAGACCACATCGGGCATGCGAATTTTGTTGTCCGCTTCGCCCGACTTCATCGCCTCAGCCACTTTGCCATAGCGGCGCATTAGCACCTGGCGCATCGCAGCGTAATCATCGCCCGGCGTGATGCCCTCGATTTTGTAACGACGGTATTCGCTATTTTGCATCTTGTGATTTTGAAACACCACACAAGAGGCTTGGGTGGCTTCACCCGAGGTGTGGGAGATGTCGAAGCACTCCATTCGCAAGGCATCGATGTCATCGGGCGCTAAATCCAAGGCTTCGACCAACGCACGCGTGCGCGCTTGTTGCGAGCCCTCTTCTGCCAACAATCTGGCCAGTTGAATCGCCGCATTTTTTTCGGCCATTTCCAGCCAAGCACGCCGCTGCTCCCGCGGGTTGTGAACCGCCGTCACTTTGATGCCCGTCTGAGATGAAATGGCCTCTATCACTTTGGCGTCAATTTTTTCGCTGGTGATGAGTGCGGGGGGTACAGGAATTTGAAGGTAATGCTGCGCAATGAACGCTTCCAGCACTTTGACTTCCAAGCTGGGCAAGTCAGCTGCCTCATCATCTTCGAGTGCAGTGCCGCCAATGGCATGTCCATCTTCAACATGCGATGGAAAATAGGGCCGATCGCCCAAATGTCGCCCCCCACGCACCATGGCCAAATTGACACAGGCACGTCCGCCCTGCACTTTAACGGCCAAGATGTCGACATCGGTGTCGGTCACTGTGTCCACGGATTGTTGATGCAACACACGCGACAACGCGGTCATCTGATTGCGCACCTCGGCTGCCAATTCAAATTCCAGTTTGTCGGAATGCGCCATCATGCGGGCTTCCATCGCCTTCAAAACCGATTGCGTTTCGCCGCGTAAAAAAGCCTCTGCATGCGCCACATCATTGGCATATTGCTCAACGGAAATCACACCAACGCACGGGCCAGAGCAGCGTTTAATTTGATACAGCAAACAAGGTCGGGTGCGATTGGCAAAGACGGTGTCTTCACAGGTTCTTAGCCTGAAGACTTTTTGCAAGAGCTGGATGGTTTCTTTGACAGCCCAGGCACTGGGATAGGGTCCAAAGTAGCGGTGCTTTTTCTCAACCCCACCCCGGTAATAGGCAATGCGTGAATAGGCGTCTGGCTTGACGCCCTCATCCGACTTGTTGCTGCGAACGCTGCCGGTTCCAGAAACTTTGAGGTAAGGATAACTTTTGTCATCCCTGAACAAAATATTGAACTTGGGACTGAGCGTTTTGATCAGGTTGTTTTCAAGCAGCAAGGCCTCTGCCTCTGAACGCACCACGGTGGTTTGCATGCGCCGAATCTTGCTGACCATGTGACCAATGCGTGTGCCGCCGTGGTCTTTTTGGAAATAACTGCTGACGCGCTTCTTCAAATTGCGTGCTTTGCCAACGTATAGCACTTGGTCTTCGGCATCGAAATAGCGATAGACCCCCGGCAAACTGGGGAGTGCAGCCACTTCGGCCAACAAAGATTCTGGGTGAACGCTCGACATGCTCGCTATTGTGTCTTGAAGCGCGCGACAATATCACGCATGCTTTGGGACATATTTTGCCGCGTCATCGACAACCATGGAGATTTGGGGGTCTGTTGGCGCCTGAGCGTCGATCTGGCGTCGCGCGGGCATCAAATTCGACTTTGGGTAGATGACGCCAGCGCCCTCACCTGGATGGCGCCCGAAGCCAACTTGAATGCCGAGGGCTGGGGGCAACAGGCATCTGAAAAGGGGCAGATTGAAGTTCGCCCCTGGTCAAGCCCCTTGAACGACAAATCCCATGCGTCGCAGATTTGGATAGAAGCCTTTGGTTGCGATCTGCCCGAGCACTTTGTCCATTGGGCCTCCAGCCAGTTGACAGGCCTAACCGAAGCCCAAGCGCCCGTTTGGTTGAACTTGGAGTATCTGAGTGCCGAATCCTATGTCGAGAGAAGCCACAAACTGCCCTCGCCTGTGATGAGCGGCCCGCTCAAAGGACGAACCAAGTGGTTCTTCTATCCAGGGTTCACTGAGAAAACAGGCGGCCTGCTTCGGGAATCCCATGTCGCAAACCGCCTCCCCGCTCAAGCGCCCGCTGCGCCGTTGGTCCCACAAAAAACTTTTCTGTTTTGCTACGAGCCCGATGCGCTCCATGAAGCCATTGACCAACTCGTGGGCCACTCTCCCGCCAACGTTTGGCATGTTGCACACGGCAGAGGCGCTCTTGCGTTTGAAAATGCGTTAACGAAGTTGCCTCCTTACAAAAGGCCCCAATTTCAAATCCTCCCACCCATGCCGCAACCAAGCTTTGATGTGCAATTGGCACAAAGTGATCTGAATTTCGTTCGTGGTGAAGACTCCTTGGTCAGGGCCATCTGGGCCGGTCAAGCTTTCATTTGGCACATTTACCCCCAAGGGGACGGCGCACACGGCCCCAAGCTACGGGCTTTCTTGGACTGGCTGGAGGCGCCTGCTAGTTTGCGTTCATACCATCTGCGCTGGAATGACCTCACGCAAGACCCCCTGCCCCCCATCGACTTGCCCCTCTGGCAAGCCTGCGTCCTGTCTGCACGCACTCGATTGATGGCCCAAATGGACCTGGTCAGCCAAATTCTTCAATTTGTGGCCGAAAAGCGCTAAAATCTTGGGCTTTGGGCAAAGTTTCAGCCTTTGCCCTTAAACAAATTACAAATCTTTTTTAGCAACTTACTCAAAGCAACTCAACGCCTGACAAAGGCACCACTGGACACCTTATGAAAATCGCTCAAGAAATCCGCGTTGGCAACGTGATCATGCAAGGCAAAGATCCCATGATCGTCTTGCGCACTGAATACAGCCGTGGCGGCCGTGGTGCAGCCACCGTCCGTATGAAACTCAAAGCTTTGTTGAGCAACATGGGTTCTGAAGTGGTCTTCAAAGCCGATGACAAAATGGACCAAGTCATCTTGGACCAAAAAGAATGCACCTACTCTTATTTCGCCGACCCCATGTATGTTTTCATGGACAGCGAATACAACCAATACGAAGTTGAATCCGAAAACATGGGCGATGCCATGAACTACCTCGAAGACGGCATGGCTGTTGAAGTGGTGTTCTATGATGGCAAGGCCATCTCGGTTGAGTTGCCTACCAGCGTTGAGCGCGAAATCACTTGGACAGAGCCCGCAGTCAAAGGCGACACATCCGGCAAGGTGCTCAAGCCCGCCAAAATTGCAACAGGCTTTGAAGTACCTGTTCCTCTGTTTGTGAACCAAGGCGACAAAATTGAAATTGACACACGCACTGGCGAATACCGCAAGCGCGTCTAATGCAAAGGCTGTGACGAAAGTCCAGTTTTGCCCCATCAAGACCTCTTCGGAGGTCTTTTTTTTGCTTGAAATTCAGCATGCATGCTTCACAATGGTGTCATGCAATCAACCCAAGACCTGAACGAATCCAAAGAAGTGGCCGATGCTTACCGCTTGGCATTCAATGACCCCGAGTTCTTAAGACGCCCTGAAACTCGCGGCATCCGTTTTCAGCTTGAATTGCTCAAGCCAGAACTGATTCAAACCGAGGAAGGCATACACAACACGGTGGTGGTCTTCGGCAGTGCGCGCTTCAAAAGCCTTGAAGAGGCGCAGCGGCGTTACCAAGAAGTGTCACAACTGCCTTCATCCGCCCAAAACACAGAGGTGTTGGCACTGGCACAGCGTGATTTAGAAAATGCCAGCTATTACGAAGCGGCCAGAAAGTTTGCGCACTTGGTGTCTCAAGCTTGCGCCTCTCACCCCAAAAAAGACCGTTTAACCATTTGCACGGGGGGTGGCCCCGGCATCATGGAGGCCGCCAACCGAGGCGCCATGGAAGCCGGCGCCCCGTCGGTCGCTATGAACATTTCACTGCCCCACGAGCAGGCACCCAACCCCTATGTCACACCCGGCTTGAGCTTTCAGTTTCACTACTTTGCTTTGCGCAAAATGCATTTTGCAATGCGTGCCAAAGCACTGATTTCATTTCCAGGCGGCTTCGGCACATTGGACGAATTGTTTGAAATCCTCACCTTGGTTCAAACACGCAAAGTCCAAGCGACGCCCGTTTTGCTTTATGGCTCGGATTTTTGGAAACGCTTGATTGACTTCGACTGGCTGGTCTCGTCGGGCACCATCGCCAAAGAAGATTTGGCGTGCTTCAAATATGTTGATTCGCCAGAAGAAGCTTGCGAAGAAATTAAAAAGCTGCTGCCCTGTTAACTTGGGTGACTTGCGTGCTTTGGCCTGAGCCGCCAGGCCTGAGGTGTGCCACTGGCAACGCAGGTCCCCACCACCCAAAACACCACAGAGACGCCCGCCACTGCCCCTGCTGCGCCAAAAATCAAAGGCATGATCACGCTGGACGCATTGACCGTCATGATGCGCAAGCCAAGCGCTTCGCCCTGCCGGTGATCCGGCGTGATTTGGTGCAAGGTGCTCATGATCATGGGCTGCACCACCCCCAAAACCACACCCAAACAAACGGAACAAATGCCCATGGCCAAGGCTGAATCAAACAAGGGATAGACGGCAAAGATCAAACTGGCACAAATCATCGCACCGGTCAGCAACCGATACTCTTGCAAACGCCTCGCAATCCATGGCAGCACGACCCGAATCATGGCTGAGGCCACCGCAAAAGATCCCAAGATGGTTCCCACCACTGACGCACTCAAGCCGCGTTCGTGGCCCAGAACGGGCACCACAAAAGTGTGCACATCCCAGCAAGAAGACAATAACCAATTGACCAACAACAAACGACGCATGAGGGGCTCGTGCAGCAAGTCCCACACACGGTTGTTGGCATGCTCTGGGAGCACAGGCTCAACGGGTTTCTCTTGAACTTTGCGGATCCAAAACCATGCCACCAACGGCATGATGGACAACATGACAAAAGCCGCTCTAAAACCACTTGCATCTGCAGGCGTCGCACCAGCATGGTCAATCAGCAAGCCCGCAAAAAAGGGGCCCATGAAGTTGGAGATGGCAGGCCCAATGGCCAACCAGCTGAAGGTCTCTTTGAGTTGATTGGCGTCACTGGCCATGCGCCCCACATGTCTTTGCAGTGCAATAACGGTAATGCCTGTGGCACCACCAGTTGTCAAGGCTCCAAAGCAAAGCACAGGGAAAATGGGCCACACAATGGCCAAGCCCGCACCTACACATGCCACCACGACACTGAAGCGTACGGGCTTTTTCAAGCCATGGCGGTCTGTGAAGCGGCCTGCGGGAATGGCCATGAACACTTGCGTCAATGAAAACAAGGCCAGCAACACACCGACCGCCATGGCACTGTAGCCTTGTTGCAATGCCAACAGTGGCGTGGCCATTCGCATACCCGTCATGCAAGCATGCAAAAAAATTTGGCCGCTGATCAGTCTGGCAAGTTCTCGCTTCACAGAGACTCGCCATCACTTTCTTCTGCCGCCTGCGACAACAAGCCAGGCACCTGCCCCTCCGGCATGGCTTCCACTTGCCTCAGTGCTCTGTGCATCACATTGCTTCGCGTTTGCGCTTTGTCTAAGGTGTTGAGCACTGTTTGGGTTTGCTCTTTGACTTTGGCCAGCACATCGCCAAATTTGCCGAACTCTGTTTTGACGGCACCCAGCACTTGCCAGACTTCGCTGGAGCGTTTTTCCAAAGCCAGTGTTCGAAAACCCATCTGCAAGGAGTTGAGCATGGCCATCAAGGTGGTGGGGCCAGCCAGCGTCACGCGGTAATCGCGCTGCAAAGACTCAATCAAGCCAGGTCGACGCAGAACTTCTGCATACAAACCTTCAGTGGGTAAAAACAAGATGGCAAAGTCGGTGGTGAACGGGGGTTCGATGTACTTTTCGGTGATCGATTTGGCTTCCAAGCGAACCCGGGCTTCTAGTGCTTTGCTGCACAACTCCGCCTGAATGGCATCGGCGCGAGATTGTGCGTCAAGCAAGCGCTCGTAGTCTTCGTTTGGAAACTTGGCATCGATTGGCAACCAGACTGGCTGGCCATCCTCAGACTTGCCTGGTAAGCGAATGGCAAAGTCGACCCGATTTTTACTGCCAGGTCGGGTCGCACATTGCGCTGAATATTGATCAGGCGCCATCACCTGCTCGAGCAAGGATGCCAACTGCGCTTCACCAAACATGCCCCGAGTTTTAACGTTGGTCAGCAAATGCTTCAGATCGCCAACACCTTGCGCCAAGGTGTTCATCTCGCCTAAACCTTTGTGCACCTGCTCCAAGCGATCCGCCACTTGCTTGAAGCTTTCACCCAAGCGAGCTTGCAAAGTGGTTTGCAATTTTTCATCCACGGTTTGGCGCATTTCATCCAACTTGGCCGTGTTGCTTTGTTGGAGTTGCGCCAATTGTGTTTCTAAGGTGCCACGCATTTCCGTCAAGCGCCTTGCATTGGCTTCTGAAAGTTGCTGCACTTGCAAAGTGAGCGTATCCGACAGGGTTTTTTGCAACAAGGACAACTGCTGCGCAAAAGCATCCATTTGGCTGTTTTGCGTCCGGGTGGCTTCAGCACTTTGCTGAACCAAACTTTGCTGGAAAGTACCCAGCGTTTGAATCAGTTCTTGACGACCGCCCCTGGCAGACTCTGAAATGGCATTGCGCAATTCACGCTCAAGGCGTTCGTTGGCTGCATTGAAAGCGGCAGTCAGTTGCGCAAGCTCTTGCTTGTCATGGACTTGCAATTTCAGTTGGCGCCAAATCAAGAAAACGCCCACCAGCACAGCCAGCAAGACAGCACACAACACAGCCGTGAACAATGAGAATTCCATGGAACTTAGCTTGCGCTAGCAACTTGATTGAGCGGTGTCAAAGCATGCCCCTTGGTGAAATACGACACCAAGTTGTCTGCCGCCAATTGCGCCATGGCCAGACGCGTTTTGGTGGTGGCACTGGCAATGTGCGGTGTGAGAACCACATTGGGTACTTTGAGCAAATCGGGATGAACTGTGGGCTCACCCTCAAACACATCCAAGCCGGCGGCCGCAATTTGACGCGCAGCCAATGCCTTGGCCAATGCCGCATCGTCCACGATGCCGCCCCTGGCAATGTTGACCAAAGTAGCGGTGGGTTTCATCAAAGCCAATTCGGCGGCACCAATGGTGTGATGTGACGCCGCACTGTAAGGCACCACCAACATCACATGGTCAGCAGTTTTGAGCAAGGTCTCTTTCGACACATAGGTGGCTTTGCATTCAGCTTCTAATTGCGGCGACAGCTGGGTGCGGTTGTGATAAATGACTTTCATACCAAAGCCCAAAGCACCACGGCGCGCGATACCTTGGCCAATGCGCCCCATGCCAATGATGCCCAAGGTGCTGCCATGAACTTCAGCGCCGGCAAACATGTCATAACTCCATTTTTGCCAATGACCAGCACGCAAATAGTGCTCGCTCTCTGTCACTCGGCGGGCTGTTGCCATCAGCAACGCAAAACCAAAGTCAGCGGTTGTTTCTGTCAATACATCAGGCGTGTTACTGGCCAAGACACCAGAAGCCGTCATAGCCGGCACATCAAAATTATTAAAACCCACAGCCATATTGGCAACGATTTTCAATTGAGGATTGACTTTCAGGACGGCGCCATCAATTCGTTCGCTGCCAGTGGTAAGTGCTCCAACTTTGCCTTGTAAACGCATTGAGAGTTCAGAAGGACTTAACACTTCATCAGCTTGATTACTTTCAACTTCAAAGTGCTTCGACAAATACGCCAATGTCTCTGGGAATATGGCACGTGCAACCAAGATAGCGGGTTTTTTCATTGACGGAACCAAATAAAAGTCATAACGACAAACAAGGGAATCAGCACGCACAGAGACCAAGCCATGTAGCCAAAAAAGCTGGGCATTTTGATGCCGCGATCCTCAGCAATAGCCTTGACCATGAGGTTGGGTGCGTTACCAATGTAGCTGTTGGCCCCCATGAACACAGCACCTGCAGAAATTGCCGCCAAAGTGCTGGACATGGTGGTCATCAATTCTTGTGCATTGCCACCGGCTGTGTTGAAAAAAACCAAGTAAGTTGGAGCGTTGTCTAAAAATGAACTCAACAAACCAGTGATCCAAAAGTACATCATCACATCAGGTGAACCGTTTGGTTGGGTAACGGCCGCAACCACAGGACCAAACGGACCGCTAACACCGGCTTTCAACATCGCAATGACAGGAATGATGGTGAGAAATATACCTGCAAACAATTTCGCAACTTCTTGAATTGGCCCCCAACTAAATTGGTTATCAGAATGAACTTGGGAAGGTGTTAGTTTTAGAGACAATAAGATGATCAAAACCAAACCAAGATCGCGAACAATACTTTGCAATGCCACTTCAGCACCCGCAATGGTAAAAACCACAGGAGATTTCCAAAGCCCACTCATAAGCACTAAGCAGACAACACCACCTAACAATACAAAATTAACCTTTCCATCAAATCCGATTTGACGCGAGTCGGGTGTTGGATCGACAGGTAGCAATTCTTCTCGCCTGTGATAAAACCAGGAATCGAGCAGGTAGAAAATTAACAACAAAGAACCTACCAAGAAAAGTGTTTCTGGAAGCAGTGTTTTAACTGTCCAGAAAAAATCAACACCCTTTAAAAACCCCAAGAACAGGGGGGGGTCACCCAAGGGCGTTAATGAACCTCCTGCGTTGGCCACAATGAAAATGAAAAAAACGACCACGTGCGCAACATGCTTTCGATTGTCATTGGCACGTATAAGTGGCCTGATCATCAACATGGATGCCCCTGTTGTACCCATGAAACTGGACAAAACTGCACCAATTCCCAGGATACTGGTATTTAGTCCAGGGCTGCCATGTAAATTTCCACGAATGAAAATTCCACCTGATACTGTGAACAAGGCAGTCAACAAAATAATGAATGGAATGTATTCCGCCAACAGGGCGTGAATCAAGTTAGCACCAGCAAGTTCGACGCCATAAAGCAATGCAAATGGCACCAAAAAAGCCAAAGACCACGCCACAGTCACCTTACCAAAATGGTGATGCCAAAATTGTGGCGCCATCAACGGAAAAAGTGCAATTGACAACAAGATCCCAGCAAATGGAATTCCCCAAAGAGGACTGAGTTCAGCGCCATTCATCTCGGCAGCATTCGCAATGCCCGGCAGGATCAGCAAACTTCCCAACAAGCACATGAAGAGCATGTGTCTATTTAAATTCATAAATCTTGCACCTAAAAATAAAACTTAGAGTTGTTTGTACTAAATAGCGTCGTATCAATTGATGGGCGAAATTTCAAAAACTTGCGCCAGATATGCCAAGTATTTTTCGTCGTCACACATCCCTTTACCGGGTGTATCTGACAGTTTAGCGACTGGCTGCCCATTGCATCGAGTCATCTTGATCACAATTTGCAAAGGCTCATAACCTAAATCATTGGTGAGGTTGGTACCAATGCCAAATGCCAGCAGACAACGGCCGTTGAACTGTCTGAACAAGTCAATGGTTTTGGGCACGGTCAGGCCGTCGCTGAAAATCAGCGTTTTGGTAAGCGGGTCAACACGGTTGGCACGGTAATGCGCAATCATGCGCTCCCCCCAAATGAAGGGGTCCCCACTGTCGTGACGCGCACCATCAAACAACTTACAGAAGTACATGTCAAAGTCACGCAGAAAGGCATTGAAGCCATAGACGTCGCTCAATGCAATGCCCAGATCGCCGCGGTACTCGCGGGCCCAAGACTCAAAGGCAAAGACTTGGCTGTCGCGCAGGCGCGGGCCCAAAGCTTGACACGCCTGCAAGTACTCATGCGCCATGGTGCCCAAAGGCGTGAGGCCCAGCATGTATGCAAAATGCACATTGCTGGTACCTGCAAATTGGCCATTTGGACCTGAACCCAGTCGGCCAATCAATACACGCAACACTTCTTCATGCCAGGCACGAGAAAATCTGCGACGTGTGCCGTAATCGGCAATCTTCAATGATTTCAGATCGTCCGCTTGCAGCTGTTTGATTTTGGTATCAAGCCGACTACGGCCTTGCATCAAATCGGGCAATCGCTGAGTGTTTCTAAAGTACACCTCGTTGACAATGGCCAGCACGGGGATTTCAAACAGGATGGTGTGCAACCAAGGTCCTTGAATGACGATGTCTATTTCACCCGCCAAATTGGGCGTGACCTGAATGTATTTTTCATTCAGCTTGAACAAGCCTAAAAAATCAACAAAGTCGCTTTTGATGAAGCGCAAAGAGCGCAAATAAGCCAGCTCATCTTCTTTGAAATGCAAGCTGCAAAGTGATTTAATTTCGCTTCGAATTTCTTCAACGAAAGGTGCCAGTTCGACGCCAGGATTTCGGCATTTGAAACGGTACTCAACTTGTGCACCGGGAAATTGATGCAGAACCACCTGCATCATGGTGAACTTGTAGAGGTCCGTGTCCAGCAAACTGGTAATGATCATGTCGAAAATGGGGCTTAGAAGATGACCCTGCAGTGTACGTGAAGCCAGTCTCTTTCAGAGGCTTGGGGGCTCAGGATAAACGCGGCTTTTCTGCCCTATTTAAGCTCAGAAAGCGCCAATGACGCCTCAGGAGAACTCAAGGCCCCGCCTGCCAAGTTCAAGATCTGGTCAGCCAGAGGGTTCAGAGTCCGATTTTGCTCAGCAATCAACAGGGTATAGCCCTCCTGTTTCAAGCGTGCCAAAGCATTCGAAATGGACTGCACCAGAACAGGTGCAATGCCCTCACAAGGTTCATCCAGCAACAACATCTTGGCCTGCGTCATCAGGGTTCTGGCCAAGGCCAACATTTGCTGTTCTCCGCCACTCATTTGGGCAGCAGGTCGCTCCAACATGCCTGCCAAAGCAGGAAACAAATCCAGAATGTCTTGAACATTGACAGAAGCCTTTTGCGGCTTGTTTCGCATCTTGCCCTTTGGCACGGCAATCTCCAAGTTCTGTCGCACCGTGAGTGCCGTGAAAATGCGCCGATCTTCAGGCACATAGCCCAAGCCAAATTCTGATCGTTGGTAAGGCGGCAAATTCATCAGCACTTGACCCTGCCACGAGATATGGCCTTGCACATTGGGCATGAGTCCGATGATGGATTTCATCAAGCTTGACTTGCCAGCACCGTTCAAGCCATGGATCAAGACCAGACTGCCACTGGGCACTGAAAACGAGACATCAAACAAAGCCTGCGCTTCACCGTAAAAAGCATTCAGATGCTTGACTTCAAGCATGTCGCCCCCTTTCAGTCAGGGCAAAACCAGCGCCTAAGTATCTAGCGCGAACTTCAGGATGTGCCGCCATGTCTTCGGGCAAGCCTTGCGCAAGCAGCTGGCCTTCCATCAACACCAAAACACGATCGGCCACACCAAACACGGCGTCCATGTTGTGCTCGGTGTACAGCACCGTTGTGCCTTGTTGGGTCAGCTTGCGAATACGCGCCATCATGTCAAGTCGCTCCTCAGGCGACAAGCCCGCTGCAGGCTCGTCCAGCAGCAGCAAGCCTTGTTCAGGATGGGGCAAACCTGCCATGGCCATGGCCAACTCCAAACGTTTTTTGTTGCCATAAGACAAATGCGCCGCAGCGTCATGAAGCGCTTCCAAGCCCAATTCTTCCAAGCCCATGGTCTGGGCCCAAGCAAGTGCAGCCTCGTGCTCACAATCGTCCAAGCTGTCCAAAGCAGACACAGCCTTGTTTGCCTTCAAGACCAATTGCAGGTTTTGAATGACGGTAAGTGCTTCAAAGACTTGTGCAACCTGGAAAGTTCTGCCGATGCCCAAGGCACGGCGCTCAGTGACAGACACCTGTTTCAAATTTTGATGGCGCCAAACAACTTGTCCTGAGGTGGCGTTTTGTTGACCCGCAAGGCAAGCAAAACAGGTTGACTTGCCAGCACCATTGGGGCCGATCAAAGCAACGCATTCACCCTGTTGCAATTCGAAGCTGACACCTCGCAAGGCATGAACGCCCGCATACTGGTGTTGCAAATTTTGAACTGACAGCACAGCGCTCATGTGTGGCCTCCGCGCCATGGATCCTGTCGACGGCGCCACCCCCAAATACCCTCAGGCGCAAACACCATCAGCAACATGATGAGCAAGCCCAGGAAGCCACGCCAGTATTCAAAGTGTCGGCCCATTTCGGATCCCACACCCACCAAGAAAGCACTGCCAGACAAGGCGCCTAACAAATGGTGAACCCCGCCAAGCAACACGATCATCAATGCATCCACAGAGTTTGCAACCGATGCCACCGATGGGAAAACAGCCCCTTTGCTGATCGCCCATAAACTGCCTGCCAACCCTGCCAGGCTGGCACTTAACCAAAACACGCGATTGTTCAAAGTCCGCACATTCAAACCACTCGCTGTGGCACGCAAAGGTGCATCGCGGCCAGCCTGCAGCGCAGCCCCCATGCTGGAGCGGACCAAACGTGCCAGCCCCAGCACAGACAGCGCACTCAGAGTGATCAAGGCCCATTGAAACGCCGTACGTGATGTGCTGGGCAACAGCTGCAATCCAATCAGTCCGTTGTCACCTCCGGTGAAGCTGATCCACTGACTTGCACTTGCCCATACCATCTGCGCAAAGGCCAAGGACAACATCGCCAAATAAACCCCTGCACTTCTTTGCAACAAGCCCGACATGGCATAGGCCGCCAAACCCGCACACAACATGCCACTGAGGGCGGCCTGCCACGCATTGAAACCCCAATGCAAATGACTCAAGGCCGCCGCGTAGGCACCTAAACCAAAATACGCGGCATGGCCAAAACTGACCCAACCCGACAAGGCCATCATGGCCTGTAAGCTGATGCCAAACAGCATCATGATGAAAACATCTTCAAGCACATGCTGCGTGTAATCATCGACCCACACCATCAACACACTCAGCACCAGCCAAGCCAGGCCTGTCGACAAGATCAAAACACGCTGCGAAGTCCAGCCCTTGAAAGCCGCCACTTCTTCACGGGGTGCAGCGCCAGGCAACTCGCCCATCAAGCCTTGCGGACGCCATGCCAAGACCATGGCCATGGTGAGAAAGATCAACACCAAAGTGGCTTGCGGGAAAAAATAAATGCCAAAGGCATGAACACAACCGATCAGCACAGCCGCAAAAAAGGCACCAGAGATGCTGCCCAGCCCGCCCATGACAACCACCACAAAAGTTTCGACCACCATTTGCAAATCCATCTGCAAATTGGCGGGCTCACGGGGCAATTGCAGAGCGCCAGCCAAGCCCGCCAAGCCACAACCCAACACCACCACGCCCATCATCAGAGGCGCAGGATTGACGCCCAAGGCATCCAACATGTCACGGTCTTGTGTGGCCGCACGAACTTGTCGACCCCATCGCGTTTGCGTGAGCAACAAATGCAAAGCCAGCCAAACCAAAGGGCCTAACAACAAAGTCACCAGTTGCCATTGTGGAAAAAAGTCTTCACCGATTTGAATCGAGCCTTTGAGGCCAGGAAAACGGGGTGCAAAAACTTCTGCAGGCCCCATCCACGCAAGCAATACGTCGTGAACCACCAGGCTTAAACCAAAGGTGGCCACCAAGGGGTAAAGGGGCGGCGAGGCTCGAAGGGGTCTGAACAAACACCACTCTGCAGCCGCCCCCAACAGTGCGGCGGCGCAGGCACCGGTCAATATGACCAACAAATAAAGGTGCGCTTGTTCAGACCAAGACGGCACCCATTGCGTTAGCAAATGACCTGCAAGCATGGCCCCCAGCATGTAAAAACTGCCATGCGCAAAATTGACAATGCGGGTCACGCCAAAGACCAAGGTCAGGCCGGCCGCCATCATGAACAGCGTGCTTGCGTGGCTGAGGCCATTCAAGCATTGAATGAACCAAAAACTCATTCAACCCAATGCGTGAAGTCGCGTGCATCCACACGCGTTGTCTTAAACGTGTTGACCAACGCAGTTTCATCGGCATAACCCAGCGCCATACCGCACACCATCATTTCGTTGTCACCAGCGCCAACGTGTTTGAAAATAATTTTAGAAAAATTATTCCAAGCCGCTTGCGGGCAGGTGTGCAAACCGCGCGCACGGGCGGCCACCATGACGCTTTGCAAGAACATGCCGTAGTCCAGCAAACTGCCGCGGCCCATGACCTTGTCAATGGTGAAAATCAAACCCACAGGCGCTCCAAAGAAACGGTAGTTTTGCTGATGCTGCAAATGCATCTTTTCTTTGTCGCCTTTTCCAATGCCAAGCACGCCATAAAGACCGAAACCGCATTCACGTCGGCGGTCAATGAAGGGACTTACCCATTTGCTGGGGTAGTAGTCGTATTCCTCTGCGTGCTCGGCAGCCAAAGCAGGATTGCTTGCCATGGCGTTGTGCACATCGCAGACCTCGTTCACCAATTTGTCCTTGGTGGCGCCTTGCACCACATACACATTCCAAGGTTGCGTGTTGGTGCCACTGGGGGCACGTGCTGCGACTTGCAACAATTCTTCCAGCACCGATTTCTGAACGGGCTTGTCTAAAAATGCGCGTGCAGAAAAGCGGCTCAAGATGGCAGCATCCACGCTATCGGCATCTGCTACCACCGTGCTCACTTGAGAGGATGTCAGTTCTTTCATGAAAGGGTCTCCAAGACTTGAATAAAGGGTTCAGTTAAGGGCTGAGGACGGCGCGAGGCTTTGTTCACATACACATGCACAAAATGGCCACGTGCAGCGGTCAAGGGCTCGCCCTGCGCAAACAAGCCCACTTCGTAGCGCACACTGGACGTTCCGCGATGAGCGACGCGAATGCCAGCCTCAATGGTTTGGGGAAATGCCAAAGGTGCAAAGTAGTTGCATTGTGTTTCGACCACCAAACCAATGGTGTCACCTTGATGAATGTCCAACACACCTTGTTCAATCAGGTGCGCATTCACAGCCGTGTCAAACCAGCTGTAGTACACAACATTGTTCACGTGGCCATACACATCATTGTCCATCCATCGGGTGGTGACGGGACGGAAGACGCGATAGGCACTGCGAGGCAAAGGCGCCGGCTTGGCATCGGCTTGGGGCGACTGAGGGGCGTTAGAAGTCATAAGCCTCGATTTTGCCAGTGAAGCCAATGGTCCATCGCAAGTTGCCAGGTGTTCATTTGCACTTGGACAGTCTGGGACAATTCATGCCCATAACCGCCGCCCATGCAAATGAGCATGGGCAGGCCCTGTGCTCGAACCCAGTCAAAGACCCTTTGATCTCGCCGCCTCATCCCCTCTTCCGTGAGCTTAAGTCGCCCCAAACGATCTCCCTCATGGGCATCTGCTCCAGCCAAATAGATGACAAATTGAGGTTGAAAGCGTTTCAAAACTTGCCCCAGCGCGTCGTCTAATGCCTCTAAATAGGCCTCATCTGAACAGCCATCAGGCAAACCCACGTCCAAATCGCTGTTGACTTTGCGAAAGGGAAAGTTCTTTTCGCCGTGAAGCGACAGGGTGAAAACACTCGAATCCGTCGCAAAAATGTCGGCTGTGCCGTTGCCCTGATGGACGTCCAAATCAATGACCAAGACCTGCAAGCCCAGCTTGGTCGCCCTGAAATGCTCCATTTGAAGTACGCGGGCCGTGACAGCGATGTCATTGAACACACAAAAGCCCCCACCCTGGTTAGCGCTGGCGTGGTGGGTTCCCCCTGCCAAATTGCCTGCAATACCTTCCCGCATGGCCACTCTGCCCGCCGCGATCGAGGCCCCTGCAGACCGAACTGAGCGCTCCGCCATGGCTGGTGTCCAAGGAAACCCAATTTCGCGCTGAGCTTGGGCGCTCAGACTCCCCGTTTTGACGGCCAAAACATAGTCTGGTGCATGGGCCAATGCCAACTCGCCCTCTGTTGCCGCGGGCGCCTCCAGCAGCCGAACCCCCAAAAGCTCTCGGGCAACACGCTCTCGGAGCATGCTGTACTTGGCCATGGGAAAGCGATGCCCCTCTGGCAGCGGCAGTACAAAATGGTCTGAATAAAAGGCCTTCATGACCCGATTGTGACGAATTTCAATTTCTAGAACGCCGACTCTAAAATGCTGCAACGCAACAAAAACCCCTTGTAATTGGCTTTGGAGTCCCTAAAATCCAAACCATGCTGCACTGCAACAAGAAGTTAGGCCAAGCGTCAAGCAAAGCCGGTTCGGCGCAGTCCCTTGAAACTTTTTTAAATTACTGGAGAAATCATGATGACTACTGAACAAATCGTTGCATCCCACAAAGCCAATGTCGAAACCCTCTTCGGTTTGACATCCAAAGCCTTCGAAGGCGTTGAAAAATTGGTCGAATTGAACTTGACAGCCACCAAAGCTGCCTTGAGCGAGTCTGCACAAAGCACCAAAGCTGCTTTGAGCGTGAAAGACGCCCAAGAATTGTTGGCTTTGCAAGCCAACTTGTTCCAGCCTTTGGCTGAGAAGACAGCTGCTTACAGCCGTCACCTCTATGACATCGCTTCTGGTACTTCTAACGAATTCACCAAAGCTTTCGAAGCCCAAACAGCTGCTGCACAAAAGCAGTTCGCTAACTTGGTGGACTCTGCCACTTCCAACGCACCTGCTGGTTCCGAAACTGCTGTTGCCGTGATGAAGAGCGCCGTGTCTGCCGCCAACAACGCATACGAATCAGTTCAAAAAGCTGTGAAGCAAGCCACTGACATGGCCGAAGCCAACATCGCCGCTGTGACCAACACAGCTGTGAACACAGCTAAGACAGCTTCTAAAAAGCGTTAATCAGTCATGCGCCAACCCTGACTTGCGAGTTGGGGCTGTGTGATACAAAAAAAGCCGGTGACTCACCGGCTTTTTTCATGGTCACGCCAAACAAGGTTTGCAGCTCATGGCTTCACAGCATAGCCAGCCAAGATTTCCTTCAAGCGCGGTAACTGTTTCAGCATGGCTTCCCTGCCCGCTTCGATGGATCGACGTCGCGCTGCAAAATCGGCGCTTTTAACGCCCATCAAAGAAGGCTTGACCACCACATCCGCATCTTTCAACAAGACAGTGTTCAAACTTTTACCCATGATGTTGAAGGTCTGCATCAAAATTTGAAAAGTGTCGGAGGCAGGGCTACCCTCGGGGTCTGTCGAAATGTCCACCGCAATCACCACATTGGCGCCCATGTCGCGGGCTTGTCGAACAGGCACGGGGGAGACCAAACCACCATCCACATATTCTCGGGCACCGATCTTGACGGGTTGAAACACGGCGGGAACCGCACTAGAGGCACGGACCGCTGAACCCGTGTTGCCGCGTCTGAACAAGACAGGTTCACCACTGTGCAAATCGGTCGCCACAATGCCCAAAGGCAATTTCATTTGCTCAATCAAACGACCGCCCACCTGGGTGTTCACATAGCGCGCCAAAGCTTCGCCGCGCAATGCACCGCGGTTCAAAATGGGCATCATCCAATCGGTAATTTCAGCCTCCTCCATGGTCTCGGCTACGCGCTTGAGTTGGGCACTGTTTTTGCCGCTGGCATACAAGGCTGCAACCAGGCTGCCAGCAGAAGTGCCCACAACCAAGTCTGGTTGTATGCCTGCTTCCTCTAAAACTTGAATCACACCCACGTGTGCAAAACCACGCGCAGCGCCGCCGCCTAAAGCCAAGCCAAGGTGCAATACCTTAGGCGCTATGGGAGGCTCGCCCACTGCCGTAACAGTGGTGCTGTCTGCTTGGCTTTGAGGTGTCTTGGCTGCATTGAGATCTGGCGCTTTCACACCGGCACAGCCCGCCAACAACATAGCGCTTAAAAGCCCCAAGCATGCCGAGCGCTGAAACAGCCAAGCACCTAAAGAGTTCAACCGCCACTCAGAGATAAGCTTCACTTGCATAATGATGAAAGTACATTGAGGATTCAAAATATGGAACACAGCACGGGTCAAGCATCACGCTGGACATCAGGCTTTATCGTCTTCGGCGCTTTGTCAGCCGCTATTTCAGTGATTGGTGCCGCATACGCTGCGCATGGTCAGAGTTTATACGGCAGTTCACCGGCCATGGTTCAGTCGGCATTGCAATTGATGCAATTTCACGCACTGGGTTTGATCATGGTCGGTGTTTTAAGCCAATTCAGGCTTCAAGAAAAACGCCTGCGGGTGGCAGGCGTTTTGTTCATGCTGGGCATCCTTCTGTTCTCTTGCAACATTTTGCTTCGCGCCTGGCATGACATTCAAACTTTCCGGGCCTTGGTGCCATGGGGTGGCACCTGTTTCATCTTAGGCTGGTTGGCTTTGGTCTTGGCTTATGTTCGCAAGGAAAAAAACATCAGGCCGCCACAGGGGTCCGAATCAGGTGATCAAACGCACTGAGGGCTGCTTTAGCGCCCTCACCGGCCGCAATCACAATTTGTTTGTACGGCACGGTGGTGCAATCGCCCGCGGCAAACACGCCTGGCACGTTGGTATGACCCTTGGCATCCACCACAATCTCACCGAATTTGCTTAGCTCAAAAGTGTCCTTTAAAAACTCGGTGTTGGGGATCAAACCAATTTGAACGAACACACCTTCTAAGGCCACGTGGTGTTCTTCTCCAGACACACGATCTTTGAAACGAATGCCATTGACAACACTGCCGTCGCCGGTAATTTCGGTGGTTTGCGCGTTGGTGTGAATGGTGACGTTATTCAAGCTCTTGAGCTTGTTCACCAGCACCGCATCGGCCTTGAGTTGATCGGCAAATTCAATGACAGTGACGTGGGCCACGATACCAGCCAAATCAATGGCCGCTTCAATGCCAGAGTTACCACCGCCAATGACCGCAGTCCGCTTGCCCTTGAACAAAGGACCATCGCAATGTGGGCAGTACGCCACGCCTTTGTTTTTGTACTCTTGCTCGCCAGGTACATTGACATTGCGCCAGCGAGCGCCGGTTGAAAGAATCACGGTGCGTGCACTCAATGCGCCGCCATTTTCCATTTGCACTTGAATCAGGCCGCCAGGCTCTGTGGCGGGTACCACTTTGGCTGCCTTCTGTAAATTCATGATATCGACACCGTAGTGGCGAACTTGTTGCTCTAAGGCCGCGCCAAATTTGGGACCGTCTGTCTCCAAAACAGAGATGTAGTTTTCAATGGCCATGGTGTCGTTCACTTGACCACCAAATCGTTCTGCCGCCACACCCACGCGAATGCCTTTGCGTGCAGCATAAACTGCAGCAGCAGCGCCTGCAGGACCGCCGCCCACAATCAACACATCAAAGGCTTCTTTGGCACTCAGTTTGGCGGCTTCACGGTCTGCTGCGCCCGTGTCCAATTTGGCCACGATCTCTTCCACACTCATGCGACCTGAACCAAAGACTTTGCCGTTCAAGAACACCATGGGAACGGCCATGATTTCGCGTTCGGTGACTTCTTGCTGAAAAGCACCGCCTTCAATCACAACGGTCTTGACCTTAGGGTTGAAGATGGCCATCAGCGACAAAGCCTGCACCACGTCTGGGCAGTTGTGGCAAGACAAAGACATGTAGACCTCAAAATTGAAGTCGCCATCCAAGGCTTTGATGGCATCGAGCACGTCTTGCTCAACCTTGGGTGGATGGCCACCCGTCCAGAGCAAAGCCAAGACCAAAGAGGTGAACTCGTGACCCAATGGCAAGCCAGCAAAACGCACACCCTGTGTTTCGCCTTCACGCGCCACCACAAAGGATGGTTTACGAGCGTCACTGCCGGAGGTGTCCAATGACACTTTGTCTGACAAACTCACAATGGTTTCGAGCAGGCTGCGCATTTCCACACCTGTTTCGCTGTCGTCCAAAGTAGCGACCAATCGGATGGGGTTTCGCAACATGCCCAAGTAGGTTTGCAATTGCGATTTGAGTGTGTCGTCTAACATGTATTTCTCCTGATGCTGTGTCTGTTTCAAGTCGATGCGCTGCCAGACCCACGCTTGAACGCAGGTCTTAAAGCTGGGACTTCATGTGGGAATGGGTTGAGGGGAGGACACACAGCCATTCAACGGCCAGATGCCCTTCCCACAACGCCCTGTTGCCAGGGCATTGAAGGTTTGGAAATTAGATCTTGCCGACCAAGTCCAAAGAAGGTGTCAAAGTCTTAGCGCCTTCTTTCCACTTTGCGGGGCAAACTTGACCTGGGTTAGCGGCTGTGTACTGAGCAGCTGTCAACTTGCGCAGTGTTTCAGACACGTCACGTGCGATTTCATTGGAGTGCACTTCCATGGTCTTGATGATGCCGTCTGGATTGATCACGAAGGTACCGCGCAAAGCCAGGCCGTCTTCTTCAATGTGCACGCCAAATGCACGTGTCAATTTGTGTGTAGGGTCGCCGATCAATGGGAACTTGGCTTTGCCCACTGCAGGGGATGTCTCGTGCCACACTTTGTGTGAGAAGTGTGTGTCGGTGGTCACGATGTACACCTCTGCACCGGCCTTTTGGAAAGCTGCATAGTTTTCAGCAGCGTCTTCAATTTCTGTAGGGCAGTTGAAGGTGAAAGCAGCAGGCATGAAAATGAAGACGTTCCACTTGCCTTTGAGACTGGCTTCTGTAACTTCAATGAACTTGCCATTGTGGAAGGCTTGGTTTTTGAAAGGCTGAACTTGTGTATTGATGAGTGACATGGTTTTTACTTAAGGTTGGTTGAACAAAAAGGGTTAATGAGAAAACTCATTGGGCTCAATGCTAAACGCGAATGAAGGCTCGCATGATTGGTAGTTTTTATGACCTCGATAGTCTGAGGTTACAAACGCCCTGAAAAAGCGTACAAAAATCAGCTGACAACCTTGCCAAAAGCTTCCTCTCAAGAGGGCAAAAGTGCATAATTGACGTTTACGTAACGTCAACTAAAAACAGGAGTGAACCATGGACATTCAAGGCAAAGTTTTCATCGTGACAGGCGGGGCATCAGGTCTGGGCGAAGGCACGGCCCGCATGCTAGCGGCCAACGGCGGCAAAGTGGTCATTGCCGACATGCAAGCCGAAAAAGGCGAAGCCATTGCCAAAGAATTGGGCGGCGCGTTTGTGAAGTGCGATGTGAGCAACGAGGCCGATGGTCAAGCTGTGGTGGCCAAGGCTGTCGCCATGGGCAAATTGGTGGGTTTGGTGAACTGTGCAGGCATAGCACCCGCAGAAAAAACAGTAGGGAAAAATGGCGCCCATTCCCTGTCCGTGTTCAGCAAAACCATCACCGTCAATTTGATCGGCAGTTTCAACATGATTCGTTTGGCCGCCGAAGCCATGTGCAAAAACGAGCCCGAAGCAACAGGAGAGCGCGGCGTGATGATCTCTACAGCTTCTGTGGCTGCGTATGACGGCCAAATTGGTCAAGCAGCCTACTCCGCGTCCAAAGGTGGCGTGGTGGGCATGACACTTCCGATTGCCCGTGACTTAGCCCGCAATGGCATTCGCAACATGACCATTGCCCCAGGCATTTTTGGCACCCCTATGATGTTTGGCATGCCTCAAGAAGTGCAGGACGCATTGGCTGCATCCGTCCCCTTCCCTAGCCGTTTGGGCACACCGAACGACTATGCCAAGTTGGTCAAGCACATTTTGGAAAATGACATGCTCAATGGCGAAGTCATTCGCTTAGACGGCGCCATTCGACTCGCACCGAAGTAAGTCATACACTGTGCACTTCCATCAACGGAGTGCAGTATGAAGTCCATGAAGTACCGCAGCAGCCTTTGGGCTGCTGTTGCCATTTTGGTGTCAGGTTTAAGCGCTTGCGCCTCTAAGCAAGTCGCGTTCAACTACAAAGCGCCAGACATCGAAGTTAGCGCGCTTGAATATCAAGAAAAACCTGGTTGGGCCACCAAGAGCTTTGCTGTCGCCGCAGCCAATCCATTGGCCACTGATGCAGGATATCAAGTATTGCAGGCAGGTGGCTCGGCCATCGATGCTGCTATTGCGGTTCAAATGGTATTGACACTGGTAGAACCTCAATCCAGTGGCATTGGCGGCGGTTCATTTGTATTGCACCACGACGGTCAAAAAGTAGAGGCCTATGACGGCCGTGAAAGCGCGCCTGCTTCTGCCACAGACAAATTATTCTTAGATGCGCAAAGCAAGCCACTCCCCTTCATCGAAGGTGTTGTCAGTGGCTTGTCTGTTGGCGTTCCAGGAACCCTGAGCGTTTTAGAATTGGCACACAAAGAACATGGCAAATTACCATGGGCCACATTGATGCAACCAGCCATTCAGCTGGCTGAGCAAGGCTTCAAGTTGAGCCCGCACTTGCACAGAGCACTGCTTTCTGAAAATTTCCTCATGAAAGACCCGGTGGCTGCAAGTTACTTTTATGATCATCAAGGTAAGCCACATCCTGTCGGCTATGTACTGAAAAATCCAGAATTGGCAGCCATCTTTCGTGACATCGCTGCTCGAGGATCGCAAGCTCTAAAGCAAGGCCCTGTGGCCGAAGCTTTGGTGCAAAAAGTCCGGCAGCACCCCACACGTCCGGGCAGCATGACGCTGCAAGACTTGGCAAATTACAAAGCCAAAAAACGCGAGCCCTTGTGCTTTGATCACGCAGTGCAAACCAAAGGCAAAACCTACCAGCTCTGCGGCTTTCCACCTCCCAGTTCAGGCACCTTGGCCATCGGTCAAATGTTGGGGATTTTGAACAATACGCCCGCAGGCAAGATGCCGCTTGAACAAGGGCTGCCGTCCTCTGATTGGTTGCACTTCTACACAGAAGCTGCACGATTGGCATTTGCAGACCGTGGTCAATTTGTGGCCGACCCCGACTTTGTCCAAGCGCCTGGCGGCGATTGGAAAACCATGCTGAATCCGACTTATCTAAAACAACGCAGCAGCTTGATTGGGAACCAAAGCATGAAGGTGGCACAGCCCGGCAATCCTGCTGGCACCAGAACCGCTTTTGGACCCATGCCAGCGCAAGAAGAATACGGCACCAGTCACATCAGTGTGATTGACAAGGACGGCAACGCAGTTGCGATGACCACCACCATTGAAGCGGTATTTGGTTCTAGGTTGATGGTCAATTCGGGTCAAGGTCGCCATGGCGGTTTCTTGCTCAACAACGAACTGACCGACTTCAGTTTTTCACCCACCGATGCGCAGGGCCTGCCCATTGCCAACCGCGTGGAAGGTGGTAAGCGTCCGCGCTCTTCTATGTCGCCTACGTTGGTGTTTGAAAAGGACTCAGGCAAACTGAAAATGACCGGTGGCAGTCCAGGTGGCGCCGTGATCATTCACTACACCGGCAAGCTGTTGATTGGCACTTTGCAATGGGGCTTGAACACCCAGCAAGCCATCAGCTTGCCCAACTTCAGTTCATTGAACGGCCCAACCATCTTGGAAGAGAAACGTTTTCCAGAAAGCACGATCAAGGCACTCCAAGCCAAAGGTCATGATGTGCGCGAAACGCCGTTGCCCAGTGGCCTTCAAGCCATTGAAGTCACACCTACAGGTTTCTTTGGGGGCGCAGATCCAAGGCGTGAAGGTGTGGTGATGGGACCTAAACCCTAAACCGATTCAACCTGTAAGAAAAAAGAGTCCACCCCGCAAGGGTTGGACTCTTTTTTACATGCGAGCGTAGTGCGTTAGGTCAATACGCTTGGCCCAGTTGTCCCAAGATCGCTGGGTTTTCCAAGGTACTGATGTCTTGAGTAATTTCTTCGCCTTTGGCCAAGCTGCGCAGCAAACGGCGCATGATTTTGCCGGAGCGTGTCTTGGGCAAGTTCTCGCCAAAACGAATGTCTTTGGGCTTGGCAATCGGGCCAATTTCCTTGGCGATGTGATCGCGCAATTGTTTGGCAATGGCCTTGCCTTCGTCGCCTGTTGGCAAGGGGCGCTTGAGAACCACAAACGCGCAGATGGCCTCACCTGTGGTGTCGTCAGGACGACCCACCACAGCGGCTTCGGCCACCAGCTCAGTGCAGCTGACCAAGGCAGATTCAATTTCCATGGTGCCCATGCGGTGACCCGACACGTTCAACACATCGTCGATGCGACCGGTGATGGTGAAGTAGCCTGATTCGGCATCGCGAATGGCACCGTCGCCGGCCAAGTAGTACTTGCCCTTAAAGTCATCGGGGTAGTAGCTCTTCACGAATCGATCGGGGTCACCCCAGATGGTGCGAATCATGGAGGGCCAGGGGCGCTTCACCACCAAGATACCACCTTGGCCGTTGGGCATGTCTTTGCCCGTTTCGTCAACGATGGCGGCTTGAATGCCTGGGAAAGGCAGTGTGCAGGAACCGGGCACCATGGGTGTCACACCAGGCAATGGCGTGATCATGTGGCCACCGGTTTCGGTTTGCCAGAAGGTGTCGACGATGGGGCAACGACCGCCGCCCACGTGCTGGTGATACCACTCCCACGCTGCGGGGTTGATCGGCTCGCCCACAGAACCGAGCAAACGCAAGCTGCTGAGGTTGTAGCTCTTTGGATGCACAGCATCGTTGGCTTCAGCGGCTTTGATCAAGGAACGAATGGCAGTTGGTGCTGTGTAGAAAATGGAAACCTTGTGGTCTTGGATCATTTTCCAGAAGCGACCTGCGTCTGGGTAGGTGGGCACACCTTCAAACACAATTTCAGTACCGCCCAAAGCCAAGGGGCCGTAGGTGATGTAAGTGTGGCCCGTGACCCAACCGATGTCGGCAGTGCACCAGAACACATCGTCTTGCTTCAAATCGAAAGTCCATTTGGTGGTGAGTGCTGCGTGAAGCAAGTAGCCACCCGTAGAGTGCTGAACGCCTTTAGGTTTACCCGTTGAGCCAGAGGTGTACAACAAGAACAAAGGATGCTCTGCGCTCACCCACTCTGGCTCGCAAGTTGTTGCTTGCTTGGCGATTAAGTCGTGCATCCAAGTGTCGCGGCCAGCAGTCATGGCCACATCAGCGCCACTTCGTTTGACGACCAGGACATTCTTGATGCTGTCGCAACCACCCAATGACAAAGCTTCGTCCACAATGGATTTCAGGGGCAACTGCTTGCCACCGCGAATTTGGTGGTCGGCTGTGATCACTGCTTTGGCGCCTGTGTCCTCAATGCGATCGCGCAATGACTGGGCAGAGAAGCCACCAAACACCACGGAATGTGTCGCGCCAATGCGCGCGCAGGCTTGCATGGCTGCCACGCCGTCGATGGACATGGAAATATAAATGACAACGCGGTCACCTTTTTGGATGCCAATGGACTTGAGGCCGTTGGCAATTTGGCACGTTTTGGCCAACAATTCGCTGTAAGTGATGCGCGTGACTTCGCCGCCGTCGGCTTCAAAAATCAGGGCAGTTTTGTTGCCGAGGCCTTTTTCAATGTTGCGGTCCAAGCAGTTGTAGGAGGCATTCAATGTGCCATCTTCAAACCACTTGAAAAATGGGGCCTTGGATTCGTCCAGAACTTTGGTGAAAGGCGTTTTCCAAGTAATCAGCTCCTTGGCCAAACGTGCCCAGTAGCCTTCGTAGTCGGTTTCAGCCTCTTTGCACAGAGCAAGGTAAGCAGGCATGCCTGAAATATGGGCATTTTTGACGAAGTCAGCACTGGGTTGGTAAACGGTGGCGCTCATTCTGTGTCTCCTAGGGGAACTTGTTCGAAATAATCACCATGAATGTCGGTCTTGGCTCTTACATACCCCTGACTGACACCATTCTTTCAAGGGTCGGGCCACAGATAGCCCTCAGGGGTAGGAACGCCCCTTAAAATCCGGAATTACCCTCAATGAGCATCACCATGGCCGACAAACCCAAACTCAACCCTGCAGCCACGCCCCTTCGCCCTCTGCCCAAGTTGATCTTCGCCAGTCGTTGGTTACAACTGCCTTTGTACCTTGGCCTGATTGCAGCCCAAGCTGTCTACGCTTTTCACTTTTGGGTTGAGCTGGTTCATTTGCTGGAGGCCGCCTTTGGCAGTCAGGCCGCGTTGGAAGCCCTGATTTCCAGCATCGGCTACAAAGCCGACGCACCCGTGACCCACCTCAATGAAACCGTCATCATGTTGGTGGTTTTGGCCCTGATCGACGTGGTCATGATTTCCAATTTGCTCATCATGGTGATTGTGGGCGGCTATGAAACCTTTGTGTCCCGCATGAATTTAGAGGGGCACCCCGACCAGCCCGAATGGCTGGACCATGTGAACGCCTCCGTTTTGAAAGTCAAATTAGGCACCGCCATCATTGGCATCAGCTCCATTCATTTGCTCAAAACCTTCATCAATGCGGCCAACTACAGCGAAAAAGTTTTGATGTGGCAAACCATCATTCACATCACCTTTTTGCTCAGCGCCATCGCCATTGCTTACACCGACAAGCTGATGTCGCACCATGACAAAGTTGAAACGCATTGAATCGGCAAGCTGAATTTGCCGAGACTCCTTATCCAATTCAAATAGACCTCGTGAAAGACTGACATGACGACTTTGATCAAACAAGAAGACCTGGTTGAATCTGTTGCAGCGGCCCTGCAATACATCAGCTACTACCACCCTGCGGATTTCATTTCACATTTGGCCAGTGCTTATCACCGCGAGCAAAGCCCAGCTGCCAAAGACGCGATTGCGCAAATTTTGACCAACAGCAAAATGAGCGCCATCGGTCACCGCCCGATTTGCCAAGACACCGGCATTGTCAATGTGTTTTTAAAAATCGGCATGGACATCAAGTTCGACAACTTCACAGGCAGCCTGGAAGACGCCATCAACGAAGGTGTCCGACGCGGTTACAACTACGCAGACAACATGCTGCGCGCGTCTGTCGTCGCCGACCCCGAATTCGCCCGTAAGAACACGCAAGACAACTCCCCCGCGGTTATCTTCACGCAAATCGTCCCTGGCAACAAACTGGACATCACTGTGGCGGCCAAAGGCGGTGGCAGTGAGAACAAGTCCAAGATGGTCATGCTCAATCCCAGCGACAGCGTGATCGATTGGGTTCTGAAAACAGTGCCCACCATGGGCGCTGGCTGGTGCCCCCCTGGCATGTTGGGCATTGGCATTGGTGGCACTGCTGAAAAAGCCGTGTTGATGGCCAAAGAAAGTTTGATGGACGATTTGGACATGTACCAGTTGCTTGAGAAATCAAGCAAGGGCGAGAAGTTGACGCAAGTCGACAACATGCGCTTGGAAATTTACGAGAAGGTCAATGCTTTGGGCATTGGCGCGCAAGGTTTGGGCGGCCTCACCACCGTGCTAGACGTCAAGATCAAGATGTACCCTACCCACGCAGCCAGCAAGCCAGTGGCCATGATTCCTAATTGCGCGGCTACACGTCACGCGCACTTTGTGATGGACGGCTCTGGTCCTGTTTATTTGGATGTGCCATCCCTCGATTTGTGGCCAGATGTTAACTGGACGCCTGACACAGAAAAGAGCAAGCGCGTTGACCTGAACGCCCTCACGCCTGCCGAAGTGGCCAGCTGGAAACCTGGTCAAACCCTGCTGCTCAACGGCAAGATGCTGACAGGCCGCGATGCTGCCCACAAGCGCATTCAAGACATGTTGGCCAAGGGCGAGAAGTTGCCAGTCGACTTCACAAACCGCGTGATTTACTACGTTGGCCCCGTGGATCCCATCAAGGGCGAAGCTGTGGGTCCTGCAGGCCCAACGACCGCCACGCGCATGGACAAGTTCACAGAGATGATGCTGGCCCAAACCGGCCTCATTGCCATGGTGGGCAAAGCAGAGCGCGGACCTGTTGCCATTGAAGCCATTCAAAAGCACAAGTCTGCTTATTTGATGGCCGTGGGCGGTGCTGCTTACTTGGTTTCCAAAGCCATCAAACATGCCAAGGTGGTGGGCTTTGCCGACCTGGGCATGGAAGCCATTTACGAATTCGATGTGGTCGACATGCCCGTCACAGTTGCGGTGGACTCTGGTGGCACCAGCGCGCACATTACAGGCCCCGCCGAGTGGCAAAAACGCATCGCAACGGGTGAATTCAAAGGCATCAAAGTTGCCAGCAACTGAACCAAGCACTTCAGGCTTCATTGGCGTTTTTGACAGCGGCATTGGCGGCCTGAGTGTGTTGCAAGCCTTGCGTGCAGAAATGCCGCAAGAGCGCTTTGTTTACTGGGCCGACAGTGGCCATGCGCCTTACGGTGAGCGCAGCGATGCGTTTGTGATTGAACGCTGCATGCGCATCACGCAACAGTTGATGGCACAAGGCCCAGTCAAAGCCATTGTGGTGGCGTGCAACACGGCCACAGCAGCAGCCATTGAGCATTTAAGAGCGGCCTACCCTCAGGTGCCATTTGTGGGCGTGGAGCCAGCGCTGAAACCTGCCATTGCACTGACTCGCACAGGCAGGGTTGGCGTGATGGGCACACAAGGCACATTGAACAGCAGTCGCATTGAGAAGCTAAGGCAAATGGTTCTGGCGGAGGCCTCTCCCAAATCGTGTGAATTTGTGATGCAAGCTTGTGAAGGCTTGGCATTGGCCATTGAACAACAAACTGTCAAAGCACTCAGCGACACACTGGCCCTTGAAAATTTGTGCAAACAGCATCTACAGGCCATGGGGCCATTTGGACAAAACGCTGGTGAAATGGACACGCTAGTCTTGGGCTGTACACACTATGTGTTTGTAGAAGACATGTTGCGCAAGTGGGTTGGCCCCGCAGTCCAAATCATTTCAACGGGCGAAGCCGTCGCCAAACAAACTCATCGCTTGTTGACCGACGTCAACAGGATGCAAGCCCTTCCAAACAAATCGGGCGATGTTCAGCTTTGGACCACAGGTTCATTGCACGCGCTTGAAGCCGCAGCCAGTCGCTGGTTAGATTTAACTGCCGCGCACTGTCACCTTGCGCCGGTGGAGAGTCCGTTAAGCTGAAGCCCACAAACGCTCACCGCCGGCGTCTAGGTGCGTGAGGTAAACGCGAAGTTCAAACTCTGATTGCGCATAGTCTGGCGCCATGTGATGGCACAGTTTGTAAAAAGCTTTGTCGTGTTCGCGAACTTTCAAATGCGCCAGTTCATGCACCGCAATCATCTGCAAAAAAGCCATGGGGGTGTCTTTGAACAAAGCAGCCACTTTGATGTCACGCTTGGCTTTGAGCTTGCTGCCCTGAATGCGGGAGGTGCTGGTGTGCAAGCCCAATGCGTGCTGAATGATGTGCAGCTTGCTGTCAAATGTCACTTTGTTGATGGGATCGGCTTGGCGCAAGAATTCATTTTTCAAATCCATCACATAGGCATAGAGCGTGCTATCGGTGCGAACACCATGCGCCTGCGGATGCCGTGACAACAGCCAAGCACCCAGGCCTGGGCCATCGCTGATTTTTTGCACCTGCTGCAGCAGCGACTCTGGATAGGCTTGAAGGTATTTGAACCTTGAGGTCACGATGGACTGGCCGCTTGGCGTTGGCCTCGCTGAACATTCACAGGCAGCAACAACCACCACCCCACCACAAACAAAACGGTGGTTGATGCGATGGCCAAGCGTTGGTTACCGTCTGTCAACCAAGTGATCAAACCATAGCCCAAGGGACCCACAATGCTGGCCAATCGGATGGCGAAAGTCCAAAGGCCAAAGAATTCGGCCAAGCGATGCGCTGGAATGAACAAACCTGCCATGGCTCTGCCAGTGGACTGGCTGGAGCCCATGCAAATACCAGCCAAAGCAGCCGCCCACCAAAAGACTTCCTTGCTGCTGGTCAGTGCTGCCATCACACAGGTGATGCTCCAACCCACCAAGGTCAGCGACAAGGTCAATTTGTGCCCTATGCGATCTTGCGCATGACCAAAGACCAAAGCACCGACAAAGGCTGCGATGTTCAACACAAAAATCAACACCATGGTTTCTTGGGGCTGAAAACCAATGACTTGCTCGGCATAGATGGCTGCCAGCGTGATGGCCACGGCAACGCCGCCCTGATAGGCCACAGCGCAAGCCATCAACTGCATGAAATCTTTGTAGGCCTTGGCTTCTTGAAATGTTTGGCGCAGCTGCTGCCATTGGCTGCTGGCCTTGACGCGGTGCATTTGAGGCTTGGCATGCTCTTTCATCAAGACAAACGTGACCGAGGCAGCCAATGCGTAAATGACCGCAGTCACCCACATGGTGACGGGCACAAATTGCCCTGCAGTTTGCCCCTGCCCTTGCGCCCAGAGCACGTAGGCCAAACAAATGCCCAAGGTCAGCATGCCCCCCAAATAGCCCCAAGCCCAGCCCCAAGAACTGATGCGCCCCATGGCTTCTGGCTTGGCCAACTCGGGCAGGAAGGCAGCCGTCAAAGACTCACCATATGAATAAAAAGTGTTGGAGACGATGATGCAGACGACGGCCAAGGCCACTTGCCCTGGTCCAACCCACGACAGTGCAGCCGTGCTGAGCACGCAAGCCGCAGTGACCAGCATCAAAAGTTTTTTCTTGGCTGCGTGCCGGTCAGCCCATTCACCTAAGGCTGGCATGGTGAACATGACGATGGCATAGGAAAAGCTCAGGGCGCTGGTCCATGCCAGGGTGGCCCATTCGGCTTTGTCGGCCACTGCACCCACGAAGTAAGCGGCAAACACAGCCGTAATGACCACGGTGGTGTAACCTGAGTTGGCAAAGTCGTACATGGCCCAGCCAAAGACTTCTCTGCGTTTGACACCTGAATTCAGCATGGCAATGGGGCCTGCGCTTGATGAAGAACTGACTTAATGCAAATGACGCGGTCTACGGCCGCCACCATGACCGCCTGAAGGGCCACCGCTGTTGCCTTTGGGTGGCTTGCCCAACTCGAGAGAGCTGACCAAGTTGTCAAAGCGTTGTGAAAACAGTTTGTCGATTTCGTGAACCACACCGCCCAATTCAGCGCCATCAAAGTGACGCTCCATGAGACCCACCACATCTTGTACCAGCAAGTCGCGCTGCGCTTGCATGATGGCTGCAGGATCGGGGCCTACAAACAAGATGACGAAATCATCGCGTGATTCAGTCCCGCGTGTTTCTTCTTCGTCGTCAAATTCGGTATCGTAGAAAGTAACCTCAAGCTGTGCGCCTGCAGCCGAAACTTCGTTGATGTTCATGCACAAATCGTCGAGGACTTGCCGAAAATCGTCGTCGCCACGAACTGTCCAACACAGCTGAAGTTTGTGCGCTTCTGCATCAAAGCGAATGCCAGGTTCTTCTTCGTAGAGACTTTGAGCGCCCTCCGTGAGAGAGCGGCCACCCGCGTATTTCCAAAGGGGCTTGGTGGCTTCTTGCAAGGCTTTGAAGTCGACATCGTCTCGCAACAGGACTTCACCATGAACATGAATTTCAAAGGGGGTACTGAAGGATGTCATGGCTGTCTACTTGGTCAGTGGTGCCCCGGGCCGGAATCGAACCGGCACGCCCGCTATGAACGAAGCGGCGGATTTTAAGTCCGATGTGTCTACCAATTTCACCACCGGGGCTAAAGCTCTATTGTGCCTTCAAGTTGAGCTTTCTGGCATTAAAAAGCCCTCCAAAGAGGGCTTTTCTTGAGTCTAAAGTGAAAACTTCAGAGTCAAAGAAGAAGAGGTATCAACCGCCTTTTTTGGCGCGCTTGCCTGGGTTCTTTTTGCTGCGAGTTGCAACACCGCGCTCTAAGCTGACGCGCTGACCACGGCCGCTGGTGGGCAAAGTGACGCCAGGCAGTGGCTTCAAAGGGGGTGTGAATTTACGGTCAGCTTCGGTAACGATCTTATTGCCCATCTATGGCTCCAGGAAAAAAAGTTCAAGGCGATATTAAGCCACAGATTCGAGGCCTCTCCGGTTCAACACCCGAAATTAGCCTTCAATCTTCATGACCTTGCGACGCTTCCTGGGCTTCACTGAGCGATTTCAGGCTTCTCACCCTCGAAAACGTGATCACGATGGCTTGAACCGCAAAGCCAGCCACCACAACCAGCAAACTGGCCAGATCGGAGCCCATTTCACCCACGAAGCCCCCCAACAAGGCACCCAGAGGGCGGGCCCCTGTGCCGGCCACAATGTTGATGGCCGTCACTCGGCCCATCATGGGATTGGGGGTGACGCTTTGTCGCAGCGTGGTCGAGGTGATGGTCCAAATGATGGGGCCAAAACCAAACAGGAAATAAGCAAAACAGGCCACCAGCACCGAAGGCAACCAATGCGTTGAGGTCATCACGCAGGCCGCCGCGACCGAGAAAAACGGACCGAGCAAGATGGCTTGGCCAAATGGCATCAACGAGACAATGCGCGAGGCCAATAAGGAGCCTGCGATCATGCCCACGCCATAACAGGCCATGGTCAGCCCCACTTCACTTGAACCCATGCCCAGTGTGCGGATGGCATAGGGTACATAGATGGCTTGCAATACAAACCACGAAATATTCCAGGCAATCGAGGTCAACAAAATAGGTCGAAGCAAATGGCTAGACCACACAAAATGCGCGCCATCTTTAAGCTCTAACCAAGGGTGACGATCGGGTGCAGCTTGTCGAACGGGTTCTTGAATTTGCCTTAAAAACCCAACAGCGGCCAAAGACAACATCAAGGACAAAACGAAAGAAGTTGAAGCGCCCATCCAAGCAATCAAAGCGCCCGCCAAGGCAGGACCACCCGCAAACGCCATGCTTCGAGCCAACTCCAAACGACCATTGGCTTGTGCCAATTGTTGACTGCCAACCAATGCAGGAACCAAAGATGGCGCACTCACACTGAAGCCCACAGTACCCACTGCCGCCAAAAATCCAACGCAAGCCAACAAGGGCACGCTGATTTGTTCTAGCAACATCGCCACAATGAGAACCAAAAGGGCACAAACACGCAGCACCTCAGACATCAACATGAGCCTCTTGCGCGACATGCGATCGGCAAGCAATCCCAAGGGAATGGAGAGCAATAAAAAAGGCAGCGATTGAACCGCTGCAATGACACCAATTTCACCAGGGCCTGCTTTGAGCATCAGCACCGCCACGATGGGCACAGCAGCCAAGGTCAACTGCTCAGCCGATTGCGCCATGAGATTGGAGAAAGCCAGCTTGTGAAACGCGGAAGGCAAGGCGTTTGAATTTGAGTTCATCGAGGACATTTTTGGCTGGGCTTTTGTCTGCTATCTTCAGGCCTTCATTTTGCCTTGATTTCCACACACGCCATGAGCCTTCAATCTGTCAAAGACTTCTTTTCCAATCGTCAAATCGACATTGACATCATTGAGCTACCGGTCAGCACAGCCACGGTTGCGCTGGCGGCTGAAGCCCATGGGGTCGAACCGGGTCAGATTGCCAAAACATTGGCCTTTCAGTTAAGCGATGGCCGTGTGGCTTTGGTCGTTGCCAAGGGTGATGCACGGATTGACAACAAAAAATTCAAAGATGCGTTGGGCAAGGGAAAAATGCTAGACCTTGATGCAGTGGCTGAGATCACCGGCCATCCGGTTGGCGGTGTTTGTCCTTTTGGATTGGCGTCCCCACTGCCCGTCTACATGGACGTTTCTTTGAAAATTTACGAAGAAGTCATCCCAGCTGCAGGCTCCATCAACAGTGCCGTTCGCATCAGCCCAGAAAAAATGGCAGACATCACCCAAGCAGAATGGGTCGATGTCTGCCAATCACAATGAGCGCCTGATGGGATCAGGCCTTAAAGCTTCAGCGTTCACTTCATTTGAAGTACATCATTTGCCGTACAAATAGTTAGGCAACCACAGCGTGAGCTCTGGCCAGATGTACATCAAGATCAAGCACAAGATCACGATGAACATGTAAGGCATCATGCCTGCAAAGATCTGATTGATGGTGACGTGCGGTGGCGACACCCCTTTCAGATAGAACGCAGACATGGCCACCGGTGGCGACAAGAATGCGGCTTGCAAGTTCACAAACACCATCACGCCCCACAGCATGGGATCAATCTGGAAATGGGCCAGAAGTGGCAAAAAGATGGGCACAAAAATCACAATGATCTCGGTCCACTCTAATGGCCAACCCAAGACAAAAATGATGGCTTGAGAAAGCAGCAGGAATTGAATGGGCGTGAGGTTCAACGCCATCACCCATTCCTCGACCAAACGCTGACCACCCAAAATAGCAAACACGGCAGAGAACAAGGCTGAGCCCACAAACAACCAGCACACCATGGAGGTGGTTTTGGCTGTCAAGAACACTGCTTGTTTGATTTTTTCAAAATCCAGCGTCCCTGCAGACCACGCCATCAAGAATGCACCTGCTGCACCCACCGCAGCCGATTCAGTGGCTGTGGTGATACCAAACAAAATGACGCCCAGCACCACGAAGGTGAGAATGCCCAAAGGCATGACAGAGCGAACCAACATGTTCAGAATTTCATACTGCTCAGCATCAAAGTGCCAGTAGTAGTAAGCCAGCATGGCAGCACACAAACCACACGCAATCCAGAAGCCTAGGTAAAAGCCTTCAGGAACGGGTTCTGTTTTGGGTGCATCAGATGTGTCGCCATCACCCAAAGCCTGCAACGGCGCATCTGACTCTTCAGCCTTGGCTGAAGTGCTTTCTGCGCCAGGCGGCAATTGAACCCCTTGCGAAGATGACGCTGTCTTCACAGTTTCTGCCCCTGGGGGCTCTTGAACACCTTGTGAACCTGGAGGCTCTTGCAATCCACCAGCACCAGGTGGCTCCTTCAAGTCGCTAGCGCCTGGTGGCTCTTGCACCCCAGAGCGCTCCGTTGCAACGGGCGCAGGAGCGGCATTGGCCTCACCTGCAGGTGCAGCAGTTGGGGCTTCCGCTTGAGCCGTTTGTGTTGCCACCACTTGGGCCGCAGCCGCATTGTTTTCTTCTTGAGAATGAATGACCACATACCACCAGACAGCACCCATGGTGACCACCGTCATCAAGATGGGAACCAAACTCATGACAAAACTTTTGGCGATGAAGCCCCATGTCACCACCACGCTGTCAGCAGATTTCTTCAAAACTTTGCCAGGTGACAAAAGCGCTTGAAAAAGTGCCAAGAAATATTTGGGCGCGTAATGGTCCGCAATTTTTTGCACTTCTGGCGAAATGTTCGCGCGTGTTTGCTCAGCTGGCAGTTTGGGCGCGACTTTGGGATCGATCAATACCCAGCCAATGACGTAGATGAGGTACAAGGTTGCCAAGAAAAATCCTGGGAACATAGCCGCCGCATACAACTTCACCACCGATTGTCCGGCAACCGCCGCGTACACAATGATCATCACCGAAGGCGGAATCAAGATACCCAAAGTTCCGCCCGCGGTGATGACGCCTGCTGCCAAGCGAGTGTCATACCCAGCGTTGAGCATAGGACGCATGGCAATCACGCCCATCAACACCACCACAGCGCCCACCAAACCACTGGCAATACCCCAGAAGGTGCAAATGACCAAAGTGGCCACCGCCAATGAGCCTGGCAATTTGCGGAAGGCCAATTGAACACTGTGGAACATTTTGTCAACCAAGGCGCCCCGCTCCATCACATACCCCATCAGCACAAAGAGCGGGATAGAAAGCAAGGTGTCATTGGTCATGGCACCAAAGGTGCGCTGAACCATGAGGTTGAAAATTTTGTTGTCAAACCATGGGGCCGACGGATCGTAGAAAGCGCCAAAGCCAAAGGCCATGCCCAAACCCATCAAGGTGAATGCTGTTGGGAAGCCCAACATGATCACCACCACGATGAGTGAGAGCATCAAGAGACCGAGTGCGGGATCGCTCATGCTTGGCCTCCTTTCGCGCGTTGGTGGGCAGATTCTTCAATGTTTTTGGCATTGGCAATGGCTTCCATTGCCGCGTCATGGTCTACCAATGTGCTGCTTGCCAACTGCTGCTCCACAACGTCAATCTCGTCTGCATCTTTCAGTCGTGGCGTCCATTCGCCGGTGCGTATGCAGACAGCACAACGCAGAATTTCAGCCAAACCTTGCATGAAAACAATGAGGCCCGCCAGCGGAATGACCGACTTGAAGGGATACAAAGGCAATGGATCGGCGTTGAATGTTTGCTCATGGATGGCCCATGAGTCGGCTGCATAGTTCCAACCTGCCCAGGTGAGCGCAATCACGCCGGGGATGAAGAACAAGATGTACAACACCAAATCAAGCCAAGCTTGTGTTTTGGGTTTGGCACTGCCATAGAAAAAATCGCCGCGCACATGACCATCCTGACATAAGGTATAGGCGCCGCCCATCATGAAGAGCGTCCCATACATCATGTTACTGGCATCAAAAATCCAGGCTGTGGGGGCATTCAATGCGTAGCGCTTGAAAACTTCCACAACCACCAACAACATGAGCCCAACGATCAGCCAGGCAAATGCTTTTCCTACCCACGTGCTGATTTGGTCAGCTGTGTGTAGCAGTGTTTGCGTATTCATATAAAACCGATAAAAAAATTAACAACCAAAAGCAAAATACCCATCCTGACTCAAACCAGGATGGGCAAGCTCTAAAAAAACGAAAGTATCTTAGGCTTTTTTGTTGAAGTAGCGGTTGTACGCCATCTTGAAGTCGACCATGTAGTCGTTCTGCCACTGACCTGCACGCTGCGCAAAAGCCATTTGTGAGTCCATGACTTTCTTGAAGAATGGGTTTTCAGCAGACTTCTTGGCAACCACTTTGTCCCACGCATCGAGCTGCGCCTTCAAGATGGCGTCAGGCGTTTTGTAGAACTTGATGCCCTGCTTCTTCATCTCTGTGTAATCTTTGGAGTTGCGATCGATGGCTTTCCAGCTCATCTCTGCTGAAGAGGCTTGCACGGCATATTCAATGATGGACTTCAACTCTGCGGGCAATGCATTGAGCTTGCCTTTGTTGAACAAGATTTCAAATTGTTCACCGCTTTGGTGGAAGCTTTGCAACATGCAGTTTTTAACCACATCAGGGAAACCCAACACACGGTCTGAAGAAGCATTGTTGAACTCGGCCGCGTCAATCAATCCACGGTCCAAGGCAGGCACAATTTCGCCACCTGGCAAGGGGTTCACGGAAGCACCCAGTTCTGTGAAGATGTCGACAGCCAAGCCAACCGTACGGTACTTCAAGCCTTTCAAGTCAGCCACTTTGGCAATCGGCTTCTTGAACCAGCCCAAAGGCTGCGTTGGCATAGGGCCGTAGACATAAGACGCCACGTCAATGTTCAATGACTTGTAAATTTCTTCGAGCAACTGCTTGCCGCCGCCGTAGTTGTGCCATGACAAAACCATGTTGGGGTCCATACCGAAGGCAGGGCCAGAACCCCACAAAGCCAAGGCAGAGCTTTTGCCATAGTGGTAAGCCAACACACCGTGGCCACCATCGAGTGTGCCCTTGTTCACCGCGTCCAACAATTGGAAGGCTGGCACCACGGCGCCAGAGGGCAACACTTCAATCTTCAAGCGACCGCTGGCCATGTCGTTGACTTTTTTGGCAAAGTCGTTCGCGTATTCATGGAAGATGTCCTTGGCAGGCCAAGTACTTTGGAAGCGCAAGCTGACCGTGTCTGCTTTAGAGATCATGGGAGCGGCTAACGCGCCTGCTGCAACAGCACCTTTCAAAAGGCCGCGGCGAGAAGATGATGTTTTCTTTTCTGTCATGGTTATTTCCTTAAGTTGACCAAATCAAATCCACCAGAAATGATGCACAGGACATGGATTTCACAACTCAGGGTTAGTACCGAATTTGATGAGAATATTTTCTCAAAGTGTCAATCAAAATAGACAAAATATCCCAAGTGATACACCGTTAATTTCCCTCGTGCTAGGCACAATAGGCAGGTCATCAAAGGAGACACCATGGAAGCACAAGAAACCGCAGAACTGATCGAACAAACGGGCCACGGCGACAAATCGCAAAACCGATCTGCGCTCACCATCTCCATCTTGGCCATGGTTCTGGCCATTGCCAGTTTGGGCGGTTCCAATGCGATGAAAGAGGCCACACAAGAAAACATCTTGGCAGCCAATGCCTATGCTTTTTACCAAGCCAAAAACATTCGTCAAACCACATACAAGTTGGCAGTTGCCGATTTAGAACTGCAAATGGCGCGAGAGCCCAACATGAATGCCAATGCCAAGGCCATGTTTGATAAAAAGATAGAGGATTACAAAAAAACGGTTGAGCGTTATGAGTCGGAACCCGACACCAAGGAAGGCAAGAAGGAGTTGATGGCTCGCGCCAAAGAACATGAAGCAAGCAGAGACCATGCGATGCGGCAAGACCCTTGGTTTGACTATGCAGAAGGCATGTTGCAAATCGCCATTGTGTTGCTGTCGGTTTCCATTGTGGCCTCTGTGCCAGCACTTTATTGGGCGGGTTCTGTTTTAGGGGCCTTAGGCTTTCTCAGCACAATCAACGGCTACTTTTTACTTTTCTAATTCCAGCTGACTTACAAGCATGACGCCCTCCCTTCAATCGGCCGTAGAGTTTATTCAATCTTGCGAAACGCCTTGGTCGCGAGACACCTCTGCGCCATGGGGCATTCACGATGTTGATCCGGCCCCCTACAACCGTTTGTATGGGCCTGTACACGGCCGGGGCCCCGTCTCTGGCATCATTTATCACAAGCACCAATTGCTGGCTGCTTGGGGTGAGCCTCGAAAATCGGACCTGACTTTCAGCGTGGCCAAAACCTATTTGGCCTTGTTGGCAGGTGTTGCTTTTGATCGCGGCCTTTTAAGCGATGTGCACGAACCTGTCATTGCAAAATGTCCAGGCATCGGCTTTGAAGGCGAGCGTTTATCACGAATCACCTGGCACCATCTGCTACAGCAAACCAGCGAATGGGAAGGCACCTGTCTGGGAATTCCCGAGCAAGTCGATCGGTACCGGTGGGTGTCCTATCAACCAGGTCAGGCCGACGGTAAAAAAGGCGACGCCAGACCGCTTGGCCAACCTGGATCGCGGTTTGAGTACAACGATGTGCGCATCAACCAGTTGTCTTTGGCACTTTTACATTTGTTCAAGCGCCCCTTGCCTGAAGTCTTTGAAGAATCCATTCTTCAACCCGTGGGATGCCAAGACCCCTTTCAATGGCAAGGTTACGAACAGGGCTGGACCCAAGTGGCAGGTCAACGAATGATGTCTGTACCAGGCGGCAGCCACTGGGGTGGCGGCGTGTCCATCTCGGCCATGGACCAGGCCAAAATAGGCCTCATGCTCATGGGCAATGGCCAATTGAACGGAAAGCAAGTACTGTCTCATCAATGGCTTGAGATGATGCAGCAGGCCTGTGACATTGCACCCTACTACGGCTATCTGATTTGGCTCAACCAATATGGCCAGCTGTTCAAAGATGCACCCCGTACTTCTTGGTTTGCCATTGGCGCAGGTTCCTCTGTGACATGGGTCGACCCGCAACTTGAATTGGTTTGCGTGATGCGCTGGATTGATGCCCCAAAAACAAACGACTGCATCGCCAAAGTGATGCAGTCGTTGTCGATGTAAATCACTGAAGGCTGTGAGCCTTCAGCAAGTCTTCATTTGGCAAACAAGCTGGCTGGATTTGCAAAGGCTTTGAACTCAACAGCATTACCGCACGGGTCTAAAAAGAACATGGTGGCCTGCTCGCCCACCTGACCTTTGAAGCGAATGTGCGGTTCAATGACGAATTTGATGCCGGCTTTTTTCAGCTTCTCAGCCAGCGCTTCCCACTGGCCCATTTCCATCACCAAACCAAAGTGGCGAACGGGCACGTTGTCACCATCAACCGCGCTGGTGTTGCGATGGCCGGCCTCATCTGGCGACAAATGGGCAACGATTTGATGACCATAAAAATTGAAGTCAACCCACTCGTCACTTGAACGACCTTCTGGGCAACCTAACAAGTCGCCATAGAAAGAACGCGCCGTGGCCAAAGAGGTAACTGGAAAAGCAAGGTGAAAGGGTTGCATGTTGATTCAAGTTGATACAAATAAAACGACATTCTGCCTCAAGCTGAGCCCGAGGTGTAGCGGTCGATGTGAGTCAAAGTAACCCGCTTAGGCTTTCAAAGTTTTCTGAAACAAGGCCAAGGTACGGCTCCAAGACAAGTCGGCTGCGGCCTGTTGATACCTGGGCGTCGAGTTGTTGTGAAAGCCGTGTTGCGTGCCTGCATAGAGATGTGCGGCATAGGCCGTGCCCTGCGCCTTGAGGCCCGCTTCAAAAGCAGGCCAACTGACGTTGATGCGCGGATCGTTTTCAGCAAAATGCAAGACCATTTCGGCTTTGATTTTGCTCACCTTGTCTGCTGAAGGGGCGATGCCGTAATAAGGCGCACCAGCTTTGACACCATCACCTAAAGCTGCAGCAATTTCACTTGTCATGCCACCGCCCCAGCAAAAACCAGTCACCCCCAATTTGCCATTCGACAGCGCATGGTTTTTCAAGAAAATGGCGCTGTTCAACATGTCGGTTTGAAGCTGCGAGGGGTTGAGCTTGTCTTGCAACAACTTGCCTTCTTCGTCATTGCCTGGGTAACCACCCATTGGATAAAGCCCGTCGGGCGCCAATGCCAAAAAGCCTGCGGCAGCCAAACGACGTGCCACATCCTCAATGTAAGGGTTCAAACCGCGGTTTTCATGAATCACCAAGACCACTGGAAATTGCGTGGCGGTTGGCGAAGTCGGTTGAACCAGATAGCCACGCATCTCACCGGAACTGCCGCCCGGTGAGGCATATTTCACATAACTGGCCTTGATCCTGGGATCGGTGAACGAAATGGTTTGAGCGCTGGCATACCGCGGAAAGAGGGCTTGCGCCATGGCCATGCCCCCCACAGCGATGGCACTGGCTTTGGCCAGAAATTCTCGTCGGTCCATGGCGCCATGGCAGTACTCATCGTAAAGCGCATAAATTTTGGGATGAATGGTGGCAGGCTGAACAGTCGATTGAGGTTGATGCACGATCACTCCTTGAAGTTTGAGTCATGTTAATTCAAGGGGCTCAAATTTGCTGAAGTCGACGTCATCTGCTTCTTTTTATTATGATGAGACATCCATTTCATTTAGCCCCTTCGTCTCTTGCCAAGTTCCACAACCCTCAGTCCAGTAAATTGTTGGAAGTGCAAACACTTTGCCACCAGCTGGGATCCCAAAATGCCATACAGCTGCAAGTTGTTGGGATTCAAGTCACAAGTCTTGCCCAGCATTCAAGTGATGAACTCAGACGGACGCCCATGCTTTGGCTTCGACCCCAAGCCAGTCAATGCAGCCAAGACCTAATTGGCGCTTTACGCTTGTAACTTGATGAACACCAACATAGGCTTTCTGGATCAAGGCACTCCGCACATTGTTGTCTTGGGTGCTGGTGCCATTGGCGGTTACATCGGAGGCTGCTTGGCAGTTGCAGGCGCTAACGTCAGCTTCTTGGGTCGCACTAAGATGCTTGACATCGTGAAGACCCACGGGTACAGATTGACAGATTTATACGGACGTCATTCCAAGCTCGCGCCCTCTGAAATTCATTTCACTACAGACGCCAAGGTATTGAAGCTGGCAGACTTTGTTTTGGTGGCTGTCAAAAGTCGTGACACGCTTGCAGCAGCCGAGTTGCTCCGTATGCATGCCAAACCGAATGTGACCATCATCAGCTTTCAAAATGGTGTTGGCAATGCAGAGGCATTGGCGAATCATTTGCCACAATTCAAGGTCGTTGCGGGGATGGTGCCTTTCAATGTCGTGACCTTGCCAAACGGACATTTACATTGTGGCACTGAGGGACAACTTTGCACGGAAAGCAACGCCGTCTTAAGCCCACTGAACACGTTCTTTGAAAAAGCAGGATTACCGTTGAAGCAATTTACAAACTTCAAAGAAATTCAATGGGGCAAATTGATTTTAAATTTGAACAACGCAGTCAATGCAATATCAGACCTACCTCTTAAAGAAGAGCTGTCTCAACACGCCTATCGCAAATGTTTAGCGCTCCTGATCAATGAAACTTTAACGGTCTTGGCGCAAGCAGGTATTCATCCGGCCAAAGTTTCAAAAGTATCAGCGCAGTTGTTGCCCTACATTTTGAGAACGCCCGACTTTGTATTCAAAAGATTGACCGCCAGCATGCTCAAAATTGATGAGAAGGCCAGATCTTCAATGTGGGAAGATTTGCAAAATCAAAGAACAACTGAAGTCACAGCCTTGAATGGGGCTGTGGTTGATTTGGCCAAGTCAATTGGCATAAGTGCACCACGCAATGCTCGGATGGTGGCTTTGATCCAACAAGCAGAGCAAGGCGAGTTTAAAGCACTCACAGGAAAAGATTTACTTCAAAACTTGACTTCGCCCCCATGACATTTGCAACTTGACGGTTCAATTTTGCCCTCACCAAACAAAAAGCCCCTTGCGGGGCTGTCTTGTTAATTTCAAAAGAGAAATTTGGAGGCGCGGGCCGGAGTCGAACCGACCTACACGGATTTGCAATCCGGTGCATAACCGCTTTGCTACCGCGCCATTTTTTGCGACAAAAAAGGGAAGCTGTTGCTTCCCTAAATTGCTGAAAGATATTGGCACATCTTTCAATGTTTGGAGCGGGATAAGAGGCTCGAACTCTCGACCTATACCTTGGCAAGGTATCGCTCTACCAACTGAGCTAATCCCGCATTTGCAATCAACTCAGCATTGTATGCCGCTTTGTCTGCGTTGAACGAATTGTAGCGCAATTTTTGCGGATTTTTAAAGTCCCCAAAAAAAATCTATCAATGTTTGACGGCCCCTTCTTTGGCCTCTGTTTTGGCATCGGCCGGGACAGGCGCAGAGGCAGCCACGGCCTCCTCTTCTGGGAGGGGTTCTGGCATCTTTTCCAGGGCTACTTCCAGCACTTTGTCGAGCCATTTCACAGGCACGATTTCAAGGCCGTTTTTGACATTTTCAGGAATGTCCTGCAAGTCTTTGACATTGTCCTCGGGGATCAGAACCGTCTTGATACCACCGCGAAGTGCAGCCAACAGTTTTTCTTTCAAACCACCAATGGCAGTCACTTCACCGCGCAACGTAATTTCACCCGTCATAGCCACATCGGCACGCACAGGAATACCCGTCATGGCAGACACCATGGCGGTGGTCATGGCAGCGCCAGCACTGGGGCCATCTTTGGGCGTTGCGCCATCGGGGACGTGGATGTGCAAGTCTTTTTTCTCAAAGACATCGTCCTTGATGCCCAGCATGCGTGCACGGCTTCTAACCACGGTACGCGCTGCTTCAACAGATTCTTTCATCACGTCACCCAAAGAGCCCGTGCGGGTGATCACACCCTTACCTGGCATGAGTGCGGCCTCGATGGTCAGCAAATCGCCACCCACTTCGGTCCAGGCCAAGCCAACCACTTGGCCCACTTGGTTCTGCGCCTCGGCACGGCCATAGGTGTATTTCTGCACACCCAAGAAATCGTTCAGATTGTCGGGGGTGACCAGCACCGGTGCAGTCATTTGTTTGAGCAACAAACTCTTGACCACCTTGCGGCAAATTTTGGAGAGCTCGCGCTCGAGAGAACGCACACCTGCTTCACGTGTGTAATAACGAACCACATCGCGCACAGCGGCATCGTTGACGCTCAGTTCTTCAGCCTTCACACCATTGTTTTTCATTTGCTTGGGCAGCAAATATTTGATGGCGATGCTGGTTTTTTCGTCTTCGGTGTAGCCAGACAAGCGAATCACTTCCATGCGGTCTAACAACGCAGATGGAATGTTCATCGAGTTGGAGGTGGCCACGAACATGACGTCGCTCAAATCAAAATCGACTTCAACGTAATGATCGCCAAAAGTGTGGTTCTGCTCGGGGTCCAACACCTCCAACAAAGCGCTAGAAGGGTCACCGCGGAAATCTGTGCCCAGTTTGTCGATCTCGTCGAGCAAGAACAAAGGATTGCGTGTGCCCACCTTGTTCAGGCTTTGAAGCACTTTGCCTGGCATGGCGCCAATGTAAGTGCGACGGTGACCGCGAATTTCGGCTTCGTCTCGCATGCCACCTAAGGCCATGCGCACGTACTTACGACCCGTCGCTTTGGCAATGGACTGACCCAAGGATGTTTTACCCACGCCAGGAGGGCCCACCAAGCAAAGAATAGGTGCTTTGACTTTGTCAACACGCTGCTGAACCGCCAGGTATTCCATGATGCGGTCTTTGACTTTTTCCAAACCGTAATGGTCTTCGTTCAACACCACTTCAGCATTGCCCAAGTCGTGTTTGATTTTGGTCTTCTTGCTCCAAGGCAATCCAGTGAGCACTTCAATGTAGTTGCGCACAACAGAAGCTTCGGCCGACATGGGCGACATCAGCTTGAGTTTCTTCAACTCGGCATCGGCCTTTTTGCGCGCTTCTGCGGGCATTTTGGCAGCTTTGATTTTCTTTTCGATCTCTTCGATGTCGGCGCCCTCTTCGCCTTCACCGAGTTCTTTTTGAATGGCCTTGACTTGCTCGTTCAAATAGAAATCGCGCTGATTCTTTTCCATCTGGCGCTTCACGCGGCCACGAATTTTTTTATCAACATTCAGGATGTCAACTTCACGCTCAAGTTGTGTGAAAAGATTTTCCAAACGATCGCGGATGCTGGCCAAGTCGAGCACCACTTGCTTGTTTTCTAACTTGAGTGGCAAGTGCGCCGCAATGGTGTCAGCCAGACGACCGGGTTCATCAATGCTCGAGATCGATGTCAAAATTTCTGGCGGAATCTTTTTGTTCAGTTTGACGTACTGGTCAAACTGCTGCATGACCGCGCGGCGCAGGGCCTCAATTTCGCTGCTTTGCTCGGCCTTTTCAACAGCGGCTTCAACCGGCATGACCGTGGCCACGAAATGCGCTTCACCATCGGCGATGGATTGCACCTTGGCACGCTGCTGACCTTCCACCAACACCTTCACGGTGCCGTCAGGCAGCTTGAGCATCTGCAAGATGGTGGAGACACAACCGACTTCAAACATGTCGGTGGCTTCAGGCTCATCTTTGGCCGCTGTTTTTTGCGCCACCAGCATGATGCGGCGGTCGGTGAGCATGGCGCTCTCGAGCGCCTTGATGCTTTTGGGACGGCCCACAAAAAGTGGAATGACCATGTGCGGAAAGACCACGACATCGCGCAAAGGCAACATCGGCAGGTCGAGCAATTCGGCGGGGAGTGGTGTATGTCCAGACATGAGATTCCCTAAGTTATTGGGGATAGATGGCCCCTGAATTTTCAATTTCAAGCCCAAGTGATGTAGGGGTATTCATTGGATTTCAGGGGGTGGGCTGGAAAAAATTCAAGCTTGTTTGGCCGACTCTCGGTAGACCAACAAAGGAACATGGTTTTCTTCGATGGTGGACGCATCCACCACCACTTTTTCGACATTGCTGGCATTGGGCAATTCGAACATGGTGTCGATGAGGGCTTGCTCCAAAATGGAACGCAAGCCACGCGCACCGGTTTTTCGGGCCAGTGCTTTTTTGGCAATAGCGTGCAAAGCTTCGGGGCGAATTTCGAGTTCGACGCCTTCCATGTTGAGCAACTGGCCAAATTGTTTGACCAACGCATTTTTGGGTTCGGTCAAAATTTGAACCAGCGCTTCTTCAGTGAGTTCGGCCAAGGTGGCCACCACAGGCATACGGCCTACCAGTTCGGGAATAAGGCCGAACTTGATCAAATCTTCCGGTTCAACTTCTGTGAAGACTTCGGTCAGTGAGCGTTGCTTTTTACTTTTGACAACGGCGCCAAAACCAATGCCAGAGGCCTCGGTACGATTTTCAATGACCTTCTCCAAGCCCGCAAACGCGCCACCACAAATGAACAAAATGTTGGTGGTGTCAATTTGCAAGAAGTCTTGGTTGGGATGCTTGCGGCCGCCTTGGGGTGGCACGCTGGCCATGGTGCCTTCAATGAGCTTGAGCAAGGCTTGCTGAACACCCTCACCTGACACGTCGCGCGTGATGGAGGGGTTGTCAGACTTGCGTGTGATTTTGTCGATCTCGTCGATGTACACAATGCCGCGCTGTGCACGCTCAACGTCGTAGTTGCAGCTTTGCAGCAACTTGGAAACAATGTTCTCAACGTCTTCACCCACATAACCGGCTTCAGTCAAAGTGGTGGCATCGGCCATGACAAAAGGCACATCGAGCATGCGCGCCAAAGTCTGGGCCAACAAAGTTTTGCCAGACCCAGTGGGGCCAATCAGCAAGATGTTGCTCTTTGCCAATTCGACGTCTTCTTTTTTGGCGCCTTCTTTGTGCTTCAAACGCTTGTAGTGGTTGTACACAGCCACCGCCAAAGTTCGCTTGGCTTTTTCTTGACCGATGACGTAGTTGTCCAAATTGGACTTGATGTCCAAAGGTGTGGGCAATCCGTTTTTGGTGTCTTTGGCAATTTCGGTAGCGGGCAATTCATCACGGATGATGTCATTGCACAAGTCGATGCACTCGTCGCAAATGAAGACCGAAGGGCCTGCGATGAGCTTCTTGACCTCGTGCTGGCTTTTGCCGCAGAAGGAGCAATACAAATTCTTTTCGGTAACCGAGCCTTTTTTATCGGCCATAAACGACGCCTTGTGGTTCTATTTTCCCAATGATAACGAAAGAAAAACGGCGCTCTCCCAGAATGGGGGCGCCGTCTTCAAAAAACAGGGCTGAAACCTCAATTTCCACCCTGTTGTGTTGCGTCTCAGGGACGTTTTGCGATCACTTGGTCGATCAGACCGTAATCTTTGGCCTCATCGGCGGACAAATAGTAGTCACGCTCAGTGTCCAATTGGATCTTTTCGAGGGGTTGGCCCGTATTTTCGGCCAGGATGCGGTTCAACTGCTCACGGGTTTTGAGGATTTCACGGGCGTGAATCTCAATTTCGGTAGCCTGACCCCGCGCACCGCCCAAAGGCTGGTGAATCATGACTTTGGAATTGGGCAAGGAGAAACGCTTGCCTTTAGCGCCAGCGGACAACAAGAACGCGCCCATGCTGGCAGCCATGCCCGTGCACAAAGTGGACACATCGGGTTTGATGAAGTTCATGGTGTCGTAGATGGCCATGCCAGCACTGACTGAACCGCCAGGCGAATTGATGTAGAACGAAATGTCCTTTTCAGGATTTTCGCTCTCCAAAAACAACAACTGAGCCACCACAGAATTGGCGGTGTAGTCGTTGACCTCACCCACCAAGAAAATCACACGCTCTTTGAGCAAGCGGGAGTAAATGTCATAAGCGCGTTCGCCGCGTCCTGACGTTTCGATCACCATGGGCACATTGCCCAAAGCTTGAATGTCGAGTGAGTTCATGGTGTTTCCAAACTGCAAAGGGTTCAAAGTGATCAGGCTTGTTGGCCCATCAATTCGTCGAAGGTGATGGCTTTTTCAGTCACTTTGGCTTTAGACAAAATGAAGTCGGAGACATTGGACTCAATGACCACAGCTTCAATTTCAGCCATGCGCTGATTGTCGCCATAGTACCAACGCACCACGTCTTCGGGACGCTCGTAGCTAGAAGCCAGTTCTTCAATGTGGGCTTTGATTTGCGCTTCTGTTGCGTTCAAGGTGTTGGCCTTGACCAACTCGGCCACGACCAAGCCCAAACGCACGCGGCTTTCGGCTTGAGGACGGAAGATATCGTCAGGGATTGGGGCTTTGTCGGCGTCTTTGATGCCACGTTGCTTGAGATCGGCACGTGCGCCGTCTTTCAAACGCTCAATTTCGTTTTGCACCACAGATTGGGGCAAGTCGAGCTCGGCTTTTTCAACCAGTGCATTCATGGCGGCTTGTTTGTTGCGACCTTGCAAGCGGAATTTCACTTCGCGCTCGAGGTTTTTGCGAATGTCAGTGCGCAGGCCTTCAACGGAGGCGTCTGCAATGCCCAAAGACTTGGCCAAGGCTTCGTTCACTTCGGGCAAGTGGGCTGCTTCAATTTTCTTCACAGTAACCAAGAAGTCGGCTGTTTTGCCGGCCACGTCTTGACCGTGGTAGTCGGCTGGGAAGGCCAATGGAAAGGTTTTGCTTTCGCCATTTTTCATGCCGCGAACAGCTTCTTCGAATTCTTTCAACATTTGGCCTTCGCCAACCAAGAATTGGAAGTCTTCGGCTTTGCCGCCAGAGAACACCTCACCGTCAATTTTGCCTTCAAAGTCAACCGTCACACGGTCGCCGTCGACTGCTGCTTCAGTAGCAGGACGCTGAGAAAAAGTGCGGCGCTGCTTGCGCAAGATGTCGACGGTTTTGTCGATGGCTTCTTCGGTCACTTCAGCGCTGAGTTTTTCAACTGTGGCCGTGCTCAGGTCGCCCAATTTAACTTCGGGATACACCTCGAAAATGGCTTCAAAAGACAATTCACCTTCGGGCGCGCCTTCTTTTTCAGAAATGCGGGGCTGGCCAGCAACGCGCACTTTGGCTTCGTTGGCGGCAATGGCAAACGCCTCGCCCACTTTGTCGTTCATCACTTCGTACTGGACTGAGTAACCGTAACGTTGTGCCACCACATTCATGGGCACTTTGCCTGGACGGAAACCGTCCATCTTGACGGTGCGTGCCAATTTTTTCAAACGTGCATCGACTTCAGATTGGATTGCAGTCACAGGCAGTGACAGGGTCATTTTGCGTTCCAATTTTTCCAATGTTTCTACAGTAACTGCCATGGTCTTCTCTTTTAGTAAGTGGTGCGCGGGGCGGGACTCGAACCCGCACAGTATTGCTACCGTCAGGACCTAAACCTGGTGCGTCTACCAATTTCGCCACCCGCGCGGGTCCCATCGATATGGGTTGAATCGGTCAACCTTCTATTTTAACCATGGAAGTGGGGGCTTCGAGGTTGAAGCCCCCAAGTCAAGGCCTGCTTTAGGCGGATTTGGCAGGGGGCGAAACCTTGAACCAAGCCGCATACATGGCCGGTAAAGCCAGCAAGGTCAGGGCTGTGGCCACAATGAGGCCGCCCATGATGGCAACGGCCATGGGCCCCCAAAACACGCTTCTGGACAAGGGAATCATGGCCAAAACAGCCGCCGCTGCGGTAAGCACGATGGGGCGCAAACGTCTGACGGCGGATTCCACGATGGCCTCCCAAGCTGGCACGCCCGCGGCACGGTCCTGCTCAATTTGGTCGATCAAGATGACCGAATTGCGCTGAATCATGCCCATCAGGGCAATCACGCCCAGCAAAGCAACAAAGCCAAAAGGACGATCAAGCACCAGCAAGGCCCCCGCCACGCCCGCCATACCCAAGGGGCCGGTGAGGAACACCAACAAAGCACGACTGAAACTTTGCAACTGCAACATCAAGAGCGTGAAGGTAACAAAGAGCATCAAGGGCATGCCAGCAGCAATGGAAGCAGATCCTTTGGAACTCTCCTCCACAGCACCCGCGACCTCAATGCGATAGTCATTGAACCCTGCGTCGTGCCATGCGGCTTCAATCTTTTTGAGTTCGGGCAGCAATTGGTTGGTAACAGTGGCACCCTGAATGCCTTCAATCAGGTCGGCATTGACGGTGATAGCGTAGTTGCGACCTTCACGCCACATGACGCCGGGTTCCCAATTGAACACAGGCTTGGCGATTTGCATCAAGGGGATGGATTTGCCCGTTGCAGTCGGCACATAAGCGCCAGCCAAATCGGTGATGGCATCACGCTCGGACTGCGGTTGTCGCAACACGATGTCGATCAATTTGTCACCATCACGGTACTGACCCACCGTAGATCCGGAAGCCATGGTGCGCGACGCTTGCGCAATGGATTGACTGGTCACACCCAATGCACGTGCTTTGGCTTGATCAACTTCCAAACGGATGACCTTGATCGATTCGTTCCAGTTGTCGTTCACGCCGCGCGTGTTGGGATTGGCGCGCATGGTGGCCTTGACTTCGTCGGCCTTCAAGCGCAGGGCCAAAGGATCGGCACCCACCACCCGGAATTGAACGGGGTAAGGCACTGGCGGTCCATTAGGCAACAGCTTCACGCGGCCGCGAACCTCTGGGAACTCGGTGGCCAACAAAGCTGGCAGTTTGATGCGCAGTGATTCACGCACTTTCAAATCTTTGGGCAGCACAATCAACTGTGACACATTGGACTGGGGGAACACCTGGTCCAAGGGCAGGTAAAAGCGCGGCACACCAGAACCGACCCATGTACTGACGGACGTGACACCCTCCTCCGCCATCAAACGCTTTTCAATGCGCTTTGAAACTTCATCACTGGCTGCAAAACTGGAACCCTCGGGCAACCAAACATCCACCATGATTTCAGGGCGACTTGAGTCTGGGAAAAACTGCTGCTGCACTTTGCCCATGCCCACAATGCCCAACACAAACAAGGCCAAGGTAATAGCGATGGTTTTCCATTTGTTGAACACACACCAAGTGACAGCAGTTCGGAATTTTTTGTAAAAAGGCGTGTCAAACATTTCATGGACGACAGCTTCGCCAGATTCAGCCACATGCGGCGGCGCCTTCAACAACAAGGTCCCCAAATAAGGAACAAAGTAAACGGAGGCAACCCAACTGATCAGCAAAGCAATGACTGTGACAGCAAAGATGGCAAAGGTGTATTCACCCGTCATGGACTTGGCCAATCCGATGGGCAAGAAACCGGCTGCCGTGATCAAGGTGCCCGTGAGCATGGGCATGGCCGTGAGCTCGTATGCAAAGGTGGCCGAGCGAACTTTGTCATAGCCCTCTTCCATTTTGCGAACCATCATTTCAACGGCAATGATGGCATCGTCTACCAACAAACCCAAGGCGATGATGAGCGAACCCAGCGAAATTTTGTGGAGGCCAATGTTGAAGTAGTCCATGGCCAAAAACGTAACCGCTAACACCAAGGGAATGGTGATGCCCACCACCAAACCGGGTCGAATGTCCAAAGTCCAACGGCGCCACAAAGGATGAATGCCCGGACGCTTGTGCAAACCCAGTGACAAGAAACTCACAGCCAACACAATGGCTACGGCCTCCACCAAAGTTTGCAAGAACTCATTCACAGACTTTGACACTGCTTTGGGTTGGTCTTGCACTTGAATCAGCTTCACACCTGCGGGCAAGGTGGCCTCAATGTTTTGTGCGCTGGCCTTGAGTGCTTTGCCCAATTGAATGATGTCGCCCCCTTTGGCCATCGACACACCCAGGCCAATGACCTGCTCGCCGTTGTGTCGCACTTTGACGGAAGGTGGATCGATGTAGTCTTGTTTGACTGTGCCCAAATCAGACAATTTGATTTGCTGGCCAGAAGCACCGCGAATGGGCATTTGCCTTAAGGCCTCGAGGCTGTTGAACTGGCCATTGACACGCAACTGAATGGCATCTTTAGGCAAATTCAACGTGCCTGCAGATTCCACCGCGTTTTGTTGACCCAACTGTGCGATGACGGCGCCCATGTCGAGGCCCATCGCTGCCAATTTCTTTTGCGAAATTTCAACGAATACTTTTTCGTCTTGCACGCCAAACAATTCGACCTTGGCAACGTCTTGAACGCGCAAGATCTTTTGACGCACATCGTCAGCAAACTTTTTCACTTCAGCGGGCGTAAAGCCCTCGGCTTGCAATGCATAAATGACGCCATACACATCGCCAAAATCATCCACGAAGAAGGGCCCGACCACACCCGAAGGCAAGCTGCTGCGCATGTCGCCAATTTTCTTGCGGACGGTGTACCAAACATTGGCCACTTCGGCTGGCTTGGAATAGTCTTTGATTTGAAAAATGATTTGCGATTCACCCGGCTTGGAATAGCTGCGAATCTTGTCGGCATAGGGTACTTCTTGAAGCGTTCGCTCCAATTTGTCAGTGACTTGTTCAGCCACTTGCTGCGCTGTGGCACCGGGCCAATAGGCGCGAACGACCATGACGCGGAAGGTGAACGGTGGATCTTCGTCTTGACCTAAGTTGAAGAAAGCAAAGATGCCCAAAAGCATCAACACCAACATCAAATAACGAGTGAGCGCCGGATGGTCCAGCGCCCATTTGGACAGGTTGAAACCTGCTTTGGGTTCGGTACGCATGGTTTATTTGCTCGCAGGTGGCGTGAGGGCTTCGGGGTTGTAAACCGTGACTTTTTGACCCGGCGACAAAACATGCACACCGGCACTCACAATTTGTTGACCTGGCTTGAGGCCGGAGGCGATCACCACGTCATTGCCATCGGCCGTGGCCACTTGAACCACTTGCGATGAGACCGTGCTACTTGCTGAATCAAACAACCATACCGTGGTTTGCTGACCCTCCTGACGCAAGGCACTGGTGGGTACCTTGATGACATTGGCTTGACTACCCGCCAATTGCGGCGCATGGACATTCAAGGTGATGCCCAAGGGCAAGGCTTCGGCTTTTTCCAAGCCCAATTTGACTGTGAAAGTGCGCGTTGCAGGATCGGCACTGGCACCAATTTCACGCACTTGGCCTTGGACGGTTTGATTGCCGTTGCCAACAGTCGCGGTCATTTTTTGACCCAACTTCAAGCGCCCCACCACATGTTCTGGCACCGCAAAGACGGCATCGCGGGGGCCATCTTGTGCAAAGCGGACCACTGGCTGGCCAGCAGAGACGACTTGGCCGGGTTCAGCTTCCACCCCCGTAATGACGCCAGATGAAGTGGCCAACAATTTGGCATAGCTCGCTTGATTGCTTTGAGACTGTGCTTGGGCCAAGGCTTGATCAAGCGTTGCTTGTGCAGCCTTGAGTGTTGCAGAGCGACGCTCTAATTCGGCCGCACTGATGAAATTTTGCGCCAACAAGGCTTCGTAGCGCTTGAAGTCTGCAGCTGCTAAATCGCGTTGGGACCGAGCGCCAATGACTTGTGCTTGAGCAGCCTGCGCGGCCAAAGCGTAATCTTGCACATCAACCTCAGCCAAAACTTGGCCCGCTTGAACGCGTTGTCCTGCCTCGGCTTGGCGTACCAGAATTTTGCCCCCGACGCGAAAGCTCAAGCGGCTTTCAACCCGTGCTTTGACTTCTGCCGCGTATTCACCCTGCACATTCAAATCCGATGCACCCACAGCGATCAATTTCACGGAACGAATAGGTTCAGGTGTTTCCTTTTTGCCTGAACACGCGCCCAGCGCCATCAAAGCGCTCAGAACTCCCACGAGTCCAATGCGTCTACCTGAAAGGAATGTCTTGAATGTTGCTGGCCAAATGTGGCGCACAAAGAGGTGTGGCATGGTGATCCAAAATTAATGACTGACTGGTTAGTAATTTAGGGTAATCCATGAGGCTTGTCAAGCGAAAATGCTTGGATTCATGACACCTCATCCAGGCCATCCAACCACTGTTCAGCCGCTTCCGGTGACCCACCCCGAAAACTTTCCGGTGGCGTCTTGGTTGTGCCCGCCTACCCTGCGTCCCGCCATTGCAGCCATTTATGCATTTGCGCGCGCAGCCGATGACATTGCCGACGAAGGAGAGATGCCTGCCGCAGAGAGACTGGCGCTGCTTCAAGCGTTTCGTCATGCATTGCAGCATCCGGCGCAGGCCGCCCACTTCCACCCAGAAATTTTTGAACCGCTTCATCAAGTCATCACCTTGAAGGCTTTGCCAGTGGGCTTGTTGGATGATTTGCTGAAAGCCTTTGAGCAAGATGTGACAGCCAGTGCAAATGCTTCGACCTATGCAGACATGAATGACTTGCTGAGCTATTGCAAACTGTCAGCCAACCCCGTTGGCCGCCTGCTTCTGCATTTGTATGGCGTTCAAGATGAGGCGTCTCTTGCGCAGAGCGATGCCATTTGCAGTGCACTTCAATTGATCAATTTCTGGCAAGACTTAAGCGAAGACATTCCGCGAGGTCGCTATTACTTGCCGCAAGATCAGGCCGCCAAGCTGTCCAACTCAGAGCTGCTTGAATTCCTTTGCCAGCACGCACATCAACTGATGATGTCGGGCACACCCTTGGTCCACAAGGTACCAGGTCGCGCGGGTTGGGAGCTTCGCTTGGTCGTACAAGGCGGCATGCGCATCTTAGAAAAAGTGAGGCAACTTGGCCCCCGTGCCCTGCACTCGCGGCCGCGTCTGCGCCCTTGGGATCTTCCCTTGATGTTGTGGCGCAGCCTCTGGATGTAGGCCAGACAGTGGGAGAATCGAAAACCATGACACCCCAAGAGTACGTCCAACAAAAAGCCGCCAGCTCGGGCAGCAGTTTTTATTACGCTTTTCTTTTCCTGCCCACCGAACGTCGAGCTGCCATCACAGCTTTCTATGCGTTTTGCCGAGAAGTAGACGATGTGGTGGATGAAATCTCTGACCCTAGCGTAGCCCAAAGCACCTTGGCATGGTGGCAAAAAGAAGTGGTTCAGGCTTTCGAGGGCAACCCAACGCATCCTGTCATGCATGCCTTGATGCCGCACGTGAAAGCCTATGGCATTGAATCGCATCATTTGTTGTCCGTGATTGAAGGTTGCCAAATGGACCTGACCCAAACACGCTATTTGGACTACCCGGGCTTGCAACGCTATTGCCACTTGGTGGCGGGTGTGGTGGGCGAAGTGGCCGCCAAAATTTTTGGCCAAACCGACCCAGCGACCACGCAATATGCACACACCTTGGGCTTGGCATTTCAATTGACCAACATCTTGCGTGATGTCGGCGAAGACGCATTGCGCGGCCGCATTTATTTGCCCATCGATGAACTCAAACAGTTTGACGTCAAGGCGCAAGACCTGATGCAACGTCAATACTCAGAGCGTTTCACAGCCCTCATGAAATTCCAAGCGGCCCGTGCGCACCGCTTGTACGACGAAGCCTTTGAGCTCTTACCAGAAGCAGACAAACGCGCGCAAAAACCTGGTCTCATGATGGCCAGCATTTACCGCACCTTGTTGCGCGAGATCGAAGCCGACAACTTTCAAGTGTTGCACCAACGCGTTTCACTCACGCCTTTGCGAAAGCTCTGGCTGGCCTGGAAAGTCCAAGCGCTGGGACGGCTTTGAAAACTACTCGCAAGATTGCGGTCGTTGGCGCAGGCTGGGCAGGATTGGCTGCGGCCATCACAGCCACACACCAAGGCCATCAGGTCAGCTTGCTCGAGGCCAGCCGCCATTGGGGTGGCCGCGCCCGTGCCTTGCCACCCGTCCAAACAGATGCGCCCACTTTGGACAATGGCCAGCACATTCTGATTGGCGCTTACGCGCAAACCTTGAAGCTGATGCAAACGGTGGGCGTCGACATTGAGCAGGCCCTGTGGCGAATGCCACTCAAGTTGCAAGACTTGAACGGCAATGGTTTGTCACTTCCCGATGCGCCCTATCCTTTGAATCTTTTGTGGGGCATCGCCAATGCCAAGGGATGGGACTTGACAGACAAGTTCTCACTGGTGACAACCGCATGGCGTTGGCAACGCATGAAATTTGAATGCAGTGAGGCCCTCACTGTGCGCGATGTGTGTCAAGGTTTGTCGCCTGCCGTTTGGCGTGACTTGATTGAGCCCTTGTGTGTCTCGGCTTTGAACACCCCTGCACAGCAGGCCAGCGGCACTGTGTTTTTGCGCGTCTTGAAGGACGCCGTGTTTGGCCCCCCTGGCAGCGCAGACCTTCTTTTACCTCGACAAGACTTAGGCCAGATCTTTCCGCACGCAGCCATTCGCTGGCTTGAGGCGCGTCACGCCAAGTGCCAACTTGGCTCGCGCGTTGAAGGGCTTTCAATCGACAAGACAGGCAACGGACGCTGGCAAATTTTGGATGAAATTTTTGATCATGTGGTGCTAGCAACACCTGCATGGGATGCAGCGCATTTGATGGCCTCCCTGAACCCTGCTTGGTCGCAAACCGCCAGCGCACTAAGGCACGAAGCCATTGCCACGGTCTACATTCAGATGCCAGTCGATTTCAAATTGCCTCAGCCCATGCTGTCTTTGCCATCTAGCAAAGAAGCGCCAGCGCAGTTTGTCTTTGATCGTGGGCAAATGATGTTGCAAGGCAACACGCCAGGATTGCTCGCCTTCGTGGTCAGCGCCGCAGAAACGTCCAAGCAAACATTGGAAGCCAACGTGTTGCAACAAGCGCTGGGTTTACTCAACCGATTGCGCCCAGGACCAGACAACTTGAGCGCAATGCAAGTGCTGCAAACAGTGATTGAAAAACGGGCAACCTTTGCCTGCACACCTCAGTTGCGCAGGCCCAGTGCTCATCCGGTCCAAGGTTTAAGTGTGTGCGGTGATTACGTGGCGGGCCCTTACCCTGCAACCCTGGAGGGCGCCATTTTATCTGGCATTGCCGCGGGCCAACAGGCAGCGCAACCTAGCGAGGCTTAAGCCAATTTTCGAGACGCTGCAAATCCAGGCCTGCCCACACAAGCATCTAACCAGGTTTTGACTGTGGGAAATTCAGTCATCAACAGCTCGGATGACTTGGCCCAAACCAACACACTGGCCATACACAAATCCGCTACTGTAAAACGCTGACCCGACACGTAATGCGCCCCCGCCTTGGCTTGTGATTTCAAATGCGCCTCCAGCACTCGGCAAGGCACACGCAGCCTTTGCTCTGCAGCGTCGGCCAAATCGGGTTTGCGTTGCTCGGCGGGCATGGCCAAGCGGTGCATCAAGACGGTCAACGCATCCTTCTCCACTTCGGTCACGGTCCAAAAACTCCAGCGCAAGGCATCGGCTTCTTCTTGTGCGTTGGCTGGGGTGATGGACTGCCCATCGGCTTCGCCATGAACCTTGGCAAGGTACAAAGCACACGCCATGCTTTCCCATACGGTGACTTTGCCTTCAGGTCGCAAGTCTTCAATGACGGGAATGTGACCGTTCGGATTGAGTGCCAAAAATTCGGGTGTGCGCGTAGCACCGCCCTGATAGGGCACGGACACATGTTCGAAGGTCAAACCCAATTCTGCTGCCGCCCACAAAGGCCGCACTGCGCGTGACGCGCCAATGCCATAAATCTTCAATGTCATGTATTGCTCCTGTTGTCTTTTGAAATTGGTTTTTCAGACGGGCCAAGACTCGCACAAAGCCTTCAAACTGATCACCGTGAACGGCGCAGGATGAACGTCGTGAGTCCAAGGTTTTTCTTCCCGATTCACCCACACGGCTTGCAGGCCCGCACGTTGGGCGGCCAAAACGTCCAAATGAGGATCATCACCAATGTGAAGCACTTCATCGGGCAAGACACCCAAAGCCTGTGCGCCTGCATGAAACATTTGGGGATCGGGCTTGCCGACGCCCAAGTTAATGGGATTGAACGCAGCTTTGAAGTAAGCGGCAAGACCCACTTTTTGGATGTCTGCATTGCCGTTGGACAAAGCCACCATCGGAAACTTGGCATTTAAAAACTGCAGCGCAGGGAGTGCATCGTCAAAAAAAACCACCTTTTGACGTGCTTCAAAAAACACCTCAAACGCTGGCTCGGCCAAGTTGGGGTCTTCGCCGGCCCTTTGCAGCAACACGCGGATGGCTTCGCGGCGCAATGCCGACAGGTCATTGCCAAGGTCGGGCCGCAAGGCTGGCATCTCTTCACGAATTTGCCGCTGATAGCCCGGAATGGCGCACAAGGGGACTGTGAGGGGGGCTTTTTCGGCCAGCCATTGGGCCAGCTTCTCCTCGGCCCGGCCAATCGTGGGCCAAACGGGCCATAAAGTGTCATCTAAATCAAGGGAGATGGCTTTAATTTTTGAAAAGTCGATCATGGTGGGAGAGAATAACGCATGGCTTTCCAAAAAGAACCCCCTTTTCAACACGGACAATCTGCAAAAACAGCCGTGTTGTACTGCAACCTCGGTACACCCGCTGAACCCTCCGCACCCGCATTGCGCCAATATTTGGCCCAATTTTTGGGTGATGCACGCGTAGTCGAAATTCCAAAGGCCATTTGGTGGCTCATCTTGCACGGCATCATTTTGCGTGTGCGCCCCGCCAAATCAGCAGCCAAATATGCAAGCATCTGGACCACCGAAGGCTCCCCGCTTCGCGTTTGGACAGACAAACAAGCACAAGGTTTGGCTGAAAAACTCAAGCAACGTGGCCATGATGTGCTGGTGAAATACGCCATGACCTATGGCCAGCCCAGTGTTGCTTCGCAAATTGACGCGCTCCGCCTTGAGGGTGTCACACGCATTTTGATCGTTCCGGCTTACCCTCAGTACAGCGGCACCACCACGGCACCCGTTTTTGATGCGGTGTATCGATGGGGCCTGACCACCCGCAATTTACCCGAGTTTCGGTTTGTGAACCGTTACCACGATGACGCAGGCTACATCCAGGCTTTGGCCACACGCATCCAAAAACACTGGGCAGCGCATGGCAAAGCAGATCAGCTGGTGATGAGCTTCCACGGCGTGCCCGAACGCACCTTGCAATTGGGAGACCCCTACCACTGCGAATGTTACAAAACGGGTCGCTTGTTGGCTGAAAAATTAGGTCTCGACAAAACACAATACAAAGTGACTTTCCAATCACGTTTTGGCAAGGCCAAGTGGTTGGAGCCCTACACCGAGCCAACCCTCATTGCCATGGCACAAGCAGGCATGCAAAGTGTCGATGTGGTGTGCCCAGGCTTTACAGGTGATTGTTTAGAGACCCTGGAAGAAATCAGCATGGAAGCCCGAGAGGCCTTTTTGCATGCAGGCGGCAAAACATTCAACTACATCCCTTGCTTAAACGATGAGCCCACTTGGATGGATGCCTTGGCCAACATCAGCGAGCAACACTTGCAAGGTTGGCCCACATCGGCTCAAGCTATCAGTGCGCAGGCCGCCGCTTTAGCGAATTCTCGCCAGCTGGCCTTGGCGCTTGGCGCCAAAGACTAAGCCATTCCTTCAGGCGATCTGGTGGCTTGGCTTAGGCCTTCAAAAGGCCCATGGCCACCAAGTCACGCCGCACTTGGGCCGGCTCATCAAAGCGCAAGCCCGTCCAACCATGGGCATGCGCAGCGTCGATGTTGTGCTGAACATCGTCAATGAACACAGTCTCTTTGCCTGACACCTTAAAGCGCTCATTGGCGCTTTGAAAAATAGGCAATTGCGGTTTGATTTGCTGAATGCGCGCCGAAAAAATGCCATCCGAAAAATGTCGGAAAAAATCATTTGAACGTTCTAAATGATCCGCATAAGTCGCTGGCATGTTGGACAAAAAGTAAAGCGGATGTCCCGCTGCTTTCAAATCGGAAATGATGTCTACGGTGCCCACTTGCGGCACCATGTGCGGTGGAATGCTGGCAATCAATAAATGCATATCGGCTTCGGGAATGCCCACACGTTTTGAAATTTTGGCAGCCAAAGCATCGGGCTCAATGAGGCCCAAATCAAACTGCGCCCAATCGCTCAGCGGGTTGAAACTTTCAAAAATCTGATCGGCCCATTGTTTGGCAGCCACTTCATTGGGGGCACGTTCCGGGAATATATTTTGCAACAGCTCAAGGGGTTTCCATTTGAAAACCACGCCGCCAAGGTCAAACACAATCGCCATGAATTACTTTCAAAAAATTAAATACGCGAGACCACCGACACACCGCGGCCTGTCAGTGACAAACCCAGCGTGATGTGCAACGGCCACTCTTGCGACAAATCAGAAGTGACAACAAACAAGGGGCCCAAGGTGGTGTCAAAGGTGAGCTCCAAGGTGCTGCCCAAGTAGGCTTTCTTTTGCAATACACCGGTCAGTGCGGCGCCTTGCGCAGACACCACGGTCCAGGCTTCTGGCCGTATGGCTGCGGTAATTGCACCTTCTTGAACTTGCTGACGCGCTTGAAACGTGAGAGGACCCACACGGACCTGCCCCTGCGCATTGACTTCACCCTGAAACAGCATGGCTTCACCCATGAAACCAGCTACAAACTCGGACACAGGTCGTTCGTACAAATCTTCAGGAGAGCCAGCCTGCGCAATGGTGCCCGCTTCCATCACAATGATTTGATCGCTGACAGCCAGCGCTTCACTTTGATCGTGGGTGACATAAGCGACCGTTAAACCCAAGCGCTGTTGAAGGCTGCGAATTTCGTCGCGCATCGAGCGGCGCAAACGTGCATCCAAATTAGACAGCGGCTCATCAAACAACAACACAGAAGGCTCGAGCACCAAGGCACGTGCCACCGCAACGCGCTGTTGTTGCCCTCCAGAGAGTTCACTGGGCAGACGGTTGTCAAAGCCTTTGAGGCCCACGTTTTCTAAAGCCACATGCGCACGCGCTGTTGCTTCAGATACCGAAACACCACTGACCTTGAGACCATATCGCACATTGTCAATGACGGTCATGTGCGGAAATAGCGCATAACTTTGAAACACCATGCTGACATTTCGCTCGGCTGGTCCCAAGTTAGTGACATCTTGCCCATCGATCAAAATTTGACCGCCACTGACAGTTTCCAAGCCTGCAATCATGCGCAAGGTGGTGGTCTTGCCGCAACCCGAAGGGCCCAGCAAGGTGGTGAGCGTGCCTTTGGGTACGACAAAATCAATGCCCTTGACGACCAAAGGCGCGTTGCCCTCACCATAGCGTTTGGTGACTTGGCGAAACTCAATACCGGCAACGGCAGGTTGTGAATGTGAGGTCATGTGGATGCTTTCATTTCTCTGCGGCCCAACTCACGCTTGCCCACCCATCGTTGGATGACCACTGTGATGAATCCCATGAGTGCCATGAGCACGGTGCAATACGCTAGGGCCACACCATAGTCACCATTGCCCACGCGGCCAATGATGTAGGTGGTGGCCAATTCGTACTTGGCCGTCACCAAGAAAATCACGGCCGAGACGGTGGTCATGGAACGAACAAAACTGTAGATGAGTGCCGCCACCAAAGCCGGTTTGAGCAATGGCAACACCACTTCACGAAGGGTGGTGAGCGTACTGGCCCGCAGCATGACCGAGGCTTCATCGAGTGAGCGATCGAGTTGCTTGAAAGCTGCGGTGCCCGCACGCACACCCACTGGCAAATTGCGAAAAATAAAGCACAGCACAATGACCAAACCCGTGCCTGTGAGCTCCACAGGCGGCACATTGAAGGCCAAGATGTAACTCACGCCCAGCACCGTGCCTGGAATGGCAAAGGTGAGCAGCGCAGCAAACTCAAACGCATTCTTGCCTTTGAACTCGGTGCGCGCCAGCAGCCACGCCATCAGCAAGCCCAGGCCTGCACACACAGGCGCGGCCATGGCCGACAAACTCAAAGTGTTGAACAAGGAGTTCCAAGCTGTGCCTGCCCAAACCCAACCGAATTCACCCCACTGCACATCAAAGGCTGTTTTGAAATGGTTCAAGGTGAAGGTGTAATCCCGGCCCCATGTTTGCACGAACCCACCGGCAAAGGCAAATACATACACAACCAAAGTGAAAGCCAACCAAGGTCCTGCAATGCCGCGGCACACATTCAAAACTGCAGGGGGCAAGTTGAGGGGAATGCCGGCATCACCTTTGCCCGACACTGTGGTGAACTGCGCACCACTGAGCACTTGACGTTGAATGACAAAAACGGCCAATGCAAATACGGTGAGGACCAAAGACAAAGCTGCTGCCATGCCAGGGTCGATGGCAGCGCCCACAATGGCAAAAAAGATTTCAGTCGACAGCACAGAAAACTGTCCACCCAAAATGATGGGATTGCCAAAGTCGGCCATGCTTTCAATGAAGCCCACCAAGAAGGCATTGGCCAAACCCGGTTTGAGAAGTGGCAATGTGATGCGCCAAAAGGTTTGCATGCGCGTGGCGCGCAAGGTTTGAGAGGCTTCTTCCAAAGAAGGACTGACACCCTGAACCACCCCGCGCATGATCATGAAAGCGATGGGCGTAAAGGCAAACATTTGGGCCAACCAAATGCCAAAGACGCCATAGAACCATCGTGTGGGCGGAATGCCAAAGGCCCACTCCAAGGCTTGGTTGACCAAGCCTGATCGGCCAAACAGCAAGATCAAGCCCAGACCCACCACAAAGGGCGGCGTGATGATGGGCATGAGGGCCAATGCGTTGAGCGGCTTGCCCAAACGCGTGCCGCTGCGCTCGGCCCACAAGGCAATGAGTGTTCCTAAAAAGGTGGTGCCTGCTGCAGTCGCCAAGGCCAAGCCCAAAGTGTTCCAAGCCACGCCACAGCGTCCCGTCGCGTTCAAACAATTCAAACTCCATATGCGCGGCGTCCCGATGCGGTCCCATACGGCCATCAGGCTCAGCTCGTTGGCTTCTGTATAAAAAGCGGAGGCCAAGGAGCGGCAAACGGGATAGACCACAAACAAGGCCAACAACATCACGCACAAAGTGACCGCACTGGCAATGAAGACATCGCCTCTGCAATAGCCCAAACGCGCCAAACCTGCGCCCAGCAAAATGGTCAGCGACAACAAGACGCCTGCAGCGCCCCACCCCATGCCGTACTGACCCTGCGCGATGGGACCAAACGATTGCTCAAGGAATTCAAATGACCAGCCCACAGCACCGATGGCAAAACCACTGAGGGTGATACCGAGCAAGCCCAACATGGCACCGCACACCAACAACACCCCTTGGCGTTTGGGATACACCGCCACTGGTGCGATGAGACCGATCAAACAAGTGCACAAACCTGCAAAACCAAACCACAACCAAGGACGGCCGTGTTGGAGGGCTTGCATCAGGGCACTGGCTGTTTCTGGGCCAGCCCAGACAGCGGGCATGGCAGCAGCCAAAGAGCCTTGCTGAAGAAAGTACCAAGGCAGAAAACCAAAACTGAGCAGGCCCAACAGGGCCCACATCGTTAAGGCTCGCTGCGTGCGCAGCGCGGCAGTCATTATTGCGGCAGGCTGTTAACTTCTTTTTCCCAGCGCTGAATTAAACGCTTGCGCTCTGCAGTTTGACCGTACTTGGCATAGTCGTAATTGATGAGCTTGATTTTTTTGAAATCAGGCACACGTGGATCGACTTTGGTTTCTTTGTGCGAAGGCAACTGGAACTGCAATGTGGCAGCACCCAAAGCTTGCGCCGAAGGCGTCAATGCCCATTCGTAAAACTGCTTGGCTGCGGTCAGGTTGCGTGAACCTTTGACAATGGACATGGAGCCAATTTCGGCGCCCGTGCCATCGGCAGGTGTGATGGTTTCAATGGGGAAACCTTGGGCTTTTTCACCAGGGCCGTCGTGAACGAAACTGATAGAGACAGAAGTTTCGCCTCGCGCCACTGCCTTGATGGGCCCAGTGCCTGAACGTGTGTAGGTACTGATGTTTTTGTGGAGCTTCTTGAGGTACTCATAGGCTTGGTCTTCGCCCATTAATTGCACCAAGGTGGCAATCATGGTGTAAGCCGTACCACTAGACGATGGATTGGCCGATTGAATTTCGCCTTTGTACTCGGGCTTGAGCAAGTCATTCCAAGTTTTGGGAATGGCCAGTTTTTTCTTTGCTAACAACTCGGTGTTATAACCAAAACCTAAGGGGCCTGAATATATACCGACCGTTTTGTAGCCAGATTGTTTAGCTTGTTGCTGCGCCCAATCGTGCAGTTTGGGCAAAGTGGGGGATTTGTACTCAAGGGTGAGGTTTTGCTCAGCGGCTTGCAGGTGAGGGTCGCCAGTACCACCGAACCACACGTCCGTTTTGGGGTTGGCTTTTTCAGCCAAGATTTGGGCAATGGCTTCGCCAGAACCCTTCATGGTCATGTTGACCTTGACGCCTTGGCTCTTTTCAAAGGTGACGGCAATCATGCTGCACCAAGCAGCTTGCGCGGAACAAATGACGTTGACTTCACCGCTTTGCGCTAAGGCAGAGTTGCTGGCCATGAGGCCAGTGGCGGCAAGGGCAAGGGCCAATTGACTGGCGCGCGTAGAGGATGATTTTTTCATTGGAAATACTCTCAAATTCAAGTGACGATATCTTGCGCAATTAAAGTGCTTGGAACAACAGGGAAAGCACTCATTTGGGATGAATAAATACCAGATGGATGCGTTTCAGCGCAAGGCTTTGACTCTCAGTCGGCCCACGATACCTGTTGGGAAATAATAAACCGACAACACAAACAGCAGGCCTAACCACAGCAACCAACGATCGGGCGACAGCAGCGCAGCAAGCACTGGCCAAGCCGAGACAGCTTCACTGGCCCAGCGCAGCAAATCTTGCAGATAGCTTTGCGCCCATAAAAAGAGAACCGCACCAATGGCCGAGCCGTAGATGGTGCCCATGCCCCCAATCACCACAATCAACAAAACGTCCATCATGATTTCAAAACTGAGCGACGTATCAGGCCCGTTGTAGCGCAACCAAAGCGCCAGCATCACGCCTGCCATGCAAGCAAACAAAGCCGACAACACGCTGGACAACGTGCGGTACACCACCACGCGATAGCCAATGGCTTCCGCCCTGAATTCGTTCTCTCGGATGGCTTGCAAAACACGGCCAAACGGCGAATTCACAATGCGCAGCAACATCAGGAACTGAAGCAACGCGGCCGCAAACAAGAGGTAGTAGCACAGCAAGCGTCCGTCCAAGTTCACCCCCCAGAAAGGGGTGTCACTGAACTCGGTGCTGGGCAATAACAAGGCTGGCAATTTGAAACTCAAGCCGTCTTCACCACCTGTCCATTCAGACAATTGAGATGCCAAGGTTTGGAATGCTGCCGCCACGGCCAAAGTGATCATGGCAAAAAAGATGGCCCTCACGCGTAGAGAAAAAAGACCAATCAGTAAGGCCAATACCAACGTGAGCATAAGCGCAATTGCAATGCCCAAACCCAGTGACGTCCAAGTTGCCCCCCAATGGTTAGACGACATGGCCACGCCATACGCACCAATGCCAAAGAACATGGTGTGGGCAAAACTAACGATGCCGGTATAGCCCAACAGCAAATCGAAACTGGCCACCAAGACGATGAAGACCAATATCTTGGCAGCCACCGACAAAGCCTTGACACCCGGAAAAAGAAAAGGCGCAAAGGCCAAGCCCAACAACACCGCCGCCAGCATCCAGGCCAGCCAGGTGCTGCGGGGCATGTCATGAGACAGTAAACGTTTCAACATGTCTTGCGCTTTCGTTCAGCGATTGGCCACGGGGTAGACCCCTTGCGGACGCCACAACAAAATGGCGGCCATGAGCGCAATGTTGGAAAACAACGCCAGCTTGGGAAACAAAAAGCCTGTGTAGTTGGCCATCAGGCCCACCATCAAGGCACCGATCAGCGCACCGCCAGTCGAGCCCAAGCCGCCCATGATGATGACAATGAAAATCAGCACATTCACTTGCGCGCCAATTTGCGGCACCACATTTTGTTGGTACAGCCCCCACATCACACCGCCCAAACCCGCTAAGCCACTGCCCACCACAAACACGCCCACAAACAATCGGCGAATTTTGTAACCCAAAGACTCGACCATTTCGCGGTCTTGCACGCCAGCGCGAATGAGCAAGCCCACCTTGGTGCGACTCAAGGTCCAGGCCTGCAAAGCGAACACCAGCAGCCCCACCACCACCGCCATCAAACGGTATTTTTCAAGCGAGGCATCTCCCCACAGCAATGACCCGCGCATGGCTTCGGGCAAGGGCAACGCAATTTGCAAGGGTCCCCAAATCACCTTGATGATTTCCTCGCCAATGATCATGCCGCCCATGGTGATCAAAATTTGTTTGAGGTGTTGGCCATACACGGGCCGCACGATGAATCGCTCAAACGCCAAGCCAATGACTGAAGCCGCCATCATGGCCAGCGCCATGGCCGAGCCGACCGCAAGCAAGTTGCGCCAGAGTTCTTGCGACTGCGTCCAATCGGCCATGCCCGACATCACACTGGTGGCCACAAAAGCACCCAATGCAATGAAAACACCGTGACCAAAATTGAGGACGTCCATCAAACCAAAGACCAAAGTAAGGCCCGAGGCCATGATGAAGATGATCATGCCCATCGCAAAGCCCGCCACACTCAGGGTCAGCCAAGTATCGACCGAGCCAACGAGCGGCAAGGCCAACAAAGCCAAAACCGGAACCAAGAGCAAAGGCTTGATGTCTAAACTTGTTTTCATGTTCACCATCACAATGCCAAGCCCAACAAAGATTGTTGCAAAGCCGGGTCGGCACTTAGCGCGGCCATGCTGCCTGCATGGATGACACGACCGTTGTCCATCACCGCCACGCTGTCACCCAGCTGCTGCGCAAAATGAATGTTTTGCTCCACCAACAAAATGCTCACGCCACTGGCTTTCATTTTTTGAAAGGCATCGATCATGTTTTGCACAATGGCTGGTGCCAAGCCTTTGCTCGGTTCATCGACGATGAGCAAATCGCGGGGCTCGACCATGGCACGGGCCACGGCCAGCATTTGCTTTTGTCCGCCCGACAACTTGCCTGCGGGGTGATGCCAAAATTTTTCAACTGCAGGAAACATGGCGTAAATCCAGGCCAAGCGGTCTGCGTCCATTTGCTGCGCATGCGAGGCTTTGCGTGCAGCCAACAACATGTTTTCTTCAACTGTGAGGTCTGAAAAAATGCCCATGTTTTCGGGCACATAGGCAATGTTGAGCGACGCAATGTCGGGCGTGCTCATGTGCGTGATGTCATGTCCATTGAAATTCACTGTGCCTTGTGAGGCTTGCCACAAACCCATGATGGTTCTGAGCGTGGTGGTTTTGCCTGCGCCATTGCGGCCCAACAAAAGGGTGAGTTCACCTCGAGGAATTTGCAAATTGACGCCATGCAAGATGTGATAAGCCCCAATGTGCGTGTGAACCTCATTCAATTCGAGCAAGACATTGGAAGACATCACACGCCCTCCTCTGCACTGGCGTTGACACTGGATTGTGGATGCATCTGCGCTGGTTTGGCACCCAAATAAGCTTCTTGCACCACGGCAGAGGCCATGACTTCTGATGGCTCGCCATCGGCCACCAACTGGCCGTTGTGTAACACAATGATGCGATCGGCCAATTCGCGCACCACGTCCATTTTGTGCTCGACCAACAAAATGGTTTTGGTTTTGTCACTTTTCAATTGGCGAATGAGGTTCAAGATCACGGGCGCCTCATCTTGGCTCATGCCTGCCGTGGGTTCGTCAAACATGTACACCGAGGGTTTGAGTGCCATGAGCAATGCCACTTCCAATTTGCGCTGATCGCCGTGCGGCAAACTGGACACGGTGGCTTGCGCCTGATGCAGCATGGCCACTTGTTGCAAGATGTCCTGCGCTTGTTGCGTCAGTTGCGCGTGGTCTTGCCAAATTGACCACAAATTAAGACCCCGCAAATGCGCACCCGATTCAGTTGCCTGAACAGCCAATCGCACATTTTCAAGCACAGACAAATTGGGAAATAAATTGGTCAACTGAAACGCACGGCCCAGCCCTGCACGGGTTCTGGCCGAGGCACTCATGCCTGTCAGCTCTTGGCCCTCTAAAAAGACGCGCCCCTCACTGGCCGGCAATTGACCCGATATCAAGTTGAAGTAGGTTGTCTTGCCAGCACCGTTGGGGCCGACGATGGCCGTCAAGGTGCCGGGTTCAAAACGACAAGAGACCGCATTGACCGCCACGTGTCCGCCGAAGCGGATGGTGAGGTCATGCGTTTGCAGAACGCCCAAGGGAGCTCACCTTAGCGTTTGTTGCGAATGGGCACGTTCATTTCTTCAGGTTTGATTTCGCGAATCAACTCTGGCACACCCCACGCAAACGCGGGGTCTACTTTAATTTTGAAGTGGTACATGCTTTGCATGGCTTGATGGTCTTCTTTGCGGAAGGTCATCTTGCCTTTAGGGGTGTCAAAGCTCATGCCTTCCATGGTGCTGATCAACGTGTTGGCATCTGTGTTGCCATTGGTTTTCTTCAAAGCAGTGACCAAGGCCATGGCCGATGCAAAGCCACCTGCTGTAAAGAAGTCAGGGGGCGATTTGAACTGCGTGTAATGACGCGCCACCATGGCATCGTTGACGGTGTTCTTGGGCATGCCGAAGTAATAGTAAGCCGCACCTTCCATGCCAGGGAACTGCTTGTAAGCCACCATGGCGGGCAGGATGTTGCCGCCCGTGGCGATTTCAATGCCGTAGCGCTTCAAGTCCATGTCGGCAATTTTGAATGGATTGCCACCAGCCCAAATGATGAAAATAATTTTGCGACCGGGTTGCGATTTGAGCTTGTCGATCAAATGTTGAGCACCGGCTGTGAAGTCGGTGGTGGCGGGTGGCAAGTACTCTTCATGCACCAGCTTCGCTGTTTTCAAGGACTCTCGGAAAGCCTTCACACCATCACGACCAAACGCAGAGTCTTGTGCCAAGGTGGCGATGCTGTATCCCGCTTTGTCCAATGCAACAGCGTTGGAGATGGCATCTTGGCTGCTGTTGCGACCTGTGCGGAAAATGTACTTGTTCCACTTGTCACCCGTGATGGAGTCGGCAACGGCAGGCTCCACCAGCAAAATCTTTTTGTACTCTTCGGCAACAGGCAACATGGCCAAGGCCACAGGCGATGCCGTTGGGCCCACTGCAATCTCAACTTTGTCGTCACCGTAAGCAGCTGCCAACAGGTTTTTGCCTAAGTCAGGTTTGCCTTGGTCGTCTTTTTCAATCACAACCAACTTGCGACCGCCCACTTGCATGGTGCCACCGGTGGCGTAGTCCAAGCCCATCATCAGACCCACTTGAGTTTGCTTGCCGTAAGCCTCTAAGGGACCTGTTTTGCTGTAAATGTGGGCAATTTTCAAATCTTTGGCCTGGGCCATGGCAAGAGGCGCTGCAGACAAAGCGGCGAAACCAGTCAAAGCAGAAACCAGGATGGGAAGAACAAAACGACGTTGCATCAGCATCTCCAAAAGAGTTGGCATAAAATCATCAAAATGAATACCAAATTATTCACATTTGATTCACACAATGTCCTGCAAATTACAGGGCTAATTTCCATCATAACCCTCTTAGAAGGCCAATGACGAAAAACAAAGTTGAACGAGATGTTCACTCGCAAATAGAACCTGCACCCCCAAGACAAGCGCTTGAAACATGCTAATATTAAATACAACTTAAAGTTTTATTGATTAATTTTCACGAATACAAAAGAATATATAGGCTTCCCCTGCTATGTATTTTTGTGTTGATAAGCGCACAGCCGCTTTATTCCAGCGCAAAAGATCCTGAATTTGGCTTGGTTGCGCAGCCGTCTGTTTTTTCTGCCGTATCGCCCCTGCTACCCCTTCTTTTGCAGAAGGTCACAGCCGAACATCCCCAGGTCCAAAGTCAAATCCAGAACTTGCAAGCTGCAAGCATGGATTTGAAGGTCAAGCAGCAAGCGTATTGGCCAACCCCCTCCATCTCCATGGAACGCGTGCAAACGCAATCACCTGATCCTGTCTACACAGGCTCACCCCAAGTTCTCAGCTTCAGACTCCAACAGCCCCTCTGGACAGGCGGCCGACTGACGGCGCAATCTGACAAAGCGATCGCCACACAAGCCATCGAACATGCACGCCTGATTGAAATTCAACAGGGCTTGGCTTTGAAAACGCTTCAAGCCTGGATGGAGGTGGTCATGGCGCAGCGCCAGCAACAAGTCTTGGAAAAAAGTGAAACGGTTCAAACGCAACTGCTTCTGAAAATCACGCGCCGCGCTGAACAAGGCCTGTCGCCCCTGAACGAAGTCAACTATGCCAACTTGCGCTTGGTGCAAGTTCGTCAAGATCGGTTCAATGCCTTGCAGCAAGAAAACCAAGCTTGGATTCGTTTGTCGCAATGGGTGCCAGAGGCCAAAAGCCTGGATCTCAAGCTGATCCATCCCAACATTCAAATGCTAACGCTGGATGGACTTGCATTGAAGCAAGCTTTGCCGCACTGGGAAACCATCAGCCTAGGCAACTCGCCATTGATCCGTCGACTTGAACACGTTGCTCAACTGCAATTGGCCGAGGTGGCCGAAAAACGCGCAGCCTTGCAGCCTGAAGTTTATGTTCGCGCAGAACACCAACGTGGCAACTACACCTACGCCAACACGCCCAACACCAATCGGGTGTTTGTAGGTTTCAGTGCCAGCACCGGTGCTGGCTTTGGTTTGGCATACCAGCTGGTGGCCTTGCTAAACAAACACGATGGCGCCTTGCAAGAAATTGTGGCTGCTCGCAGAAGTGTGTTGGAAGCCGTTCAAAGCGATTTTTTGAATGCCAATGCAAGGCAAAGCAAGGCGGAGATGCTGCTTCTCAACCTAGAGTCTTCCCAAGAAATTCAAGCTGCTTGGGAGCGTCAATTTATCAATGGCAAGAAAACTTGGATCGATGTGATGAATGCTGCTCGTGAAACTTCGCAGGCTGAATTGGCCGTCATCGAAAACGAGATGGCTTGGCTGCAAAGCCTTGGTCGATTGCACATTCAAGCACACGGAATCCCTGCGGCGTATGCGGGGTCTGCACCATGAATTCATTGCAAGCTGCACTGCAACGCTTGGCGCAACTGCAACGCCAAAGTTTAGACAAGCATGCGTTGTTCGCCTGCACCGACATGGCGCAGGCTCACTCAGCGAAAAAAACTTTGCAACTTTTAAAGTCGCAGCTGAATTGGAAATCTGTGCAATGGCTCAACAACGCCAGCATCGATCCCTCTCAACTGCCCTGCCTCGCCGTCGACCATGAAGGCACTTGGCGAGTTGTTAAAAGCTACAACAGCCAATCGCAATGGGTGCTGGATTCGGCAGACGGCGAGTCCACGCAACACCACTTAAGTTCTTTGGCTTTGGTCAAGGTCGATTTCAGAATGCCCTTTGAGCGATCGAACAGTCCTGTCTGGCGCTTGATCAAACTGGAAATTCAAAAGCATCAAAGTACCTTGATCGATGCCAGCCTGAACGGCGTCATGTTGAATTTTGTCGCGCTGGGCATTTCCTTTTACAGCATGCAAATCTACGATCGCGTGGTGCCCACAGGTGCCAGTGCTACTTTGTGGGTTTTGAGTTTGGGCGTGTTGGGTGCCATTGCGTTTGAATGGTTGGCGCGGCGCTTGCGATCCGACTTGAACGAAAAAATCATTGAAGCTGTCGATCAGCGTTTGGGGCGTGACGTGTTCATGCGACTGCTACAAGTTCGCATGGACAAATTGCCCACCAGCGTGGGCAGCCTGGCTGGCCAAATCAAGGCCTATGAAAGTGTGCGCGCATTTTTAACGGGGTCGGCCACGCAAATGTTGATCGATGCCCCTTTTGCCTTGGTATTCACCTTCGCTTTGTGGGCCATGGCGGGCTGGCTGGCCTTGATTCCTGCGGTGTTTTTGTTGTTGTCCTTGATGGTCGGTTTGCAAGGTCTGCGGGAAATTGAAAAACGCAGTCACCAGGTGGCGTTGGCCAACATGCGAAAAACAGGCCTGCTGGTAGAGGCCATTGAAGGCGCAGAAACCTTGAAGTCTGGCCAAGGGGGTTGGCGCCAACTCAGTTTGTGGCAGAACATTTCGGACACCGCGCGCGGCGAAGAGTTGCGCTTGCGAAGAATCAGCGAATCTGCCCAACACCATCTACAAGCGCTGCAGCAAATTGCCTATGTGGTGTTGGTGGCATCGGGTGCACTGATGATTTCCAGAGGCGAGCTCAGCATGGGCAGCCTCATTGCCTGCTCCATTTTGTCCAACCGCATCCTGCAGCCTATTGCAGCCTTGCCTTCTCAACTCATTCAATGGGGACATTGCCAATCGGCACTTCAAGGCCTCGACCAAATCTGGCAACTGCCGGACGACCATCATGGCCAAACACCCGTGGTTTTGGATGCAGTGCAAGGCAATTACACCCTCAAAGAAGTGATGTATGGGTACGGGCAGCAAGCGGCCCTGAAAGTGAACACGCTGCACATCCGCAACGGAGAAAAAATTGGGGTCTTAGGTCCGATCGGTGCTGGCAAAACAACCTTGTTGCGATTGCTCAGTGGCATGTACAAACCGCAAGTGGGTGGCATTACTCTTGATGGCGTCGATTTGGCGGTCATTGCCAAACCTTTGCTGGCAGAGCAACTGGGCTATCTGCAGCAAGAGGGCCGCTTGTTTGAGGGCACGCTACGCGACAACTTGCTGATGGGCATGACCGATCCAGGTGACGACATTCTGAACGGCGTGGCACAGCAAACAGGACTCCAGCATGCTGTATTGGCCCACCACCCCATGGGCTTTGACTTGCCCATCCAAGAAGGTGGCCATGGCTTGTCGGGTGGACAGCGCCAGCTGGTTAATTTGACGCGCGTGTTTTTAAGGCGACCCCGCATTTGGTTAATGGACGAGCCCACTGCCGCCATGGACCGTCAACTGGCCGATCACGTGACACGGGCTCTTCAACAAACCCTTCGACCCCAAGACACCTTGGTATTGGTCACGCACAAGCCTGAAATGCTGACGTTGGTCGATCGCTTGGTCGTCATCGCCAAACACGAGGTTTTGCTGGATGGCCCTAAAGAGCAAGTGCTCAAACAACTTCAAGCATGAACACACAAACTCCCAGGCCTGACCGCCCCTTCTTTGAAGCTAGGCTCACGCGTTGGCAACAACAACTCACTGGCACGCGCTTGCTGCTAGTGGGTTTGCTTAGCTTTTTAGGCTGGTCCAGCTTGTCGCACATGGACCAGACTGTGCGAAGCAATGGCCAAGTGATTGCGGCATCGCGCAATCAAATCATCCAAGCGGCTGATGGTGGGGTGCTAACCAAATTGCTGGTGACAGAAGGCCAACAAGTGCATGCTGGCCAAGCGCTTGCAATGTTAGAGACCACGCGCACTGAAGCCAGTTACCAAGAAGTCAAATCCAAGCTGAGCGCTTTGCATGCTGCATTGGCCAGGGCTAACGCAGAGTCCTCAGGTCAGGCTCTGGCATTTCAAAAAAATGACGCAGCAAGTAGCGCCTTTCAATCAGGCCAAGCGCAAGTCTATTTGCAAAGAAAACAGGGTCACCTCGATGAATTGAAACTTCTACGCGCTGGCTTAGAACTTTCTGAGGATGAGTTGCGCATGAGTCAATCGCTTTTGAAAACAGGCGATGTCAGCCAACTGGAGATGATGCGCGCGCAACGTCAAGTGCATGAAACGCAAGGCCGCATCGCCGGCGTTCAAAACAAATATTTGCAAGACGCCAAGCAAGATGTGATTCGCTTGCAGGAAGAAATAGCTGCCAACCAATTCAAGCTGAACGAACGCCAAAGTTTGTTGGACCACAGCGTACTCACAACGCCGGTGGATGGCGTTGTCAAATTCATGCGCATCAACACAGTGGGGGGCGTTTTGCGCGCAGGCGATGAGTTGATGCACATTTCACCCAGCACGGGCGGCTACATTGTCGAAGCCAAAATCAACCCGAGCGACATTGGTGAACTGCGCATCGGTCAGCCTGTGAGTTTGAAGTTGGATGCATTCGATTTCAGCGTTTACGGCATGCTGAACGGCACCCTCAGCTACATCAGTTCAGACACCTTCACCGACAGCACCGCCTCGGGTACCACACAAGCCTTTTACCGTGTGCAAGTGCAAATTGATCCCAACACGCCTTCTGAGTCGGTTCAAACACTTAAAAGTGCTTCACTTTTTTCGAACCAAGCCGCTCATCGCCTGCGTATGAGTGATCTCAAGCCTGGTATGACGGCCACACTCGATATACGAACTCGCTCCAGGTCGGTGCTTCAGTACCTTGCCAAACCTGTCCAAAAAGCATTCTCCGGCGCACTGCATGAGCGGTAAATCAGCATGATCAACGACGTTCAACTTCAAGCCACCACGCCCGATGGTCGCGTTCAAACCATTCAACTGGCCAAATTGAGCACGGCCCCTGATGCACCTTTGTCGGTCATCAAACCTCTGCTTGTGAAAACACAACCAGGCTATGAATACAAACTGATCGACAAAGAAGCAGGCGGTCACCTCAAAGGGCAAAAGCTGCTGCGCTCGCAAAAGAACCTTCAAGTGTTGGTGGAAGATCAAGTGGCACTGGAGTTGCAAGACTATTTTGTGGCAAGCATCGCCCCTGTCCCCAACGCACCGGTTTACAAACTGCAAAACCAAGCCTGCGAAGAAGTTCATGTCACAGCGCATTTGCCCAAAGAAGCATTGGACGTCCCTGAAAGTTTGGTTTGGACCGAGCGCGACGATGCGCTCGATTGCAAGGTGGCTTTACTCAATCCTGGCACTGTGATGGCGCTCTTGCCAGCTGCACCTGTTGCGGCAAGCATTGGTTTGGCGGATGTTTCTGGCGCTTTACTTGGCGTGATTGCTTTGAGTGGTGGCGGCAAAGACACGCCTGTCACACCAACTCCAACGCCACCACCACCTGCACCCCCGCCAGTGGTCCACCCAACCACCATCACGTCGATGGCGCTGACAAGCGCCACGGGCGAGATGAACCATCGCTTGAACGCTGGTGACACGCTCACAGCCACAGTCACATTCAGCGGGCTTGTGAACTTAGACACACGCAGTGGCAGTCCTTCCCTTCAATTGATTGTTGGCACCCAAAGTGTCGAAGTGCGCTATGTATCGGGATCGGGCACCAACGCGTTGGTCTTTGTCACCACCATCGTGAATGGTCAAACCGACTTGGACGGTGTGGCCATTGCAAGCAACGCTCTTCAGTTGAATGGTGCAAGTCTTCAAGACACCTTAGGCAGAGCCACCCTCAACACGGCCAGTGCCGTTCTGAGCAACCCTTTGTACTTGGTGGACACCACGGCCCCTATCTCCAAACTTGAGGATGGCTCGCTCACGCTGACACAAACACAGTCAGGCACCCTCCAAGTTCAAAGCAATGAACTGGGTAAAGCCTATGTGGTGCCTAGCACCAGCATCATTCTCAACTTGGGTGATTTGGAAAATCTCAGCCCGCTTGTTTCCAAAAGTGTGGCCATTGACATCGTCCAAAGCAACACCCCCATTTCTCTGAGTGGCCTGCCTGCAGCTGTGTACCATCTCTACGCCGTTGACTTGGCGGGTAATGTCTCGGTGCGCAGTGCTGAATCCTTTGAAGTCACAGCAGACCCAACACCCACGCCGCCGCCCACACCAGACCCAGCACCGCCGCCACCACCGCCAATCACTCCTCCTCCGCCACCAACACCGCCACCTGCGCCACCGCCACCGCCTTCAGATACCACGCCGCCCAATCTCACGGCCATTGTTCTAAGCAGCGCCACAGGTGCTGTGAACCGCATCTTGAATGCCGGCGACACACTCAGCGCCACCGTCAGCTTTGACGATGCGGTCACACTGAATGCGGCGGGTGGCTCACCGACCCTTGCTTTGCAAATTGGCAGCAGCGTGGTACAGGCCACCTACATGTCGGGCACTGGCACCAACACTTGGACTTTCACTGCCACCATCGTGGCAGGCCTCAACGACACCGACGGCGTGTCATTGCCACTCAACGCCTTGACCCTCAACGGTACCATCTTGTCCGATGCCGCCGGCAATGCTTGTGTGATCACCAGTGCGGTGGTTCTCTCCAACCCGCTGTTTTTAGTGGACACCACCGTTCCCACGGTGGTGATCACTTCCGACACGAGCGTATTGAAAGCGGGTGACACGGCCAACATCACGTTCACATTGTCAGAAGAAACTGGCAGCAGTTTTGCATGGGATGGCAGCACCGGCGATGTCGCTGTGACCGGCGGCACGTTGAGCGCACTCACAGGCACGGGTCTCACGCGCACGGCCGTGTTCACACCCGACGCTAATTTGGTCAGCGGCAGTGCCAGCATCACCGTCACGGCACAAAGTTATGAAGACGCAGCGGGCAATTTGGGGGCTGCGGGCGCATCGCCTTCGTTCAGCCTAGACACCGTGGCGCCTAGCTTGACAAATGTGTTGCTGACCAGCGCCATTGGCGCCATTCTCAGCCCCAGTGATGCCACTGTGTCCTTGCTCAATGCGGGTGACACGCTACTTGCAACAATGACCTTCAGCGAAGTGATTGTGTTGAACATCACCGCGGGCTCACCCTCTCTCGAATTGACCGTGGGAAGCAGCACTGTGCAGGCCACGTATGTCTCGGGTTCAGGCACCAACGCATTGGTGTTCAGTACGGCCATTGTCAACGGCCAAATCGACAACGATGGTGTGGCCATTGCACTGAATGCCCTGCACTTGAATGGCGCCAACTTGAAAGATATTGCAGGCAATGCAGCGACCATCACATCTTCTGCGGTGGCCAGCAATCCGGCCTATTTGGTGGACACGACCGCGCCAAGCGTCAACATCACATCGGATGTAAGCGCACTCAAAGCTGACGAAACTGCCAGCATCACCTTCACATTTTCAGAAGCACCTCTTGCCAGTTTTGCATGGGATGGCAGCGCAGGCGACTTGTCAGTCACGGGTGGTTCTTTGAGTGCCATCAGCGGTACAGGACTGACGCGCACAGCGGTGTTCACCCCCACAGCCAATTTGGCTTCTGGCAATGCCAGCATCACCGTCACCGCCAACAGTTACCAAGATGCTGCGGGCAACAACGGCAGCACCGGCGTCTCATCAAACCTCAGCCTTGACACCCTTACACCCAGCATTGCAAGTCTTGCCCTCAGCAGTGCCACTGGCGCTGTGGCCAGCCCGCAGGATGCCACCGTCAAACTGCTCAATGCCGCCGACACCCTCAGCGCCACCGTCACTTTCAATGAAGCGGTCACGCTCAACACCACCGCAGGATCGCCCACGCTGGCCTTGGTGATTGGCAGCAGCACGGTGCAAGCCACTTATGTGTCGGGCTCAGGCACAAGCGAATTGGTGTTCAGCACCACCATTGCCAGCGGCCAAACCGACACCGATGGCGTGGCCATTGCCATCAACGCGCTCAGCTTGAACGGCGCCACCTTGAAAGACAGTGCGGGCAACACCAGCGTCATCACGTCAATCGCTGTGGCCAACAACCCGCTGTATTTGGTCGACACCACAGCACCCAGCGTCAGCATCACCTCGGATGTTGCCACCTTGAAATCGGGTGAAACTGCCGCCATCACTTTTACATTCAGCGAAGATCCCGGCAGCAGTTTTGTGTGGGCTTCCAATGCGGGTGACGTGGTGCTCAGTGGCGGCACTTTAAGCAACATCAGCGGTACCGGCTTAACGCGCACAGCCACGTTCACCCCCACCGCCAATGTGGTGTCAGGCACGGCCTGCATATCTGTCAATGCAGGTACTTACAAAGATGCCGCAGGTAACACAGGCAGCGCTGGCACCACACCTTCACTTACCTATTCAACGTCTACACCCACTGTCAGCCAGGTGGGCCTGAGCAGCGCCACGGGGGCTGTGAGCAACTTGCTCAATGCGGGCGACGTGATTTACGCCAAGGTGGTTTTCAGTGAAGCCATTGTGCTCAATGCCACAGGAGGCTCACCCACTTTAAGTCTGATGATCGGCAGCAGAGTCGTTCAGGCGGACTACGCGTCTGGCAGCGGCACCTCCGACTTTGTGTTCAGCTACAGCATCCTGGCAGGGCAAGAGGATGCCAATGGCATCTCGATTCCCTCGGCGGCCATCACCCTCAACAGCAGCACTTTGAAAAGCGTGCCCGGCAACAGCTTGACCTTGGGCAATGTCAGCGTTGCCGACAACATTTTGTACCCGGTCGACACCACTGCCCCCAGCGTGCTCATCACCTCCTCTGCCTCCAGTTTGAAAACAGGCGAAACCAACCTCATTTGCTTCACGTTCACAGAAGACCCAGGCACCAGTTTTTCTTTGGCAGATATCACCGTGACCGGCGGCACCCTCAGCGCACTCACAGGCTTTGGCAATGTGCGCCGCAGCACCTTCACGCCAACCGCCAACTTGGCCAGTGGTTCGGCCAGCATCACGGTGGCCGACTTAAGCTACACCGACGTTGCGGGCAATCTGGGCACAGCGGGCACCACGCCCAGCATCAGCATTGACACCTTGGCACCAACGATCAGCAGCGTGGCTTTGAGCGGTTCAACGGGCGGCTTGAACAACACCTTGAACACAGGCGACACCTTGAATGTCACGGCCACCTTCAACGATGTGATCACAGTCAACACCGATGGCGGATCGCCTACTTTGGCCTTGCTTGTAGGCGCTAGCACCGTGCAAGCCACCTATGTGTCGGGATCAGGCACCAACGCCTTGGTCTTCACCACCGCCATCGTCAGTGGACAAACCGATACCGATGGCGTTGCCCTGCCCGCCAATGCACTCACATTGAACGGTGCCACCCTCAAAGATGCAAATGGCAACACCAGCAGCATCACGTCTGCCGCTGTCAGCAGCAACGCCAACTATTTGGTGGACACCACGGCACCCAGCGTGGTCATCGCCTCTGACAAATCAAGTTTGAATTCAACGGACACAGCCTCCGTCACATTCACATTTTCTGAAGACCCAGGAACCAGCTTTGCATGGGATGGCACGACAGGTGATGTGGTCATAGCTGGCGGCAGCTTAGGTGCCATCAGCGGCACAGGCCTGACGCGCACAGCGGTGTTCACACCTGCTGCCAACCAAGGCAATGGCACGGCCAGCATCACCGTGGCGGGCAACAGCTACCAAGATGCTGCAGGCAACAATGGCGCAGCAGGCACCACACCCACGCTCAATTTGGACACCCTGGCACCCACCCTCTCAAGCTTAGCTTTAAGCAGTTCCACAGACGGCGTGGCCAGTGCGTCAGACGCCACCGTCAACAATTTGAACGCTGGCGATACGCTCAGTGCCACCGTCACCTTCAATGATGTGATCACCGTCAATGCATCTGGTGGCACGCCCACCTTGGCTCTCAATGTGGGCGGCACAGCGGTTCAAGCCACTTACATATCCGGTTCTGGCAGCAATGCCTTGATCTTCACGGCCACAGTGGCCAACGGACAAAACGACACCAATGGTGTGGCCCTTAACGCAGATGCACTCAGCCTGAATGGCGGCACTTTGAAGGATGCCTCTGGCAACAACACCAGCATCACCTCCTTGGCAGTTGCAGACAACGGCAAGTATTTGGTAGATACCACCCGTCCAACAGCCAGTGTCACCAGCAGTACCAGTGCTTTAATTTCTGGCCAAATTGCCACCATCACGTTCACCTTCAGTGAAGACCCCGGCACTAGCTTTGTTTGGAACGGAACCAGCGGGGACTTGGTCGTCACAGGCGGCACCTTGGGTGCGCTCAGTACCACGGGCAATCCGCTGACGCGCACCGCACTCCTCACGCCCACGTCTGGTGTGAGTGCAGGCACCGCGAATGTGGCTATTTCACTCAACAGCTACACCGACGCTGCTGGCAACATCGGTCAAGAAGCCTCGGCAGGCGTCACCGACAAAACGGCTGACATCAGCGTCAACACAAGCACCACCACCGTTGCAAGCGTGGCCTTGCTCAGTGCCACAGGCATTCAAAATAATTTGCTCAATCAAGGCGACGTGGTGTCGGTGGCCGTCAATTTCACGGAAGCTGTTTTCTTGGATGCCAACGTTGGCACGCCCAGCGTTGACCTCACCATTGGAAGCACCATCGTCAGTGCGCAATATGTGTCGGGCGCTGGCACCACGCAACTGGTTTTCAACTACACCATTCTGAACGGCCAAACCGATGTCAATGGCATTGCCATCAATGCCAACAGCCTCAGCTTAAACGGCAAAGCCCTTACTGACACAGCAGGTAACACGCCCACGCTCACCTTTGCAGCCGCGGCCGACAACGCCAACTATTTGGTCGACACCACTGCGCCAACCGTGGTCAGCATCAGCAGCAGTCGCAGCACCTTCTTGAGTGGCGAAACAGCGATCATCACTTTCACATTCAGCGAAGACCCTGGCAGCACTTTCACTTGGAACGGTAGCGCGGGCGATGTGACGCTGGTCAATGGCACCTTGTCGGCCATCAGCGGTACAGGCCTCACCCGCACCGCCACGTTTTTGCCCACGCAAGGTTTGACGGGTGGCAGTGCCAGCATCACTGTCAACAACGATCTGTTCACCGATAGCGCAGGCAATTTAGGCGTGGGCAACACGCTAGGCAGTTTGGTGGTCAACACCTCACCTGCCACTTTGATGGATGTACAAATTACCAGCGCAGTGGGTGTGCAAAACAATGCCCTCAATGCAGGCGATGTGGTGACTGTCACCGCCCACTTTTCTGAAGCCCAAACACTCAACACCACCGCGGGCTCGCCCACTGTGGCTTTGCAAATTGGCGGCAGCACGGTCAATGCCACTTACGCCTCAGGCGCAGGTACTGCCGACTTGTTGTTCACCTACACCATCCTTGCAGGACAAACCGATGCCGATGGCATCGCTTTGGGTGCCAACGCCTTGTCATTGAATGGCAGTACTTTAAAAGACCCACGCACCAATACCACCACACTCAGCGTGCCAGCAACAGCGGACAACAGTAACTTCACCGTTGACACCACGGCGCCATTTTTAAGCATCACATCCAATGTGGGTCAAGTGAAAGTGGGCGAAACCGCCAACATTACCTTCACCTTCAGCGAAGATCCGGGCAACACATTTGTGTGGAATGGCACCACGGGCGATGTAACCCTTAGCAATGGCACTTTAAGCGCCATCTCTGGCACTGGCGCCACCCGCACGGCAGTCTTCACACCAACCGCTGGCGTCAACTCAGGTACCGCGAGTATTTCTGTCAGCGCAGGTGCTTACCAAGATACTGCTGGCAACAACGGCAGCGCAGGCGGCACACCCAGCCTCACCCTGGACACTCTGGCACCCACCATTTCTGCAATTGCACTCAGCGGTTCAACCGGTATTCTCAACACTTATTTGAATGAAGGTGATACCGCCAACGTCACTGTGACCTTCAACGAAGTGGTCAATTTGAGTCTGGCGGGCGGCTCGCCCACAGTGGCCTTGTTGGTGGGCAGCAGCACGGTGCAGGCCACCTATGCATCAGGCGCTGGCAGCAACACCTTGGTGTTCACCACCACCATTGCCGCAGGTCAAAACGATGCCGATGGCATTGCCATTGCACTGAATGCTTTGAGCTTGAATGGCGCCGTACTGACAGATGCCGCCGGCAACACATCGACACCCGCCTCGGCTGCCGTAAGCAGCAACAGCGCTTACATGGTCGACACGCTTACGCCTTCAGTGTCTGTGGCATTCAATGTAGCTTCCCTTAAAGCCGGCGAAACCGCAACCTTGACAGTGACTGTCAGCGATAAAACAGGTAACAGCTTTTCTTGGGATGGCTCCTCTGGCGACTTAACCGTCACCGGCGGAACACTCGGCTCACTCAGCCCATTTGTATTGAGTGGTACCAACTATGTCAGCACAGCCACCTTCACACCTACGGCGGGAAGTACTATGCTCGGTGTTGTATCAACCGCTTCTGCTGCCTATACAGACTTGGCAGGAAATTCGGGCCAAGTGGGCGCTAGTGCAAGTGTGGCCATAGACACCAATGTGCCATCCCTGACAAGCATGAACATCACTGGTGCCAGCGGCAGTCTGAGCAACACCTTGAATGCTGGCGATGTCTTACAAATCACCGCTGTGTTCAGCGAAGCCGTCATTGTGAATGCCACAGGCGGGAATCCCAAGGTGGTTTTGAATGTGGGCGGAAGTAGCAGCTCAGCCACTTATATATCGGGTTCAGGCACCACCGACTTACTGTTCAACTACACCGTGTCATCCGGCGAAAACGACACCAATGGCGTGAGTTATGCCGACAACGCACTGCTGCTCAATGGCGGCACGATCAAAGACAGCGCTGGCAACAACGCGCTCATCACTTCAACGTCACGCATAGACAATCCTCTTTACAAAGTGGACACCACAGCCCCATCGGTCAATATCACCATGAGTGATGTTTTGTTGTCAAACACCGATACCAGCTTGGTCACATTTACATTTTCAGAAGATCCGGGCAATTCATTCACATGGAATGGCACCTCGGGTGACGTGACCTTGGCGTCTGGCTCCTTGACTGCCATCAGCGGTACGGGACTGACGCGCACTGCCACGTTCAGACCCTCTGCAAATACCATTGCTTCTAATGCCAGCATTGCCGTCTTGGCAAACAGTTATGTTGATGCTGCCGGCAACAACGGTACAGCAGGTACAGGACCCCTTTACAGCATTGACAGCACCACCCCCACACCCAATTCATTGAGTATCACCAGCCCCGGTGTCCTCAATAGTCGTTTGAACGAGGGTGATGTGGTCACGCTAACTGTTTTCATGAATAAAAGCACCATGGTGTTGGACATCACCAATGGCGCCCCCACGTTGGCACTGACCATTGGTAGCACAGTGGTACAAGCCAGCTATGCGTCTTACACCAACTCAACCCTGCAATTCAGCTACACCATTTTGGCTGGCCAAAACGACACGGATGGCGTGATGTTCAACGCCAACGGCTTGAGTTTCAACGGTTCAGTTTTCAAAGATGAGTATGGCAACAATGCAAGCAACGTATATAGCGCTTGGACAGTGGGCAGCTACCGGGTCGACACCACGCTTCCAACGGTTAGCATAACTTCCAACATCAGCGCTATTCTTGCGGGTCAAACGGCCACCATCAGCTTCACATTCAGTGAAGACATTGGTACAAGTTTTTCGCTGGGCGATGTGGCAATCACCAATGGCACGCTCAGCAATTTAGCCGGCACCGGGCTCACACGCACAGCCACCTTCACACCGACTGCCAACTTGTCCAGCGGCACAGCCAGCATCACTGTGACAGCAAACAGCTATCAAGATTTGGCCGGCAACAATGGCCTTGCGGGCTTAACACCTTTGATCAACATTGACATGATTGCGCCGACGGTGGTGATCTCGAGCAGTAAAACAACTTTGAAATCAGGTGACACGGCCACCATCACTTTTACGTTCAGTGAAGATCCCAATACCAGTTTTGCTTGGAATGGCACATCAGGTGATGTGACTGTGACAGGCGGCACCTTGAGCGCAATCAGTGGCACTGGGCTCACACGAACTGCTGTTTACACACCCACCGCCAATAGCAGCGGCAATCCCACCTTCAATGTGGCAGCCGGCAGCTATCAGGATGCCTTGGGTAATTTAGGTACAGCTGGAATCACGCCTTATATGTTGTTTGATACGGTTGCACCCACCGTTGCAGGTCGAGTCAATTCTGGCAGCCTCATTGCTGGACAAACCACTCGGGTTTATTTCACTTTCAGTGAAGACCCAGGGACCAGCTTCACGTGGGATGGCAGCGTTGGAGATTTGACTTTCACTGGCGCGGGCAACTTGGTCATCAGCAGCGTGCCAGGTCAACAAGTGGGCGTAGAAAGGGGCTTTGATTTCACACCCCCTGCCAACACCAATTCAGGCACCACCACGATCAGTGTGAAGAATGCCAGCTATCAAGATGCAGCGGGCAATTTGGGGTCTGCCAGCGGCACCGTCACGGTCCGTTACGACACAGCCGTGCCCACGGTGGCCATCACGTCCAACTTAACAACGGTCGGCATGGGCCAAACGGCCAACATCACCTTCACGTTCAGCGAAGATCCTGGCAGCACCTTTGCTTGGGATGGCACTACCGGCGATGTGGTGGTGACGCAAGGCACGCTGAGTGCTATTTCTGGCACAGGCCTTACTCGGACGGCCGTGTTCACACCCTTTGCGGATACACCCTTGGTTGCCGCCAGCATCACAGTCGCTGCAGGCAACTACACGGACACAGCAGGCAATGCTGGCCTTGCTGGCACGACCCCTACTCTCAATGTCAACACTTTCAAAAACGCCATCTACTTGGACGACATTGCCAACAACATTGGCGGCTACGCCATTGAAGCCCCGAATACCGGTTCGTACTTTGGCTTTGCGGTCAGTTTGGCAGGCGACTTTAACGGTGATGGGTATGGCGATGTGGTGATGGGCGCACCACTCAACACCTTCACCGACACGGCCTTGCGCACTCAAGGCGGTGGCGCCGTGTTGTACGAAGGCGGCCTGAACACCAGCCTGGTGCCCAAAGGTTACAGCGGCACAGGACAGGTCAATGGCCACTACTACACCTACAGCGTCAACAAAGGTTGGTTGGGCTTCTCAGTGGCAGGTTTAGGCGACATGAACAACGACGGTCTGGCCGATCTTTTAATCGGCATGCCGCAAGATGCCGCCAGCACCAACCCAGGTGGCGCCTTCTTGGTCTACGGCAAGGCGAATTCAACAACTGGCAGTTTGGCGGAGTACCAAAAGGACATCTCGGCATTGAGCACCACACCTGATGCACTCAGCATCACCAGTACGTTTGACACGGCAGGCTTTTCAGTCAGCAGTGCGGGCGATGTCAACGGTGATGGCTGGATCGACATGATCATCAGTGCGCACTTTCAAACTGTTAGCGGGCTTGTTGGCAACACAGGTAAGACCTATGTGGTGTATGGCAGCGCGGCCTTGTCGGCATTGCAAACCATCTCATTGGGAAATGTGGGTGGCACGGTGCCAGGCTTTGTCATTTCGGGTTGGCAAGCCGGCGAAGAAAGCGGAACGTCTGTCAGCAGCGCAGGCGACTTCAATGGCGACGGCAAAGCCGACTTGCTGGTCAGTGCCTATTTCAATGACACCGCCGGCAGCCAAGCCGGTGCCACGTATGTCATCTTGGGCAAAACGGGCAACACCGCTGTAGATTTGGCCAACATCAAAAACAACACTGGTGGCTTTGTGATCTTGGGAGAAAACGGCCAAGACATGAGTGGCGTGTCGGTGAGCAGTGGCGGCGACATCAACGGCGATGGCTTGGGCGACATTTTGATTGGCGCCGTGATCGGGGGCAGCGGCAATGCTTATCGAGAAAGTGGCAAAACTTATGTCATCTTTGGCAGAAGCACCGCCAACGCCACCATCGACTTAGCGCAAATTGCGGCTGGCAATGGTGGCTTTGCCATTCTGTCTACCACGGCTGTAGAGCAAAGCGGTCACAGCGTGAGCAGTGCCGGCGACATCAACGGCGATGGCTTGGCCGACATCATCTTGGGCGCACCCTTTAGCCCCGTGGACGGTGGGGCCAGCGCGGGCCGAAGCTTCGTGGTCTATGGAAAATCGACCACCACCAATGTCAACCTGAGTGATGTTCTTAACAACACAGGCGGCTTTGCCATCATTGGCCAAGGCGCCCAAGATTTGAGCGGTTATTCAGTGGGCGCTGCGGGTGATGTGAATGGCGACGGCTTGGCCGATTTAATTGTGGGCGCGCCCGGTTATGACGCAGCCCACGGCAGTGTTCAAACGGGTCGCTCGTACATCATCTTTGGCAGCAAGACCGGCGCATTTGCAGCTGGCAGTGCGGTTGACAACAAAGGTACCAGCGCCAACGACACCCTCACCTCCACGGGCGTACAAACCTTGGCGGGCGGCAGCAACTCTGCTGGTACGGGCAATGACACCTTCACCTCCAGTGGCGCTGACGTGTTGCTGGGCGGCATGGGCAAAGACACTTTCATCGTGAACCAAAGCACCATCACCTCCCTTCAAAGTAATTTTGGTGCAGGTGGCAACACCACACAATTGGCCAAGATCGATGGCGGTTCTGGCATTGACACCCTTCGCCTAGGCGGCACAACGGCCTTGAACTTGAATCTTTCTTTGGTCAGCAACACCTCTGTGGGCAACATCGAAGGCAGCAGCCGCATCAACAGCATCGAACGCATTGACATGAGCACCAACACTGGCGCCAACGAATTGACCATTCGCGTGGCCGATGTGCTCGACATGGCGGGTAGCAACTGGGCCAATTTGTCGGCATTGAACAGCCAGGGTGCGGGGGGTTGGGAAACCTCTGCCGGCTCAACCGGCATCAATGCCAATGTGATGAACTACCACCAAGTGGCCGTGACGGGTGGCACCAACGACAAAGTGAGCACCACCGGCTGGACCTTGGACACTACGGGCAATGTGCGTGACAGCTCATCTGGCATTTACTACAGCGTTTACACCGCCAGCAACGGCGCACCGGCCATGCTGCTGGTGCAAACAGACATTCAGCGCAGCAGCATTTTGTAAGAACTGCTGCTGAATGGCTTTGCTCTGAGAAGGTCAAGGTGCGGCGCGCTGCATCGAGGCCTTTAAGGTGGCATTCAATGAATCCAGTGCATCTGCATAATGCGCACGCGTTGTTTTGGAAATGCCTGGTTTAGCGATGGCCTTTTCCAGCAAACTGACCAATTGACGCGCGTTCTCGCGCATGATGCTGCGGGCGTCTGCTGGCCAAGGTCCGGCTGGTTTGACCAAGACATCCGTCATACGGCGCAGCTGCTCGCGCTGTAAGTTGCGCCGTATGAGACTGGTCTCTTGGCCCGTTTTGGCTTCAGACCAAATAGCGTCTTGCAATGTGTCATAAACGTCAGCCAAACCTAAAGTTTCTTTAGGGTCGTTGACCTTCATACCGACCTCTGCCAAGCGATTGGCGACTGAGGAAGAGTACACATGGTCTAGGATGCCTTTTTGGACGTTAGCGACCAAAGAGGCGACCGAAGTTTGCAAGTTACTTGGATTATCGATGCGCTCTAATCTGTCTGTTGCAAGCCGTGCAATGAATTCAGGTTTGAATTTAAAACTTTCAACACCCAAAAAATCTTTGGTAATCAAGTTCAAAGCCTCTCGCTGCTTAGCGGCTGCTACAGGCTCAAACATCGGCTTCGAAGTGCCAGCTCTTACACGTCTAGTATGAACACCGCCAATGTATTTTGCAGCGAGGGGGGCCACATTCGCCACTTGTGCAAACCCACTTCGGAAGCTTCGCGTAAGGCGTTCGTAACTGTCGCCGGTAGCCAAATTCATATTTTGCAAACGATCCCACAACTCTCTAGATAGTTTCATGCGCAGTTTGTAATAGGCGAGTGGATCAGACCCTAGGTCAAAACGATTCACCATGGGATCAATTCCAATCACATTACCGTAACCGGCGTCTTCGTCTGTATCAAACTGTAATTCAGGTTGAGTTGACTTTGCCAAAATCTGCGCAAGCCCTTCAGACTCTTGTCCAGGCGGAAATTGTCTGTAACCAAATTCGACAGCCCAATAGTCATAAACACCTAAAGTAGACATGACATATTCGCCCTGCTTTTCACCTTTGGGCGCAATGTTGAATGGCGAATAGTCCATGACAGATGCAGCAATGCCATGGATTTTTGTATGCTCCGCGTCGTGAACTTTTTTCAGGTCATTCAATGTAGAAGCCCTGAAGTTATGGCGCAACCCGATGGTGTGGCCGACCTCATGCATGATGGTTCTCTTCAAATATGCTTTTGCCAAAGCTTCAGCCTCTGGACCATCCAACTCAACACCTCTGGCCTCCAACAAATCTAAAGCGTAATTGAGCTCTTGCGCAGAAGTCTCAGCCTCCTCACACATTTCACCATCCTGCCCACGAGGTCTGGCCAAATCATCAACGACCCACCGTCGTGCACTGCGCGTAAAACCATCTGACATGCCAATGTCAGCATCTAAGATTTCACCGGTTCGCGGATCTGCTTGCGAAGGTCCTATTGCAAAGCCTACATCTGCACCCGTAAACCACCGAATGGATGCATGACGTGCATCCATGTTATTGAAGTCGTCATTGTCTTGCTGTTGTTTTACAACCAACGCATTTTTAAAACCTGCTTTTTCGAAAGCCTTGTTCCATTCAAGAACACCTTCTGTCACAGTTGCTCGATATTTCAAAGGTATGTTTTTATCAAGCCAATAAACAATAGGTTCTTTAGGCTCAGAAACAACCGCAGAAGGATCCTTCTTTTCCAATCGCCAACGTTTCAAGTAATGCGTTTTCGATTTAATTTTGGCATCTGAAGTTAAGTCAGAACGAGCAACAGTAAAGAAGCCGACTCGCTCATCTGCCAATCTTGTAGCCATGGGATCAGGCAATGGCATCATGCTGTAATAGAAAGATACAAACATGCTGCGAGGGTCTGGCGTGGCAGTGGGCGGAGGCGGCGATGGCACAGGCGAAGGCATCATCGGTGGCGCCGATAACTTAGGCACTGCAAAATGGGCTCTTACTTCCAAACCTGTTAGTAATGGCGTGTTCTTGGTAGAACTGAACGAGGTGTTTCGAGTATCAAGACTGAATGGCATGCGAAACGCGTATTCCAAGCCCGTTTGATAACCAGGAATGTCCGAGAACAACAGCGCGTTAGCCTCAATCAAAATAGATTTGGTTTCAGGATTCGGTGCTGACACGACAGCCGCGCTGCTCATCAAACTGTCAGAGAAAGACTCAGACACAAACTGCGCTTGCGGTGTGCCCTCTTTGGCAAAAAACTGTGTGTTCTTGGCAATCAACTGAACCTGATTGCCCACCTTTTGAAACTCCACCAACTTGGAGCCGCCCATTTGGCTGCCATACAAACCACGCTCGCCAATGGAGCGTGGCACGTTGTAGGAAAAGAAGAAAGGCTTGCCTAATTGAGAAGGCAAGATTTCAATCCAAACCTTGTCGTCCTTTTGGTGCAATGTGAAAAAACCAGGCTTGGACTTAGCGTCTTTCAAAATGTCTTTCATAGGCCTTAGAGCACCGGGAGCGGCTGGCGGTGTGGCAGACGCGGCAGTGGGTGCCGACGCGTTGGCTGGCGGTGTTGCAGGCGCAGCAGGCGATTGCGCTTGCACTGAAGACCAGGCCCATAAACTCAAACAAGCTGCCGACAACAGTGAATATTTAAAACGGTTTAATTGACATGCAATGCGAGCCATGAGAAGTCCAAGTTCAAAATTTGAATGATTTGCGCATTCTAAAGAGACCTTGACTGGGGTTAATACCAAGCCCTGATGGGCTTAGGGTTAAGTTGCATCAGTGGTGACCTCATCGTGAAAAAAAAGGGTTTGCACGTCTCATGCATTGGCTCACAAACTTGCACAATCTAGGCATGTCGACACTTATCCTAATCAACCCTCATGCGGCAGGCGGGCGAGCCCGGCGACTCTTGCTGCCTTTGGATGTTTGGCTAACTGCGCTTGGACATGAGCAGAAGCCCGATATCGTGATGCCCGAAAGTTTGCACGAGGCGCACCATGAAATTGCCAAGCGCCTCCATGGGTCGAAGATTGTGGTGGTGGGCGGTGATGGCACGCTGAACCAAATGTTGCCCAGCCTGATCAGCGGCAAGCATGTGATTGGCTTGGTACCTTATGGCAGTGGCAATGACTGCGCGCGTGCATGGGGTTTGCACAAGTTGTCTTGGCAGGACGCACTGTCCTTTGCATTGAGTGGTCCAGCCAGTGCCATCGATGTGGGGCACATTCAATTGAACCATCGCGATCCGCATTATTTCCACTCCAGCTTGGCGGTGGGATTTGATGCGTCTGTGGGCAATCGCGCTTTGGCGGGCCCTAAGTTTTTAAGAGGTCTGCCAAGGTATTTGTTGGCCACATTGCGCGAACTATTGCATTTAAAAAACTGGCCTTTGAAGGTTCAAGCTGATGGTCATGTGGTGCATGAAGGCAATTGCTTGCTGGCGTCTGCTTTGAACACCCCTACCTATGGCGGCGGCATGCCGGCTGTGCCGCATGCCATGGTGAACGATGGCCAGCTGAACTTGTTGGTAGGTGGCAGCTTTAACCGTTGGCAAACGCTGTTGATGTTGCCGCGTTTGTTAATTGGCAAGCACTTGGGCCATGCGCGCATTCAATGCGTGGCCTTTACTGAGGCCACCCTCACATGCCCTGCGCCTGTGCCCGTGGCAGCAGATGGCGAGACCCTGGGCTTTGCAACACACATTCAAATTACGTTGCTGCCCGGTGCATTACAAGTCGTCAAGAAGACTTAATTGGGGTCAGATCAACATTAATTGGCACCCAACTTCACATTGCCCGTAAACAAACTGAACCCAGCCCCCAGCACCACCTTCTCCAAAATGTTCTCAGAAGGCGTGCCCAACCCACCGCAAGCTTTTGAGACATGGGACGCATCCAAATGGTCCAGCGCATCCAGGCCCATGTTCACACCCAACAGGGGCAACAAATAGCTGCCCCCACTCAGCAACAACAAGGTGGGCGTTGCAATGGACCGTGTTAGTTTGATGTCGTCGTGCAAAGGCGCCAACTCAAATGAGCGCTGGCATGCGGCGTCTTTGTATTGCGGGCCATGGGGGCTGATGCTCTCCGCCATGTTGCGCGTTTGGCTGGCACAGCCAGTCAAATTCACAGACAGAAAAACCGTTACCAACAAACCAATCAAGCTGACAAATCGGCGCATGACGCAAGCTCTCCAGAATTTGCTTGGCATCATAACTGGACAGGTTATCAGAGCCCCATCAAAGCCAAAATCTTAGCCTCCAACTGCCCGGTCTCTTCCGTCCTGAACCCTGAGTGCACAAACAACACCTTCCCCTCCGGACTCACCAGCATGGAAGTTGGCATGGTCTTAATGGCCAAGGTCTTGGCCGACAAACCCTGTGGGTCATAAGCCACCGTAAACTGCGCTGGCGTGTGCACCAAAAACTTATCGGCATCGGCTCGTCTAACGTCTACATTCACGGCTACAACCTTCAAACCCTTAGGACCTAATTTAGCCTGCAAGGCATTCATCCAAGGGAAGGATTGCCTGCAAGGACCGCACCAAGAGGCCCAATAGTCAATGTAAACAAACTGCCCTGGCGCAGATTGCACTTCTGCCAAACCCAGAGCAGGCAAACTCTTTCCAGGTTCAATGGCGAAGGCGCGACCGGCCTGCAAAGTCAGAGCCAGCAACAGAGCAGCAATCAATTTGAATTTCATAAGAAGCAGTTTAATGGTGCAAGGCTATAGGGTCACGACATTTTTCAAACGCATCCCCTCTAAGTCGCCTACTGACGCATGTGTACTTTGCCAGCGTGATCTATTGCCAAGAAGTCAAACCCAGTAGCCTGCAAAAATGCCAGACCTTCTTCTTCTTTCAGCATGGTCATGGTGCTGGTACATCCCGCCACCACGGCCGCAGGCGCCGTCACACTCACACTACGCCAATACTTGACAGGCCGCCCTGTGAAAGGATTAAGCACATGACAGTAGCGCTCGCCGTTCAATTCAAAATAGCGTTCATAGTCACCACTGGTGGCTAAACCACCTTGCGTAATCGGCAAAGTGGCTACCACTTGATTGGCATGCCTTGGGTCTTGAATGCCGATCATCCAGGGCTCACCCGTAGGTTTAGGGCCTAGAAATCGCATATCCCCAGCTAAGTTTACGTAGCCACTGACCACACCCTGCGCTTGCAGCACTTGTGCGGCTCTGTCGGCAGCATACTCTTTGCCAAAGCCGCCCAAGTCAATTTCCATTCCAGCAGAAGGCAAGGCAATGCTTTGATCTTTCAGCACCACTTTATGCCACCCTACTTTGGCACGCAAAGCATCTAACGTTTCAGTAGAAGGTATTGCGGGCACTTGGAAATTCCAAGCTTGCCGAAACACACCCGACGTGATGTCAAACAAGCCCTGACTTTGTTCGTGCAATTTAGATGCATATTGCAACAAAGCCCAAGTTTCATCGTCGCATACCACGAGCCTCAGACCAGCTTGCTGATTGATGTTGGCAATCAATGATTCGGTCGTATAGCGTGAGTATTTTCTTTCTATGCGCAGCACTTCATCGATGGCCATCTGCGCCAAGCGTTGGGCATCATGCACACTGCTGGCCGCCAACACGACCTCACAAGCACTGCCCATGGCCCTGAAGGGGCACCTGTGAACAGACCAACTTGAAACTGTGCGCGTCATCAAAATGTATGTGTGATGCCCACTTGAATACTGCGCGCATAAAACGGCGCCAATCCCTGACTGCCCGAGCCAGTGAACTTCCAAGCAGCCTTTTGTCCATATTGCTCCACCTTCAAATCGACTGCGGTGTCTAAGCTCAACTGACGCGTCAATTTAAGGCCCATGGTGATGGCACCAAAAGCACTGAGTCGCTGGTCTTCAGAAAAATGGACAGCATTGGGCAATGGACTTGGTGGAAATGGTGCAATGCGCGGGTCAACTTCCACATAAAAGCGGGCCGCATTTTGTGAATACAAACGCAACTGAGGCGCCACGCGCCAATCACTGCCAAAGCGTTGCACCCATTCAGCATCTAAGGTGTGTGAGCGAATGCCCCACGTGTCTGTGTAGTAGCGATAGGCCAAGCGAGATGTGCCGCGCCATTCTGAAACATGGTGATTCCATCGGGCCTGAAACGTTTGATGTTGACGCTCTCTGGGGCGCTCGTCGTAGATTTTGTAGGGATCTGAAAAGTAGCCACGGCCGCTGTAGTGCCCCAGGTTAACTTGCACGATGTCGTCCATGCTGAGCACTTGCGTCACGCCCAGCAACAGGTCTGCACCTCTCTTTTGTTCATGGGTGACAATGAAGTTGGCAGGTTGAATTGCGTCGCGGTTTAAACCCAAACCCGCAGTCCAAGTGGTATTTTTATCTTCTGACACTTGGGTGGCCAAAACAGACACAGCCCGCGAGACGTAATCATTTTCGCCGGAGTGGCTCATCCCCACTGTGAAGGTACCGTGCGGCAAGTAACGTGTGAGCGAGGTGTCAACTGCACGCCGAAAATCTTTCATGCCAGACAAAGCTTGCGTGTGATACGCAGGCGATGCGCCTGAAATGCTGTCCGTGATAAGTGTGCCCGCCACGGACCACTCAGCGTTGAGCGGCACCATCAGGTTGGTGGCACTGGCTTTGACGCGAATGCGATCGTCGAACGCCGAGGCCCCTGACTTGCTGTAACCCGAGTTGCTGCCACTTGCGCCAGCCTCACTGGCAATTTGTTGACGCTCTTGGTAGTTAAGGTATTTGAAACTGAGAGTGCCTTTTTCTGGGGCCGTTTCGGCGTGGGCCACACCCATCACGCAGGGCAAGGCCATGGCGGCACTCAGCAATGCAGCGCCCAGTTCAGTGCTTTGTGAAGAGGTTTTAGTTGCAACCACAGCCGCCTCCGCCTACGCCCGACCCGCCTGCCGATGCTTCTTTGCTGCTGTAAATGTGCTCTTTGTAACCGCGCTCGAGCGGGTCGTCGTCAAAGGTCATTTCTGGCAATGCCAAATTGCCTTTTTGCCATGCCGCCACAGGCTGAATGTGCGAGCACGCTTGCAAGACCAACAGGGCCATCAACGCCAAGACTTTGGCACACATGCAGCTTGTCCTTGTTAAATTTAACTGGGGTCAGAGTAACATTATTTTCCGCCCAAAGCATTCCACAAGAAGGTATTTTCTAGCGCCACCAAATTAGCCCGCTGCGCGTTATCAGCAGCCCCGCCATGACCACCCTCGATGTTCTCGAAATACAGCACTTCATGACCTTGCTCGATCATGCGAGCAGCCATCTTGCGCGCGTGCCCTGGGTGCACCCGATCATCTCGCGTGGAAGTTGCAAAGAGCACCTTGGGATACTTCACACCCTGCTTCACATTCTGATAAGGACTGTATTTGCTGATGTAGGCCCATTCCTCAGGCTTGTCCGGGTCTCCATACTCCGCCATCCAACTGTTACCTGCCAGCAGTTTGTGATAACGCTGCATGTCTAACAAAGGCACGCTGCACACCACAGCGCCAAACAACTCGGGCCGCTGCACCATCACCGCACCTACCAAAAGGCCGCCATTACTGCCACCCATGATGCCTAAATGCTTCGGCTGGGTAATGCCCGCCTTGATCAGATCCTCTGCCACTGCAGCAAAGTCATCGTAACTTTTTTGCTTGTTCTGCTTGATGGCACTTTGATGCCATGCAGGGCCAAACTCGCCACCACCACGGATGTTGGCCACCACGAAAACGCCACCGCGCTGATACCAGGTGGTGCCCCATCCGCCACTGTAAAACGGCGCCATGGAAATTTGATAACCGCCATAGCCATACAACACGGTGGGGTTGGTGCCGTCTGACTTGTAGTTCTTGGGATACACCACAAAGTAAGGCACTTGGGTACCGTCCTTTGAAGTTGCAAAGCGCTGCTCGGTGCGCATGCCTTGTGAATCAAAAAACACCGGATTGCTTTTCAACAAGTCACGTTCATCACTGCCAGCCTTGCCCAGATACAAACTGGCTGGGGTTAAGAAGTCGAGGTACGACATCTGGTAATGATTGGCCAGGGGATCATCTTTCACAAAGGGATCGTGCATGCCCCTGGCACTGAGGGTGCCCGTTAAGGGAACTTTCACATCGCGCCGCTGCCACTGACCCTCTTTGAATTGAAGCTCTTCAATTCGCCCGGCCACATTTTCCAAAATATTCAGCAACACGTGATCGCGTGTGGTGCTGAAACCCTCACGTGACAAAGAACGTGTGCCTGTGGGCTCAAAAAGCACATGGTAGCTGCGTTTGCCATCCATCAATTCATCAAACTTAATGGCCAACAAACTGCCATTTTTGTAAGTGCGATTGTCAACTTGCATGTCACGTTTGAGAAGCAGGAAAGCCCACTCACGGTGCCAAGACAATGACGCATCGCTTGGTTTGTCAATTTTGACCAAGCGGCCATTGATCCACAAACTGATTTCGGTATTGTAAAAATCTGTGGACCGACCCACGATGGTTCGCTCGAAGCCAGGTGTCATGTCTACGCTAGCAAAAGCAGACACATCACTTTCTTGTCCTTCAAAAATGATGGTAGCTGATGACAGCGGCGTACCTCGCTTCCATTGCTTGATGACCCGCGCATAGCCACTCTTTGTCATGCTGCCAGGGCCGAAATCCGTCCCCACCAACAGCGTGTCAATGTCCACCCAATCCAATTGGGACTTAGCCTCAGGAACTACAAACCCATCTTTGACAAATTCGCGCTTTGAAACATCAAACTCGCGCGTCACTTTGGCATCCGCACCACCGCGCGACAAAGAAATCAGGCAACGGTTGTAATCTGGCGCCAAACAATCTGCACCTGCCCAAACCCAGTTTTCATTTTCTGTTTTAGCCAGGGCATCTAAATCTAGAATTACATCCCACAGCGGCTGAGGCTTTCGGTATTCGTCCAAGCTGGTGCGACGCCACAGCCCTCTTGGATTCTTGTCGTCTCGCCAGAAGTTGTAGAGGTAATTTCCCCTGCGGGTGACACCCGGAATTTGATCGCGGTTATTGAGGATCGCTAAAACTTTGGCCTTGTTGTCTGCAAATAAGGGCTGCGCTTGAAGCAGCGATGTAGAAACCGCATTGCGTTCGCGGACCCAAGCCAAAGCTTTGTCGCCCTGCACTTCTTCTAGCCAAAGATAGGGATCATTTAAAGCTGAATTCACAGGCTGGGCCTTTGCAAAAAATGCGCACAACAACGTGACTGCGCCCATAGCACAGCGACGACCGAACGACATACTCACTTCCCAAACAACTTGGTCACATGCTGCCACCCACGCAACAACAACCCAGACCTCTCCACATCGACTTGCGCCACCAGCGGCGCTTCACTCACTGTCTTTCCATTTGAAGTAGCAATCACCTTGCCCACCACAGCACCTTTTGTCAAAGGTGCCTCAAGCCCTGCCTTCACTTCAACAGCAGTCTGAATTTGCTGACCACGCGGCACCGTCACCAACCACGGTGCGCCAAGAACTGCGGGCACAGTATCGGCTTTGCCAAAACTGACCTTGACTGAACTCACCACCGCATTGGGCTGAATTGGCGTGAGTTTCTCAAAACTACCAAAGCCCCAACCCAACAAAGTTCGGGTCTCATCAGCACGCGACTTTGCACTACCCGCATTCAACACCACAGTGATCAAACGCATGCCATTGCGTACCGAAGAAGTCACCAAGCAATAGCCAGCCTCTTGTGTGTGGCCCGTCTTCAAACCATCCACAGTGGGATCGGTGTAAAGCAGTGCGTTGCGATTGCCCTGCTTGATGCCGTTGTACTTGAACTCACGCTCTGCATAGATGGCGTAATAGTCTGCACTGTTGCGAATGATGGCGCGCGCCAAAATGGCCAAATCACGCGCAGATGATTTGTGCGCAGGATCAGGCAAACCTGTAGGGTTCACAAAGTTTGTTTTGGTCATGCCCAGCTTCTGAGCTTCGGCATTCATCAATTTGGCGAAGCCTTCTTCAGAGCCTGCCATGTGTTCTGCAATTGCCTTGGATGCGTCATTGCCCGATTGAACAATGATGCCGCGCAAGATATCGATCACCGTTGCTTGGCTGTTCAACGGCAAATACATGCACGACTCGGTGTTGGTGCCGCGGCACCAAGCGTTCTGACTGACCGAGACCAAATCGGTTGGCTTTAATTTGCCGGAGCGCAAAGCTTGCTCGACGATGTAACTGGTCATCATCTTGGTGAGCGATGCGGGTGGCAGGGGCTCGTCTACATTGGCCGAAGCCAGCAACTCGCCAGAATCAAAATCCATCAAGAGCCAAGCTTTGGCGGCAATAGCGGGCGCATTGGGCGCCAATGAATCCTGAGCTGCCAAAGGGGGTACGGCGCTAGCAGACGCCTCTGATTTTTTGGAAGCTTCGGCTTTTTTGGTGGCCGCATGTTTTGCAGCATGCTGTTTGGCTGCGAAAGAGATGGGCGTGACGAACAAAGATGCCAATGTGATGGCACAAGCGATGGAAATTTTGGAAGATGTGTAGGTTTTCATGGCACTTTTAAAAACAGTGCGCCAATTGTCGCCGAAGTGGTTTCAAAAACACTGCGACACCCCCAACAAAAAAGCCCCTTGCGGGGCTTGTTGCAAAACCTCTTTGGAGGCTTTAAGTTGTGCTGGCGGAAACGGAGGGATTCGAACCCTCGATGAGGCTCTACACCCCATACTCCCTTAGCAGGGGAGCACCTTCGGCCACTCGGTCACGTTTCCAGCACTCGAAAATTATATCAGGCTTGGTCGAGGTCAAAAGCCTTGTGCAAGGCGCGAACGGCCAATTCCATGTATTTCTCATCGATCACCACAGAAGTTTTAATTTCTGATGTGGAAATCATCTGAATGTTGATGCCCTCTTCGCTCAAAGAACGGAACATCTTGCTGGCAATGCCCACGTGGCTGCGCATGCCAATGCCAACGATGGACACTTTGCAAATTTTGGCATCGCCGCTAACTTCGGTGGCGCCCAATGCAGGCACCACTTTTTCTTTCAGCAAGTCCATGGTGCGCGCAAAGTCATTGCGGTGCACGGTGAAGCTGAAATCGGTCTTGCCGTCTTTGCTCAGGTTTTGAATGATCATGTCAACTTCAATGTTGGCATCGGCCACTGCACCCAAAATTTGATATGCAATGCCTGGCTTGTCAGGCACGCCCAACACAGAAATTTTGGCTTCATCGCGGTTAAAGGCAATGCCGGAGACTACGGCTTGTTCCATTTTTTCGTCTTCCTCAAAAGTGATCAGCGTGCCAGATTTGGCTTCTTCATTGATGTCGATGTCCCAAGGTGTGAAGCTAGACAACACACGCATAGGCACTTTGTATTTACCGGCAAATTCAACTGAGCGAATTTGCAAAACCTTGGAGCCAAGCGACGCCATTTCCAGCATCTCTTCAAAGCTAACGGTGGTGAGGCGACGGGCCTCAGGCACTACACGGGGATCGGTGGTGTACACACCATCCACGTCGGTGTAGATCAAGCACTCGTCGGCTTTCATGGCTGCAGCCACTGCCACCGCAGAAGTGTCAGAACCGCCGCGACCCAGGGTGGTGATGTTGCCATCAGGGTCCACGCCTTGGAAGCCGGTCACGATGACCACGCGGCCAGCGGCCAAATCTTTGCGAACGCGAACGTCGTCAATGGATTCGATACGGGCTTTGGTAAATGCGCTGTTGGTTTTGATGGGCACTTGCCAGCCCGCATAGCTGACCGATTCCATGCCTTCCGATTGCAAAGCAATGGCCAACAAAGCAGATGAAGCTTGCTCGCCTGTGGCCGCCAACATGTCAAGTTCGCGGTCGTAAGACGTGTTTGTTTTGGCAGGTGCCAATTCTTTGGCCAAGCCCAGCAAGCGATTGGTTTCGCCGCTCATGGCGCTGGGCACCACCACCATTTGGTGGCCAGCCCGTGCCCATTTGGCGACGCGTTTGGCCACATTTCGAATGCGCTCTGTCGAGCCCATGGAAGTGCCGCCGTATTTATGAACGATCAGTGCCATTTTTAAAAGTTATAAAAGGGAAATTTCAGCAAAACCCGACGATTGTACCCGGGAGAACCCTGATTTTGAGGGTTTCAAAGAGTCTACCCCTCAGCCAACCACACCAAAACACCCTGATCACGCCGTACAAAGCCCCGCCCCACCTTCAAATGCAATTGGTGCCCGCGCGTGGTGCAAGCCGAAATTTGAGACAGCAACTCGGCCAACTGCACAGTACTGGGCGTGGTTTGATGCGCCGCTTTCAGCCAATGCCGCAGCACCAAGGACTGCCTGGCCGAACTGAGGGACTGCAAAGCCTTGATTTCGGGAAAGCCGCCCACCAACACCCTTTGCAAGTCAGCCTCAGCCACCTCATCCAAAATTTCTTGCGCCTCGGCAGCATGGGCAGCACTTCGCGCGAAGGTGTCACGAAATTGAGGGAAAGCACGGTCCAGTGCCGGCAGGAGTTGCGCACGAATGCGGTTGCGGGTGAACTGTTCGTCTTGGTTGGTGGGGTCTTCGACCCATGCCACTTGCGCATCAACAAGGTACTCACGCAACTTCGCACCTGGCACCTTCAACAAAGGGCGATGCCACTGCAAACCGCCACGCGCCCACTGCGCAGGCATGCTGGCCAAACCGGGCAAGCCTGCGCCACGCGACAGCGCCAGCAACAAGGTCTCCACCTGGTCATCGGCATGCTGCGCCAGCGCCACGTCGTTCACACCTTGCAAATCTGGATGCGAATGCACTGCCTCGCTAAGCGCGGCATAACGCGCTTTGCGCGCCGCATCCTCCGGGCTCTGCCCTGGCACATGTTGGGCGTTGACCTCGCATTGAACCAAGGGCACTTGCCATTGGTCGCACAATTGTTGGCAATGCTTTGCAAATTGGTCAGCAGCCTCTTGCAGGCCATGGTGAATGTGAACAGCCCTCACCTGCCCTGGCCATTTTTGGACACAAGCCAAAAGCAAGGCGGTTGAATCGGCGCCGCCGCTGAACGCAACGGCGATTGGCAAGGAAGGCTGAAAACTGAGCGGCAACAAACCTGCGCCGCCTGCAGAATTATTTGCTGACTTTGGTGTCGGTGAAACGGCCATAGCTTTGCAAACGCTCGTAGCGGCGCTCGACCAATTCTTTGGGTTTCAAATCGGTCACTTGGCGCCATGCATCGCCTAAGGCGCGCTTGAGGAAAGCGGCCATTTGGGCGTGATCGCGGTGGGCGCCGCCCACGGGTTCGTTCACAATTTTGTCGACCAAATTGAGCGCCTTCAAACGATGGGCGGTGATGCCCAAAGCTTCTGCAGCTTCTTCAGCTTTTTCAGATGTTTTCCACAAAATGGAAGCACAGCCTTCGGGGCTGATCACGGAGTAAACCGCGTACTGCAACATGAGCACCGTATCGGCCACGGAAATGGCCAAAGCACCGCCAGAGCCGCCTTCACCAATGATGGTGGTGATGATGGGCACTTCGAGTTGGGCCATTTCAAAAATGTTGCGGCCAATGGCTTCGGACTGGCTGCGCTCTTCAGCATCAATGCCCGGATAAGCACCTGGTGTGTCCACAAAAGTAAACACTGGCAATTTGAATTTCTCGGCCGTCTTCATGAGGCGCAAAGCTTTGCGGTAACCCTCAGGCTTGCTCATGCCAAAGTTGCGCAGGGTGCGTTCTTTGGTGTCGCGGCCTTTTTGATGGCCGATGACCATGCAAGGCGAACCATTGAAGCGGGCCAAGCCGCCCACAATCGACAAGTCGTCGGCAAAGTGGCGGTCGCCATGCATTTCCACGAAGTCGGTGAAAATTTCACGGATGTAATCCATGGTGTAAGGACGCTCCGGATGACGGGCAATTTTGGTAATTTGCCAAGGCGTCAGGTCCGAATAGATGTCTTTGGTCAGCTGGTGGCTCTTTTTGCTGAGCTGGTCAATTTCTTCCGAAATATCGACGGCTGATTCGCTTTGCACGTAGCGCAGTTCTTCAATTTTTTCTTCAAGTTCAGCCACGGGCTGCTCAAAGTCTAGGAATGTGCGTTTGGCCAAAATGGGCCTCCTTTATCGATCTCAATACTCAACCGGTAAGGGGTCAAGCGACCGCCAAATATACCAAGTTGCAACGGTACTGTAGGGTTGCCAGGCTTGGGCCACTTCGCGCGCATCGCTGCGGCTGACCGGTTCGCCTGAAAAATAGTTCTTGCTGATGCCGTTGATCAAGCCCACATCGTCGAGCGGCAAAACGTTGGGCCGCATGAGGTGGAAGATCAAAAACATCTCGGCCGTCCAGCGGCCAATGCCGCGAATGGCCACCAATTCGGCAATGATGGCTTCATCGTCCATGCTTTGCCATTCTTTGACGTGCACGGTTTTGCCGTGAAAGTGCAAGGCCAAGTCGACCAAATACTCTACTTTTCGAGCCGACAAACCTGCCGCGCGCATGTCGTCCACTTTAAGCTTCAGCACACCCGCTGGTGTGATTTTTTTACTCAAAGCGGCGAATTTATTCCAAACCGATTGCGCAGCCTTGACAGATATTTGCTGTCCCACAATGCTGCGTGCCAGCGTGACAAACGCATCGCCGCGCGAGACCAAACACGCATCGCCAAACTGAGGAATCAGACGCTTCATCACCCTGTCTTTTTTAGACAGATGTGCGCAAGCAGCAGCCCAATAGGCTGGCGTCATCACCTCGTCGGCTTTGGTCATTGAGACGCTTCCCATGTGGTTCCTGTGGCAGAGTCTTTGAGCACAATGCCCTGCTCTAACAACAGTTTGCGAATGCGATCGGCTTCGGCAAAATTCTTGGCCGCCTTGGCATCGGCCCTGGCTTGAATGTGTGCCTGAATGGCGGCCTCGTCCAGCCCTGCGCCAGATTGCAAATAGGCCACAGGATCAGATTGCAGCAAGCCCAAGATACCGCCCAAGGCTTTCAACAAACCAGCCTGTTCGGCAGACTTGCTGCGATTGACTTCACCCGCCAAATCGAACAACACAGCCACCGCTTCTGGCGTGCCAAAGTCTTCGTCCATGGCGGCTTTAAAGCGTGCGGCATAAGGATTGGCCCAATCAATTTGAACCTCGGCAGGAATGGCCGCTTGCAAAGCGGTGTACAGGCGCTTCAATCCACCGCGGGCATCGTGCAAATGCACGTCGGAATAATTCAAGGGTGTGCGGTAGTGACTGCGAACCAAGAAGAAACGCACTGTCTCAGCATCGAAGGCCTTGAGCACATCGCGAATGGTGAAAAAGTTGCCCAAGCTCTTGGACATCTTCTCGTTGTCCACATTGATGAAGCCGTTGTGCATCCAAAACTTCGCAAATGGCTCGCCTGTGGCGCCTTCGCTTTGGGCAATTTCGTTTTCGTGGTGCGGAAACTGCAAGTCAGCGCCGCCGCCATGGATGTCAAAGCTGTTGCCTAACATTTGGCAAGCCATGGCCGAGCACTCGATGTGCCAACCGGGTCGGCCCGGGCCAAACGCGCTGTCCCACTTCACGTCAGAAGGCTCTGTGGTTTTGGCACCCTTCCACAAGACAAAATCCAAGGGGTCGTCTTTGCCATCCAACACTGCAACACGTTCGCCAGCATGCAATTCGTCCAATGACTTGCCAGACAACTTGCCGTAGCCTGGAAACTTGCGAACGGCATAGTTCACGTCACCTTGAGGTGTGCGGTAGGCCAAGCCTTTTTCTTCCAAAGTCCCAATCATGCTGAGCATTTGGGGCACAAACTCTGTGGCACGGGGTTCGGCAGTGGGACGCGCAATGCCCAAAGCATCAAAGTCGGCGTGCATGGCCTCGATCATGCGGTCTGTGAGGGCGCGAATGGTTTCGCCGTTTTCAACCGCACGCTTGATGATCTTGTCGTCAATGTCGGTGATGTTGCGGATGTGCGTGACTTTGTAGCCACTGGCTTTGAGCCAGCGCTGAACCACATCAAAGGCCACATTGGAGCGCGCATGACCGACGTGGCACATGTCGTAAACGGTGATACCGCAAACGTACATGCGAACGTGGCCAGGCTCAAGAGGCGAAAAATCGGCGACGGCGCGGGAGAGCGTGTTGTAAATGCGCAAGCTCATGAATCACTGTTTTTGTTGTTCGGGTGCAAAAAGGGGCCGCAGCCCCATAGACATTGCAAGGGCGGCCTGAACGCAAGGCCTCCGTTACAATTTGCCCCAGTATAAGGCCCAAATAAGTCACTGACAAAGCTGGATGACCCGCAGTCGGTGGCGCCTTTTTACCCCCCAAAAGCTGCCCCATATGCCGATTCAAAGGGTTCTTGCCCGCGTTTTACCCCTCGTGCTCTGCTTTTTTTGCAGTTTGTCGTGGGCTGACGCCACAGCCGAGTTGGAAGAACTGATCCAAAACAAACAGTGGGCCCAAGCCCAGCAGCGCCTGCAGTCCGCTGCGCAGCAAAACCCCAAAACAGCCGCATCTCCCCAATGGCGCATTCTGAACAGCCAAGTCCTGGCTGGGCAAGGCAAGCGCCAAGAAGCGATCGATGTGCTTCAAGCCCTGATTCAAGAGTTCCCCGAGCTGCCCGAGCCTTACAACAACTTAGGCGTTTTGCTGGCAGCCCAAGGCCAATTGGAAGAAGCCGTCGCGGCCTTGCAGACGGCTGTTCAAGCCCGTCCCAATTACAAAGTAGCGCTTCAGAACCTAGGCGACTTGTACACCGCCCTGGCCCAGCAAGCCTACGGTCAAGCCAAAAATGCCAGCAATGGCAATGGGCTGCTCCCTTTGCCCAAGCCCGCGGCACAAACCACCACCTCAACCAACACACGCACTTTGCGGTAACACCATGAACTTCAGTCATTTGCGTCGTCAAAGTTTGCAACTGGCCAGCACCCTGGCCATGATCTTGGGGCTGGTCACACCGCTCCTCGGCCATGCCCAAGAAGCCCCTAAGCTCAAAATTGCCACCAACTTGGGCGACATCATGGTGGAGGTTTACCCCGACAAAGCGCCCAAAACTGTGGCCAACTTTTTGCAGTACGTGAAAGACAAGCACTACGACGGCACTATTTTTCACCGCGTCATTCCCAATTTCATGATCCAAGGGGGTGGCTATGACGCGCAATACAAAGAGCGCAACACCCGAGCGCCCGTGCAACACGAAGGCCGTCAAGCATTCGTGGCCGGTTTGAAAAATCAAACCGGTTACTTGGCCATGGCACGTACCAACGACCCTCACTCGGCCACAGCCCAGTTTTTCATCAACACGGTCGACAATGCATTCTTAGACCCAACGCCCATTCCGGACGGCGACCCTGTGAAGCGTTTTGAATACCGCGGCCAGGTCTATGAAAACGTGCCTCGTGAAAACTTACTCAATGCCCTACAACTTTTCGGTTATACGGTTTTTGGCAAAGTCACCTCCGGTATGGATGTTGTGAATAAAATCAGAACAACCCCGACGGGCATGGGCGGACCTTTCAGAACAGACGTTCCTAAATCCCCTGTCACTATTCTTTCAATCACTTTGGTGCAATAACAACATGAGCAATCCTCAAGTCGAACTCCACATCGCCGGCAAAGGCGTCATCCTCATTGAACTCGATGCCGAAAAAGCGCCCTTGAGCACTGAGAACTTTTTGCACTACGTGAACAAAGGTCATTACGACAACACCATTTTTCACCGCGTCATTCCAGGCTTCATGATTCAAGGCGGTGGCTTTGAACCCAACATGGAACAAAAGCATTCTGATGCAGCCATTCAAAATGAAGCCAACAATGGTTTGAAAAACAAGAAGTACACCTTGGCCATGGCGCGCACACAAGCGCCTCATTCAGCCACTGCCCAGTTTTTCATCAACACGGCAGACAATGAATTTTTGAACCACACAGCACCTTCCTTGCAAGGCTGGGGTTACGCCGTGTTTGGCCACGTGGTGTCGGGCACCGAGATTGTGGATGCCATCGAAGGCGTCAAAACAGGTCGCAATGGTTTCCACGACGACGTGCCCAAAGAGGCTGTGATCATTGAAAAGGCTGTGGCGCTTTAATTCAGCCCTGCACTTTCCATGACAGCAACCGTGTTGCCGTTTCAGGTGATTGAAGCACCTGAACACTGGCGCACGGTTGACTTTATTTCTGACCTGCATTTGCAGGAAAAAGACCCCGCCACATTCAAGCTTTGGCAGCACTACTTGCAAACCACCACAGCCGATGCGGTGTGGATTCTTGGGGATTTGTTTGAAGTGTGGGTGGGCGACGATGCCGCACAACATCACCCCTTTTTGCAGCAATGCGCCGCTGAGTTAAGCCATTGCGCCGCAAAGCGCCACGTGGCCTTCATGCGTGGCAACCGCGATTTTCTGGTGGGTTCTGAATTTCTAAAGTCTTGCGGTGTTCACGACTTAACAGACCCCAGTGTGTTGAATTTTGCAGGTCAACGCTGGCTGTTGTCCCACGGTGATGAAGGCTGCTTGGGCGATGTGGATTACCAAGCCTTCCGAAGCACCGTGCGGCAACCGGCTTGGCAACAAAGTTTCTTGGCCAAACCCCTTGCAGAGCGTGAAGACATCGCCCGTCAATTGCGCATGCAAAGCCAGCAGCACAAAAACGACCCTGCCACAGTCTATGCAGACGTCGACAACGCATGGGCAGAAACGGCATTGAAGCAATCTCACTGCACTTGCCTGCTGCATGGTCACACGCATCGGCCAGGCGACCATCTGCTAGAAGGCTCAGCACAATTGCAGCGTCGCGTTTTAAGTGATTGGGACGCTCAAAGCACAAAACCTCGCGCGGAGGTTTTGCGTTGGCATGCCAGTGGACTGGTTGAGCGCGTGAACCTGTTGGATCAGCGAACAAGTCGATAACTTGGATCCACAACTCGATGGGTTCTATCACGAACCCTAAGGCTTAGACCCAGCTTCAACGTCGCAGCAAATTTTTCAATGCGTTTTGCAAACGACGCGCCACTTTGGGATCGTGGGCAGACGACAAAACAGCCGTCACGTCCAGCGCCCATGTGTCTTGAGGACCCGGTTGGTTTTTACGGGTTAACAATTGCAATTGCAAAGCCCGACGCTCGTTCAAATTCTCAGCTGGCGTTGGCACTTCAGCCGCCATTTCCAAACGCAAGATGGCTTCACCTGCATCTGCTTTGGGCGATTGGCCGACCGCTTGCGACCATGCCGCACGCGCAGCTGCGTTGACATTGCGACCCAACTCTTGGGGTGTGGGCACCTGATCAGCTTGCCGCTTTTCCCATGCCGCCAGCAAGTTCGTCAAAGATTCGCCATGGGCTTGTGCCGCCAGTTTGCGCAGTGCCATTTCGGCATGCTCTTTGGCATCGCGTTGCGCTCTGAATACTGCATCGCTCAAACGTGGGCCACGGTCTTGGCGCTCAAAACGGTCGCCTTTGTCGGCGCGGTCAAAGCGGCCACCTGCTTTGTCACCAAAGCCAGGTTTGTCACCACGCGGACCGCCTTTGCCGTCGCGGCGATCGCCAGGACGACCTGCCGGTGCGGGCACTGCTTTCTTTTGACCGGGTCGGTCGTCACCTCGCATGGCAACCAAGGGACGTACGGGTTTGGGCGCTTCTGGCGCTTTGCTGACAACAGCCTCGACATCAGGTGCTCGCTGATCCGAAGATTCAGCTTCAGCTGAAGTTTCAGCAGGCGCATCACTTGCAGCCGATGTTGCCTCGGCAGCAACAGCTTGCGCTTGGCCTTTGATGGCCTCATCCAAAGCAGCCATGGCCACTTTGATTTTTTGGACATCGCCAGAGGCATTGGCCGCCTTCAATGCATTGGACGCATCCAGCACCAGACGATCGTGGGCGGACAGAGGCGCTGAAGAAGTGTGTTCGCGTGAACTGGTTTTGCGGCTGAAGGCTTCATCCAATGGCTTGCGGAAAGCTTCCCACATTTTTTGCTCAATGCGGCGGTCCATCGGCACGCTTTGCGCTTCGGTTTGCCAATTGTGTTGCAAAGCTTTGACAGCATCCACACGCAGCACAGGCGCAGCACCCAATTGCTCAGCCTCTGCAATGAGGGCTTGACGGCGGGCCGTGCTGGCTTTTTGTGCAGCCTCCAAGGGCGCGGCAGCCGCATGCAATGCTTGCTTCCACAAAGGTTGTAATTCTGCGAAGGCCTTTTCACTCAAGTGGCCCGCATTGCGCCAGCGATCGCCGAACTGATGCAAAGCACGCAGGTGTGCGCGCCAGTCGTTGTTTTGCGCATTGGCTTCGCCCCAAGCTTTGACCTCTTCAATCAGGGACAAACGCTGAGCACGGTGCTCACTGGCTTCGTGCTTGATTTTGTCTAACCAAGTTTGAACCACTTTGTAGGCGTTGTTGCACGCCGCATCAAAACGTTTCCAAAGCGAATGGTTGGGCAGGCCACCTTGGTCGGCTTGCTTCCACTCCTCGCGCAATTGACGCAAGGCTTCTTGCATCTTGCGACCACCCAAGACGGGCTCGAGGTGGAAAACTTCTTGGGGCGCTTTTTCTTCGGCTTGACCTGCAGCCTCAACGTCGGCCGCTTCTTGTGCCTCGGCAGTTTCTGCTGAGGTCTCTTCTGTTTTAACAGGGACTTTTTTGAACAGGGCTTCCGCTTTCAAGACCAAGGCCAAGCGCTTTTGATCGGCCACATGTCGCTGCCAGCCGTCTGCATCGCCGGCCGCAAGCAGCGCCTCATGCACTTTGGCATCCATGTTGGTGTCCATGTTTCGCCCATGGTCCTTGAGCGTTTGACGCAAGGCCAAGAGATTGGCCTCATTGGACTCTGCAGCCAACAATGTCAATGCACCTGTGACGGCTTGATTGGCCGCTTCACGCAAGGCTTGGCGCTGCGCGGGGTCCATTTTGGTGATGCTGACTTTGGGCGTTTTGGCGGGTTTAGCGTCGGCACCCGATGGGCTGGTATGGGCTTCTTGCGAGCCAGCCGTTGCACCTTCTGCAGGTGCGACAGCCACAGGCTGACCACCGCGCGCAACGCGAATTTCTTCAGCCCAGACCGGCACCGATGGCAAAGCTTGTGCTTCATCATCACGTGCTGCTTTGGCTTGTGACAAGGCACCCTCAAAGGCTTCCCATACGCTGCTCAGTTGATGACGGGATGCGTCTAACTGGGGCGGGAATTTCAAATCAACACTTTGCCATGCGGCATCTTCAGTGAGCGCATGGGCTTGCTGCAACCACTGTGACACGTCCGCTTGCAAAACCTCGTTGGCCGCATCGGCTTCTTTCAAACTTTTGGTGGACAGCACTTCAATGCGCTGGGCCAGCAACACGGCTGTTTCACGTTGCACCATCACTTGGTGTTGCAAATCTTCAACCGCTTTGACTTTTTCTGCCAATTGCGTTTTCAAGCTGGCCAAGGGTTCGCGTGACAAGGGTGCGCCAGCTTTAGCGGCATCACGTTGCCAGGCCATGGCATCGGCAATGTTCAAACGACTGGCATGAAGCATGGCTGTAGCGCGCTCGGCCCATTCAGTGGCCAACACATCTTGTCCTTGGGAGCGCTTGAGCTCGTCCATTTTTTCTTTCAAGACTTTGGCGGCGCCTTTGTCTCGCGTTGAAATTTCTTTGTAAACGTGCTGCAGATCTTCTTGCGAAGGCTCAGTCAACAACCAATCACGCAATTTGGCGGCACGCTCGCCAGAGGTTTGCGCGGCAAAAGCACCGCCAGTCAAGTTATCAAGCGCTTGAACATCGGGGGTCTTGGGGGATGAAGGAGTCACAGTCAGAACACAAAAAGATAAAGAAGCTATTTTCACCGAGGTTGGCTAGGTGCAATATGCCAAAAGCATCTATTTTCGATTTTTTTTATAATTCTCTGTTCCGCCACTCCAACACGTACTTTGACTTCCCTCACCTTTCAGGAATCTGCCAGCCTTTGGACAGGCCGCTTTTGGCGCGGACTGAAAACATTTGTGGCCGATATTGCACGGGGGTTTGTGAACATTTCCCATCACAGCTTTGCGCTGCTGGGACTGATGGCTGTTTTGATCAGCATGCTGGCCTTGGCGCGACCTGAAATCAGAATTCAAACAGTTCAAAGCATCCAGGGCTGGCTCTACACCCGACTGCACATCTCAGATGCTGAAGATGAGCGACAACAGGTTTTGCTGCGCAGCCTAGCGGCCCCGTCCACCGAACTGGATCCCGATCAATTGGCCTTGGTTCAAGCCATCCGAAGCAAATACCGCATTGCACCCGAACCGCTGAACGCCTTGATCCTGGAAGTTTTCGACTTGGCCAACCGCGGCAATCTCGACCCCACCCTCATATTGGCGGTGATTGGCGTTGAGTCCAATTACAACCCTTTTGCCAACAGCCCCACCGGCGCCAAAGGTTTGATGCAAGTGTCGCCCGACACGCACTCTGATCAGTTCGAGCCCTATGGCGGACCGATGGCCATTTTTGACCCCAAAACCAATTTGCGCATTGGCGTCAAAATTTTGAAGGAATGCATCAACCTGTCGGGCAGTTTGGTTGAAGGCCTGCGCCTTTACAAGGCTGGGGAAGAGTCAATTTCACTTGAAACAGACTACATAGCGCGGGTCCTGGCCGAGCAAAACCGCCTCAAAGACGCCCTCCCAAAGTCCCCAGTCCCCGTCAAATCGAGCGGGCGAAAAGCGGCCAAATAAGCCCCTCCCCAGGCCCTCCCCAGGCCCTCTCCTAGGCTACACTCTAGGGGTACGCAACTGGCGATAGGAGCCTGGTGTTGGTATTCAATGCCCCCAGCCTCTGACGTGGACACGAAAGGGCTTTGCCCCTCTAAAAACCACTGGGGAGCGTGCACCTTGCGCAGGTGTTGTGGCACAAGGTTTCAGCCGTTCGCCTGGGCAGCCCATGCCATGTTGGAACTTTTCTTCCAGCGCAGCAAGGAACCATCATTTGAAGGCCTGCCATGTATTCAAGAAACATTCTGATTGAACAAACCGATCCCGAAATTTTTGCGGCCATTCAAGCCGAAAACGCTCGCCAAGAGCACCACATCGAGCTGATCGCCAGCGAGAATTACGCTTCGCCCGCCGTTATGGCCGCGCAAGGCTCTCAGCTCACCAACAAATACGCAGAAGGCTACCCAGGCAAGCGCTATTACGGCGGCTGCGAATATGTCGACATCGCCGAGCAATTGGCCATCGACCGCATCAAACAAATTTTTGGCGCAGAAGCTGCCAACGTGCAACCCCATTGCGGCGCCTCCGCCAACGAAGCGGTGTTCTTGGCTTTCTTGAAGCCCGGCGACACCATCATGGGCATGAGCTTGGCAGAAGGCGGTCACCTCACGCACGGCATGCCCCTCAACATGAGCGGCAAGTGGTTCAACGTGGTGAGCTACGGCCTCGATGCCAACGAAGCCATCGACTACGACGCCATGGAAAAGAAGGCGCACGAAACCAAACCCAAGCTGATCATTGCCGGCGCTTCGGCCTACAGCTTGCACATTGACTTTGCACGCTTTGCCAAAGTCGCCAAAGATGTAGGTGCCATTTTCTTGGTCGACATGGCGCACTACGCAGGCCTCATTGCCGCCGGTGTGTACCCCAACCCTGTGCCCCACGCCGACGTGGTCACATCCACCACCCACAAGAGCTTGCGCGGCCCCCGCGGCGGCATCATCTTGATGAAGGCCGAGCACGAGAAAGCCATCAACAGCGCCATCTTCCCTGGCCTGCAAGGCGGCCCGCTCATGCACGTCATTGCAGCCAAGGCTGTGGCTTTCAAAGAAGCCATGGCACCTGAGTTCAAGGCGTATCAAGCACAAGTGGTGAAGAATGCCCAAATCGTGGCAGAAGTTCTCACCCAACGCGGCTTGCGCATTGTGAGCGGCGGCACACAAAGCCACGTGATGTTGGTCGACCTGCGCTCCAAAGGCATTACCGGCAAAGTGGCCGAGGCCGCCCTGGGCCAAGCACACATGACCATCAACAAAAACTCGATTCCCAACGACCCCGAGAAACCCATGGTCACCAGCGGCGTGCGCATTGGCACACCCGCCATGACCACGCGTGGCTTCAAGGATGAAGAAGCGCGCATCACGGCTCACCTCATTGCCGGTGTGCTCGACAATCCAAACGATCCCGCCAACATTGAAGCCGTTCGCGCCAAGGTCAACGCCTTGACCGCCCGTTTCCCTGTTTACAAATGAAGTGCCCCTTCTGCAGCCACAACGACACCCAAGTGGTGGAGACGCGGCTGGCTGAAGATGGCGACCTGATTCGCCGCCGCCGCCAATGCGCGGCGTGCGAAAAACGCTTCACCACCTACGAGCGCCCGGAAGTTACTTTTCCGGCCATCGTTAAAAAAGATGGTCGCCGAATTGAGTACGAACGCGTGAAGTTGCGCGCCAGCATGAACTTGGCCTTGCGCAAACGTCCCGTCAGTACCGAACAAGTCGACTCGGCCATTGAGCGCATTGAAGAAAAGCTACTGAACTTAGCGCAACGCGAAATTGCATCCAACAAAATTGGTGAGTTGGTGATGCGCGAGCTGAAGAAACTCGACAAAGTGGCCTACGTTCGATTTGCCAGCGTGTACCGCAGTTTCGAAGACATCGACGATTTCAAATTGTTGGTAGACGAAGTTAGCAAGTAATTTCACTTTAATTTTCTACACAGTCATCGCCAAGACTGGCAGGTTCGAAAGCTTCTTGCCGCGCCAGTGCAGGGGCTCATTAGCCCGGGCAATCCTCGATCAACAATTTCTCCAGGCGCGGACGACCCACCGCATTGACCACCACGCGCCAGCCAGTGCTGTTCTTTGTTTGCCGCTCACAGACCGTTAAGGTGCCCGCTTGAAATGCGCTATTCAAAGCCAAACTGCGGCCACTCGCACCAAACGAGACAAAACGATTGACCGTGGCATTGCCACTGGCTGAAACAGTCCGGTGCAATGTTTCGTGCTGCGCCAAGCGCACCTCTCCTTCATCCCAAATGCCGTTGTTGTTGTCATCCTCAAACATCAACCAACCCTGACGCCACACATTGCCAAAAGGGCCATCGCTGCTCACATAACAGCGCAGCAAAGTGCTACCACTGCCAAGTGCCGAGTTGCTCGTTGTACTTTTGGCCGCTGCACACAGCGTGACGCGCTTTTCCAAACGCAAGGCTTGTGATCTGCTTGTTAGAACGGCACTATGCAAATCTTGTGCAGCGGTTTGAAGGTGGGCGCTGGTTTGCAAGCCCTCAGGGCGGAAGCCGCCACACCACACAATAAAACCACAATGAAAAGTACAAACAGCGTGTCTAGCAAACTGTGGCCTCTTTGATTCGAAAATTGTGACATGGCAGGATGGTGCTTTGCACAGTTGGCTGCGCCATTGCATCGCCCTACATCACGCATTGGCTGCAAGCACTTGTGAGCCTTGCGTCTGCCGTTTGAGAGATGCTTCACACATGCATCCAAACAACATACCGCAGCTTCAAGGCTTCACGCTGATCGAATCCGTCTTGAGCATCGCGCTGCTGGCCATCTTGTTAGGAATTGCATTGCCAAGCCTTGAACAGCAGTGGCTCAAAACTCGGCGGCAAGATGCCCACAACGCATTGGAACAATTGCACCTGCGTCAATTGCAGTGGCGCGGTTTGCACACGCAATACGCCAGCACCTTGTCGGAATTGTCTTGGCCCAACGCTACGTCAACGGCAGGACACTACACACTCAAGGTGCAAAACGCCAACGCACAAAGTTTTGAATTACAGGCAACGGCCGTTGGTTTGCAGGCGCGTGATGAACCGTGTCTTGTCATCAGTTTGCGTTGGAACGCAGAGGGCGTTGTGCAACGCACTAGCAAGCTCCAAAATTCAGATCCAGGGCGGTGCTGGCCATGGTGAACCTGCTCTTGGGCCTGACTTTGGGTTTAAGCCTGCTTGCAGCCGCCAGCACCTGGGCTGCATTGCAATGGCGCAGCGACCGGCAGATTGTGCAGCGCAGCCAAACCCAGCAAGAACTTCGCGCTTTGATGGACACTTTGGTGCACGACCTTCGGCGCGCACAATTTCAAGGTGAACCTAAAGATCTGCAGATCAGCCCTCATCAAATCTTGTTCACAGTGAACCGCAACGACAACGCCCTGCGCGACAACAACGAATGCAGCGGCTTTCGATTGAACGGCACCATTTTGCAAACACAAACCTCTTGTCAACCCGCGGTGTGGACCAGCTTGAATGACAACCGCAGTTTGCAAATTTTGGCGCTTAACTTCCAATGGGAATGTGACGCTGACAGCAACAGTCAAGGCGACTTGCTCTCTCTTGAAATAAGGAGTCAGGCCACCCAAGAGCCCGTACCCGCCACTTGGCAACGACATGTTCGCATGCGCAATGTGCATGCGCGCACGCGCCCAACAACAGCGTCATGCACCAGCGCGGCTTAGCCACACTTTGGGCCAGCACCGTGCTGCTGATCCTCACAGGTTTGTGGGGCTGGCTCTGTTTGCAAGCGGTTAATGCCGAGAAGCTTCGCAGTCATCAGCAAATGCATGCAGCCCAAGCACTGGCCAACTCGGAAGCCCTTTTAGAAACAACTTTGGCGCATCTAGAGCAAGCCTACGGCAAAGACAGCCTCGAAGCTGATGCACGCATTTGGTTGTCCAGCGCGGCGATCCACTGCCCTGCAGGCAAAGCACCCCCTCAGTGGCAGTGCACGCTGTGGCCGTTGACCCAATTGCCTTTGCCTGAGTGGACGCACCAGACTGCATCGCAGGTCCGCATGGTCCGCGATGTTCGCAATGCACCCCACCGCATTCAAGTCATGGTCGATGCCAAGCTGAATGAACTGCATCCCGGCGCAGGCAGTCGGGCCACGGTGCAGCAAAGTGTCTACGTTCCACTCAGCGCACCTCATGCCGTCAATGCCTCGACTAACTCGCCTGACGCCCTACTACCTTCGCTCGTCTTGAACGAACAAGTACTCAGCGCTGATGCGCCACAGTGCAAGTCTTTGGCATGGCAAACCGTGTTTGGCGAACTGACACCGTCGCAAGTCAAAGCCTTGTCTGCGCTTCAGTTGCGCAATGGCTTAACTGCCGACAGCCCAGCTTCGCGCACCGTTTACTGGATTGACAGTCCTCAGCTTTGGACCCAAAGCATTGGCACCCCCGCCTCGCCCGTGATCTTGGTTTTTTCCTCAGAGGCCTGCGCCATTCTTTGCCCCTCTCTGGCCAGTTCAACGCAAGTGGTGGGCACGGTGTTCTTTCAAAATCAATGCCAAACCAGCAAGATGTTGAACTGGCAAAGCGGCATCATTGCGGGGCAGTTGGGGGTGGAGTCCAGCTTGGCACCCAACCTGAAGTTGGCTTTGCTTAGTGGCCAGCTTGGGCTCACTGGCACCACCAACGCACATGCCGCCTTCAATTTCGACTGGCCTGCGGGTGTTCAAGCATCGCGTGTGCAGCGCGTGGCTGGAACTTGGAAAAATGCGGGGTACTGACGCCAAACTTCCGCCACGCATTCAAGCGAGGCAGGTTCATGCGGGCTTCACTGTGTTGGAGGCGATCATGGCCAGCGCCATGCTGGCGTTTGGCTTGGCAGGCGCCGTGCGCTTCAGCGTGGCCACATTGAACGCAAGCCAACTGAGTCGCCATGTGGATGTGGCCAGTGGCTTGGCGCAAGATTTGACGGAATGCTGGGGTGTTCAAACCCCCACGTGCCAACACATGTTTCAATCGCAGGACCTGCTTTATCCCATCGCCACCCACCCCGACTTGGCCTTCGTGCGCACGTGGCAAGTCATCAGCATTCCGATGGCCGACATGCCGCCTGCGCACTTGCAAGAATTGCGCATCGCCGTCACGTGGCATGAAGACCAGCAAGCCATGCAAATTGAATGGCGACATCGCCGAGCCAGCACGCCGTTGTGGGTGGGCCGCTAAATGACAGCAACTTATCGTATCCTTGCAACCATGGACGCCCACCTCAACAGCTCTCTGCCACCCAGCCAGCCCATGCAATGGGCGCTCGATTTGGCCGCACAAGCCATGCGCATCACCTCGCCCAATCCGCGGGTGGGCTGCGTCATTGTGGATGCGCAGGGCAAGGTGTTGGGACAAGGTCATACCCAACGTGCCGGCGGTCCGCATGCCGAAATCATGGCCCTGCAAGACGCTCAGTCCAAAGGAAATTCCGTCAAAGGCGCCACAGCCTATGTCACGCTAGAGCCTTGTGCCCACCAGGGCCGCACCGGCCCTTGTTGCGACGCGCTGGTGCATGCCCAATTGGGCAAAGTGGTGGCAGCACTCTCCGACCCCAACCCCGCGGTGGCTGGCAAAGGCTTTGAGCGCCTCCAAGCGGCAGGCATTGAAGTCCAAATAGGCGACGGGGCTGCGCAAGCGGCAGTTCAAAACCCGGGGTTTCTGCGCCGAATGACGCATCAAAAGCCTTGGGTGAGAATGAAGATTGCAGCTTCCTTAGACGGCCAAACAGCCCTCACCAACGGTCAAAGTCAATGGATCACCGGGCCCGAGGCACGCGCCGATGGCCATGCTTGGCGCGCCCGCGCATGCGCCATCCTCACTGGCATTGGCACCGTTCTAGAAGACGATCCCCTGTTGGACCTGCGACTTTGCAAGGATTTGGAAAACCCGCCTCGCATGCCGCATTTGGTCATCGTGGACAGCAGGCTAGAAACGCCTCTGCACGCCAAGTTGTTTCAGCACACAGGCCCATTGGCGCAAACGCCCCGTCAAATTTGGATTTATGGCGCGGTCGACAACGCTGACAAAAGAGCCGCACTGGAGGCCCAGGGTGCTCATGTCACCCTGTTGCCGAACGCTCACGGCAAGGTCGATTTAGCCGCGCTGCTCAGCGATTTGGCGCGACGCGAAGTCAATGAAGTTCACGTCGAAGCGGGACACAAGCTCAATGGCTCACTCATTCGAGAAGGCTGCATTGACGAGTTTTTGGTGTACCTGGCCCCCCAAATGCTGGGCATCGGCCAAGGCATGGCGCAATGGGGGCCTCTGGAGGACTTGTCACAGGGTGTGGCCCTCACCTTCACAGAAACCCAGTTAATCGGCAAAGATTTACGGGTTTTGGCCAGGGTCCTGCCCTAAACAGCACCATTCCCTGCGAAAATACGCGCCATGTTTACCGGAATCATCACCGGCGTGGGGCGTATCGCCGCCCTCCACGACCTGGGCAGCTCTTTAAGCCATGGCAAGCGACTCACTCTTGAGGTGCCTCCGGGCTACCTGGATGACGTTGGCCTGGGTGACAGCATTGCCATCAATGGCGCCTGCATGACCGTCACCTCCTTCGATCTGGCGGCCAACCAATTCACCATCGACATCTCCGCCGAATCGCTCGACAAAACTTGCGGCTTGGACAAAATGGGCAAGGTCAATTTGGAAAAAGCTTTGCGCGCGCACGACCGTTTGGGCGGCCACATCGTGTCTGGCCATGTGGATGGCATTGGCCACGTCACGCACTTTGAACAAGTAGGCGAAAGCTGGGAGCTGCGCATTCAAGCCCCTGTCGGCATGGGCAAGTACTTGGCCTACAAAGGCTCGATCACCGTCAATGGCGTTAGCCTGACCGTGAACAAAGTGACTGACAAAGATGCAGGCTGCGAGTTCAGCATCAACCTCATTCCCCACACCGTGGACAACACAGCCCTTGGTACTTTGCAACAAGGCAGCGCTGTGAATTTAGAAATCGATTTGATCGCAAGGTATGTTGAGCGCATGCTCAGCAACGACGCCTCAGCCAACTCCGCAGCTTCAGCCTTTCAGGCTGGCCAGCAACATTGAAAGTAGAGACATGAGCACGAATTCTGGCGCACCCTTGACGCCTGTCCAAATTTCTCCCGTTGAAGACATCGTAGCCGACTTGCGCGCAGGTCGCATCGTCATCATGGTAGACGACGAAGACCGCGAAAACGAAGGCGATTTGCTGATTGCTTCCGACCATGTCACGCCAGAGGCCATCAACTTCATGGCGCGCTTTGGCCGTGGCCTCATTTGCCTCACGCTCACCCGCGAGCGTTGCGAACACCTCAAGTTGCCCCCCATGGCTGCCAGCAACGGCACCGTGTACAGCACGGCTTTCACGGTGTCCATTGAAGCGGCCGAAGGGGTGACCACTGGCATTTCTGCAGCCGATCGTGCATTGACCGTCAAAACCGCCGTGGCGGCCAATGCCAAGGCTACCGATTTGGTTCAACCCGGTCACGTGTTTCCTTTGCAAGCAGTAGACGGTGGCGTGTTGATGCGTGCAGGTCACACCGAAGCCGGTTGCGACTTGGGCACCATGGCCGGTTGCAGCCCCTCTTCCGTGATTTGCGAAATCATGAAAGACGATGGCACCATGGCCCGTCTGCCTGATCTGCAAATCTTTGCCGCTGAACACGGTTTGAAAATTGGCACCATTGCCGACCTCATCGAATACCGCAATCGCACAGAGTCTTTGGTTGAAAAAGTCGGCTCCCGCGTGATGCAAACAGCGCACGGCGAATTCACGGTTCACGCCTTCAAAGACAAGCCCAGTCAGTCCCTGCACTTGGCCTTGGTCAAAGGTTCTTGGTCTGCCGACACCGAAGTGCCCGTTCGCGTGCACGAGCCTTTGTCGGTATTTGACGTATTGGAAGTGGGTCGCCGCATGCACTCCTGGAGTTTGGAGAACAGCCTCGACTACATCAACAAGCAAGGTCAAGGCGTTGCGGTGCTGCTCAACTGCGGCGAAAGCGCCGAGCAATTGTTGGCGCAGTTTGAAGGTCGCGCCCGCTCTGCCCAAGCCCCTAACCGAAGCAAAATGGACTTGCGCACCTACGGTGTTGGCATCCAAATTGTGCGCGAGTGCGGTGTGCACAAAATGAAATTGATGGGCCAACCCCGACGCATGCCCAGCATGGCGGGTTATGGCGTGGAAGTTACCGGATACATCCCTAAGGAATAAATCATGCAAGGCGCAGACAAAGGTATTGAGCAAGAATTAGACGGCTTGGGGCTGCACATCGGCATCGTGCAGGCGCGCTTCAACGAAGGCATCACGAACGCGTTGGCAGTGGCCTGCATTCGTGAATTGGAAGACTTAGGCGTCCACGACATCGACCACGTGTTGGTGCCAGGTGCTTTGGAAGTGCCCATTGCATTGCAAGCCATGGCCGAGCGCGGCGAGTACGACGCCTTGGTCGCTTTAGGTTGCATCATTCGCGGTGAAACTTACCACTTCGAATTGGTGGCCAATGAATCGGGCGCAGGCGTCAGCCGCATTGCGCTGGACTACAACGTGCCAATTGCCAACGCCATTCTCACCACCGAGAACTTGGAACAAGCCATTGCACGTCAAACAGAAAAAGGCCGTGATGCGGCACGCGTGGCCGTCGAAATGGCGATGCTGATGGAAGACTTGTCCATTAGTGACGACGACCTGGACGAGGAACTGGCATGAGCGAGCAGCACGCATCTCCTGCCGACGACGCGCAACCGAGCAGCACGAAACCCGCTGGCCGCAAACCTGGCAAATCAGCCAGCAAGTCAGCACGCAGTCGCGCCCGTGAGTTTGCGCTACAAGCTTTGTACCAAGTCATCGTGGGCAAAAACGAAGCCGCTGACATTGATGTCTTCACGCGAGACTTGTCTGGCTTTCACAAAGCCGACTCTGCGCACTACGATGCCTTGTTGTACGGCTGCGCTGAACAATCCCTTGAATTGGACAAGTTAATTCTGCCCTTGCTAGACCGCAGCATGGCCGAGATCTCACCCATTGAACGCGCCGCCATGTGGATTGGCGTGTTCGAGATGAAGCATTGCCTTGATGTGCCTTGGCGCGTCAGCTTGAACGAATGCATCGAGTTGGCCAAAGAGTTTGGCGGCACCGATGGCCACAAGTATGTGAACGCGGTGCTGGAGGGTCTGGCACCGCAACTACGTCCCCACGAAGTACAAGCCGACCGACAAGCCGGCCGCGCACGCGCATGACAACACCCTTTGTTTTCCCCATTCGCATTTACTGGGAAGACACCGACGCCGGTGGCATTGTTTTCTACGCCAATTATCTCAAGTTTTTCGAACGCGCGCGCACTGAATGGTTGCGCTCATTGGGCATTCAGCAGCAAGTTTTGAAAGAAGAAAGCGGCGGCATGTTTGTGGTGAGTGAAACGCAAATCAAATACTTCTCGCCTGCTCGCTTGGATGACTTGTTAGAAGTCACAGCGCGTACCGCTGAAGCCGGTCGCGCCAGTTTGGTCTTGGCCCAGCAAGCATGGCTGACCCTTGACGGCGAACGCAAACTTTTGGCCGAAGGCACCATTCGCATTGGATGGGTCGACAGCAACACTTTGAAACCTGGCCGCATTCCGGCCGCCATTTTGGAAGCACTTCAATGAACCAAGACATGTCCATCATCCAACTCGTGTTGCATGCCAGTTTTGTGGTGCAGTTGGTCATGCTCATTCTCATGGCCATCTCCATTGCCAGTTGGGCCGCCATTGTGCGCAAGCTCACAGCCATCAAGCGCATCCAAACTTTGAACGAAGAATTCGAGCAACAGTTTTGGTCGGGCACCAGCCTGAATGATTTGTTTGCAGCGGCCATTCAGAATTCCAAACTGGCCGGTCCGATGGAGCGCATTTTTGCCAGTGGCATGCGTGAGTATCAAAAGCTTCGCGAGCGCCGCATTTCAGACGCTGGCACTTTGCTCGACGGTGCACGCCGCGCCATGCGTGCCAGCTTCCAACGCGAGATGGACGTTGCAGAATCTCAATTGGCTTTCTTGGCTTCCGTAGGCTCTGTTTCCCCCTATGTCGGTTTGTTTGGCACGGTGTGGGGCATCATGCATGCCTTCACAGGTTTGGCCAGCATGCAGCAAGTAACTTTGGCCACTGTGGCGCCCGGCATTGCCGAAGCTTTGGTGGCCACGGCCATCGGCTTGTTCTCTGCCATCCCTGCCGTGGTGGCCTACAACCGATTTGCGCGCGACATTGACCGCGTGGCCATCAAACTCGAAACCTTCATTGAAGAGTTCTCCAACATTCTGCAAAGAAGTTTGGGCGGCTCTACCGGCGCCTCTGGCAGCATTCCAACGGGTGCAGGTCCTTCGGCATCTGGTCACTGATATTCAGGGAGCAACCACATGCCTGCTGTTTCTTCACGTGGCCGAGGTCGGCGCACCATCAATGAAATCAACATGGTGCCTTTCATCGATGTGATGTTGGTGTTGCTGATTATTTTCATGGTCACCGCACCCATGATCACACCCAGCATGGTGGATTTGCCCAGCGTTGGCAAAGCTGCCAAGCAGCCCGATCAAGTGATTCAAATTGTGATTCAAAAGGACGACAGCTTGGAGATGGTGAACGACAGCAAAACGCAAAAGATCAACATGGACAATTTGGCCAACACGATTCGCATGGTACAAACTGGTCAGGCCAACTCGGCCGTGGTCATCAGCGCCGATCGCAACGTGAAGTACGAAACGGTGGTCAAGGTGATGGACACTTTGCAGCGCGCAGGTATTCAGCGTGTTGGCCTGTCGGTGCAATTAGCGCCTTAACTAGCTTTTGCTTTTGAGCTGCTAGATTTTTGAAGTCCATGAACGCCACGGCCTACAACGAATTTGCGCCACCACCCGTGGGTGGCTTTGGACGTTCGTTGTCTTTTGCCTTGTTCATGCACTTGCTGCTGTTGGCTGCTTTGACATGGGGCATTCAATGGAAGACCGAACCCAACACCTTGTCGGCTTCGGCTGAATTGTGGTCGGCGGTGCCGGCTGAAGCGGCCCCTGCAGCCATTGAGCCTGAACCTACGCCACCTGAACCCGTCAAGCCGCCTGAGCCTGTTCAAAAGGCAGAACCAAAACCTGAACCCAAACCGGTCCCTGCGCCGCCCAAAGTGAATGCTGCCGCTGAGCGTGAAGCGGCCGACATTGCCTTGAAAAAAGAAAAAGAAAAGAAGAAACTCGAAGAGAAAAAAGCGGCCGACTTAGAGAAGAAAAAGAAGCTTGAGAAAGAGAAGCTCGATAAGGAAAAAGAGAAGGCCAAAGAGAAAGAAAAGGAAAAGGCCAAGGAGCTTGAGAAAAAGAAAAAAGAAGAAGCTTTGAAGAAGGAAGAGGCTGCTGCAAAGGCGAAAGAAGACGCGAAGAAGGCAGCTGCTGAAGAAAAACGTGCCGCCGCACTTCGCAGCGAAAACTTAAAGCGCATGCAAGGCATGGCAGGCGCGACAGGCGATGAAAACGCCAAGGGCACCGCCTTGAAATCTTCGGGCCCCTCTGCCAGTTATGCAGGTCGCATTCGTGCACGCATCAAACCAAACATCACCTTCACGGACGATGTAGCGGGCAATCCCAAAGCGGAAGTAGAGGTCAAAACCTCACCAGATGGCACCATTTTGAGCAGAAAGTTGTTGTCCAGCAGCGGCAACAAAGCTTGGGATGAAGCTGTGCTCAAAGCCATCGACAAAACCGCCGTCCTTCCCCGCGACGAAGACGGCCGCGTCCCACCAGTTCTAGAGATTAGCTTCCGCCCCAAAGATTAATTGGGGTCAGATCAACATTAATTTGGTCAATCTAAAGGGCTAAAGGCTGAGGGGGGCTTCCTCATACTGGAGTACCAGAAATCGTTCAGCCCCCTCAGCCTTTAGCCCTTTAGATTGGAAATTAATGTTGATCTGACCCCAATTAAATTTCGTAGACGATCTCTGCTTTGCCTTGATCGGCTTGGGCAATCCAGCTGGAAAGGGCTGCATCGCTTGGGAAAAACTTGGCTTGCTCGCCCAAGAGCAACTCAGCACTGGCGGCCACGTTGTCGACTTTGCGCTCTAGTTTCAAACGCACCGGTAGACCGCGTAACAACTCGCCCTGCTCTGTCATCTCCCGTTGCGGCGGGAAGGCTTTCACCAACTTGGCCACCTCAGGCGCGCGGCCATTGACGGCTACACGTAAAAACTTGCCAAAGCGGCATCGGGCTGATGGCAAATCCCACACTTGCTGAATCGACAAACGGTAACCACCCGAGAAACGGTCGGGTTGCATCTTGGCCATCACAATGACCAACTCGTCGTCTTTCAGCAAATGGCGATTGGCGTTGATCATCGCTTCATCGGCTGTTGCCTCCATCACCGCGCTTTTGTCGTCCAACTTAAAGATGGCCAGTTTACCGCGTTGGCCATTGATGATGCGCAAGTCACTGACAATGCCCGCCAACAATTGCGGCTCGCGGCTGTCAATCAGGTCGTCAATTTTGCGCTTCGCAAACAAACGCACTTCACGCTCAACCGCATCAAACAAATGGCCTGACAAGTAAAAGCCAACGGCAGTTTTTTCGTTGGTCAGTTGCTCTTTGACACCCCAAGGCAATACATCGACCAAATCGGGTTCTTGCGTGCTGGAGCCATGCGCATCGTCGCCCATCATGTCAAACAAGCCGCCTTGGTTGGCATTGGCGACAGTGGCATTGGAGAACTCGAAAGCACGGTCAATGGACGCTGCCAGTGCAGCACGATTGCGTTGCAAAGAATCAAAAGCACCCGCCTTGACCAAAGCTTCCACGGTGCGCTTGTTCAAACGGCTGCGGTCAACGCGCACACAGAAGTCAAACAAGCTGGTGAAAGGGCCGCCCTCCTCGCGCGCTTTCACAATGGCCTCAATGGCTTGCTGGCCGGTGCCCTTGATGGCGCCCAAGCCATAGCGAATCACTTTGTCGGACACGGGCTCGAAACGGTGCGTGCCGCGGTTGACATCGGGCGGATCGAAGGTCATGCCAAACTTCAAAGCATCTTCAAACAAGACTTTGAGCTTGTCGGTGTCGTCCATTTCGATGGTCATGTTGGCGCAGAAAAACTCCGCCGTGAAATGAACCTTCAACCAACCGGTGTGGTACGCCAACAATGAATAAGCCGCAGCGTGTGATTTGTTGAAACCATAACCCGCAAACTTTTCCATCAAGTCAAAGACTTCGTCGGCTTTGGCTTCCGACAAACCATTGGCTTCTGCGCCTTTGCGGAAGATGGCGCGGTGTTCGGCCATCTCTTCGGCTTTTTTCTTACCCATGGCGCGGCGTAACAAGTCGGCACCGCCCAAGCTGTAACCACCCAAGACCTGCGCGGTTTGCATCACCTGCTCTTGGTACACCATGATGCCGTAGGTTTCAGACAGCACTTTCTCAACCAAGGGGTGCGGATACTCCACCACTTCACGGCCGTGTTTACGCGCCACAAAACTGGGAATCAAATCCATGGGTCCGGGACGGTACAAGGCGTTGAGCGCAATCAAATCTTCCAAGCGTGAGGGCCGCGCATCTTTCAGCATGCCCTGCATGCCGCGGCTTTCAAACTGGAACACGGATTCGGTGCGACCGTCCGCAAACAATTTGTAGGTGGCTACGTCGTCCAAAGGAATGTTTTCAAAGGCAAAGTTTTCCTGGCCTTTGTGACGCTTGACAATCATCTCGCGCGCCAACTCCAAAATGGTCAAGGTGGCCAAGCCCAAGAAGTCGAACTTCACCAAGCCAATGGCTTCCACGTCGTCTTTGTCGTACTGACTCACAGCAGACATGCTGCCGGGTTGTTGATAAAGAGGACAGAAATCGGTGAGCTTGCCAGGCGCGATCAACACACCACCTGCGTGCATGCCCACGTTGCGGGTCATGCCTTCTAATTTTTGGGCCAGCGCCAGCAGCGTTTTGACTTCGTCTTCTTTTTCTAAGCGTTCAGCCAAAATGGGTTCGGCCTTGATGGCGCCATCGATGGTGATGTGCTGCCCTGGCTTGTTGGGAATGAGTTTGCTGATGCCGTCGCAGAAGGTGTAACTCATGTCGAGCACACGACCCACGTCCCGAATGGCGGCACGCGCCGCCATGGTGCCGAAGGTGGCAATTTGACTGACGGCATCACGGCCATATTTGTCTTTCACATAGTCAATCACGCGATCGCGATTGGTTTGGCAAAAGTCAATGTCGAAGTCGGGCATGGACACCCGCTCTGGATTCAGGAAACGCTCAAACAACAAGTTGTATTGCAGCGGGTCAAGGTCGGTGATCTTCAAAGAATAAGCGACCAAAGAACCGGCACCTGAACCACGACCGGGCCCCACTGGGCAGCCGTTTTTCTTGGCCCAGTTGATAAAGTCACCCACAATCAGGAAGTAGCCGGGGAAGCCCATGTTCAAGATGGTGTTGATCTCAAACTCCAAACGCTCTGCGTAGCGAGGACGCTCTGCTTCTCGTTTGGCAGGATCTGGGTACAGATGCACCAAGCGCTCTTCCAAGCCTTCCACCGACAACAAACGGAAATAGTCCTCGATGGGCATGGGCTTGCCATCGGTGATGGGCGTGGGGTAATTGGGCAACTGGGGCTTGCCCAAGACCAAAGACAAATTGCAGCGCTTGGCAATTTCAACCGAATTGGCCAAGGCACTGGGTACATCGGCAAACAAGGCTTGCATTTCAGCAGACGACTTGAAATATTGATCGCGCGTGAACTTGCGCACGCGGCGCTGGTTGCCCAAAATTTCGCCTTCAGAAATGCAAACCCGTGCTTCGTGCGATTCGTAATCGTCTTGCGCCAAAAACTGAACAGGATGTGTTGCCACCACAGGCAAACTCAAACGTGCCGCCAACTTAACGGCAGCCACCACGTGGACATTGTCTTCTGGTCGTCCCGCTCTCTGAATTTCCAAATAAAAACGGTGCGTAAAAATAGACGCCAACTGCAACGCAATTTCAGCAGCGCGTGATGTATCGCCTTGCACCAAGGCTTGACCGACCGGGCCAGCTTGCGCACCCGACAACAGAATCAAACCTTCAGACAATTCTTGAAGCCACGCAAGTTTGACAACGGCATTGGTTTTGACCATGTTCTGCGTCCAGGCCCGCGCCAGCAACTCGGACAGGTTCAAATAACCCTGTGAACTTTGCACCAGCACCATGACGCGCGACAAAGCCAAGGGATCCGCGCCCAAACCTTCCAAGAAGATTTCGGCGCCCAAAATCGGCTGAACGCCTTTGCCACGCGCGGCCTTGTAAAACTTGATGGCACCAAACAAATTGCTCAGGTCGGTGAGGGCCAAAGCGGGTTGATGGTCGTCTGCCGCAGCCTGCACCACATCGTCAATGCGGCAGGTGGAATCGACAATGGAAAACTCGGAATGAAGGCGCAAATGAACAAACATGGGCCCATTGTAGAAGCTGCATCGGATGTTTTCTACAATACGGGGGTGAACAATATTCTGAACATTTCCACCTACAAGTTCGTCCCCCTGCCGGATGCCAAAGAACTTCGCCCAGTGCTGCTAGAGCGCTGCTTGGCTCGCGCCCTGAAAGGCACGATTTTGCTGGCCGAAGAAGGCATCAACATGTTCTTGGCAGGCCCTGCCGAGGCTGTGAGAGGTTTTGTCTCGGAACTGCATACAGATCCTAGGTTTTCAGACATCACCCCCAAGGAAAGCTGGTCGGAAACCGTTCCATTTAAAAAGATGCTGGTGAAGGTCAAAGGCGAGATCATTCGCATGAACCACCCCACCATTCGACCCGCCGAGGGCCGCGCCCCAGCCGTCAGCCCGGCCACGGCCAAACGCTGGCTTGACCAGGGCTTTGACGACAACGGCCGCCCAGTGGTCATTTTGGACACCCGCAACGATTACGAAGTCGACGAAGGTACCTTCAAGGGCGCAATTGACTGGCGCCTGACCAAGTTCACAGAGTTTCCCGATGCAGTCATGGCCCACAAAGAAGAACTGCAAGACAAAACCATCATCAGCTTTTGCACGGGCGGCATTCGCTGTGAAAAAGCGGCCATCTTCATGCAGCAAAACGGCCTGCCCCACACTTACCAGCTAGAGGGTGGCATTTTGAAATATTTTGAAGAAACCGACGGCTCGCACTACGACGGCGGCTGCTTTGTATTCGATGAAAGACGAGCGGTGGACGTCGCTTTAAAAACAGTCCAGCCCACTTAAGAACACCCAAAATAAAAGCAGTGCAGCCACTAGAACTGCACTGCTTTTCAACGTGAAGGTTAGCGCAAAAATTTGCGCTAACTTTTAATTACCCACGCAACTTGGCGGCCACAGCCGCCACACGCGCGCCATAAGCCTTGGCTGTGTCCAAGTCGCCTTGTGGAATGTCTTCTGCGGGGCTGGTGGGGCCTACTTGTGCCATCACACCGGAGTTGGAACCAATGCGGTTGATCGTGCCGTCGTTCATTGAAGGCTGACCCACCCACACCATGGCTTGTTGCATGGCCAAAGTGATGAAGTACTGAATGGTTGACAGCTTGTCACCGCTGGGGCTGGCAGAGATGGTGAATCCACCGGCCACTTTGTCTTTCCAAGCGCTAGTGAACCAACGCTTTGATGTTGCATCGGCAAATTTCTTGAACTGCCAAGAGGCCATGCCCATGTAAGTGGGTGAGCCAAAGATGATGGCATCAGCGGCGTCCAATGTTTCCCAATCGGCATCGGTGATGTTGCCGTCGGCATCGATGGCGATCAAAGCGGCGTTGGCGCCTTGTGCCACGAATTGCGCCACGCGCTGTGTGTGACCGTAACCTGAGTGATAGATAACGACTGTTTTAGCCATGAGAGTTCTCCTAAAGAAATGAAAAAAAGCGTCTTAAAAATTAAGAAGCCAAGTCAAAAACCAAGACCTCGGCATCTTTGCCATGGGTCAGTTCAAGATTCGTTTCGGCTTGAATGAGGGCTGCATCCCCGCCCTTCAATGCCTGTCCATTCACTTGCAGTTCGCCGCGAATGAGGTGCACGTAGGCTTTGCGTGAGGGGTTCAAAGCCAGCGCTGCTTGCTCAGTGCCATCCAACAAACCAGCGTACAAAGTAGCGTCTGCAGAAATTTTTACCGCATCGCCTTCACCTTTGGGCGAGGCCACCACTTTCAGAGCACCGCGTTTGCTGACAGGCGGTACCGTTTTTTGTTCATAGCTTGGCGCAATGCCCATCACATTGGGTTCAATCCAAATTTGAAAGAAGTGCGTTGTTTCACCTTCAGCATGATTGAACTCGCTGTGCATCACGCCCTTGCCCGCACTCATGCGCTGCACATCACCGGGTGGAATGCCCTTGACATTGCCCATGCTGTCTTTGTGCGCCAAGTTGCCCGACAACACATAGCTGATGATTTCCATGTCTTTGTGGCCGTGGGTTCCAAAGCCAGTGCCGGGCGCAATGCGGTCTTCGTTGATCACACGCAAATTGCCCCAGCCCATGAAATTGGGGTCGTAATAACCTGCGAAGGAAAAACTGTGGAATGACTTGAGCCAACCATGGTCAGCATAACCACGCTCAGCGGAACGGCGGATTTGGATCATCGCGTGACTCACTTTCTGAAAATTAGATGTCGCAACTTTAAATTGCATTGATTTCAATAAGATTGGCATAATTTGGAGCCATCATTCAAAATAATTGAATCATCAAACATGACTGCCAACGCACGTGACCTCCTTACCCCCGACGCCCTCAGCATGCTGCTGGCCATCGAGGAAACTGGCAGCTTTGCAGCGGCAGCCAGGCAGAAAGGCTTGGTTCCCAGTGCACTCACTTACCGAGTTCGGCAAATCGAGGATGCGCTGGACGTCTTGTTGTTCGATCGCAGCAGCCGCCAAGCCAAGCCCACCGAGGCAGGCAAAGCCTTGTTGCGCGAAGCCCAGCGCTTGCTTCAGGACGTTGATGCCATCGCCAATCGCGTGAAACGCGTGGCCACTGGCTGGGAGTCGGTCTTCACAGTAGCCGTGGACAGCATCATTGCCAGATCGGTGGTGATGGAATTGAGCGAAACTTTTTTAGCCCTCAAGCCGCCCACCCAATTGCGCATTCGCTACGAAACTTTGTCGGGTACCTTGGCTGCGCTCAAATCAGGCCAAGCCGATCTGGCCATTGGCGTTTTAATCACGCCTGCCAGCCATGCAGAATTGATGCACGAAAACCTGGGCGAAGTGCGATTTGTCTACGCCGTAGCGCCCCACCATCCTTTGGCCACCGCCCCCGAACCCCTGTCTGACGCTGTCTTGCAAGAACATCGCGCGGTGGCCGTCGCCGACTCAGTCCAGCGCGGCGAAGGCGTCACCATTGGCCTATTGGGCGGCCAAGATGTTTTGACAGTGCCAGACATGCCCAGCAAATTGGAAGCCCAATTGCGCGGATTGGGCGGTGGCTTTTTGCCTGAGAGCATGGCCCAGCCTTACTTGGACAGCGGTCGCTTGGTTGCCAAAAAAGTCAGCCGACTACAACGCATCAACCAAGTTGAATTTGCATGGCGCAATCCTCAAGGCAAGCCGCTGGGCCATGCGCTCAGTTGGTGGCTGTCGCAGTTACAACAAAGCCGCACCAAACAGGCATTGCTCCAACCCCACTATCGCGTGTAGAGTAGCCCCATGACAAAAACAAATACCCAGACAAAGTCCGTTCAAAATTTCGCCATCGTGGGTGCCGGCATGGCAGGCATTGCCTGCGCGCGCACCTTGGTGCAAGCTGGCCATCGCGTCACCGTCTTTGAAAAAAGCAAAGGCGCCAGCGGCCGTATGTCGACGCGCGCGTCCAGCTTTGGCAGCTTCGACCATGGTGCGCAATACTTCACCGTGCGCGATGATCGATTCGCACAAGCGCTGGCCACCACCCCTCAAATTTGCAAACCCTGGAGCGCCAATGCCGTGCGCGTGCTGGATGCCATGGGCCGCGTGGTCGAAGCCGCACGCAACACACAAGACAAGCACTGGGTGGCCACCCCCGGCATGAACGCTTTGGTCAAAGCCTGGGCTCAGCCTTTGATTCAAGCCGATGCGGTGCACTTTGAATCGCGCGTTTTCAAAATCGAGCGCGACACCTTGCATCCTGAACTTTGGCAACTGCACAGCGAAGAGCCCGAAGGTGCGCAATCGGTGTTCAGTGGTTTTGACCAAGTGCTCTTGGCCATCCCCTCAGACCAAGCCATTGATTTGCTACGCAATTCCAACATCAAAATGGAACAAGCCGCTGCCTTGAACAAAGTCCAAGTGGCACCCTGCTGGACCTTGATGGTGGCCTTCCCCAATGCGGCTCAACCCGGCCTGATTACCTTGGGCCCCCAATGGAATGCTGCGCGCAGCGTCCACCACCGCGTGGCATGGCTGGCACGTGAATCATCTAAACCGGGGCGTGATCACATTGAACGCTGGACCGTCCAAGCCAGTGCCGCATGGTCACAAGAACACTTGGAAGATGCCCCTGAGCGTGTACAAGCCAAATTGATCAAAGCTTTTTCAGAAATCACGGGCATCCGGGCCACACCTGCCCACGCAGAAGTGCACCGTTGGCGCTATGCCAAAACACTTCAAGCTTTGGGTGCACCTTACATGCTCAGCCCCAAGCAAGGCATTGGCGTGTGCGGCGACTGGTGCTTAGGGCATCGCGTCGAAGATGCATTCATCTCCGGTTTGGAATTGGCCCTCGCTGTCATTTAAGTCTGAATGTATCGCGGCAGATTCGCGCCCTCACCCACGGGTGAATTGCACGCCGGCTCATTGGTGGCCGCACTGGCCAGCTACCTGGATGCGCGCGCTCACCAGGGCGAATGGAGGGTTCGCATGGAGGACATCGATGGCCCTCGATGTGTACCTGGTGCCGACCAAACCATCATGCAACAGCTGCAGCAATGTGGCTTGCAATGGGACGGCGAAATTGCCTACCAATCCCAACGAAACAGCTTGTATCAAGGTGCGCTAGATCAATTGTTGGCACAAGGTTTGGTCTACCCCTGCGGCTGCACGCGCAAAGAAATTGAAGAAAGTCAGGCCCTGATGGGGTTGAACTTAGAACGTCACAAAGCGGCCGTTTATCCAGGCACCTGCCGCGATGGCCTGCAAGGCAAATCCGCCAGAGCTTGGCGATTCAATGCCCAAGCCTGGAGCGCAAAGCGCGGCAGCCCATGGGTCCATTGGACAGATAGACGCTTAGGCGCACAAACGCAAAACGTTTTAGACGAAGTGGGCGATTTTGTATTGAAACGTGCAGATGGTTTATGGGCCTACCAGCTGGCTGTGGTGGTAGACGATGCGGCGCAAGGCATCAGCCATGTGGTGCGCGGTCAAGATCTAACCGACAACACGGCCAGACAAATCATGTTGCAAGAAGCCTTGGGGCTTGCGCGCCCCCACTATTTGCACACCCCCTTGGTGTTGGGACCCAATGGCGAGAAACTGTCGAAGCAAAATGGCGCCAAGGCTTTGGACTTGAGCACCGAGGCAGCGATATGCAACACCATGAGGCTGGCCGCATCGAGCTTGGACCTTCATACTGCTTCAGATACCTTCACGGCCATGAGCCAGCTGCCTTCAGTGCTTGCGCAGTGGACAGATGAATGGGCACGTCGCGAAGCCACTAAAATCGAGGCATGACCTCAGACACCTCCAACCAAGCGCCCGCAGATGTGGCGTTTCCCAAAAACATCAAAAGCTACGTAAAGCGCGCCGGCCGCACCACCACCGGTCAAGCCAAAGCGTTTGAAGTGTGGGGTCCTCAGTATTTGCTGCAGTACGCGCCCGAGCCATTGAACATGACAAAAGCCTTTGGCTTGAACGGCCAAGACACCGCGCCAGCGCCTGTCATTTTGGAAATTGGCTTTGGCATGGGTGAGGCCACCGCACACATTGCCAAAGTTCGCCCACACGACCATTTTTTGTGCTGCGAAGTCCATGAACCCGGTGTGGGCGCCTTGCTCAAACGCATTGGCGAACAAGACATTCACAACATCCGCATCTTGCAACACGATGCAGTTGAAGTAATCGACAACATGTTGCCTTTGTCGTCGATTGACGGCGTGCACATCTTTTTTCCAGACCCATGGCACAAGTCCCGTCACAACAAACGCAGACTGATTCAAACACCTTTGATTGCCAAACTGGCGGCACGCCTGAAACCTGGCGCTTACATTCACTGCGCCACCGATTGGGAGCCATATGCGGTTCAAATCTTGGAAGTGCTGAGTGCAGAGCCTTTGCTGAAAAACACCGCGGATGCCTCCCACGGTGGCTATGCGCAAAAGCCAGACTACCGCCCGCTCACAAAGTTTGAAAACCGCGGCTTGAAATTGGGGCACGGTGTGTGGGATGTCGTCTTCCAGCGCGTCTAAGCTGCTCGTCAATGGCGTCAGCGCAAGCAAAGTGGGCGTGCCTGCCAACACGCAGCTGACAGCTCTTGATTTTTTGTGCGCAAGATTTCCGGCCGTTCAACGCGAAGTGTGGCTAAAGCGATTTGACGAAGGCCGCGTGCTGAATGCCATCGGGCAACGCATTGAACCCGCGCAGCGTTTGTTAAGCGAATCGCACTTGCACTACTTTCGCGAGGTGTCGGATGAACCCACCTTACCATTCAAAGCGCAGATCATTTTTCAAGACGCGCACTTGGTGGTGGCCGACAAGCCGCACTTCATGCCGGTCACGCCAGGCGGTCAGTATGTGCAACAAAGTTTGCTGGTCCAACTCAAGCAGCAATTGAATTTGCCAGAGCTCTCACCTATTCACCGCATTGATCGAGAGACTGCAGGTCTTGTGGTGTTCAGTGTTCGAGCGCAAGACCGTGATGCGTACCAAGCCTTGTTCAGGCTTCGAGAAGTTGATAAAACATACGAGGGGATTGCGGCAGCGCCCGAGTCCTCTCCCTTGAGGCTTGAATTTCCACTGACACACAAAAGCAGGATGGTGGAAGATGTTCAGTTTTTCAGGATGCGTGAATTGGACGCTGATGAAATACAGGATGGCAAAACAACGAACAGCGAAACTTGGATTGACTGTGTTGATCGATTGGATGGCAACGCTTCAGCCATGCCAACCGTCACCTCATCGCCGCCAGCCCTGGCGCGTTATGTTTTGAAACCCATCACAGGCCAACGCCATCAATTGCGTGTGCATATGAACGCGCTTGGCTTGCCCTTGATGGGCGATCAGTTTTATCCCGTGGTCAAGCGCGCGGCGGATGAACTTGATGATTTCAGCTCGCCCTTGCAGCTTCTGGCAAAGACGATTGCTTTCTATGATCCACTGGCGGGTGTTGCCAGAAGGTTTGAAAGCTGCAGAGCTCTCAAATTCAGTTGACTCGCCCATGAAAAAAGCCCCTAGCGGGGCTTTCTTCAAACTCAAATTTCTGACGACGAAATCGTCAGTGCATTTGAAATATCACAAACGCTCGGTCACCCAAGCCTGCACACTGGCCAATGCAGCATTGAGGTGGGTTGCATCCGTGCCACCCGCCATGGCCATGTCGGGCTTACCACCGCCCTTGCCGCCCACTTGCTGGGCCACAAAGTTCACCAACTCACCAGCCTTCACTTTGCCTGTGGTGTCGGCGGTCACGCCTGCGGCCAATTGAACTTTGTCACCGTCCACCGCAGCCAACACAATGGCGGCGGTTTTCAGCTTGTCTTTCAACTTGTCCATGGTGTCGCGCAATGTTTTGGCATCGGCACCTGGCAGCAAGGCGGCCAAGACTTTGACGCCCTTCACATCGGTGGCTTGCGTCATTAGCTCGTCGCCTTGTGATGAGGCCAATTTGCCTTTGAGCGCGGCCATTTCTTTTTCCAAGGATTTCACTTGGTCCAAGACTTGCGCGATGCGGCTGTTGAGTTCTGAAGGCGCTGCTTTCAAGCTGCCAGCTGCTTTGGAAACAGTGGCTTCCAGAGACTGCAAGTAAGCCAAGGCATTGCTACCGGTGACGGCCTCAATGCGGCGTACACCTGCGGCCACACCGCTTTCGGCCACCACTTTGAACAAACCGATGTCGCCCGTGCGGTGCACGTGGGTACCGCCGCAGAGTTCACGGCTGGAGCCAATTTCCAACACGCGTACAGTTTCGCCGTACTTCTCGCCAAACAACATCATGGCGCCGGTTTTTTGCGCCGACTCAATGTCCATCACACGGGCTTGCGTGGCGGGGTTGGCCCAAATTTCTTGGTTCACTTTGGCTTCAATGGCCAAAATTTGTTCTTCGGTGATCGGGGCGTTGTGCGCAAAGTCAAAGCGTGTGCGCTCGGCATTCACCAAGGAACCTTTTTGTTGCACGTGGTCACCCAAGACTTCTCGCAAGGCTTTGTGCATCAAGTGTGTAGCCGAGTGATTGCGCACGGTGGCCGCGCGCACGTCGGTGTTCACTTGAGCTTGCACTGCATCGCCCACTTTGAGGCTGCCTTCCAGCAACACGCCATGGTGACCAAACACATCCGCCTTGATCTTCAAGGTGTCGGCCACTTCAAACTTGGCGCCCGCTGTTTGCAACAAGCCTTGGTCACCCACTTGGCCGCCAGACTCTGCATAGAAAGGTGTTGTGTCCAACACCACCACGCCGTTTTGACCGGCCTTAAGTTCAGTGGCAGGCGTACCCTCCACATATAGCGCCAACACTTTGGCGGTGGCTTGCAGTTCGTCGTAACCCACGAAGGTGTTGCCTGCGCCGGTGTACTCCAGCGCGCGGTCCATTTTGAATTTGCCAGCCGCACGGGCTTGGGCTTTTTGACGCTCCATGGCGGCGGCAAAGCCGGCCTCGTCCACGCTCAAATCGCGCTCGCGGCAAACGTCGGCAGACAAGTCCAAGGGGAAGCCATAGGTATCGTGCAATTTAAAAGCCACTTCACCAGGCAACACTTTGACGCCGCCTTCCAGTGCTGCGTCCAAAATTTGCATGCCCACTTCCAAGGTTTCAAAGAAGCGCTCTTCTTCAGCCTTCAAGATGTCGGTGATGCGTTTTTCTTGTGAGGCCAAGCTGGGATAAGCCGCGCCCATCAACTTCACCAGGTCGGGCACAAGCTTGTGGAAGAACGGTGTTTTTTGGCCCAACTTGTACCCGTGGCGAATAGCACGGCGCACAATGCGGCGCTGCACATAACCACGGCCTTCGTTGCTGGGCACCACGCCATCGCTCACCAAGAATGCGGTGGCGCGAATGTGGTCGGCAATGACGCGCAATGACTTGTTTTCCAAATCTTTGCAGCCTGTTTCACGCGACGCAGCTTTGATCAATGAATCGAAAATGTCGATTTCATAGTTGCTGTGCACGTGCTGCAGAATGGCTGCCAAGCGCTCCAGGCCCATGCCGGTGTCAACGCAAGGTGCTGGCAAATTCTTCACGCTGCCGTCGGGCTGCATGTCGAATTGCATGAACACGTTGTTCCAAATTTCAATGTAACGGTCGCCGTCTTGTTCAGGGCTACCGGGGGGGCCGCCAGCAATTTCAGGACCGTGGTCATAGAAGATTTCGGAGCAAGGACCGCAAGGCCCGGTGTCGGCCATCATCCAGAAATTGTCGGACATGTAGCGTCCGCCTTTGTTGTCACCAATGCGCACCACGCGCTCGGGTGGCAGGCCAATTTCTTTCGTCCAAATGTCGTAGGCTTCGTCGTCTTCAATGTAGACGGTGGCCCACAGTTTGTCAGCGGGCAATTTGTAAACTTGGGTGAGCAGCTCCCAGGCCCACTTCAAGCTGTCGCGTTTGAAGTAATCGCCAAAGCTCCAGTTGCCCAACATTTCAAAGAAGGTGTGGTGGCGTGCGGTGTAACCCACGTTTTCCAAGTCGTTGTGTTTGCCGCCTGCGCGCAAGCAAGCTTGTACCGACGCCGCGCGCACATAGCTGCGTTTGTCGGTGCCCAAGAACACGTCCTTGAATTGCACCATGCCGGAGTTGGTGAACATCAAAGTGGGGTCGTTGCCGGGAACCAAGGGGCTGGACGCCACCACGGTGTGACCTTTTGACGCAAAAAAGTCGAGGAAGGTTTTGCGAATCTCAGCAACAGAAATAACAGGTGTGCTCATGGCAGGGTATCTTTATGAAAGCCTTACTTGGCCTAACTTTCCATTATAAGATTGCTGACGCTGCGAATCGCGCCCAAAAACTCTCTTGGAGACCCCTATGGACATGAAAACATCCCCCTTGGCCCTGTTGAAGGACCCCACCCTGCTCAAAACCGACGCATTGGTCAATGGCCAGTGGGTCAAAGGCAGCAGCCGTTTTGATGTCAATGACCCCGCCACAGGCGCCAAATTGGCCGATGTGGCGAACCTGAGCGCCCAAGATGCAGAGGCCGCCATTGCAGCGGCCAATAACGCACTGCCCGCCTGGCGCGGCAAAACCAGCAAAGAGCGCAGCATCTTGCTGCGCAAATGGTACGACTTGCTGATGGCCAATGTGGAAGATTTGGGCCGAATCATGACCGCAGAACAAGGCAAGCCCTTTGCAGAAGCCAAGGGCGAAGTGATGTACGGCGCCAGCTTTGTAGAGTGGTACGCAGAAGAAGCCAAACGCGTCAATGGCGAAACACTGCCTCAGTTTGATAACACGCGCCGCCTGATGGTCATCAAACAACCGATTGGCGTTTGTGCGGCCATCACGCCATGGAACTTCCCATTGGCCATGATCACTCGCAAGGTTGCGCCTGCATTGGCTGCCGGTTGCACTGTCGTGATCAAACCCGCAGAGCTCACACCCCTTACAGCTTTGGCCGCAGGTGAATTGGCCATGCGAGCTGGCATTCCCGATGGCGTGATCAACTTGCTCACGGCCGATTCAGACAACAGCATTGCAGCTGGCAAGGTGTTCTGCTCTAGCGACATCGTGCGCCACATCAGCTTTACAGGCAGCACCGAAGTGGGTCGTATTTTGATGGCGCAATCGGCACCCACAGTGAAGAAACTCTCATTGGAATTAGGCGGCAATGCGCCCTTCATCGTGTTTGATGACGCAGACATTGACAGCGCTGTAGATGGTGCCATGGCCAGTAAATACCGCAACGCGGGACAAACGTGTGTGTGTGCCAATCGCATCTACGTGCAAGAGTCGGTGTACGACACCTTCGTGCAAAAGTTTGCCGCCAAAGTCAAAGCTTTGAAAGTGGGCAACGGTTTTGAAGAGGGTGTAGTGCAAGGCCCACTCATCGAACCCGCTGCTTTGGAAAAAGTCACACGCCACGTCGAAGATGCCAAAGCCAAAGGCGGTGTGGTGTTGGCAGGTGGCAAAGCTTTGAACGGTCAGTTCTTTGAACCCACCGTCATTGGCAATGCCACATCCGACATGCTGTGCGCGCGCGAAGAAACCTTCGGTCCCTTTGCACCGGTCTTCAAATTCAAAACAGAGCAAGAAGCCATAGCTGCCGCCAACAACACCGAGTTTGGCTTGGCCAGTTATTTCTACAGCCGCGATGTGGGCCGCATCTTCCGCGTCAGTGAAGGTTTGGAATACGGCATGGTGGGCATCAATGTGGGCATCATTGCCACTGAGCATGTGCCCTTTGGCGGCGTGAAGCAATCGGGCTTGGGCCGCGAAGGCTCGCACCACGGCATGGAAGAGTACCTCGAGATGAAGTACTTGTGCATGGGCGATATTTTGAAGTAATTGAACTTCATCACATCATCCCCATCACGAGGATGTAACACCATGAAAAAAGCCGCTGAGAAGCGGCTTTTTTGTTGAACGTATTTTCTAATTTCGTTTAGAAAATCAGCTTCACACCCGTTTTGCTTTGCAAAACTTCTTGCGTCACACCGGGCGCCATCTCCACAACCTTCAAACCTTCAGGCACCACATCCATCACAGCCAAATCGGTGATGATGCGATCCACAACGCCCACACCCGTTAAAGGCAATGTGCACTGGGGCAAGATTTTCAAATCTTCGGTGCCATCTTTTTTCTTGGCCACGTGTTCCATCAAGATGATGACGCGCTTCACGCCCGCCACCAAGTCCATGGCGCCGCCCATGCCCTTAACCATCTTGCCTGGAATCATCCAGTTGGCCAGGTCGCCCTTTTCGCTCACTTGCATGGCGCCCAGGATGGACAAATTGATTTTGCCACCACGAATCATCGCGAAGCTGTCATGACTGCCAAAGATGGAAGAGCCTTTGATGGTGGTCACTGTTTGTTTGCCCGCATTGATCAAGTCGGCGTCGACTTCATCTTCTGTGGGGAATGGGCCAATGCCCAGCATGCCGTTTTCAGATTGCAGCCACACTTCAATGTTGCTGGGCACATGGTTGGCCACCAAAGTGGGAATGCCAATACCCAAGTTCACATAAAAGCCGTCTTGCAATTCGTGGGCAGCACGCGCCGCCATTTGGTCTTGATTCCAGCTCATGCTCAGACTCCTGCTTTCTCTGTGATGGTGCGTTTTTCAATGCGCTTTTCGGGGTGCTTGTTGAGCACCAAGCGATGAACATAAATGCCAGGCAAGTGAATTTGATCGGGCACCATGTCGCCGGTTTCAACAATCTCTTCGACTTCCACAATGCACACCTTGCCGGCCATTGCCACAGCCGGATTGAAGTTGCGGGCCGTGAGGCGGAACTGCAAGTTGCCTGATTTGTCGGCGCGCCAGGCTTTGACCAAGGACACGTCAGGCACCAAAGCGCGCTCCATCACATAAGTTTCGCCATCGAATTCACGCAGCTCTTTGCCATCTGCCACCACAGTGCCCACGCCTGTTTTGGTGAAGAAGGCTGGAATGCCTGCACCGCCAGCGCGCAGCTTTTCAGCCAGCGTGCCTTGGGGGGTGAATTCCAATTCCAATTCACCCGCCAAAAACTGACGCTCAAATTCTTTGTTCTCACCCACATAGGATGAAATCATTTTTTTAATCTGACGTGTTTCAAGCAACTTGCCCAAGCCAAAACCGTCGACACCCGCATTGTTCGAAATGGCGGTGAGGTTTTTGCAGCCAGAGTCGCGCAGCGCATCAATCAGGGCTTCAGGGATACCGCAGAGGCCAAAGCCACCCACAGCAAGCAGTTGACCATCTGCCACGACGCCTTTCAGCGCCTCGGCCGCAGAGGGGAAAATCTTGTTCACAGGGCACTCCTAAGAGGGGAAAGACTTAAAACCCATAGTGTAATAGGTGAATAGAATCGGAAAACTGACAAGGATTGACCATGACCAGCACCGCCAAAGCCCAACGCTACCCCGTACCTGAGCTCAAAGATGTTCCCGAAGACATTCGCGCCAAGATTTTGGAGGTGCAAGAAAAAGCTGGTTTTGTGCCGCAAGTCTTTTTGGCTTTTGCGCGCAGACCCGCAGAGTGGCGCGCGTTCTTTGCTTACCATGACGCCCTCATGGTGCCCGAGTCTGTAGGTCGCACCAGCAACCTGACCAAAGGCGATCGCGAAATGATCGTCACCACCACCAGTGCGGCCAACAACTGTTTGTATTGCGTGGTGGCCCATGGCGCCATCCTGCGCATTTACGAAAAGAAGCCCTTGGTGGCCGATCAAGTGGCGGTCAACTATCGCAAAGCAGACATCTCACCGCGCCAGCGCGCCATGCTCGATTTCGCCATGAAGGTGTGTTTGCACAGCGACCAAATTGAAGATGCCGACTTTGCGCCTTTGCATGCGCAAGGTTTTGACGACGAAGACATCTGGGACATTGCGGCCATTACAGCCTTCTTTGGTTTGTCCAACCGCATGGCCAGCTTCAGTAACATGATGCCCAATCCTGAGTTTTACTTGATGGGTCGCGTGCCCAAACAAAAATAACAGGCTCTCGGCGGCTTGCTTTTTCAGGGCGTCACGCGAGCCCTGATTTCGTCCGGCAAGTTCACGGCTTTTTGCAAAGGGAAATCCACCCAAATGGTGGTGGCCCCGCCTGCCGCGTAAATCACTCCAGGCTTGTCCACCAGCTCCAAGGTGCACCAGCTCTCAAAAGTGGTGCGCGCAGGGTCGCTCACATACATTTTGGCCAGCACATTCCCTGGGTATTCCAGCTGTTTGTAGAAATTGCAGAAGGCATTCACGATGACGGGACCCTGCCCTTGCGGATTAGGTTCGCAGCCAATCGACTGGAAATAATCAATGCGCACGGTTTCCAGATATCTAAAGTAAACCGTGTTGTTGACATGCCCCATGGCATCCATGTCACCCCATCGAATGGGGATGATCATTTCGTGAACTTTTTTCTTGATCTCTGGTATTTCAAATTTCATCGTTCATCTCGACTAATTGCATTGGCCTAAGTCATCATTTAGGTGACTTGATGAAGGCAGATTCTGCCTCTTCCACGTTTAAAATGGACAAATTGCCATATTTGGCCCCTAAATTTCAACTTGATGTGAGTCCACCATGACACCCGAAGAGATTTTGAATACACACGGTCCCCGCGAATCCATGGAATACGACGTGGTGATTGTGGGCGGTGGCCCAGCAGGTTTGTCGACGGCCATTCGCTTGAAGCAATTGGCCCAAGAAAAAGGCACGGAAGTTTCTGTGGTGGTGTTGGAAAAAGGTTCCGAGCCCGGCGCGCACATTTTGTCGGGCGCCATCATGGACCCCATTGCCCTGACTGAACTCTTTCCCAACTGGAAAGAAATGGGCGCCCCTTTAAATCAACCGGTCACGGAAGACATCTTCTTGATGACCACTGAAAACGGCGCCACACGCGTCCCCAATTTCGCCCTGCCACCCTGCTTTCACAACGATGGCAACTACATCATCAGCTTGGGCAACCTCACCCGCTGGTTAGGCGAACAAGCCGAAGCCTTGGGCGTAGAAATTTTCCCAGGCTTTACGGCGGCAGAAGTTTTGTACAACGCCGACGGCTCCGTCAAGGGTGTGGCCACTGGCAACATGGGCATCGGCAAAGATGGCGAGCCAACGGACAGCTTCCAATTGGGCATGGAACTGCATGCCAAGTACACCGTGTTTGCTGAAGGCGCGCGGGGCCATTTGGGCAAGCAGGTCATTGCCAAGTTCAAATTGGACGACGGCAAAGATCCGCAAAGCTACGGCATCGGCATCAAAGAGTTATGGGAAATCGACCCTGCACGTCACAAAGCTGGCTTGGCCTTGCACAGCGCTGGCTGGCCCTTAGACGAAAACACCTACGGCGGCTCTTTCCTGTACCATATGGAAGACAACAAAGTGGTGGTGGGTTTTGTGGTGGGCTTGGATTACACCAACCCTTGGCTCAGCCCCTTTGAAGAATTCCAACGCTTCAAAACACACCCCAACATTCGCTGGTACTTTGAAGGCGACGAGGCCAAAGGCATTGCGCCAGCTAAACGCATTTCTTATGGTGCGCGTGCCATTACAGCAGGTGGCCTTTTGTCCTTGCCTAAAACTGTGTTCCCAGGTGGCGCCTTGGTAGGTTGCGATGCGGGGTATCTCAATGCCAGCCGCATCAAAGGAAGCCACGCAGCCATCAAGACTGGCATGTTGGCAGCCGAAGCGGCCTATGACGCATTGCAAGCTGGACGCGCGCATGACGAACTCAGCGCGTACCCAGAAGCTTTCGAGAACAGCTGGTTGCACACCGAGTTGAATAAGGCCCGCAACTTCAAGCAGTGGTTCAAAAAAGGCCGCACAGTGGGCACGCTCATGACCGGTGTGGAGCAATTTGTGTTGCGCGGCCATGTGCCATGGACAATTCGCCGTGCAGCGGCCGATCACACTTACCTCAAGCCTGCGGCTGATTGCCAACCCATTCAGTATCCCAAGCCCGATGGCAAGCTCACATTTGATCGATTGTCCAGTGTGTTCATCAGCAACACCAACCACGAAGAGAATCAACCGGCGCACCTTACCTTGAAGGACGCCAGCGTGCCGGTGGGCATCAACTTGGCCAAATTTGCAGGCCCCGAGGCGCGCTATTGCCCTGCTGGCGTTTACGAATACGTCAAGAACGAAGACCAATCCGATCGTCTGCAAATCAATGCGCAAAATTGCGTGCATTGCAAAACCTGCGACATCAAAGATCCAACACAAAACATCGTCTGGGTCACACCAGAAGGCGGTGGTGGACCTAACTACTCTGGCATGTAAAAAGTGCTGGCAGGTTCAAAAGACCTGTTTATAATTTGAGCCGTCAGGAGAGTGCAGGCTTGTAAAAGACTGCCACCGAAGGCGCAGGAAATCTTTAGATTTCTGAACGCTCAGGTACCCAGGACTGACAAACGTTGTTAACTTTGTTTATCAACGCATCCTCACTGGAGAGAGAGGGCGGACCATCCGGTCGAACCCTCCACCGAAGGCGCAACCCGCAGTGAGTCTTTCCCCCGAAAGACACAACCGGCGAATCGCTCAGGTAAAGCGGACAGCGAGGGCAATCCATGATTTCGGTCATGGTTTTACTTTGCCCTTGGAGAATTCAATTGTCCGCTGACACCGCTTTGCTCAACACCCCCCTCAATGCTTTGCACATAGAGCTTGGCGCACGCATGGTGCCCTTTGCCGGTTACAGCATGCCCGTTCAATACCCCATGGGTTTGATGGCCGAGCACCATCACACACGCGCCGAAGCAGGTTTGTTTGATGTGTCGCACATGGGCCAATTGCGTTTGGTGGGTCCCGATGCCGCGGCAGCCTTTGAATCTTTGATGCCAGTCGATGTGATCGATTTGCCTGTGGGCAAACAGCGCTATGGTTTGCTGCTCACCGACGAAGGCACCATCATTGACGACCTGATGTTTGTCAACCGCGGCACTGATATTTTTGTGATTGTGAACGGTGCTTGCAAAGTCAATGACATCGCACACATTCAAGCGCGCATTGGCTCGCGATGCCAAGTCATTCCCATGCCCGAGCGCGCCCTCTTGGCTTTGCAAGGTCCTAAAGCGGTTGATGCTTTGTCACGCATGGTGCCAGGCGTTGAAAAGTTGGTGTTCATGACTGGCGCAGCGTTTGAATGGCAAGGTGCGGATCTGTTCATCACACGTTCTGGCTATACCGGTGAAGATGGGTTTGAGATTTCTGTGGGCAATACCGAAGTGGATGCATTTGCCCGCGCCTTGTTAGCGCAAGCAGAAGTGAAGCCCATTGGTTTGGGTGCTCGCAATTCCCTGCGCCTCGAAGCGGGATTGTGTTTGTACGGCAACGACATCGACACCACCACTACCCCTATCGAAGCAGGCCTCAATTGGGCCATTCAAAAAGTACGTCGCACAGGTGGCGCACGCGCTGGTGGTTTCCCTGGTGCCACCATCGTGTTGGGCCAATTGGATGGCACGCATCCTCTAACTCGCAAACGTGTCGGTTTGATTGCGAAAGAACGTGTGCCCGTTCGCGAACATGTAGAACTGCAAAGCTTGCAGGGCGTCAAGATCGGTGAAGTGTCCAGTGGTTTGCTCGGCCCCACCACCAATGTGCCTGTCGCCATGGGCTATGTGGACGTTGCAAATGCTGCAATGAGCACGGTTGTGAATGCCATGGTGCGCGGCAAAGCAGTGCCCATGACGGTCAGTGCCATGCCTTTTGTTCCTAATCGTTATTACCGCGGCTAAAGATCGCCCAACAATTGTGATCTGACCCCGATAATTAATGTTGATCTGACCCCAATTAAATTATTCAAGGAGAGAAAAATGAGTTTGAAGTACACCGAAGAGCACGAGTGGATCAAGGTTGAAGGCGATGTGGCCACTGTGGGCATTACGCACCATGCGCAAGACGCTTTGGGTGATGTGGTGTTTGTGGAGTTGCCTGAAGTGGGCAGCAGCTTTGAACAAAAAGCTGTGGCTGGCGTGGTCGAGTCTGTGAAGGCTGCAGCCGATGTTTACATGCCCATTAGCGGTGAAATTACCGAAGTGAACGAAGCCCTGCGTGACGACCCCTCTTTGGCCAACACCGACCCCCTGGGTGCCGGTTGGTTCTTCAAAGTGAAGTTGTCGGATGCATCGCAAGTGAATGCTTTGTTGGACGAAACAGCGTACACAGCGTTTGCTGCATCCAACTGAAATCAGAATTGAAATTTTGTTGCTTGTTTTGATCGAACTTTGCGTTTGAAAGCCCCACCATGTTGATGTCATCTGCCACCCCTTTAAGCCAACTCGAAAACAACAGTGAATTCATTGCACGCCACATTGGCATCAGTGAAGCAGATGAGCATCACATGTTGTCCGTCATTGGTGTGGCATCTAGGCGTGCTTTGATTGAAAGCATCGTGCCAGCTTCGATTGCGCGCAGCCAAGCCATGAAGTTGCCTGCGCCAGTGACTGAAGCCAGCGCATTGGCAGAGCTCAAAGCCATGGCGCAACAAAACAAGATTCTCAAAAGTTTCATTGGCCAGGGCTATTACGGCAATCACACACCCGGCGTGATCCTTCGCAACATTTTGGAAAACCCAGCCTGGTACACGGCCTACACACCCTACCAAGCCGAGATCAGCCAAGGCCGCATGGAAGCTTTGGTGAATTTCCAAACCATGGTCTGCGATTTAACGGCCATGCCCATTGCCAACGCATCGATGCTGGACGAAGCCACAGCGGCAGCTGAAGCCATGACCTTGGCCAAACGCTCGGTCAAATCCAAAAGCAACAACATCATTGTGGCGGGCGATTGCCATCCGCAAACGATTGAGGTGATTCAAACACGTGCTGCGCCATTGGGCTTGAATGTGTTGGTGGGCTTTGCACCTGAGTTGATGAAGCAACACGACTACTTTGCAGTGGTCGCGCAGTACCCTTCCACCGCGGGCATGATTCACGATTTGAAAGATGTCATTGCACAGGCCCACGCCGCGCAAGCCGCCTTCATCGTGGCCGCCGATTTGCTGGCCCTCACCTTGGTCACACCGCCCGGCGAATTGGATGCCGACATTGTGGTGGGCACCACCCAACGCTTTGGCATGCCCATGGGCGCCGGTGGCCCGCACGCAGCTTACCTGGCCTGCCGTGACGACTTCAAACGCTCCATGCCTGGCCGCTTGGTGGGCGTGAGTGTGGACGTGCACGGCAACCCCGCTTACCGTTTGGCTTTGCAAACCCGCGAGCAACACATTCGCCGCGAAAAAGCCACCTCCAACATTTGTACTGCGCAGGTCTTGCCTGCGGTCGTGGCCAGCATGTATGCTGTTTATCACGGGCCCGTCGGTTTGAAGCGCATCGCACAACGCGTGGCCAGTTACACAGCCATCTTGGCAGAAGGCTTAGAGCAACTGGGTTGCAAATTGGCGCATAAATCTGCCTTCGACACTTTGCAAGTGATCACCGGCGCACGCACAGATGCCGTGTTGCAAAAAGCCTTGCTCAAAGGCATGAACCTGCGCAAGCTCTCAGCCGACAGCATTGCCGTGTCTTTGGACGAAACCACCTCGCGTGACGACATCGAAGCGCTTTGGTCTAGCTTTGCAGAAGGTGGCCAAGCCCTGCCCGATTGGGCGCCATTTGAAAAAGGCCTCGACAGCCTCATACCTACAAGCTTGCGCCGCACCAGCACGTACCTCACGCACCCTGTGTTCAATCGTTATCACTCCGAAACAGGCATGCTGCGCTACATCCGCCAGTTGAGCGACAAAGATTTGGCCCTCGATCGCAGCATGATTCCGCTGGGCTCTTGCACCATGAAGCTCAATGCCACCAGCGAGATGATTCCCATCACGTGGCCTGAGTTTGCCAACGTGCACCCCTTCGCACCAGCCGATCAACTCAAGGGCTATGCCCTGCTAGATGAACAGCTACGCGAGTGGTTGTGCCAAGCCACCGGCTACGCAGGCATCAGCTTACAACCCAACGCAGGCTCACAAGGTGAATACGCTGGCTTGTTGGTCATCAAAGCTTTCCACGAAGCCAAGGGCCAAGGCCATCGCAACATCTGCCTCATCCCCTCCAGCGCCCACGGCACCAATCCCGCAAGCGCTCAAATGGCGGGTATGCAAGTGGTCGTGACGGCTTGCGATGCGCAAGGCAATGTCGACATGGCGGACCTCCAAGCCAAGTGTGAACAGCACAGCGCCAATTTGGCGGCGGTCATGATCACCTACCCCAGCACGCATGGTGTTTTTGAAACGCAAGTCAAAGCGCTGTGCGAACTGGTACACCAACACGGCGGCCGCGTTTATGTGGACGGCGCCAACATGAATGCATTGGTGGGTGTTGCAGCCCCAGGCGAATTTGGTGGCGATGTGAGCCACCTCAACTTGCACAAAACATTCTGTATTCCGCATGGCGGTGGCGGCCCAGGTGTAGGCCCTGTTTGTGTGGTCGAAGATTTGGTCCCTTACCTGCCAGGTCATGCCACCGGCGGCTTGAAAGTCAACGGCGTAGGCGCTGTGTCTGCGGCGCCTTTAGGCAATGCTGCCGTGCTGCCCATCAGCTGGATGTATTGCCGCATGATGGGCGCAGAAGGTTTGAAGCACGCCACAGAAGCCGCCATCTTGGCCGCCAATTACATCAGCCAACGCCTGGCCGATCATTACCCAACCCTGTATGCCAGCGTCGGCGCCAACGGCAAAGCGGGTCACGTGGCCCACGAGTGCATTTTGGATTTGCGCGGCTTGAAAGAGACCAGCGGCGTGATGGCCGAAGACGTGGCCAAGCGCTTGATGGACTATGGCTTCCACGCACCTACACTTTCCTTCCCAGTGGCCAACACTCTCATGGTGGAACCAACCGAAAGCGAAACCCTGGAAGAGCTTGATCGCTTCATCGACGCCATGATTGCGATTCGCAACGAAGTGCGCCAAATTGAAAACGGCGATTGGCCACAAGACAACAACCCCCTCAAGCATGCACCGCACACAGCCGCCAGTTTGATGGCCGCAGATTGGAACCGTCCTTATTCACGCGAAGTGGGTGCTGCGCAAGCAGGACGCCCATTGAGTAGCGTGAAGTACTGGCCGCAAGTGGGCCGTGTGGACAACGTTTACGGTGATCGCAACCTGTTCTGCAGCTGCGTGCCCATGAGCGACTACGCCTCATGAGCACTTTACAAGTTCAACGCGTTGATTACCTCAACGAAAATGATGCAAAAGCACTGGTCTTTTTGCTCGACGCCTATGCGCAAGATCCGATGGGCGGCGGCGAGGCACTCAAGCAAGAGGCTACTGCGCGTTTGTGCGCAGACATGGCACGAATTCCAGGCGCTGCCAGTTTCATTGCTTGGTTAGACGGCCAACCCATTGGCCTGATCAATTGCTTTGAAGGCTACTCCACCTTCAAAGCCAAGCCCTTGCTCAACGTGCACGACATTGCCGTCTTGGACGGTCACCGTGGCCAGGGTGTTGGCCAAGCGCTGCTTCAAGCCGCCGAAGCCCATGCCCTTTCGCGAGGCTGCTGCAAGCTCACCCTGGAGGTTTTAAGTGGCAACGCACCAGCCATGCAAAGCTACAAACGCTTTGGTTTTGAACAATACGAACTCGATCCAGCTGCCGGACAAGCTCAATTCATGCAAAAGTGGCTGTAAAGTCACGGGTGCATGAACCCCTCGCCGAATTCAAAGCCTTTTAGCGTCTTGAGCGTCATCCCCCCGATGACGCAGCTCAATACGCCCTACCCGTCGACGGCCTATCTGACGGGCTTTTTACGTTCGCGCGGGGTGGCTGCAACACAAGAAGATTTGGCCCTCAAGCTGGTCTTGAATTTGTTCACGCCACATGGCATGGCGCAAATTCGCGACAAAGCACTCTTGCTGCCAGAAGCCAAGCGAAGTGCCAGCGTTAATTTTTTCTTGGATTTCTTTGAGCGCTACGAAAACACCATCGCCCCCACCATTGCTTTCTTGCAAGGCAAGGACAGCACCCTCAGCCACCGCATTGCAGGCAGAGGCTTTTTGCCCGAAGGGCCACGCTTTACAGCGCTGGACGCTTATGACGATGGCGAATCAGCCGACCCCTTGGCCTGGGCCTTTGGCGCTCTAGGTCAACAAGACCGTGCACGCCATTTGGCCACTTTGTACTTGAACGACTTGGCCGATGTGCTGCGCGACGCCGTCGACAGCCGTTTTGAATTCGTGCGCTATGGCGAATCCTTGGCGGGCAGCCAGGCCACGTTCGAACCTTTGGCTGATGCACTTGCGGCGCCTTTGACCCTGATGGACGAGACACTGCAAGCACTCACCCTGAAGGCAATTGAGCAGCATCAACCATCTTTGGTCCTGCTGTCCGTGCCCTTTCCTGGTGCGGTCTATGCCGCATTCCGAATTGCGCAGTGCATCAAGCAACATCACCCCCATATTCACATTGCACTGGGCGGTGGTTTTGTAAACACCGAACTGCGCGAACTCACTGAACCCCGGGTGTTTGATTACGTTGACTTTGTAACCCTAGATTCTGGCGAACGCCCTTTGTTGGCCTTACTGGAACATTTGCAAGGTCAGCGTGCAGCAGGACGTTTGGTCAGAACCTTTGTTCGCAAACCAGACACCGGCACCGTTCAATTGATGAACTGGTCAGAGCCCGATGTGCCCTTTGAAGAAGTCGGCACCGCCACTTGGGACGGATTGCCTTTGAACGACTATTTGTCTTTGCTCGACATGCTCAACCCCATGCACCGATTGTGGAGCGATGGACGTTGGAACAAACTCACCGTGGCGCATGGTTGCTATTGGAAAAAATGTAGCTTCTGTGATGTCAGCCTCGACTACATCTCTCGCTACGAAACAGCCTCTGCCCAATTGCTGGTGGATCGAATTGAAACCATTGTGAAAGAGACCGGTCAAACAGGCTTTCACTTTGTAGACGAAGCCGCACCGCCCAAAGCCCTCAAAGCTTTGGCCGAAGAATTGATTCGCAGAAAGGTGCACATTTCTTGGTGGGGCAACATCCGATTTGAAAAAACCTTCACACCTGAATTGGCAGAATTGTTGGCCGAGAGTGGCTGCATCGCCATGTCGGGCGGCTTGGAAGTGGCCTCCGACCGCTTGCTCAAATTGATGAAAAAAGGCGTGTCAGTAGAACAGGTGGCGCAGGTCACGAAGGGCTTCTCAGAAGCAGGCATCTTGGTACACGCCTACCTCATGTATGGCTTTCCAACCCAAACGGTGCAAGACACGGTGGATGCGTTGGAGTACGTGCGGCAGCTTTTTGAGAATGGCTGTATCCAAAGTGGCTTCTTCCATCGCTTTGCCTGTACCGTTCACTCCCCCGTGGGTTTGAATCCTGAAGACTACGGCATCGAATTGATTCCCTTGCCGCCTGTTTCATTTGGCAAGAACGACATTGGCTTCATTGATCGCACGGGTGTTGACCATGACCTACTAGGCCTTGGTTTGAAGAAAGCCATCTACAACTTCATGCATGGCATTGGCTTGGAAGAAGATGTGCGCACGTGGTTTCAAGATGCACTGATGGAACATGCCGGCGGTAAAACTCCCGCCTTCAAGATTCCCAAGAGCACCGTTTCACGCCGTAAAATTGAACAAGCCTTAGGGCACTGAAAAAATTCAAGCGTGCGTGAGTTGCATGAACTTCGACAGGTCGAACACCGAGTTGGGTGCAACCGGCATCAAGCCTTTGGGCAAGGGCTTGAAGTTGAACGGTAAATTGTTCACTTTTTGAACCTGCGAATTAGCGGGCACCGAACTGACCAGCGCACTCAATGAGAAGTTTTTCAAAAAGTCCTGTTCAATTCTCAAATACTCTTCGTACAAGAGATCAACTGCCACTGTCTCGGTACTGGGTCTTTTTTCGTGATCAGATGGGTCATTGATTTCGAAGCACTTCACAACGTCCCATGCCGTCAAGGTTTGCAAATCTCTCTTCAACTGGTAACCGCCGCCAGGTCCCCTTGAAGCTTGCAACAAGTCGTTTTGCTTCAAGACTTTGACCAAGCTTTCTGTGTAAGACACAGACAATTCTAGAAATTGGGCAATGCTGGCCACAGTGACCGACCTGTGGGCCGGTGTTTGAGCGACATGGGCCATGGCCAAAATGCCTTGATGAGCGCGCTGACTGAGCATAGGACACCTTGTTTGGTTATTGAATAGCTTTAATTTAGCATATCTATTCAATATCTCAGAAATACACTTAAAATATTCAATATTACCTACTCAATACTTATTCAGAAAATATTTTCTGAACAGTCAGTTCCTATGAATCTCCACAAAATTGGTGCTGTTTCAAGTCTAAGCGGGGTTCCCACGCCAACCCTGCGCATTTGGGAGGCGCGCTACCAATGCTTCTCACCTTTGAAAACTGCCAGCCGACATCGCTTGTATTCAGACGATGACGTTCTCAAAGCCACGCTCATGAAAAGACTCACAGAGCAAGGGCACAGCGTGAGCCAAATTGCTCAGAGCAGTTTGCAGGAACTCAATCAACTGGTCCAACAACATCAAGGTCTGGGACAACAGGCCAGCGCGGCCAACAGGTCAACACCTTTTGCCACAGTTGCCATCGTGGGGTTGCCTTTGGCCAGTCGGGTGGAATCCAAAAGATTCACAGAACAGATGGCCCCTACTCAGCTGCGGATCTCCGACATCTTTGGTTCGACTGAAGAGATGCTGCAAGCTCAGCTTCAAGAACAACCTGAATTGCTGCTCATTCAGTGCCACTCACTTCACGCAGGCGTGCAAGTGGACATCCGTCGCTTGGTCGACAAAAGCCAAGCCTCACACGTCATCGTGCTTTACAGTTTTGGGCAAGCACCTGTGATTGAAAGCTTGAAGCAGTGGGGCATGATTGTTCGCAGAGAGCCGCTGCCAGAGTCAGAGCTGAGTGAGTTGATATTGGCCACACTCAGGGTTGACTTGCCAAGCCCCATCAACCGGGGTGCTGAACATGCGGCGATTCCAGCTCGCAAATATGACGACATAGCCTTGATGCGCGTCACTGGCATCTCAACGCAAGTCTTGTGCGAATGCCCTAAGCACGTGGCCGAGCTGATCATGCAACTGGCCAGGTTTGAACAATACAGCCTCGATTGCCTGAACAAATCCAGTGAAGACGCACGCATTCATGCCCATCTGAGCGCCATTTCGGGTACGGCTCGCGCCATGTTTGAAGACGCCCTGGAAATGGTGGCACAGCACGAAGGCATCGACCTCCAGTCACTGGGAAATTAACGCCCCATGACTTGCCAAATCGTTTGGTTCAAGCGTGACTTGCGTTGGCAAGATCACGCTGCACTGGCACATGCTGCCGCGCGTGGACCCGTGCGCTGCATTTACATTGTGGAACCTGGCTACTGGCAGCTCAACGATACGGCACTACAGCACTTCGAATTCATTCGTGAATCATTGCAGGCTTTGAATTCGCATTTGCAGACCTTGGGCGGTTGCGTTGAAATTCACACAGGCGAAGCTGTTGAGGTTTTTGATCGCCTGCTGAAAGAGACGTCTTTCACAGAAATTCACTCGCACGAAGAAACGGGCAATGCATGGACTTATGCCAGAGACCTTCAAGTTAAGACTTGGTGCGAAACGCATCGCATCCCGTGGCACGAGTATGCGCAATTTGGTGTAGTGAGACGCTTGAAAAATCGGAACCAGTGGCAAGCCGCATGGGAACAACACATGCATGCACCGCAGGAAAAGCCCAAGGCCATTCACTTTGCAAGCAAAGTCAACAGCTTGCCGATTTCAATGCAAGCGCCTGCGCATTTAAAACACAATCCCCTCCACCGTCAACGCGGCGGACGACCCTTGGCACTGGCAGTTTTGCGTAGCTTCTTGAATGCCCGAAGCTTAGGTTACCGAGGCGGCATTTCATCGCCCTTGTCTGCACCGGATGCCTGCTCCCGACTTTCGGCTTATCTGGCGTATGGCTGTATCAGCATGCGCGAAGTGGTGCAAATGACGCGCGCCTACATTGAAGAGTTACCCCCGCAAGCCTCACGGCACCGGGCTGGCCTGCAGGCCTTCATGAGTCGCCTTTACTGGCATTGTCATTTCATTCAAAAGCTAGAAAGCGAGCCCGAGATTGAATGGCAAAACATGCACCGCGGCTATGACGGCTTGCGAGAAGAATCGTTCAATGAGGCATTTTTTGAAGCACTCAAAAATGCCCAAACGGGGTGGCCCATGGTGGATGCTTCGGTCGTCATGCTGCGTGAGACAGGCTGGCTCAATTTTCGAATGCGGGCCATGCTGGTGTCAGTAGCAGCCTACCCCCTCTGGCTCCACTGGCAGCCATTCGGAGAGTGGCTGGCCACTCAATTTTTAGATTACGAACCAGGCATTCACTGGAGTCAATTGCAAATGCAATCGGGCACGACAGGCATCAACACCACGCGCGTCTACAACCCCATCAAGCAAGCACAAGACCACGACCCGCAAGGGCTGTTTGTTCGGAGATGGCTGCCCGCCATGCGCAATGTCCCAGACAGCTGGCTTTTTGAGCCCTGGAAAATGCCGGACAACGTTCGTCAATCAACAGGCACTGACGCCGCATCATCCGTTCAAATCCACACACCCTTGGTGGACCTCAGTTCGGCGACACGCAGTGCGAAAGAAAGATTGCACGCACTTCGCAAGAATGACAAAGTTCGAGCCGGCAAAAAGGCTGTGATCGATAAACACGCTTCGCGCAAAACTTTTTCAACACGCCGCACCAGCACCAAATCTCAAGCCGCCAGTTCGCAAATGGGCTTTGATTTTTAAAATAGAAATCGCCACCACATGTCATCCCATCATTCAAGCGCAGGCGTCATCTATTGGTTTCGAAACGATTTGCGCTTGCATGATCAGCCTGCATTGCAAAGCGCGATAGAACTCGCCACAAAATTGCAAACTTGGCTTCTACCCGTCTACATTCACGACGATGCGCTTGAGGCACAGACGCCATGGGGCTTTGCCAGAACATCGCCTCAAAGAAACGCATGGACACAGATGGCTGTGCAGGACTTGGCTCGACAGTTGAGCGCATTCAATAGCCAACTGTTTCAACTCAAGGGCAAGCCTGTTGAAATCTTGCAGGCTTTAAGCCATCACTTCCAAGAGTCATGGATCGTCTGTGAAGACATTGCAGCACCCTATGAACAGGCGTACATCCAACAATTGAAGGATGCCAAGCTGAAAGTTCAAACAGTTTGGCAGTCCACATTGATGCGCCCTGCTGATTTGCCATTTGACGTGCGCAAAGTACCCGATCAGTTCACCACGTTCAGGCAACTGATTGAGCGCCCAACGATTCTTGTCCAAGATCCATTGCCCGTGATCGCTTCGATGCCAGCTCTGCCCGATATATCAGGATTGCAGACGAAGCTGAAAACTCAAATTGAAGCGGCAGACTCCTCCCCTGTTCAAGCGATCAGCATCGACCCGCGCTCTGCGTTTCCATGGGGACCCTCGGGCTTCAAGGGTGGCGAAACATCGGCATTGGCGCACCTTGATCAATACTGCAACAGCAGCTTGCCTAGCACCTACAAACTGACGCGCAATGGTTTGATGGGCGTTGACTACTCCACCAAATGGTCGCCTTGGTTGGCGACTGGCGCGCTCTCAGCGCGGCAAGCTTGGGCTGCAGTCAAAGCCTATGAAGCAATGCACGGTGCCAATGACAGCACTTACTGGATTGGATTCGAATTGCTTTGGCGCGATCATTTTCGCTGGTTGCATTTGAAACATGGACACCAGCTTTACCGACGCCAAGGCTTGTCCACGCAACCACAGGTGCGCAAAGCACACTCATCTGAAAATTTTGAAGCTTGGTGCACTGCCAAAACTGGGCACCCCTTTATCGATGCCGGCATGCGCGAGCTCACCACCACGTCCTACCTGTCCAACCGCATGCGCCAAAACTTGGCCAGCTATTTGATCCATGACTTGGGCTGCGATTGGCGCGCAGGTGCCGCTTGGTTTGAAACGCACTTGATTGACTTTGATGTTTACAGCAACCAGGGCAATTGGCTGTACCTCAGTGGCTGCGGCACTGACCCGCGAGGTGGCAGAAGGTTCAACCCGGACAAGCAAGCCAAGGACTATGACCCTGAAGGCAGCTACCGGGCGCTGTGGCGTCACTGAGGTCCTAAGACCTCTGGTGTCAATTGCCCAAGGCGTTCAAGGACTGGGGTAAATTTTGTAGGACAAGAGTTTGCCTTGAGGACTAACCTTGGCCAACACCATGTCGCCAGAGCCCACGTTTTCGCCCATGAATTCTGCAATGTTCACATGGTGCGTCACCAAGATCAAAGCTTTGTCGGACTTCAATTTCAGTTGTTTGGCAATGAAGGTCTGAAGACGCACATTGCTTTGAGGCCCCTGACGCATGTCGTCAAAAAACGAGTTCAGTGACGGCTCGTGTACTGGGGCGTCATAGCCAAGCTTCTCTGCCGTTTCTTTACAACGACACCAAGCGCTGCTGAACACCATTGCTTCTTTAACACCTTGTGCTTTCAGCCATTGACCGATGCGCTGCGCTTGCTCACGCCCCTTGCCATCCAAGTTGCGTTGGGTTTTGCAATCTTGCAGTGTGTAACCCGCGGGATCACCCACACCCGGCGCCAAGGCATGTCGCATCAGCAACACGTGGTCCGACTTTTTGAGCAGATCGGACAGTTCGCTGGCATTGGCATTGACCTGCGTCAGGCCAATCCCTAACAACACCGCACACACCCATTTCAAGAGCATCTTCAAGTTGCGGTCACTCATTTCGCGGTCTTGCCTTCAGCAACCGGGTTGTCTGTTGGGCGTTCAGCCGTGGAAGTGTCGAGTTTGGGCATTGCCATCTTTTCGCCATCCCATTGCTGACCGCACCAGCATCGGCCCTCAGGATCGATGATGCAGGTTCCTGTGCCACAGCACCTTGGATCTTCGTTCATGTCTACCCCCTTAGAAAAAAATGGCCATCACCATGGAATGGTATGCCCTGCGTAATCCACAAATTGTGCGCGACCCGTTGGCTGGAGGCTTTGTAAAGCTCGCATCATCTGCGACACCGAGTCTTCAGGTGTCATGGCATCTTCTGCAGCCACAAACTTAGCCGACAAACCAGACTGCACAGTGCCCGGTTGCAAAGCTGCAAACACTGCCAGAGGTTTTTGTCGAAAGGCCTCAATGGCCGCTGTTTGCAGCAGCATGTTGCGAGCCGCTTTGGCTGCGCGATAGCCATACCATCCGCCCTTGTGGTTGTCTTCAATGCTGCCAACCCGCGCAGACAAGGTGGCGTAGCAAGCCGCATCTTGCGACACCAACAAAGGTGAAAAATGCTTGATGAGCAATGCAGGACCAACGGCATTGACTTCGAACTGACGCAACAGTTGCTTGGCATTCAAAGCTTGCAAACGCTTTTCGGGACCTTGCCCATCCAGCGTTAAAGCACCTGTGGCATCCACAATGTATTTGAATTCACAAGCGCCATACGGTCCTGTAGTTTGGCGCAACGCCGCTGCGCATTGCGCCATGCTGTCTTCATTTTCCAGTTCAAAGCGCAACACGCTTTGTCGCGACAAGCCCACAGCCAAGGCACACTGCGCATCGTTTTGAAAATGCGCTAAAAAAGCCTGCCCAATGGCGCCACTCGCACCCAGTACCAAAGCTTGATAGCGACTCATGAATGACGTGCGTCCCATTTGAGCAAATACTTTTGCACGGTGGGCCGAATGGGCAAAAACATTTTGTAACCCAGGTTGATGGCCCAACTAAAGGGTCGCACGGAAAAGACTCGGCCAGCCAATCGCCAGCCTCGCAACTCCAACCAAAGGCGTGCAAAGGCCGCACCGCCCTCAAACAATTGCCCCGCTGCATCACGCACATGAAAGTACGCCATGGCGCGTTGGCAATTCAGCCCATCACCCAAGCTGGCATCGTCATTGGCTTGAAAATTCACACTGACGTCATGCCACACCAACTGCGCAGCGTCAGGATTGCTTTTGTAAAAAGCAATCTCACGTCTGCACAAGGGGCAGCTGCCGTCGTAGTAAATGGTCAGGGGTGGCATGCGTCAAACTTCGCCGGCCGCAATGCGTCGCAGCGCTTGTTCAAACACAGCAGCAGGCTGTCCACCAGAGATCAGGTGCTTGTCATTGATGATGACGGCTGGCACAGAATGAATCCCTGCTTGTTGGTAGAACTGTTCAATCTCACGAACTTCTTGGGCATAGGCGTCGGAGGCCAAAATGCCTTTCGCTTCAGACACATCCAAACCCACCGAGGCCACCACTGCCAACAACACCTCATCCGATTCAACGGCTTCAGCGCGGCCTTGGTAAGACTCGAGCAACGCACGCTTCAAAGCGTGCTGACTGCCCTCTGGCCCCTTCACGCCCGCCCAATGCAACAAACGGTGCGCATTGAAGGTGTTGTAGACGCGGCCGCGCCCACCCGGATTGAACTTGAATCCCACTTCTTCACCCCGGGCCGCAATGGTGGCGCGAATTTGAGCTTGTTGCTCTGGGGTTGAACCGTATTTTTCGGTCAAGTGCTCGCCCAAGTCTTGGCCGCCAGGCCCCATGTGCGGGTTCAACTCAAAGGGCTGAAAGTGCAAATCAGCCGCAACCTCACCCTTCAATTGACCCAGGGCTTGCTCCAATGCGCCCAGACCCACAGCACACCAAGGGCAGGCAATGTCGGAGACGAAATCAATTTTCAAGGTAGCGGCCATGGCAAAAAGTTTTGAAATAAAAGCGTGATATTGCCTCAAATATTGGAAAATCGGTGCTCAGGGCGCAGATTCCATGGTTTCACAAGGGATCTTTGCCAGCCCGACCTTTGAGGACGATCATGAAAATTTTGTGTTTGAACGGCATCAACTTGAACATGTTTGGCAAGCGTGATCCCGCCCAATACGGCACCATCACCTTGGCAGAAATTGATGCGCAAGTGAAAAAGCTCGGCCAAGAATTGGGCGCCAGCGTGGAGTGCTTTCAAACCAACTTTGAAGGTGCCATGGCAGAAAAAATTCACCAGGCCCACACGGACGGCATTGATGCCGTCTTGATCAACGCGGGCGCATGGACACACTACAGTTATGGCATTCGCGATGCGCTGGCCATTTTGAAGTGCCCCATCATTGAAGTGCACATGTCCAACATTCATGCACGCGAAGCTTTTCGCCATCACTCTGTGATTGCTGAAATTGCCAAAGGTCAGATTGCAGGCTTTGGGGTGGACAGTTATTTGTTGGGACTCAGAGCGGCTGTTTCTGCGGTGCAAGCCAACAAAGCCAACTGAAACGCATCCGTTCGTTCGTATTGAACCCAATGTCCTGAATCTGGTACCAAATGCCATGAAGTCAAATGTGGCGCTTGGGCTTTAAACAGGGCCTGCACTTCCGGCCAGCGCCCTTTGTACAGCGCATCCCCTTCGCCATAGATCACATGCAGTTGGCACTGAATCTGCGGCAAAGCGCCCGCCACGATGGGCGTTGATGACAAGCGTCGACGCGGCATGCGATCACGTTTGACGTTGGCAACGTGCACAGCCATGGCCAGATCGTCTAAGCTGCGCTCGTGCTTCAACATCAAAGCCATCAGGTTGTGACGATGCGCTTCGGCCTGCAAAGCTTCGGTGGGCAAATGCCGCCACCCTTTGAGTGGGATGCGATCTGGCACCGTCAAACCTAAACCTGGCGAGCCCACCATCACCAATCGCTTTGCATCTTCAGGGTAAGCAGCCAACCACAAAGCGGCTGTCATTCCACCAAATGAAAAGCCAACAAACGCAGCACCAAGGTTTGGGCCTTGAAGCATCTGCCAAGCCGCATGCAAGGGTTCAATCAAGGCATCCACATCACCACCCTGCGCCGGTGCTGCCGAATCACCAAAGCCGGGCAAGTCAACCGCTAGCACACGATGGCCTTGCGCCACCAACGGTGCAATGTTGCGAATCCAATGCATCCAACTGCCGCTGCCGCCATGCAAGAGCAAGATCACAGGCCCCTCAAGCGGGCCCCAAGCGTGCCACACCATAGGCCCTGGCAAAGTCAATTTTTGACCTGTGCGCAACACCTCAACGGTGCCCGCATCCAAGAGGGTCAGCACCGAGGGTTCTATGACGATGGGCTCGGTGGAATAGCTCACGCCAGACTTTCCACCTTTTGCTTGGGGTGCTGCAATCGCCATACTTTGTAAGCGGCTGCAGTGGCGATGGCGGCTGTGCACATCGACACCCAATAGACACTTTGCAAGCCCCAACGATCGCTCATCAACCCGCCCAGCAAACCACCCAGCACGCCAGGAAAGCCATAAGCGATGACGGTGTACAAAGCCTGACCGCGGCCGCGCAAGCGCCCCGGAAAATGATGTGACAACAAGGCAATACAAACCGTGTGATTGGCCGCAAACGTCAAAGCATGTAGCGCTTGCGCCAGCAACAAAACCCACAGCACATCGGCCCATTGCGCCGTCATGCCCATGCGCAAGGTCATGGCAGCAGAACACACCACCAACCATCCCGTGAGGGGCAACTTAGGCATCCATTTGGCTTGCGTGAAAAACCAAAAAATTTCAACAATGACCGACACCGCCCACAGCATGCCAATCCAAACTTTGCTGTACCCCAAGGCGTCGAGGTACAAGGAGAAAAACACGTAGACCCCAATGTGCGAGAGCACATGAAAAAAGGCGGTGATGAAAAACCACATCACGGGTTGTTGCCTGAGCACTGGCCAGACGGACACTTTGGCTTCGTGCTTTGGTACTGCCTCTTTCAAATCTGGCAACCACCAAACACTGGCCGTGACAGCCGCCAAGCTCAACACGGTCCAGCCTGGAAAATGTTTCATGCCGAAGTGTTCAAACCAAGCACCGGCCACAAATACGGTGACCAAAAATCCCAAAGAGCCAAACAGGCGAACACGGCCATAACGTTTGGCATCAAACGCGCCACCTTGACTCACCAAATGGGCCATGGCTGCTTCGCTCATGGGCATCATGGAACTGGTGTGCGTGAACATCACCAAGAGCACCAAGCCCAAGCCCAAAGGCCCGAGGTCAAAAAACAACATGCAGGCGCAAATCAAGGCCATGGTGGCGCCGTAGCGCAGCAACTTGACGCGCTCGCCGGTGTGATCACTGAGCCAACCCCAGCCGTAGGGCGCAAACAAACGCGTCGCGGCTTGCACCGAGGTCAAGATGCTGATGGCCACCAAACCAAAGCCCAGCTCCTTCAACCACAAAGGCAAGTAAGGATTGAAAAATCCAATGTGCGCAAAGTAGCTGGCAGAAACCGCGGCAAACGGAATCAATTGACGGCGTTGGGCCGCGGACGAATTGGGCATGAAGGCCCCTTACAGGTGGGTCGGCGGCACCACGTCACCGCACTGTGCGCGGTGTTGCAGGGCATGTTCGATCACCACCAAAGCCAACATGGCTTCAGCAATGGGTGTGGCACGAATGCCAACACACGGATCGTGACGCCCTTTGGTGAGCACTTCCACGGCTTGACCCTGGGTGTCAATGGAAGGCCGTGGTATCAGGATAGAGCTGGTGGGCTTGACAGCAATCGAGACCTCCAAGTCTTGGCCAGTGCTAATACCGCCCAACACACCGCCGGCATTGTTGCCCACAAATCCATCACGAGTGATGGGATCGCCATGCTCACTGCCCTTTTGTGTGACAGACGCAAAGCCAGCACCAATCTCAACACCCTTGACGGCGTTGATGCCCATCATGGCGTATGCAATGTCGGCATCGAGTTTGTCAAACAGGGGTTGACCCAAACCGACAGGCATGCCCTGCGCCACCACGCGCAAACGCGCGCCACAGGAGTCACCAGATTTGCGCATTGCGTTCATGTAGTCTTCAAGTGCAGAGACATCGGCCACAGGTGCAAAGAAGGGATTGGTGTGCACATGGTCCCAACTCTCAAAGCCAATGGGCACTTCGCCAATTTGGGTCATGCAACCTTTGAAGGTGGTGCCGTATTGCAGCGCCAGCCATTTTTTGGCCACAGCGCCAGCCGCCACCATGGGGGCCGTTAAACGTGCCGAAGAGCGGCCACCACCCCGAGGGTCACGCAAACCATATTTGCGCCAGTAGGTAAAGTCGGCATGGCCAGGGCGAAAGGTTTGAACAATGTCGCCGTAGTCTTTGCTGCGCTGGTCGGTGTTTTGAATCAGCAGTGCAATGGGCGTCCCCGTGGTCAAGCCTTGGTAAACACCGGACAGAATTTGCACGGTATCGGGTTCGTTGCGCTGGGTGACGAATTTGGAAGTGCCAGGCCGCCTGCGATCGAGGTCTGGCTGAATGTCAGCCTCTGACAGCGGCATGCCCGGTGGGCACCCGTCAATCACGCAGCCAATGGCTGGGCCGTGGGATTCACCAAAGTTGGTGACAGAAAATAAGGTGCCGAAGGTATTACCGCTCATAGGCACCCATTATCTCAGAGGGTAGGCGCTTCTTTGCCGGCTTTGTCATCGCCCTCTGGCCAATCGCGAATATAGGCTTTGAGCATTTTGTTTTCAAAATTCTGGCTGTCGACCACCGCTTTGGCCACATCGTAGAAGCTGATCACCCCCATCAACATGCGCTTGTCCATGACTGGCATGTAGCGGGCGTGGTTGTTGAGCATCATGCGCCGAACCTCGTCCATGTCGGTTTCACTGGTGCAGGTGATGGGCGCATCGTCCATGGCTTTGCGCACGGAGACACTGCCTATGGAGCCCCCGTTCTTGGCCAAACATTGCATCACCTCACGAAATGTCAGCATGCCCACCAAATCACCATGTTCCATCACGACCAATGAACCCAAGTCCTTTTCAGACATGATTTGGATGGCAACAGCCAAAGTTTCATCGGGTGTGACGGTGATCAGGCTATGACCCTTGACGCGAAGGATGTCACTGACTTTCATGAGAAGTTCTCCTAGTGGGTGTTTGAATATAGCCCACAATCTTGACTAAGAATAGTAAAAGCTTACCCTTAGGCTCTTGCCTGAAACTTTCAGCTTCTCTTTGGAGACAACTCATGCCCGGCTACTCCGATCCTGGTTTTGACACATTGGCCCTGCACGCCGGTGCGGCGCCCGACCCCACCACAGGCGCGCGCGCTGTGCCCATTCACCTGACCACCTCGTTTGTTTTCGAGTCGAGCGACCAAGCCGCCTCGCTTTTCAACTTGGAGCGTGCTGGCCATGTTTACAGTCGCATCAGCAACCCCACCAATGCGGTGCTGGAGCAACGCATTGCGGCCCTAGAGGGCGGCATTGGCGCCATTGCCACAGCCAGCGGTCAAGCTGCCTTGCATCTGGCCATCACCACCCTCATGGGCGCGGGCTCTCACATTGTGGCGTCTTCTGCCCTGTATGGTGGCTCGCACAATTTGTTGCACTACACACTGCGTCGATTTGGCATTGAGACCACCTTCGTTGCGCCGGGTGATTTGCAGGCTTGGCGGCAAGCCGTTCAACCCAACACCAAATTATTTTTTGGCGAGACCGTCGGTAACCCAGGAATGGATGTGCTGGACTTGCCAGCGGTCAGTCAAATTGCCCATGAAGCAGGCGTCCCCTTGCTGGTCGATGCCACCCTCACCTCCCCTTGGCTTATGAAGCCCTTGGCACATGGCGCAGACTTGGTGGTTCATTCCGCCACCAAATTTTTGTCGGGTCATGGCACCGTCATAGGCGGACTGGTGGTCGATGGCGGCAGTTTTGATTGGTCAGGACCGCATACGCAAGGCAAATTTGAAGAGCTGACCCAAGCCTATGCGGGCTTTCACAACATGGTGTTCAACGAAGAAAGCACCATTGGGGCTTTTTTACTTCGCGCACGCCGTGAAGGACTTCGCGACTTTGGCGCATGCATGAGTCCGCACACCGCATGGCTCATTTTGCAGGGCATCGAAACCTTGCCTTTGCGCATGGCAAGGCATGTGAGCAACACCCAGAAGGTTGTGGAATTCTTGGCATCGCATGCCATGGTAAGCCGCGTCGGTCACCCTATGCTTGAAAGTCACCCCAGCCATGCACTGGCCAAGCAGTTGCTACCCCGCGGCGCTGGCTCGGTGTTCAGTTTTGACATTCGGGGTACACGCCAACAAGGACAAGCCTTCATTGAAGCGCTGCAAGTTTTCAGTCACTTGGCCAACGTCGGCGATTGCAGGTCTTTGGTGATTCACCCGGCCAGCACCACGCATTTCCGGGTGGATGACGAGACCTTGAAAGCTTCTGGCATTGGGCCAGGCACGGTGCGCTTGTCGATTGGCCTTGAAGACCCCGAGGACCTGATCGACGATTTAAAACGCGCACTGCGGGCCGCTGAAAAAGCAGCGCCCACATCAGGAGGTGCCGCATGATTTACAAGGTTCAAGGCGCCCCTTTGTATGCTTACACCGGTGGCAAAGAATTTGATGCCAGCAAACCTACTGCGGTATTCATTCACGGCGTGCTCAACGATCACAGTGTCTGGATTTTGCAAACCCGCTACTTTGCCAACCACGGCTGGAATGTTTTGGCCATTGACTTACCAGGCCATGGTCGCAGTGGCGGCAAAGCGCCAACAACGGTGCAAGATGCGGCTCAGAGCGTGATCGCTTTGTTGGACGCAGCGGGTGTCGACAAGGCCATCTTGATGGGCCACAGTTTGGGTTCCCTCATCGCCATGCAGGCTGCTGCTGAACACCCAACACGCGTCTCCCAATTGGTGATGGTGGGCACGGCTTACCCCATGCGTGTCTCCCCCGCGTTGCTAGAAAATTCCATCAGCAATCCGAACAAAGCCATCGACATGGTGAATGTGTTTTCCCATTCCACCTTGGCACCACCACCCAGCGCTTTGGGGCCAGGCACATGGCTGTTGGGCGGCAGCAAAGCGCTCATGCGGCGCGTCTTGGCCAGCAACCCACATGAGAACATTTTTAACATCGGTTTCAAAGCTTGCGACCAATACGATCAGGGCGAAATAGCAATTGACAAGGTCATGTGCCCCACCTTGTTCATGCTCGCCAAGAAAGATCAGATGACCCCACCCAAGGCGGCGCAAAGTTTGATTCAAAAGGCACGCGACGGCCATGTGGCATGGGTCAATGCCGGACATCAAATGATGGTGGAAGCACCCGAAGAATGCTTGGCCGCCATACTGGCCTTTTGCAAAAAATCATGAGCATCACTTGGCAAACACCAGCTCTTAGTGCTCAGCGTGTGCAAGACATCTGCAGCCAATTTGATTTGCGAAATTTACCCGCAGATTTTTTGGCCAATCCCTACCCCGTCTACGCAGCCTTGCGCGAAACCACGCCGATCAAGCAAATGCCGGATGGTTCGTTTTTTCTCACCCGTCACGCAGACTTGGTGGCGGTTTACAAAGATGCCGCCAAGTTCAGTTCAGACAAGCGAATAGAGTTTGCGCCCAAGTACAACCACGAGCCTTTCAACCAAGCCCCCTTTGCCAAGCCTGGCCAAGATGCACCCCTGTTCGAGCACCACACCAACAGCTTGGTCTTCAACGATGCGCCGCGCCACACACGTGTGCGCAAGCTCATCATGGGCGCCCTGACGCGTCGTTCCATTGACGCCATGGAGGCGGGTTTGATTCAGTTGGTGGACAGCTTGCTTGATCAACTCGAAGCACGCCAACAAGGTGATTTGATTGAAGACTTTGCATCGGCCATCCCCGTCGAAGTGATCGGCAATTTACTCAACGTCCCGCATGCCGATCGCGGACCCTTGCGAGGCTGGTCCTTGGCCATCTTGGGCGCTTTGGAGCCACGACTTACCGCTGAGCAAGAAACTTTGGGTCATCGCAGTGTGCAAGAATTTTCAAACTACCTGCGTGATCTGGTCGCCGACCGCCGACGGCATCCTGGCAACCCCGAGCAAGATGTCCTGACGCGCTTGATTCAAGGCGAATCTTCCGAACACAGCGCAGACGTTTTGAGCGAAACGGAGTTGCTTCAAAACTGCATCTTTTTATTGAACGCAGGCCATGAAACGACCACCAACTTGATTGGCAATGCCCTCCTGAGTTTGCTTGAGCATCCTGCGCAAAAGGCCTCCTTGTTGTCAGACCTTCAAGCAGCCCAAAGCGGATCACATGAAGATGCAGCACCCCCCATTCTGAACATGGCCGTCGATGAATTTTTGCGTTTTGAAGCCTCCAATCAACTGAGCAATCGAAGAGCCACTATTGCCACCCGCATTGGCAATGTTGACCTGCCAGAAGGCGCGCTCGTCACCTTGTGCATTGGCGCTGCCAATCGCGATCCCGCTCAATTTTCAAACCCTGAAGTGCTTGATTTAAAACGCGCTGACAATCGCCATTTGTCATTTGGTTTTGGCGTGCATCAATGTGCCGGACTCAGTTTGGCACGCCTAGAAGGCCGCATTGCATTGGGTCGTTTTCTGCAACGCTTTCCCAATTACCATTTAACGGCCACGCCCACCCGCGGCGGGCGCGCCAGGTTTCGTGGCTTTTTGCATGCGCCCTTTGCCACGGGCCTGTGAACTTCAAAACAGGAGGCACCATGAACAACACCAACGAGATCCAAGATACAAGCGCCATTGACAGCTTTGCTGCGTTCTATCCTTTTTACCTGAACGAGCACAGCAACCGCACTTGCCGTCGTTTGCACTTTGTCGGCTCTAGTTTGTCATTGGTGTGTTTGGCCATGCTGGCCATCACCGGCAAGCCGCAGTATTTTTTATACGGCTTGCTGTGCGGCTATGGGTGCGCTTGGGTGGGCCACTTCGTGTTTGAGAAAAACAAACCCGCCAGTTTCAAACGCCCGCTTTACAGTTTCATGGGCGACTGGGTGATGTACAAAGACATGTGGACAGGCAAGATCAAGTTTTGATCACATCGGCCACGGTCAATTGGTCCAAATGGGTTTTTTGCCAAATCACATCAGCCTCGCCTGGGTGCGCCAGCCAGAGTTTTTCTGCCAAAGGTGCCAAGGGTGTTGTTGACAAATCGATTAGCAAAACCCAAGCGCTGTCGGTCTTGGCATCCGCTTGCTCAATGCGCCCTGCCCATCCCAACTCGTGCAAGGCATCCATCACACGAATTGCATGGCGATGCTCAATTTTCAACTGACTGGCCATCTCACTGAGGCGAAGCCCTTGGGGTGAATTGACGCGCGCATTGCGCAAAAGATTCAGGGTTTCCAGCGCCAATCGAAACGACCACCCCGGCCCATCGACGGGGCGTTTGGCTTGTCGACCGATCTCTGGCAAGCTGGCCGTTAACACCGCACCCAATAAGACCACCACCCAAGCCACATAAATCCAGACCAACAAAATCGGCACGGCAGAGAAGGCACCGTAAATGGCCGAATATGTGGGCATTTGCGCCAAATAAATGGCCAGCAAATTTTTGGCCAATTCCAAGCCCAGTGCCACGGCCACCCCGCCCGTCAATGCATGGCGCCAATCCACTCGGGTGTTGGGCAAATAGTAATAAAGGCCTGTGACCGTTGCGGCCAGCAAGCCAAACTCAACCAGGTCAAGCAAACTGCGCACCGTCACGGGTAACCAATCGGCATAGTCTGACAAATAACCTGTGAAGAGGTAGGACGATATGGCCAGGCTCCCCCCCAGCAACAAAGGCCCCAGCGTCAAGCCAGCCCAATAAATCAACACTCGCTGCCCCCAGGGTCTGGGGCGGTTAACACGCCAAATTTGGCCCAGGGTGCGATCAATGGTGACCAGCAAGGCCAAAGAGGTCATGACCACGGCAATCAAGCCCACCAAGCCCAATCGGTTGGCTTTCTTGGAAAACTGGGTCAATGACCCCAAAACTTGGCGGGAAATGCTTTCGGGAACCAAACTGTCAATCAACCAACGTTGCAATTGGTCCTGAACTTTGGCAAAGATGGGAAACGCCGTAAAAATGGCCAGACCCAAGGTAAACAGGGGCACCAGCGCCAAGACAGTCGTGAAAGTCAATGAACTGGCCGTCATGCCCAAGCGAACCTCGCGAAAACGGCGCCACAAAGTGCGTCCCATGGGCTGCCACGGAAACTGCATCAATTCATTCAATGCGGCACGAAGAGATTCAATCGGGTTCATGACCGGTATGATGCCATCGCCATGAACGACTCACACACAAAATCCTCTTTTCTAAGCCCTCAAACCATCGAATTGACCCGTTGGGTGGCCGTTGGCAGCCTGGTGGCCCTCATATTTGTCGGTTTGGCATGGGAACTTTGGCTGGCCCCACTGCGCCCAGGCGGCTCTTTGTGGGCCCTGAAAGTAGTGCCTTTGTGCTGGCCATTGGCGGGTTTGCTGAAAAACAGGATGTACACCTACCGCTGGGTCAGTTTGTTGGTTTGGCTTTATTTCATTGAGGGCGTGGTGCGCGCTTGGGGCGACAAGGGCTGGTCTGCTGGCCTGGCTGGCGCACAAACGTTTTTGTGCATCAGCTTGTTTGCAGCATGCGCCCTTCACGTGCGTTGGCGTTTTCAAATGGCCAAGGCCAATGCCCTGCCAGAATCTTCTGAAACTCAAGCACCACCAGAGCAGACACCATGAGCGCTTTGATCGAAAATTTGCGTCGCATCTGTGGCGACGCCAACGTCCTCACCCATGACGACCCCAGCACAGACTTAAGTGCATGGGAGCGCGACTGGCGCAAACGCGCGCAAGGTCGCGCCTTGGCGGTGGTTCGTCCTGCCAGCGTGCAAGAAGTCGCAGCCGTTGTGAAGGCCTGCGCCAACACCTTCACCAGCATCGTTCCTCAAGGCGGCAACACAGGCTTGGTGGTGGGTTCTGTGCCCGACGCTTCTGGCCAACAAGTGGTGTTGAGTCTGAAGCGCATGAATCAAATTAGGTCTGTCGATGCCGCCAACCTGACCGTCATCGCAGAAGCGGGTTGCATTTTGCAAAATGTGCAAGAGCACGTTGACCGCGCCGGTTTCCTTTTCCCCCTCAGCTTGGCAGCCGAGGGCAGCTGCACCTTGGGCGGCAATTTAGGCACCAACGCAGGCGGCACCCAAGTGGTTCGCTTTGGCAACACCCGTGAGCTTTGTTTGGGCCTTGAAGTGGTGACGGCGCGAGGTGAAATTTGGCACGGCTTGTCGGGCCTTCGCAAAGACAACACCGGCTACGACTTGCGCAACCTGATGATCGGCAGTGAAGGCACCTTGGGCATCATCACCGCGGCCTGCATGAAGCTCTATCCCAAACCCGCAGCGCAATTGACCACGTGGGCGGCCGTGCCCAGCATGCAAGCGGCAGTGGACTTGTTGGGTTTGGCCCATGAACGACTTGGCGCAGGCCTGACCGGTTTTGAAGTGATGGGCCAATTTGCATTGAGCTTGGTGGACAAACACCACCCGCAATTGCGCGTGCCTTTGTACAAGGACACAGCTTACTGCGTGCTGCTGGAAAACTCCGACCACGAGTCTGAAGACCACGCCCGCCATGGCTTTGAAGGCTTGATGGAAACGGCCATGGACAAAGGCTGGGTCACCGATGCGGTGGTGGCTGAAAGTTTGGCTCAAGCTCAAGTACTTTGGCAAATTCGCGAAACCATTCCGCTGGCACAAGCCGACGAAGGCTTGAACATCAAACACGACATCAGCGTTCCCGTGTCTCGCATTCCTCAGTTTGTGGCTGATACCGACGCGTTACTGCAAGCCAAAATTCCGGGCATACGACTTGTCAACTTCGGCCATTTGGGCGACGGCAATTTGCACTACAACGTGCAAGCCCCCAATGGGACGGATGGCGCAGCGTTTTTGCGTGACTACGAGGACACTGTCAACACCTGGGTCTTCGATCAGGTCAAGGCCTTTGAAGGCTCCATCAGCGCAGAACATGGTGTGGGTAGCCTGAAAGCCGACAAACTGGCGCATTACAAGGATCCAACAGCTTTGGCCATGATGAAAGCGATCAAACAAGCTTTGGACCCTCAAAACATCATGAACCCCGGCAGAGTGATTAAAATTTAGGCCTCAGCCGAGATTGAACTCAAAGCCCTCCTTCATTTCAAATGACCTGCCCATGACCTCACGTCCTATCCGCTCACAATACGAAGATTTCATGCGCCATGTGAACGAGCACGGCGTTTTCAAGGCTGATCGCACCGGCACAGGGACCACCAGTGTCTTCGGCCACCAAATGCGCTTTGATTTGAACGAAGGCTTTCCACTGGTCACCACCAAAAAAGTACACTTGCGCTCCATCATCCAAGAGCTCTTGTGGTTTCTCACGGGCTCTAGCAACAACAATTGGTTGCGCGAACGAGGTGTCACCATTTGGGATGAATGGGCACGGGAAGACGGCGATCTAGGCCCCGTTTACGGCGTGCAATGGCGCAGTTGGCCCACCCCCGATGGCGGCCACATTGACCAAATCGAAGAGGTGATTCGCACCCTCAAAACCAACCCCGATTCACGCCGCATCATTGTGAGTGCATGGAACGTGGCTGAGCTGTCCAAGATGGCGCTCATGCCTTGCCATGCCTTCTTTCAGTTTTATGTAGCCCCCGCGCAAACACCCGGTGGCAAAGGCAAACTGAGCTGTCAGTTGTATCAACGCAGCGCCGACATCTTCTTGGGCGTGCCCTTCAACATTGCCAGTTACGCGTTGCTCACGCACATGGTGGCGCAGCAATGTGATTTGGACGTTGGTGATTTCATTTGGACAGGTGGCGATTGCCACATTTACAGCAATCACAAAGACCAAGTGGCTTTGCAACTGAGCCGCACGCCATTCCCTTACCCCTCCTTGAACATCAAGCGCAAACCGGCTTCGATTTTTGACTACCAATACGAAGACTTTGAAGTGCTCGACTATCAGTGTCACGAAGCCATCAAAGCACCCGTGGCGGTTTGATGAAACTCAAGCTGATTTATGCGCGCGCGGCCAACGGTGTCATTGGCCTCAACAACCAAATGCCTTGGCACTTGCCAGAAGATTTGGCACATTTCAAACGCACCACCCTCGGTTGCCCCGTGTTGATGGGACGCAAAACTTGGGAATCTATCCCTGCCAAATTCAGACCGCTGCCTGGTCGCGCCAACTTGGTCATCACACGCCAACACAATTGGCACGCTGAAGGCGCTTTGGTGGTTCATTCTTTGGAAGAAGGTTTGAGCTTGGCCTTGGCGCACTGCCCAGAAGGCAAAGATTTGTGGGTGATGGGCGGCGCAGAAATTTATGCACAAGCTGCCAGCATCGCAGAAGAAGCGGTGGTCACTGAAATTGACGCCACCTTCGAAGGCGATGCCTTTGCACCCAGACTCGGCGCCACTTGGCACGAAGTGTCACGCGAATCTCATGTTTCTAAGACAGGCTTGAAATACAGCTTTGTCACTTATCGTCAAACCCTCTGAATTTTTGGAGCAAGCACCCATGTCAGGTCACGGCTTTCACGTCCACGGTCCTCACGATCACGAAATTGAACACGCCACGCAAGGTCATGCAGAGCAAGGCGGCAGTCACACCAACTCGATTGCCATGTTCACCGCCATCATTGCCACCGTGGGCGCCATCTTCTCTTACATGGGCGGCGCCACCCAAGCCAATGCAGGCCTGTTCAAGAACAATGCAGCCATCAAAAAGACAGAAGCTTCTAATCAATGGAACTACTACCAAGCCAAGAGCTCTAAACAAAACTTGAGCGAGCTGGCCATTGAACTGGCACCCGCTGCCAAAAAAGAGTTTTACCAAGACGAAATCAAGCGCTATAAATCTGAAAAAGCTGAGATCAAACAAGGTGCTGAAAAGTTAGAAGCCGAAGCCAAAGCTTGGGACGACAAGTCTGAAAACGAAATGCATTTGCACCATCGCTGGGCCCAAGCCACCACCGCGCTGCAAGTTGCCATTGCCATGGCCGCCATTGCCCTCATGACGCGAAAAAAATGGCTCGAAGTGGCCATGTACGGCATGGGCGCGGTGGGCGTCGCCATTGGCGCATTGGCCATGCTGCACATTTAAAAATATGAAAATTGCCACCTGGAATGTCAACTCTCTCACCGTGCGCTTGCCGCAGGTGATTGATTGGCTCAAAGCACAAGAAGCCTTGGGCGCAGACCAAGTCATTGATGTGTTGGCTTTGCAAGAGTTGAAGATGACGGACGACAAGTTTCCGCATCAAGCCTTTACCGATGCCGGCTATCACGCACAGTGGTTTGGTCAAAAAACCTACAACGGCGTGGCACTCATTTCTCGCACACCTGCGGTGGATGTGGTCAAAAACATTCCAGGCTTTGAAGATGACATGTCGCGTGTCATTGCGGGCACCTTTGGCGATGTGCGCGTGATTGGGGGTTATTTTCCAAATGGCCAAGCACCTGACAGCGACAAATTTGTTTACAAAATGCGTTGGCTAGAGGCCCTCAAAACATGGGTCCAACAAGAGATGGCCCGGCACCCCAAGCTGGCACTCATGGGCGACTACAACATCACCTTTGACGATTTAGATGTATGGGATCCTGTGGCCTTGGCAGGCACCATTCATTGCACACCCGAAGAGCGTGCGCACTTGAATGACCTGATTGGCTTGGGCTTGCACGACAGCTTCAGGTTGTTTGAACAACCCGAGAAAAGCTACAGCTGGTGGGACTACCGCGACTTTGGTTTCCGCAAAAACAGAGGCCTGCGAATCGATCACATTTTGGTGACCGATGCTTTGAAAGCACAAGCCACTGCGTGTGTGATCGACAAAGTGCCGCGCAAAAATGAGCGACCCAGTGACCACACGCCCGTGGTCCTAACTATTTAGCTTTTGTGGGCGGCCATGGCCTTGCCCACTTCCAACGTGCCCTGCCCCGAACCCGAACCAGGCACCAATTCACCAGTACGGTCAGTTACCTGAGACATGGCCGCCAACAATTGTTCTGGTGTGTCGTCTGACACACCCAAATGCACGCCTTGCGTAAGCGTGATGTTGGCCACTTCAAAGCTGCCAGCACCGGCACACATGATGGTGCGATTGGGCGCATCTTCGCATGCCATCACCAGCATGGCAGGCACAACGGCTTGTGGCTCCAAGGCTTTGAGCACGGCTTCTGGCATCAGACCTTCTGTCATGCGCGTGGCCGCAGTGGGCGCTAAGGAGTTGACACGAATGTTGTACTTCTCACCCTCGATGGACAAGGTTTGCATCATGCCGGCCAAGGCCATCTTGGCAGCACCATAATTGGACTGGCCAAAGTTGCCATACAAACCGCTGGAAGACGTGGTCATGATGACACGGCCATAGTTTTGCGCTTGCATGATGGGCCAAACTGCTTTGGTGCAATGCACGGCGCCCATTACGTGCACTTCCATCACCAAGCGAAAATCGGCGATGTCCATTTTGGAAAAGCTTTTGTCCCGCAAGATGCCAGCGTTGTTGACCAAAATGTCCACACGCCCCCACTTGTCCATGGCCTGCTTGACCATGCCCTGCACGGCTTCGTAGTCGGTCACAGAAGCACCATTGGCAATGGCCTCGCCTCCCGCTTTGATAATTTCGTCCACCACGGCCTGCGCAGCACTGACCGAGCCACCCTCGCCATGAACGTTGCCGCCCAGGTCGTTCACCAGCACCTTGGCACCGCGCTTGGCCAAAGCCAGCGCGTGTTGTTTGCCCAATCCGCCGCCAGCACCTGTGACAATGGCGACACGTCCGTGAAAATCAATGCTCATTTGGATTCCTCAATCTGATAGCCTTGTGATGGTGTCACTTTAAACCATGGCCTCCATGGCAAGTGTTACCAGATTGACAGTTGTCGGCATGTAGACAATAGACCGCAAAATATGGACCCCTATGGAAATCACCTCGCACATCGTTGACACCCCACCCCGCGACGCAGCCACTGTGCTCATGCTGCGCGAAGGCGACAAGGGCATGGAGGTTTTGCTACTGAAAAGGCACACAGACTCCAAAGACTTGGGCGGTGCCTTTGTGTTTCCGGGTGGGAAACGTGACGAGGCTGACGGTTCACCCACAGCTTTGGCCGCTTTACAAAAAGATGCAGCCAGCTTGCATTCGCAATTGGGAGAATCCGATATCAGCATGGATCATGCGGCCAGTTTGTTTGTCGCTGCGCTGCGTGAAGCCCGCGAGGAATGCGGACTGCAAATTCAAGCATCAGATCTGCAAGCCTGGTCACGTTGGATTACCCCACGCATGCCTTCCTTGATGTCCAAGCGCTTTGATACGCGCTTCTTTTTAGCGCGGGCACCGCTTGCGCAAACAGCGGTTCACGACAACCATGAAACCACTGAAATTTTGTGGACCACGCCGCGCAATGCCCTTGTTCAATACTGGCATGGAGAGATTGTGTTGGCGCCCCCGCAAATCATGAGCCTCTCGCATTTGTGCTTGTTCAACTCCGTAGAGCATGTCATGACAGAGGCAGCTCAACGCAAGCCGCCCGTCATCATGCCCGAGCCCTTTGACCAAGACGGTATGCGCGTGATCTGCTATCCAGGCGACCCACGGCACCCGGTTGCCCACAAAGCACTGCCGGGTCCAACCCGACTGCAATATCGAAACAAACGTTTTGAACCCGATGGTGGTTTGGAAGCTTTGTTGCACGGACCCCTATGAGCCAAGCTGTTTTTTTGTCCATGGCCAAGGCCATTGACTATCTGGGGGACGCCAGCAATGCACAGCAACTGCTGGGCACGCTAGAAAGCACGCTGGAATCAGAAGTGCCAAGCATTGCCGCCGCCATTGAAAGCCAGGATTTTTCACATCTTCAAAAAATTTGGCACCAACTCAAAGGCTTTGCACCTGTGTTTTGCCATGATCAGTTGGTGGCTGAAATTGTCCAAACCGAAACTCTTTGTAAACGCATTCAACTTCAGGACGAACAATCGGCCGCGCTGAACGCCTGTGCGCAGTTGTTGACCCATTTACAAGAATTGTTGACTGAAGTTAAAGCGCAACGAGCGTCTTGAGCGCTTCAGCAGATTCATTCGAGATGGCGGCTTCACTTGCAGCCGCACTGACTGAAGCGTGGGTCGCAGGCGACTGCTGCAACCAAGCTTGCATCACTTTGGGATCATGAACCAATCGAAGTGTGTCAAACGCTTGTTGTGCTTCTGGATAGTGCCTGCGCAAATAATTGAGCCACTGCTTTAAACGGCCCGCGCGATGGCGCGGCGCCACATGCAAACTCATTCGATGCCAGAAAACACTGAGCAATGGCCACAGCTGTTCCCAAGAAAACGACTGCGGCATGTTGGCCAATGTCAGCCCCTTCGTTTGCGCATCGTGGTACTTGATCTCCAACGCCAAACCAGGGTTGTTGATCATGCCGCGACCAATCATCAAATCTTGGCAACCGGTCACTTCTCGGCAACGCACGGCATCGGCCACGGTCCAAATTTCACCATTGGCCACCATGGGCAATTTGACGCACTGACGCACATCCGCAATGCGATCCCAATACGCAGGGGGCCTGTAACCATGGGCCTTGGTCCGCGCATGCACCACCAACTCATCCGCACCTGCGCCTTCAATGGCTTGTGCACAGTCTTCGGCGCGGGAATCGTCGTTAAAACCCAAACGCATCTTGGCAGACACCGGCACATTGGCGGGCACAGCGCGGCGCACCGCAGCCACAATTTGGCCAATCAGTTCGGGCTCGTCCAACAACACCGCCCCACCCCGATGCCGATTGACTGTTTTGGCAGGACAACCAAAATTCAAATCGATGCCCGCAGGATGAAGTTTGGCCAAACGCGCTGCGTTCTCAGCCAACACCTGTGGATCTGAGCCCAGCAGTTGCGCTTTAACGGGAACACCCGCCACTGTTTTTCCGTTGTTGAGCAGTTCAGGCACAACTCGGTAAAACGCACGCTTGGGGAGAACGGCATCCGTGACACGGATGAATTCAGACACGCACAAGTCAATGCCGCCCACACGCGTCAGCGTATCTCGAAGGCTGTGGTCCAACAGCCCTTCCATCGGCGCCAACAGGATTCTCATGCTGCTTGCTGCTTTTGACGTGACTTCACTCAAGCGCGATGGCTGGCTTAAGCCAAAGAACGCTTCATGCGCACTTCTTCCACCTTCACGCCGCCAATCGGAACGGTACGTGCGGTGTTCATCTCGCGCTTGAAGCCGGCCAATTCATGGAAGCGCACCGTACGCTCGTTCAGCAAAGGCACCCAGATACTGACATCGGTGCAATCTTCGTCCAGCAGACCTTCGCGGGCGGCATCCCAAAGCGCCAAGCCAACGCCCTCACCCAAACGATCAGGATCTGCGTAAATGGCCCAAATCTCACCCATGGTGTTTTTGGATTTGGGGTCGCGCGAGCGGTCAAAACCGACAAAGCCCACAATGCTGCCGCCTTCCAGCGCCACCATCACTTGAGGTTCACCGTACTCGATCGCCTCCTTCCAATAGGACACACGCTTGGCCATGGGTGTGGCGTCCCAATGTGCCTCGGGCACCTGCCCAGCGTAAGCTGCACGGCTGGCAATCCAATGCAATTGCGCCACGGCGGCGGCTTCATTCTTGGTGGCAAATCGAACTTCAAAATCAGACATAGCGGTCAATGGGTGAGTCAGAAAACCCTAGATTGTCGCCTGATCTGGCCCGCCTTCAAAATTCAAAGGCTTTCGCGGCTGCAAATGGCACTTTTTGGCGTTATCTTTGAGGCATGAACCTCGATGTGGTCTATTCCGATGCGCATTTGGCGGTGCTCAACAAACCCTCGGGTCTTCTGAGCGTGCCGGGACGCGGTGACGACAAGCAAGACTGCCTGATCGCCCGTGCTCAAAATGTGTGGTCCGATGCCCTCACGGTTCACCGGCTGGACATGGCCACCTCAGGACTGGTGGTGGTGGCGCGCGGGCCCGAGGTACAGCGCATGCTGAGCCAAGCCTTTGCAGAGCGCAAGGTGCACAAAATGTACGAAGCCGTGGTCGATGGCAGCCCACCCGAGGATCTGTCCAATGTAACTTCACCAGAAGGCTGGCAGGACATTCAATTGCCCCTCTTGATCGATTGGCCCAACCGTCCTAAAAGCAAAGTCGATTGGACGCACGGCAAACCCAGTCAGACCCATTGGCGTCGCAAGGCCGGCCCGGTGATCGAAGGTGCAACACGTCTCGAACTTCATCCCATCACCGGTCGAACACATCAATTGCGCTTGCACATGATGGCCTTGGGTCATGCCATTTTGGGGGATACGCTTTACGCCAGCCCCGAAGTTTGTGCACGCGCCCCAAGGCTGCTGCTGCATGCACGCCAATTGCAGTTCCATCACCCACTCACACAAGAATGGCTATCATTTGAAATGGCCGTTCCGTTCTAACAAGGCTTTTTCAACATGACACAACATCTCTACATCCTCACGGGTGGCTCTCGCGGCATGGGCTTGGCCATTGCAGAACAATTGCTGCAAGCTGGCAACACCCTCATTTGCATCTCGCGCAATCAACAAGCCAGCTTGACAGCCAAGGCCCAACAGGCGGGCGCGCACCTAGCGCAATGGACCCATGACTTGGTCGATGGCGCCACGGCCAGTTTGGCGCTGAAAGCTTGGCTTGAGAAACAAACCGCTCAAGCTTTTCAAAGTGCCACACTGATCAACAACGCGGGAGTCATTCCGCATATTGGCCCCCTCAGTCAAGCCGATCCTCACAATTTGGCCATGGCATTGCGTGTGGGTTTAGAAGCACCGATGCAATTGTGTTCAGCGTTTTTAGGCGCCACTGAAAATTGGCCTGTCCCCCGCAAGGTGGTCAACATTTCCTCCGGTCTTGGCCGCCGCGCCATGGCCTCGCAAGCCGGCTACTGCGCTGCCAAGGCCGGCATGGACCATTTCACCCGTTGCTTGGCGCTGGACGAAGCCCTCAAGCCCAATGGCGCCAAAGTCACCTCTTTGGCCCCGGGCGTGATTGACACCGACATGCAAGTGCAATTGCGCGGTGCTGCCCCTGAAAACTTCCCAGATCAAAACGGTTTCCAGCAGCTCAAAGCGACGGGCATGCTCACATCGCCAGCCGATGCCGCCAAGCGAATCCTCGATTACATGGCGCGACCTGACTTTGGCAGCCAGCCTGTTAGCGACGTCCGCGACGCTTGAACACGTACCCCCCGTGTCAGCCCCCTGTAGCCTTGAATGGGCAAACTTTGAGGCTGATCCCCATTCAATTCAAAGGAGACTGAGATGAGTCGTGAAGTTGTTGTTGTCAGCGGTGTTCGCACCGCCATTGGTACTTTTGGCGGCAGCCTGAAAGACATTGCACCCACTGAGTTGGGCGCACAAGTGGTACGCGAAGCGCTGAAACGTGCTAACACCGATGGCAAAGATGTGGGTCATGTGGTGTTTGGCCACGTGGTCAACACCGAGCCCAAAGACATGTACTTGTCGCGCGTTGCGGCCATTAACGGTGGCTGCGCAGAAGGTACCCCTGCTTTCAACGTCAACCGCCTGTGCGGTTCAGGCTTGCAAGCCATCATTTCAGCCAGCCAGTCCATTTTGTTGGGCGATGCCGATGTGGCCATTGGCGGTGGTGCAGAAAACATGAGCCGTGCGCCTTATGCCAGTTTGGCCACACGCTTTGGTGCGCGCATGGGCGATACCAAAATGATCGACATGATGGTTGGCGCATTGCACGACCCTTTCCACACCATTCACATGGGCGTGACGGCCGAGAACATTGCCGCCAAGTGGGGCATCACCCGCGAAGACCAAGACAAGTTGGCCGTTGAAAGTCACAACCGCGCAGAGCGCGCCACGCAAGCGGGCTACTTCAAAGACCAAATCATGCCGGTCATGCTCAAAACACGCAAAGGGGAAGTGGCCTATGACACCGATGAACACTTCCGACCTGGCTGCACCGTGGAAGAGTTGGCCAAACTCAAGCCTGTGTTCGTCAAAGAAAACGGCACAGTGACTGCAGGCAACGCATCGGGCATCAACGACGCTGCAGCGGCAGTGTTGTTGATGGAGGCAGGTGCCGCCAAAGCGCGCGGCGCCAAGCCTTTGGCACGTTTGGTGGCCTACGCACACGCCGGCGTTGACCCCAAGTACATGGGCATTGGCCCTGTGCCCGCTACACAGTTGGCTTTGAAAAAAGCGGGCCTCACAGTCAATGATTTGGACGTGATTGAAGCCAACGAAGCCTTTGCTGCACAAGCCTGCGCCGTCACACGCGACTTGGGCTTGGACCCTGCCAAGGTCAACCCCAATGGCTCTGGCATTTCTTTGGGTCACCCCATTGGTGCCACAGGCGCGTTGATTACCGTCAAAGCTTTACACGAGTTGCAGCGCGTCAACGGTCGCTATGCCTTGGTGACCATGTGCATTGGCGGCGGTCAAGGCATTGCCGCTATTTTTGAACGCATGTAATTTCAAAGCGTTCACGCAAGAAAAAGGCCATCGAAAGATGGCCTTTTTTGTTGCAGCATGCTGATTGAATTTCAGCGATAACGCTCACGCGCAATGCGTGCCCCTTCGGCCAGTGCTTGCAATTTCTTCTCAGCCACTTCACGGCTCATCGGCGCCAAACCACAATTGGTGCAAGGAATGATGCGCGCCTTGGGCACAAACTGAAGCGCACGGCCAATGGTGTCCGCCACTTCTTCCGGCGTCTCCACCACATCGCTGGCCACATCAATCACTCCCACCATCACGTCTTTGCCTTCCAGCAAAGCCATCAAGTCCATGGGCACATGCGAGTGGAAGCACTCTAAGCTCACTTGGTCAATGCTGCTCTTGGCCAAGGCGGGGAAAACTTTTTCGTACTGACGCCACTCGTGGCCCAATGAGTTTTTCCAATCGATGTTGGCCTGAATGCCATAGCCGTAGCAAATGTGAACGGCCGTGGTGCAAGTCAGGCCCTGCGCCGCGCGCTCCAAAGCTTTCACACCCCAATCGGCGGCTTCTTCCATGTACACATTGAAAGCAGGTTCGTCAAACTGAACGATGTCCACGCCATCGGCTTGCAGGGCTAATGCTTCTTGGTTCAACAGTTCTGCAAAGGCCATGGCCATCTTCACTTTGTCACCGTAAAAACGATCGGCCACGGTGTCCACAATGGTCATGGGGCCAGGCAAGGTGAACTTCAATTTTTTCTTGGTGTGGGCACGCGCCAGTTGTGCTTCAAATGCGTGCACACGGCCTTTCAATCGCAGCGGGGCAATCACTTGCGGCACTTGCGCGTCATAGCGATTGTTGCGAATGCCCATGGTCACTTTGTTTTCAAAGTCAATGCCTTCGACCTGCTCCAAGAAGCCATGCACAAAGTGTTGTCGCGATTGCTCGCCATCGCCCACAACGTCCAGACCTGCGTCTTCTTGGGCTTTGATCCACAGCAGCGTGGCATCGGCCTTGGCTTGCTTCAGGCTGTCGCCTTCGGCCATCCATTTAGGCCAAAGTTTGTTGGTTTCGGCCAACCATTCGGGTTTCGGCAAACTGCCTGCAATTGCGGTTTCAAACATTCATGTGCTCCTGAAAATTCACGGTTTTAAATTAAATTCTTGCGCCAACAACGCGTAAGAGTGCAGCTGTGCTTGAGGGTCGTGGGTCCACGTGATCACCACCAATTCGTCCAATGCCAGTCTGTCGGCCAATGCACGCAGCTTGTGGCTGACTGTAGCGGCACTGCCTACCAAGGCATTGGCCTTCAACGCGTCCAAGGCCATCTGCTCAGCGGGCGAATAGTCACGCTCGGCTTGATCTGGGGGCAACATAGGACCAATACGACCCAAGTTGCGGTCCATGCGCCAGCGCGCACGGCTTTTGAACAAATGCCAAGCTTGTTCATCGGTATCCGCCGCCAAAGCCCAAACACACAAGGTGGCCTTGGGCTTGTCCAAACTGGCGCTGGGCCGGAAGGTCTCACGGTACATGTGCAAAGCTTGCTCGGCACCTTGCCCGTCAGTGATGAACCAAGCAAATGCGTATGGCAAACCCAAATGAGCTGCCAACTGCGCGCCGTAATCTGAACTGCCCAACATCCAAATGTCTGGCGAGGTGGCCGATTGCGGATAGGCAAAGACACCATGCCCCGGATGACCCACAGGCAAGGGCTGCCCCTTCACCCAGGCTTGGAGTTCCATCACTTGCTGCGGAAAATTTTCGCTGGCGTAGCGATCGGGATTGAGCAACTGTGCGGTTTTGCCATCACTGCCTGGCGCACGGCCAACGCCCAAATCGATGCGGCCGGGTGCCAACGCATCGAGCACCCTGAACTGTTCTGCAACTTTGAGCGATGCGTAATGCGGCAGCATGACGCCGGCACTGCCGATGCGAATACGCTGCGTTTGGGTGGCGATGGCCGCCATCAAAATCTCAGGCGCAGTGCCCACAATGCTGGGGTGCGCGTGGTGCTCACTGACCCAAAAGCGAGCGTACCCTAAACGCTCGGCAGCCTGAGCCAACGCCAGTGTTTGCCGAATGGACGCATCTTGACCACGACCCGCCATGGCCACCGATTGATCCAAAACAGAAAGCTTCAAACTCATTGAAAAATGACTCGCAACATGGGCAAAATGAAATTCAGGCCTTGGCCATTTCAGCCTCTTGCAAGGCGCGCCACATCACTTTGCCACTGCCACTCTTGGGCAGCGCATCGATGAACTCGACCACGCGCGGAACTTTGTAGACCGCCATCGTCTCACGGCACCAATCGATGATGTCTTGCTCACTCACCTGCCCTTTGTGCGTGCTGCGCAGCACCACCATGGCCTTGACGGACTCACCGCGGTAGGCATCCTTGGTCGAAATGATGCAAGCCTCTTGGATGGCAGGATGCTTGAACATCAGCGCTTCGACTTCTGCTGGCCACACCTTGAAACCACTGGCATTGATCATGCGCTTCAAACGGTCGGTCATGAAGAAATAACCTTCTTCATCAATGCGGCCCATGTCGCCCGATCGGAAAAACGATTTGCCATCGCGTTCAAAGAATGCACTGGCTGTGGCCTCGGGGCGTTTCCAATAACCTTTAAAAACCTGCGGGCCCGAAATCACAATCTCGCCCGACTCACCTTGCGGCAATTCCCTCAGTGTTTCGGGGTCCACCACGCGCGCATCAACACTCATGAAAGGAATGCCCAAACATTGTTTCTTGGGCGCATCGGGGGGGTTGGTGTGCGAAGGTGCAGCGGTCTCGGTCAAACCGTAGCCTTCAATGTATTTCAAGCCAAACTGATCCAACAATCTTTGCGCCACCGCTTCGGGCATGGCGGCGCCGCCGCCGCCAATGTTGACCAAACTGCTAAGATCAAACTGCGCCATGTTGGGGCTGCCCAACAAATCAATCACCATGGTGGGAATGTTGGTCCAGTGCGTGATCTTCCATTTGGAAATGAGACGTCCGGCCAAATCACGGTCCCATCTTGGCATCAAGACCAAGGTGGCGCCAATGTAAATCGACGAATGCATCACGCTGACCATGCCCGTGATGTGAAACATCGGCACCACGCAAAGCGTTTTGTTCTCGGGCGTACCAGCCGCCCAAATGCCGCTGGCCATGGCGTTGTGCATGATGGTGCCGTGGGTGTGCATGCAACCCTTAGGCAAGCCCGTGGTGCCACTGGTATAGGGCAACACAGCCAAATCTTCTGGCTTGGCGGTCACAGGCCCCAAGTCGATGGCGGTTTGCAACGCCTCGGTCCATGCATGGACTTGTCCGCCGTCTAAAACTGGTAAAGCATGCACGGTGCAGAGCCAATCTTTCCAAGCGTTGGGCAAGTCGTCCGACCCCATTCCCTTAGGGTCAAAAACATCTGAGAATTGCGTCACCAACAAATGTTGAAGTCGCTGGCCTTTCTCCAAGGCATTGCTGGCGGCCGCCAATTCTGAAGCCAGGTCGGCCGTGGTCACGGCCACTTTGGTATCAGGGTCCAGAATGTAATGCTTCAACTCTTCCATGCGGTTCATGGGGTTGACGGGCACGACAACAGCATCGAGTCGCAAAATTGCAAAGTGCGTGATGACCAACTGAGGACAGTTTTGCATGTCCAACACCACGCGGTCGCCCTTTTGGACGCCCATCTTGCGCAAAGCGGACGCAATGCTTTCGGCTTGGTGCATGAATTGCGCATAGGTCCATGTTTGGCCCATGAACACCAAGGCCTCTTTGCCAGGAAAACGCAAAGCACTGATTTGCAAATTCATCCACAAAGATGTTTGCGGTGCCGTCAATTGATGGGGCAAACGTTTGGGCCAAAAAGCATGATGGGCGGGCATTCAGTGCGTCTCCAACAGAATACGAAACAGAGCAATTTTTTGTTCTTGCAATGGCTTTCGCCATTTTGCACAAGACATCCTAATGCCGTATGAGTGAATGGAACATCCCCAGAGTCCCTAAGGAGACGAAAGCTTCATCACGTAAAAGAGCGGAAATGAAAGTCAATGTATGCATCTGCAAGAGACAAGGACCTCCATTCGCGATAAATTGAGGCTTTCCAAAGAAGACATGCATGGCCTCTCACCCCACCCCCGCTTGCTGCGGCACCAGCAAAGCCGCTGAACTGCTTCAGCTTTCGGTCGGCACGGTCCAAAGCTTGGTCGACAAAAACATCCTCAACGCCTGGGTCACCGAAGGGGGGCATCGCCGTATCTCCCTTGAATCCATTCACAACTATCAGGTTCAGCAGCAAAAGTTGCCCGCCCTCGAGCGGCTCATCAACGACCGCCTCAGGGTCATGGTGGTCGACGACGACGACGTTACCAGGCACATGTTGCAAGACACTTGCCTAGCGGTCCACGCCCAAATCGACTGCAGTGCCTGGGCCTCTGCCATTGAGGCCCTGCTTCAATTGCCCTTGTTCAAACCCCACATCCTTTTTTTGGACTTGCTGATGCCCCAGGTTGATGGTTGGGAAATGGTTCGACAAGTCAAACTCAAGGAAGACTACTCGAATGTTCAAATATTCACCTACTCGGCACTCAGTCCGGATGAACTCCAAGAGCGAGGCGGGCCTCCGAAAGGCGCAAGTTTCTTGCCCAAGCCACTCGACCTAGGATGGTTAAAGGGGTATTTGCTGGGCATGATGTCGCCCCAAACGCGGGTTTGAAGCCTAGAGCAACCAAACTTCAAAGGCGTTGCAAAGGTTTCGCAAACACAGTGCAAATGAAACGCCCATGAAAAACGCACCCGAAGGTGCGTTTTTGCTTTTTGGCGGAGTGGACGGGACTCGAACCCGCGACCCCCGGCGTGACAGGCCGGTATTCTAACCAACTGAACTACCACTCCTGGTAGCTTGAAGCTTCTGCTCTACTGTCTTAGCTTTCGCTAGCAACAGAGCCAAGTGCAACAAAACTTGGCGACCCTACGGGGATTCGAACCCCGGTACTCACCGTGAAAGGGTGATGTCCTAGGCCTCTAGACGATAGGGTCATAACCTGGACTGAGTTTTAACAACTCATTCTCGACACTTTGGTGGAGGTAAGCGGGATCGAACCGCTGACCTCTTGCATGCCATGCAAGCGCTCTCCCAGCTGAGCTATACCCCCTTTGTGATGCTTTTAAACATCCCTCGTTGGTGTCGAGAAATGGATTATAGACAGATTTTCAGGCCTTTTTCAAGCGGTCTAAAACTTTTTGCTTTTCGCACAAAGACAAGACGGCATCCAGGGAGGGGGTCTGCGCTGTTCCCATCACCAAGACGCGCACAGGCATGGCCAATTGAGGCATTTTCAGGCCGTGCGCCGCCAGGACCTCTTTGATCACAGCCGCAATACTGGCCTTGTCCCAGTCAGCGCTAGACAACTTGTCCACCAAGGTAGCCAGCGCGGGCTTCACAGCATCGGTCACGTGTTGCGCCATCTCTTCTTCTTTCGGCACCACATCGCCATAGAAAGCTGTGACCCAATCGGCCAATACACACAAGGTGTCACAGCGGTCTTTGAACAAGCCGCAAATGGCCGCCAAGCGGTCGTCTGACGCAATACCGCGTTGACGCAAGATGTCACTCACCCACGCCGCCAATTTAGCATCGTCAGTGGCTTTCAAATGTTGGGCATTGACCCATCGCAATTTGGCATCGTCAAACTGCGCGGCACTGCGACCCAAGTGATCAAGATCGAACCAGTCCAAGAATTGCTGGCGACTGAAAATTTCATCATCGCCGTGACTCCAACCCAAACGCGCCAAGTAGTTCACCATGGCATCGGGCAAGTAACCTTCATCGCGGTACTGCGTGACGGGCTTGGCGCCATTGCGTTTGCTCATCTTCTCGCCCTGCTCATTCAACACGGTGGGCAAGTGGGCATACACCGGCACTTCTTTGCCCAGTGCTTTAAAGATGTTGATTTGTCGTGGGGTATTGTTGACATGGTCATCGCCCCGAATCACGTGCGTGATTTGCATGTCAATGTCATCCACCACCACGCAAAAGTTGTAAGTGGGCGTGCCATCAGGTCGCGCGATCACCAAGTCGTCCAACTCTTGATTGCTGATTTCAATGCGGCCCTTGACCTTGTCGTCCCAAGCCACCACACCGTCAATGGGGTTCTTGAAACGCAACACAGGCTTTACGCCTTCAGGCACAGGCGGCAAAGTTTTACCTGGCTCAGGACGCCATGTGCCGTCGTAACGGGGCTTCTCCTTGGCCGCCATTTGCTTTTCACGCAAGGCATCCAACTCTTCAATGCTCATGTAGCAAGGGTAGACCTGCCCAGTGGCTTGCAATTCAGCTAACACTTGCTTGTATCGGTCCATGCGCTGCATCTGATAGAAGGGACCTTCGTCAGGGTTCATGCCCAACCAAGCCATGCCTTCCAAGATCACATCCACAGAGGCTTGATTAGAGCGTTCCAAGTCAGTGTCTTCTATGCGCAAAATGAACGTACCACCTTGTGATTTGGCAAATGCCCAAGGGTACAAGGCAGAGCGAATGTTGCCCAAGTGAATGAAGCCCGTAGGCGACGGCGCAAAACGTGTGCGAACCGGTTGATTTGATGACGACATTGTTGTTGTTTTCAAAATTAAAGGGCTTGAAAGCCGCGGATGAAATCAGCTTTCAAATCATCCAAATGCTCCAGACCCACTGCCACTCGGATCAAGCTTTGCTGAATCCCTGCAACTTGTCGTTGTGCTTCGGACAAACGGCCATGTGAGGTACTGGCTGGATGGGCCACCAAGGTTTTGACATCACCCAGATTGGTACTGAGAGAAACTGTGCGAGTGGCATTCATGACTTTGAAGGCGTTCTCGCGGCCTTGCTCAGGGGAGTTGGCCTTAACCTCAAAGGACAACACCGCGCCACCCAAGCCCGACTGCTGCTTCATGGCCAACGTGTGCTGCGCATGGCTTTTCAAACCAGGATAGTAAACACGGGCCACTTGCGGCTGTGCTTCTAGCCATTGCGCCAGTGCAAGTGCCTGTTGAGATTGCGCATGCATGCGAATGCCAAGCGTCTCCAGACCCTTCAACACCACCCAGGCATTGAAAGGCGACAAGGTCATACCAGCGCTGCGCATCACAGGGCCAAAGACATCGTCGATCAAAGCTTTTGAGCCGCACAAAGCACCCGCCATGACGCGACCTTGACCATCCAAGTACTTGGTCCCCGAATGCACGATTAAATCGGCACCCATCTCTAAAGGACGTTGCAAGATGGGGGTTGCAAAACAGTTGTCGACCACCAACAAAGCATTGCCAGCATGCGCAATGTCTGCCAAGGCCTGAATGTCACACACATCGGTCAAAGGGTTGGTGGGTGTCTCAGCAAACAACAGGCGTGTATTGGGCTGCATGGCCGCTTTCCACTCAGCCACATTGGTTTGTGACACATAGCTGGTTTGCACACCAAATTTGGCAAATTCGCTGCCAATCAATTTGATGGTGGAGCCAAACATGGAATGAGAACAGATGACATGGTCACCGCTTTTGAGCAAGCCCAAACACATCAACAAAATAGCGGACATGCCTGTCGAGGTAGCAATGCAAGCCTCTGCGCCTTCTAAGGCCGCCAAGCGCATTTCAAAACTGCTGACAGTGGGGTTGCCCAATCGAGCGTAGGTGTAGCCCTCCTCCTCGCCTGCAAAACGGCGCGCTGCAGTTTCGGCATCGGGCTGCACATAGCCACTGGTCAGATACATCGCCTCTGAATTTTCACCATATTGGCTGCGGTCTACAGCAGCGCGTACGGCCAAAGTGTCGATGTGCAAATTGTCGGGCAAAGGATGTTGACTCATGTCGGTCTTAGCTGCTTTTCAGGTAATAGGGAGGCAATGAAATTAGGTGGCATTGGGCAAGGCCAAGCGTGAGCGATCTGCGTCGGCTTCCAATTCATCTTGTTGCGAAGGTCGGTTTTCATTGAGTCGCACAATGTCTTCTGCAGAGACATCGCCCGTGACATAAATACCGTCAAAGCAAGAGGCGTCAAAACCTTTGACTTTGGGGAATCCCGGCAAGACAGCATTGGCCACTGCCAATTTCATCGCGTCGACATCTTGGTATATCAAAGCATCGCAATCGATGATTTGACGAATTTCGTCAACCGTGCGGTTGTGCGCAACCAACTCGTCTGAGGTGGGCATGTCAATGCCGTAAACATTGGGATACCGCACAGGGGGCGCAGCACTGGCCATGTACACCTTGCGCGCACCAGCCTCTCTGGCCATCTGAACAATTTCGCGGCTGGTGGTGCCGCGCACAATGGAATCATCAACCAACAAAACATTGCGGCCTTTGAATTCGCTGGCAATCACATTGAGTTTTTGACGCACTGATTTTTTGCGAACTGCCTGACCCGGCATGATGAACGTGCGGCCCACATAGCGATTTTTCACAAAGCCTTCACGGTAAGGCAAGCCCAACAACTGCGCCAATTGTGCGGCGCTGGGTCGACTCGATTCTGGAATGGGAATGACCACATCAATGTCGCTAGGGGGAACAGTTGAAATGACCCGCTTGGCCAAAGTTTCACCCAGGTTCAAACGCGCTTGGTAAACAGAAATACCGTCCAGGGTGGAGTCTGGACGGGCCAAATAAACGTATTCAAAAATGCACGGACTTAGTTGGGGCGTATCAGCACATTGCTGACTGTGCATTTGGGTTTGCATGTCAATGAACACTGCTTCACCCGGTTCAATGTTGCGCTCAAATTGATGCAGTGTGCCTTCAAGTGCCACCGATTCACTGGCCAACATGTATGTGCCGTCCTTGCCTTTGCCAATGCACAGAGGACGAATGCCAAAGGGATCACGAAATGCCAGCAAACCATGTCCGGCAATGAGGGCAATGACAGCGTAAGAACCCTTCACGCGGCGATGAACGCCCTGGACTGCCTTGAAGACATCAGCTGGGGTCAGTGGCAAACCTCGTGTGGTTTTTTCCAACTCATGTGCAAGCACATTGAGCAAAACTTCCGAATCACTTTCTGTGTTGATATGACGATGATCGGTTGAAAACAATTCTGCCTTGAGTGCTTTGGCATTGGTCAAGTTGCCGTTGTGCACCAAGACCAAACCAAATGGCGCATTCACATAAAACGGTTGCGCCTCTTCTTCACTGAAAGCATTGCCTGCAGTGGGATAGCGCACTTGGCCCAGACCACAATTGCCTGGCAGTGAGCGCATGTTGCGTGTTCTGAACACGTCACGAACCATGCCTTTGGCTTTGTGCATGTGAAACTTGCGGTCCATCTGCGTCACGATGCCTGCCGCATCTTGACCACGGTGCTGCAACAACAGCAACGCGTCATAGATCAGTTGGTTCACAGGTGCGTTGCTTGCAACGCCAACAATTCCACACATAAGTCAATCCATTCAGACGGGCAAAAAGGCCCCAAACTTTTCAGGCAACATGGGGCGCAAGCCTTTGAGCATCGTGATCAGCATGGGGGCTCCCTTGGACTCGAGCCACCAATCACTCTCTTGCAATGCTGTCATGTGAACCACCACACTCAAGGCCAAGAGCAAAATCAAACCACGAAACAGGCCAAACACGGCCCCCAAAATACGGTCCACAGGTCTTAAACCTACGGCAGAAATCAAACGCTTCATCAGGGCAGAGATGAGTCCCGCCGCAAAGACACTGGCAATGAAAACCAAAACGAATGCCGCCGCATATCGCAGCGTTTCGCCTGAGCTTTGCATAGGTAATTTTTCGGCCACTTCAGGTGCCAGCCATTGGGCCAACAAGAAAGCAGCAATCCAGCCCATGACCGACAAGACCTCATAGACCAAGCCGCGCCACGCACCTACCAACATAGATGCTGCAAGCACGGTCAGTAGGATCCAATCGGTGGAGGACATGTCTGGCCCTTGCTTAGAGCTTTAAGACGGAAGTGGGTAAGTTCAGTTTGCGAATTTTTTCAGCTGCTTTGTCAGCTTCTTCTTTGGTCGCAAAGGGTCCAACGCGAACGCGAATGCGTTTGCCTTCTTTGGTATCAACTTCTTGCGTGTAGGTTTTCAAGCCTGCTTGTTCCAACTTCGTGCGCGCTTCCTTGGCTTTGGCTGCATCCGCAAAAGCACCCACCTGCACCACAGACCTCACAGCCTCAGATGACTTGGCAGCGTCTTTGCCATCCAACAAGGCTTTGGCCTTGGCTCCATCTTTGGACTCTGATTTGGTCTCCGACTTTTTGTCGGATTTGACATCGGGTTTTTTATCAGTCTTGGGGTCAGCTTTGGTATCCGCTTTGACTTCCGGCTTTGCTTCAGGCTTCACCTCATGCTTAGCTTCTGGTTTGGATTCAGCTTTGACCTCGGGCTTGGCTTCAGTCTTGGTTTCAGACTTGATTTCAGTCTTTGTGTCTTTGGTGACCACCTCTTCGTGAGGGTCCAAAGCTGCCACATTGGCAACAGCACTTTTGGCAGGTGTCACAGCAGGCTGCTCAGGCGCTGAGGGCACCAGCACGGGACGCTCTTTGGCTTGCGTCGATTTGGAACTGTTGCCCGGTGTGGCCAATGGCGCTGCTTGGTTACGATCTGGAATGACGATGGGTGTGTCGATGGCGACCGGACGAGGCTGACTGTCAAACAGCAAGGGTAAGCCGACAACTGCACCCAACACCAAAACGACAGAGCCCATCAAGCGATGACGAGCGCGCTTGCGAATCACCTCCACGCTCTCAGCAGGCGTACTGGACAGCGCATCTGCGCCGGTGTTGGCCGACTGACGGCCAGGAAATCGAAGCTTGAAAAAAGCCATGCGGTGAAGTCTCAATTACGCAGGTGCTTGGCGTGCAGCTTGGGGATGCCCTGCTGCAAAACGCCGCCCACCGTATAGAACGAACCAAAGACCAAGATTCTATCAGTGGGGTCTGCAGCCAAGATGGCGGCATCCAAGGCTTTTTGAGGCGATTCATGCACACTGGAACGAACATCTTTTCGGGTGTTCAAGGCAGCCCAATCTGCGGCCAATTGCTGGGCTGTGCATGCCCTGGGAAGCGGCAAATCGGTGAAATACCAAGCATCGACCAAGGGCAGTAGCTTTTTCAGCATGCTGTCCAAATCTTTATCGGCCATGGCACCAAAAACAGCATGGGTGGTGGGATAGAACCCCATGGCATCCAAATTGGCTGCCAAAGCCGCGACAGAATGCGGGTTGTGGGCCACATCCAAGACCAAAACCGGCTCGCCTGGGACAATTTGAAACCGACCTGTCAACTCCACCATGGCCAAGCCATTTCGGATGGCCTGTGCTGTGACAGGCAATTGCGGGCGCATGACCTCCAAAGCAGCCAACACGCCAGAAGCATTCAGCAACTGATTGGCGCCGCGCAGCGCCGGGTAAGCCAGCCCACTGTACCGACGCCCCCTCCCCGCCCAAGACCATTGAAGCTGATCGCCTGAAAAATTGAAATCTTTGCCAAGCAACCACGCATCGGCGCCCAAAGCCTGCGCATGTTTCACCACACTTTCTGGTGGCATCGGGTCACTGATCACCACCGGTTGACCGGCACGCATGATGCCGGCTTTTTCAAGGCCAATGCTGTCGCGGTCTGTGCCTAGCAAGGCCGTGTGGTCCAAATCAATGCTGGTGATGATGGCGCAATCGGGGTCGATGATGTTCACGGCATCCAAGCGCCCCCCTAAGCCCACCTCCAAAATCACCACATCCAGTCCGGCATCCGACATCATTTTCAAAATGGCCAAGGTGCTGAATTCAAAATAGGTCAAGCTGGTGTCATGGCGCGCACCCTCGACACATGCAAAGGCTGATGCAAAGACTTCTGCCTGAGGCGACTCGCCCACCAAGCGACAACGCTCTTCAAAATGAACCAAATGAGGGGATGTGTAAACGCCCGTTTTGTAGCCCGCCTGAAGGTAAATGGCCTCTAGCAGGGCACAAGTTGAACCTTTGCCATTGGTACCCGCCACGGTGATCACTGGCATGGTCAGACGTAAGTTCATGCGCTGGGCCACTTGACGCACGCGGTCCAAGCCCAAGTCAATGGCTTGGGGGTGCAGTTGCTCGCAATGGGCGAGCCATTCACTCAATGTTTTCATATGGGTAAGATTGTCGCTGAGACTGCATCGACTTACAGGACATCATGAAATACACCAGCATCACCCTTTACGGCATTCCCAACTGCGATACTGTCAAAAAAGCCCGAACCTGGTTGACCGATCAAGGTTTTGAGTATGTTTTCCACGATTTCAAAAAACAAGGCTTGCCCGAAAATGCCCTGAACAGCTGGCTGAAAGCGCTTGGCTGGGAAACCGTGGTCAACCGCAAAGGCACCAGTTGGCGCAAGCTCAGCCCTGAAGACCAAGCCAGCGTGACAAGTGCCGCTTCCGCCAAACCCTTTTTGCTTGCCAACCCGAGCTTGGTCAAAAGACCCGTCATTGAGTGGCAATCTGCCAAAGGCACTGACATCACGGTGGGCTATCAACCAGAACAGTGGCTGACGCGTTAAGTGTTTCAAGGCAGTCATCTGCCTTCAGAGCGGCAACTTTACGCAGGCTTCACGGTACAGCTTTAGCGCCGCTCTAAAATTGAACTTGGCTTTTAACCCTAGAAATGCAATCCATGACAGCTCGCTCTATTTCGTTGACAACATTGACACCCCGTTTGGCAGGCTGCTTGTTCGCCTGTTTGGCCATCGGCCATACCGCGCAAGCTCAAGAAGTGGGCCAGGTCATCAGCCGCACGCCGGTTTATCAGCAGGTTACCGTGCCGCGACAGGTTTGCACCCAAACGCAAGTGACTACTCCCGCCCAAACGTCGGGCGCAGGCGCCGCCATGGGCGCCATTGCGGGCGGTGCCATTGGCAACGCCATGGGCAAAGGTGAAGGCCGAGCCATCGCCACCATGATTGGAGTCATCGGCGGCGCCATTGCCGGCGACAAAGTGGAAGGGCCCCAAAGTCAGACCCAGACGCAGCAAACATGCACCACCCAACAGGTTTACGAAAATCGCTTGATGGGCTACAACGTGGTCTACGAATTTGCAGGCAAGCAATACACCGTTCAATGGCCCAAAGACCCTGGCCCTACCATCAAATTGCAGATCACACCGGTCAATTAAGCGCGAGCGAAGGGCTCATGGGGGTCATGAGGCCCCTGGTTGCCCCGCAATCGCCTAAAATCTAGGGTTTTGTTTCGTCCTACATGGCTGCCCGGTTGGGTTGGTCAGGACAACCCACTCTAGATTTCACCATGACCACCCAGAAAATCGACCACGTCTCCGTTACCACCCAAGCCAACGTTTACTTTGATGGCAAATGCGTCAGCCACAACATCACACTGGCAGACGGCGCCAAAAAATCTGTGGGCGTGGTCCTGCCCTCCACTTTGACATTCAACACTGGCGCGCCCGAAATCATGGAGTGCGTGGGGGGTTCTTGCGAATACAAATTGGCAGGCAGCCAAGACTGGGTCAGCTCCAAAGCTGGCGAAAAATTCAGTGTGCCAGGCCAATCCAGCTTTGAGATTCGCGTCACTGAGGCTTATCACTACATCTGCCACTTTGGTTGATTCGTAACGCATTTGAAAGTACTTCTATGGCCACCATTCTTCAACACATTCCCGCTGGTCAAAAAGTAGGCATTGCCTTCTCTGGCGGCTTGGACACCAGTGCAGCCTTGCTGTGGATGCGCCAAAAAGGCGCTGTGCCTTACGCCTACACAGCCAACTTGGGTCAGCCAGACGAACCCGACTACGAAGAGATTCCTCGCAAGGCCAAAGAATACGGCGCAGAGCAAGCGCGCCTGATCGACTGCCGCAAGCAATTGGCGCACGAGGGCATTGCCGCTTTGCAGTGTGGCGCCTTCCACATCTCAACAGCGGGCGTCACCTATTTCAACACCACCCCCATTGGCCGCGCCGTCACAGGCACCATGTTGGTGGCCGCCATGAAGGAAGACGACGTCAACATCTGGGGCGACGGCAGCACCTTCAAGGGCAATGACATCGAGCGCTTCTACCGCTACGGTTTGCTCACCAACCCCTCACTCAAAATTTACAAGCCATGGTTAGACCAGCTGTTCATTGACGAGCTGGGTGGCCGCGCCGAAATGTCTGCGTTCATGACGCAACACGGCTTTGGCTACAAGATGTCGGCTGAAAAGGCCTACTCCACCGACTCCAACATGTTGGGCGCCACACACGAAGCCAAAGACCTGGAGCACCTGAACAGCGGCATGAAAATTGTGCAGCCCATCATGGGTGTGCCTTTCTGGCGCGAAGACTGCGTAGTCAAACACGAAGAAGTGACTGTGCGATTTGAAGAAGGCCAGCCCGTGGCTTTGAATGGCGTCAGTTACTCAGACCCTGTCGAACTGATTTTGGAAGCCAATCGCATTGGTGGCCGACATGGTTTGGGCATGAGCGATCAAATTGAAAACCGCATCATTGAAGCCAAGAGCCGCGGCATTTACGAAGCCCCTGGCTTGGCTTTGTTGTTCATCGCTTACGAGCGCTTGGTCACAGGCATTCACAACGAAGACACAATCGAACAATACCGCGACAACGGCCGCAAGTTGGGCCGCCTGTTGTACCAAGGTCGTTGGTTTGATTCACAAGCTTTGATGTTGCGCGAAACAGCGCAGCGTTGGGTGGCGCGTGCCGTCACAGGCGAGGTCACCATTGAACTGCGCCGTGGCAACGACTACTCCATTTTGAACACCACATCGCCTAACCTCACCTACCACCCAGAGCGTTTGACGATGGAAAAAGGCGAATCCACCTTCACACCTTTGGACCGCATTGGTCAACTCACCATGCGCAACTTGGACATCGTGGACACACGCGCCAAGTTGGGCATCTATGCACAAACAGGTTTGTTGTCGTTGGGCGAAGGCGCCGAGATGCTCAAACTTGAAGGCGGCAAATAAACGCCACCTGAAGCAAATTGCTTCAATGCAAAAGAGCCACTTCGCGTGGCTCTTTTTTCGTCTGTACTTTGGTTTAAATCACAACGGGCTCAGGCTCTAAACGAATGCCGAACCGCTCGTAGACACTGGTTTGAATGGCCTTGGCCAAGGTGACCACTTCGCCGCCTGTTGCGCCACCGCGGTTGACCAACACCAAGGCTTGCTTTTCGTACACAGCCGCATTGCCCACGCTCTTCCCTTTCCAACCGCAAGCATCGATCAGCCAGCCGGCTGCCAATTTGATGGTGCCATCAGGCATGGGGTAATGAACCACTTTGGGATCACGCGCAATGATGTCGGCACATTGCTCAGGCGTGACGGTTGGGTTCTTGAAAAAGCTGCCAGCATTGCCCAAGACCTTGGGGTCGGGCAACTTGTGGCGACGAATGTCACACACCCATTGGTAAATTTGCTGGGCTGATGGATTTGCAATGCCGGTCTCGGCCATTTTTCTTTCTAAATCCAAATAGCCCAAGACAGGCTTCCACACTTTGGGCAAATGAAAACGTACACGCAGAATCAAGGCGCGGCCGCCCAATCCCATGCCATTGGGCCCGCTGCTGGTGTGTTTGAAAACGGAGTCACGATAACCAAAGGCGCACTGTGCCGCATTGAGGCTAAAGACTTGGCCCGTCAACAAGTCGAGGGCATCCAGAGATTCAAAGCGGTCTTGGAGTTCGACACCGTAAGCGCCAATGTTTTGAACGGGTGAGGCACCCACCGAACCTGGGATCAAAGCCATGTTCTCCAACCCGGGCCAGCCTTGTTCCAGCGTCCAAGTGACCAGCTCATGCCAGTTCTCTCCAGCACCCGCCTCCACAATCCATGCTTTTTCTGTTTCACCGACCAAGCGCTTGCCCATGATTTCCATTTTGAGGACCAGCGGCTTGACATCACCCGTCAAGACGATGTTGCTCCCCCCGCCCAACACGCAGTGGCCCTCAGGGTGATTTTTCAGGTCCTGCTGAACCGCAACGGCCTCCTCCACAGAGCGAATTCGCACCAAGGAATAGGCCTTGGCCACAATGCCAAAGCTGTTGTAAGTCTGAAGGGCTACGTTTTGGGTCACGTTCATGGGAGAATTGTCGCATTCTCTTACTTGATTATTGAATCCCATGCCATCTTTTGACACCGTTTGCGAACCCAACTTGGTTGAAGTGAAAAATGCAGTCGACACCACCGCCAAAGAAATTGCCACCCGCTTTGATTTCAAAGGCACCTCGGCCGCCATCGAACTGAAAGACAAAGAAATTACTTTGTATGGCGATGCCGACTTTCAGCTCACTCAAATTGACGAAGTACTTTTGAACAAAATGGCCAAGCGAGGCGTCGATGTGCGTTTCCTAGACAAAGGCGACGTGCAAAAAATGGGCGGCGACAAAGTCAAGCAAGTCTTGAAGGTCCGCAATGGCATTGCCACCGAAGATGGCAAAAAAATCCAAAAAGTACTGAAAGAAAGCAAACTCAAAGTACAAGCTTCCATTCAAGGTGATGCGGTTCGCGTCACCGGCGCCAAACGCGATGATTTGCAAGCGGCCATGGCACTGCTGAAGAAGGACATCACCGAAGTCCCGATCAGCTTCAACAACTTCCGCGACTGAAACAAAAAAGCGCCCAGGTCCACATCTAGGCGCTTTTTTCATGGCGCATCGGCGCCAATTTCACAAGCTTAGGCGGCTTCTTTTTTGGCACCCAATTTGGATTCAGTGCCCGCTAACAAGCGATTCACATTGTCTCGGTGTCGCCACACCAAAAAAATGCCCATAAGGCACAACAAGCCCAACATGGGCTCTTGCAAGGGCCACAAGATGTCACCAGCCAAAGTGTAATAAACAGGCGCAAGAAGGGCAGCCATCAAAGCAGCCAAGGACGAGTACCTGAAGAACCAAGCCACAGCCAACCAGGTCAAGGCAATGGCCAAGCCCAGCAATGGATTGACGCCCATTAAAACGCCCAAGGCTGTGGCCACGCCTTTGCCACCTTGGAATCTGAAAAACACCGGGTACAAATGTCCCAAGAAAGCAGCAACACCTGCGGCCGCAGCTGTGCTCTCACCCAAGCCGAAAGCGGCACCATACTGCACCACCCCAAACACAGGCAACCAGCCTTTGAGCGCATCAAACAAAAGTGTGAAGATGGCGGCCTTCTTATTGCCAGATCGCAGCACATTGGTGGCACCCGGGTTTTTGCTGCCATAAGAGCGCGGGTCAGACAGCCCCATGAAACGGCTCACGATGACAGCAAAACTCAAAGAGCCCAGCAGATAAGCCAGGATCACCACACTGACAGGACTCAGCACAAGGTTCAACAAATTTTCAGACATGTGCTGATCTTAAACTTGATTGGACAGGAAACCGTACATCAAGTTGCAGGGTCACGGTGCACCAAGCGAATCGCATCAATCTCGGCCAATACTTCTGCAGACAATTGCGTACCCCAAACCTTCACGTCTTCTTCCAATTGCGTTACCGAAGTCACGCCAATGATGGTGCTGGCCACCGACCAACGTGTGTAACAAAAAGCCAAGGCCATTTGTGCCGGCGACATGCCATGGTCACGCGCCAATTGGTTGTACAAGCGGGCCGCATCCAAGGTTGATTGACGTGCCCAGCGCTGCTTGCGCATCGACTCGTATTTGGCCAAACGCCCCATCGGAGCGCCCTCACCGTCCAAGCCTGTCTGATCGTATTTGCCTGTCAATGAGCCAAAGCCCAAGGGCGAATAGGCCAACAAGGACACATTCAAGTGGTGGCACGTCTCGTCCATCGCATTGTCAAAGGTTCGATTGACCAAGCAATAAGGATTTTGAACGGTTTGCACCCGAGGTAAACCATATTGCTCAGCCAAGCGGATGAACTCGTGGGTGCCGTAAGGCGTTTCGTTAGAGAGACCCACATGGCGCACTTTGCCTGCTTTGACCAACTTGGCCATAGCTTCCAATTGCGCATGCAGTGACGTTTCAATTTTGGCTTTGGTCTGATCAAAATACATCATGCCAAAAGCGGGCACATGGCGCTCAGGCCAATGAATTTGATAGAGATCGATCACGTCGGTTTTCAAACGCTTCAAACTGGCATCGCACGAATTCAAAATATCTTGTGGCGTCATGCCAGCGCCTTCACGAATCCACGGCATGCCACGTGAGGGGCCTGCCACTTTGGTGGCCAACACCACTTTTTGACGCACGCCAGGGTTGTTCGCAAACCAATTGCCCAAAATGCGCTCTGTTGAACCGCAGGTTTCTGCTTTTGCAGGCACCGAGTACATTTCGGCCGTGTCCAAGAAGTTGACGCCTAACGCCAAAGAGCGATCCAAGATTTGATGCGCTTCCTTTTCTGCAACTTGTTCTCCAAACGTCATGGTGCCCAAACAAATGGGTGTGACTTGCAGGTCGGATGTACCTAGCGTGATTTTGTTCATCTTGTTTCAAAACTTTTAAAAAATGGATGGCACTGAGTGTAAAACTTATTTAACACTGACGCGCCCGCTCCTCCTCTTGCAAACGCAAGAAGCGTCGCTGCACCTTGCCAGTGGTTGTCATGGGCAATTGGTCAATGAACTCTATTTCCTTGGGATATTCGTAAGGCGCCAACAATCCGCGAACGTGACGTTGCAAATCTTCAATGAGCGTCTTTTCAAATTTCTGAACGTTGGGCGCTGAAGTCTTTTGGGCCACATAGTCTGGTGACAACACCACATAGGCCTTGACCAATGCACCGCGATCCGCATCGGGTTTCGGCACCACAGCCGCATTCACCACGGCGGGATGCTTCACCAAACAGTTTTCAATTTCACCAGGACCAATGCGATAACCCGCTGCTTTGAACATGTCATCTGTGCGGCCTTGGTACCACAGGTACCCCTCTTCATCTTGGATGGCCACATCGCCTGTTCGACACCAGTTGCCTGTGTATTTGGCCTGTGTTGCCATAGGATTTTTCCAATACCCCAAAAAGAAAACAGGGTCGAGATGACCATGGCGATCAAATCGGTTAACAGCAACTTCACCGGCTTCGCCTGGTTTACAAATCTGTCCCTGATCGTCAATCACCGCCACTTGATGACCAGGATAGCCTCGTCCCATGCTGCCAGGCTTTGAGGGCCAAAATACTTGGCAATTGCCCACCACGTAGTTGATTTCGGTTTGACCAAACATCTCATTGACGACCACACCCAATTCGTCTCGGCAATAAGCGAATACCGCATCACCCACGGCCTCCCCTGCACTCATCAAGCCCTTCAATTTCAACTTGAAATATTTGCGCGGATGGGCTTGCGCTTTCATCATCGCCTTCAATGCCGTCGGAAATAAAAAGCTGTGGGTAATGCCATGTGCATGCAAAATTTCAAAAGCAATTTCTGGACTGAAGCGCCCCTGATAGGCCACGATCGGCCTTCCAAAATAAAGCGATGGCAGCAAGGCATCCATCAAGCCCCCCGTCCAAGCCCAATCGGCAGGTGACCAAAAAACAGCGTCAGAGCCCGTTGGCAGATCACCATGAAAGTCAGCCCTTGTAGGCTCAAAACCAAACCAATTTTGGCTGCACACAAATCCCGTCAAATTACCGACCAAGGCCCTGTGTGGAATCAGGGCGCCTTTGGGGTTGCCCGTCGTGCCACTGGTGTAAATCAAAATGGCGGGGTCATCAGCTCGCGTGCTAACCGATTTGAAGTCATGTTTGGCTGACGCACGGGACTGCGCCATACGCAAGGCGCTAGGTACTTCCAAAATGTTTGTCAGGGCTGGACATTCTTTTTTCAAAGCCTGCAAGACAGGAGCAGACGCCTCATCACACAAGGCCACGGCGGCACCACTGTCCTCGACCCGAAAGGCCAAAGCATCCGGCCCAAACAACATCGACAAAGGCATGGCCACAGCCCCCATTTGCAACACGGCCATGTAAGAGACCGCCGTTTCAAATCGCTGCGGCATCACGATGGCCACACGGTCGCCTCGTTTGACACCCAAAGTTTTCAGTTGCTGGCTGAGCACATTGGCGGCAGCCTGCAATTGCGCAAAAGTCCAGGCCATGGGGGTCTTTCCATCTGGCTGATGCGCCAAAATAGCCGTTGCGTTTTGGTGCTGTGGTGACCGAGCCCATCGGCCACAGCACACCTCGGCCATGTTGAACTTGTCGGGCACTTGCCAAGCGAATTGGCGATGAACCGTCTCGTAAGCGTCGTTCCGGTGACTGACACGCATTCCCTGCCTCCTTATGATCTCGCAGTATGTACCAAGTTAAACGCCACTCTACTAGCCATTTCGTCCCATTGCGAGGGCACCACTACCATGTCCGCGAATGGGGCAATCCGCAGTCTTCATTGCCCCCCGTGGTCTTGGCCCACGGTTGGATGGATGTCGCTGCTTCCTGGCAATTCATGGTGGAGTCGTTGACAGAGACTTTTTTCAACAATCGGCGCATCTTGGCAGCCGATTGGCGTGGCTATGGCTTGACCACAGGCCCCGCCACCGACAGTTACTGGCTGCCTGACTACCTTGGCGACCTCGATGCCCTCCTTCGCCAGTTGTGTCCAGACCAGCCCATCGATTTGGTGGGTCACAGCATGGGCGGCAACGTGGTCATGATGTATGCCGGTGCGCGGCCTGATCGCATCCGCCGTCTGGTGAACTTAGAGGGCTTTGGCATGGGCGCCACCCGACCCTCCCAAGCACCTGGCCGATTGGGTCAATGGCTGGACGAGCTTCATGCCCTCGAAAAAGGTGACCTGGACCTCAAGCCCTACCCCGATGTGGCGGCCGTGGCGCAGCGACTCATGAAGACCAATCACCGATTGTCACAAGACAAAGCCGATTGGCTGGCCCAGCACTGGGCCAAAGCAGACGCCCAAGGCCAATGGCGAATTTTGGGCGATGCGGCCCACAAAGTGGTCAATCCCTACCTCTACAGAGTTGACGAGGTGCTGGAAATCTACAAACGCATCAGCGCGCCAACGTTGGTGGTCGAGGCATCCGACGACTCCCTTTCACAATGGTGGAAAGGCAAATTCACGCTCGAAGAGTTCCACGATCGCCTGAAATCGGTGGCCAATTTGAAAATGGCCACCCTGCAAGATGCAGGTCACATGCTGCACCACGACCAAGCAGAGGCCCTGGCAAAGCTGCTTGAAGACTTTTTGGCTTGATTTGACTCGCAAGAGACCTCTAGGCATGAGAAAATCCCATCTTTCATAGATTCGGACACCCTTCCTCATGGACGCAGAACACATCAATCAAATTGGCGCGAAATTGGTCGACTTGGCCGCCCGCACCGAAGATTTACGGAGGTATCTTTGACTACGATGCCAAATCAGAACGCCTAAGAACCGTTAACGCATCGCTCGAAGATCCCACGGTCTGGAACGACCCCAAAAAAGCCCAAGAGCTGGGCAAAGAGAAAAAAGCGCTTGACGGTGTGGTGGTCACACTGAACACCCTCACCTCCGAGCTTTCAGACAACAACGAGTTGTTTGAGATGAGCAAAGAGGAAGGCGATGACGCTGGCTTACTCACCATTGAAGTTGAGGCCAACAAGCTGTCCACCATTGTGGAAGAGCTTGAATTCCGTCGCATGTTCAACAATGAAGCCGATTCCTGCAACGCCTTCTTGGACATCCAAGCCGGTGCAGGCGGCACAGAAGCTTGCGACTGGGCCAGCATGCTAATGCGCCAATACTTGAAATACGCAGAACGCAAAGGTTTCAAAGTCACCGTTGAAGACGAGTCGCCTGGCGACGTGGCAGGCATCAAAGGCGCCACACTCAAGTTTGAAGGTGAATACGCCTTTGGATTGCTGCGCACAGAAACAGGCGTGCACCGTCTGGTGCGCAAGTCACCCTTTGACTCATCTGGCGGCCGTCACACCAGCTTTGCCAGTATTTTTGTGTACCCCGAAGTGGACGACTCCATCGAGATTGACATCAATCCGGCCGACGTTCGCACCGACACCTTCCGTGCCAGTGGCGCGGGGGGGCAGCACATCAACAAGACCGACTCTGCCGTTCGTTTGACGCACATTCCCACAGGCATTGTGGTGCAGTGTCAGGACGGCCGCAGCCAACACAGCAACCGTGATGTCGCCTGGAAACGCCTGCGCTCACGTTTGTACGACTTTGAAATGCGCAAGCGCATGGAAGCACAGCAAAAGTTGGAAGACACCAAGACCGATGTAGGTTGGGGTCACCAAATTCGCAGCTACGTGCTCGACCAAAGTCGCATCAAAGATTTACGCACCAACGTTGAAATGTCCAACACCCAAAAAGTGTTGGACGGTGACTTGGACGCGTTCATTGAAGCCTCGCTCAAACAAGGTGTCTGACACAGCTGGCCATGCCAGCGTGTTGCACCGACCCATGGAGATTTTTTGTGATGCTTGAAGCCCCTGCAAAAGCCATCCGCCGTGTTGATTACACAGCGCCGGCGTTTTGGATCGACACCGTCGATTTGACATTTGATTTAGACCCCACCAAAACACGCGTGCTCAACAAAATGCGTGTACGCCGCAACCCTGATGTAGCACCCCAAGCCCTGCGCCTCGATGGCGAAGAGTTGAACTTGGCGCGCGTCATGGTCAATGGCGGAGGTACCTCCTTCAAAATGGACGGCAACCAGCTGGTCCTTGAAAATTTACCCGAAGGCCACGACGCTTTTGACTTGGAAATTTTCACCACTTGCAATCCGCTTAAAAACACACAACTGTCTGGCCTGTACGTCAGCCGTGATTCTTTCTTCACGCAATGTGAAGCCGAGGGCTTTCGCCGCATCACGTACTTTCTCGACAGACCTGATGTGATGGCCAGCTACACCGTCACCTTGCGTGCCGATGCACAGCAATACCCCGTGTTGTTGTCCAACGGCAACTTGGTGGAACAAGGCAGCCTGGACGACGGTCGTCACTTTGCCAAATGGATTGACCCGCACAAGAAGCCTTGCTACTTGTTTGCATTGGTTGCAGGCAAATTGGTGGCGCGTGAACAGCGAATCGTGTCGCGATCAGGCAAGGAGCACTTGCTGCAAGTGTTCGTGCGCCCTGGCGACTTGGACAAGACCGAACACGCCATGAACTCACTGATGGCCAGTGTGGCCTGGGACGAGGCGCGTTTTGGTTTGCCTCTCGATTTAGAGCGCTTCATGATTGTGGCCACCAGCGACTTCAACATGGGCGCGATGGAAAACAAAGGCCTGAACATTTTCAACACGAAATTTGTGCTGGCCAGTCCTGCCACGGCGACGGATGCCGACTTTGCCGGTATCGAGAGCGTTGTGGGTCATGAGTATTTTCACAACTGGACGGGCAATCGCATCACGTGCCAAGATTGGTTCCAACTCTCTCTCAAAGAAGGCCTAACTGTTTTCCGCGATCAAGAATTCAGCCAAGACATGGCTGGCGTTGCAAGTGCCCGCGCCGTCAAACGCATTGAAGATGTACGCGTTCTCCGTACGGTTCAATTTCCGGAAGATGCAGGCCCGATGGCGCACCCAGTCAGGCCAGATGCCTACGTAGAAATCAACAATTTCTACACCGTCACCATTTATGAAAAAGGCGCCGAGGTGGTTCGCATGATGCAAACCCTGCTCAGCGCACCGGGAGACGAAGATGGCAAGCAAGGTTTTGCCAAGGGCATGAAGCTGTATTTTGAGCGCCACGATGGTCAGGCAGTGACCTGCGATGACTTTGCACAAGCCATTGCAGATGCCAACCCCCACTCACACTTGGCGCAACAATTGACGCAGTTCAAACGCTGGTACAGCCAATCTGGTACGCCGCGTGTTCACGCCAACAGTTCCTATGACAGTGAAGCGAAAACCTTCACCTTGACGCTTTCACAAAGCTGCGCGCCAACACCCGATCAAACTGTGAAAGAACCCTTTGTCATCCCCGTCACTGTGGGTCTTTTGAGCGAAACGGGACAGTCCTTGAATGTTCAATTGCAAGGCGAATCCGGCACGGCGAACCAAAGCAAAACCTTGGTGCTTAACCAAGCGTCTCAAAGCTTTGTTTTTGAAAACATTGAAAACGCCCCGACCCCCTCATTGCTTCGCAACTTCAGCGCACCCGTTAACTTAGACTGCGCATTGACTGACACGCAATGGCTCACTTTACTGGCACACGACCCTGATGCTTTCAATCGCTGGGAAGCGGGACAACGCTTGGCTGTTCAAGCCGCACTTCGATTCATTCGCAGCGGCGGCAACACGCAAACAGACAAGGTGTTGGGCACTGACTTCATTGACGCCATGCGTGCTGTCCTTCAACATCCCGACTTGGACGCCGCCTTCAAAGAATTGGTACTCACACTGCCCTCAGAAACCTACATTTCTGAACAGTTGGAATCGGTTGATCCGCAACAAGTTCACGCCGTTCGTGAAGCCATGAAATTGCAATTGGCGACCTGTTTGTTTGCGCAATGGGAAACCTGCTACGAGCAAAACCGCGTCCTGGGCCCTTACTCACCTGATGCCATTTCAAGTGGCAAACGCTCACTCGGCGGCATGGCCCTCCACATGTTGTGCTTGGTTGCACAGCATCAAGGCACATCCGTTTGGCCAGGCAAAGCCCTCCAAGCGTTCAAAGATGCGCACAACATGACAGACCGCTTCAACGCTTTAGCTGCACTGGTGGGCAGCGGACATGAATTGGCATCATCGGCCTTGGCGCAATTCCACGCGCTGTTCAAGAACGAGGATTTGGTCATCGACAAATGGTTTGCATTGCAAGCCAGCACGCCCGACCGAGGCGGCAACATTTTGCCTATCGTTCGCCAACTCATGCAGCATCCAGACTTCAACTTGCGCAACCCCAATCGCGCACGCAGTTTGATTTTCAGCTATTGCAGCGCCAACCCTGGCGGCTTCCATCGCAGCGATGCAGCAGGCTATGTCTTCTGGAGCGAGCGCGTCATTGAATTGGATGCCATCAATCCACAAGTTGCAGCGCGCCTGGCTCGGGCCTTGGACCGTTGGAGAAAGCTGGCAGAACCCTACCGCCAGGCAGCCAAAGCAGCCATTGAGCGCGTTGCCGCCAAATCTGACTTGAGCGACGATGTACGCGAAGTTGTCTCCCGCGCTTTGGCCGAATAACACCCTTCTACCGGAGTCATGTCCATGTCCCAAAAAATTTCATTGTCTCGTTATTTGGTGGAGCAACAACGCAGCAAGGGTCACATTCCTTCGCAGTTGCGTCTCTTGCTTGAAGTGGTTGCGCGGGCATGCAAAAGCATCAGCCACGCGGTCAACAAAGGCGCCTTGGGTGGCGTCTTAGGCAGTGCTGACATTGAAAACGTTCAAGGTGAAATTCAGAAAAAGCTGGACATCATTGCCAATGAAGTGTTGATCGAAGCCAATGAATGGGGTGGTCATTTGGCGGCCATGGCGTCCGAAGAAATGGAAACCATTCACTTGGTCCCTAACCGTTACCCTCAAGGTGAATACCTGTTGATGTTTGACCCTTTGGATGGGTCTAGCAACATTGATGTGAATGTGAGCATTGGCACTATTTTCAGTGTGCTTAAAAAAGCGGAAGGCCAACAGGCTCTTAGCGAAGAAGACTTCTTACAACCCGGCCACCAACAAGTCGCTGCTGGTTACTGCATCTACGGCCCACAAACGACGCTGGTTCTTACCGTGGGAGATGGCGTGGCCATGTTCACTTTAGACCGCGAGCAAGGCTCATTTGTGCTCACCCAAGAAAACGTTCGAGTTCCCGAAGACACCAAAGAGTTCGCCATAAACATGAGCAACATGCGCCACTGGGATGCCCCAGTCAAGCGCTATGTGGACGAGTGTTTGCAAGGCAAAGAGGGTGTTCGCGGCAAAGACTTCAACATGCGCTGGATTGCCAGCATGGTGGCCGATGTTCACCGCATTCTGACGCGTGGCGGTATTTTCATGTACCCCTGGGACAAGCGTGAACCCCACAAAGCGGGCAAGTTGCGATTGATGTACGAAGCCAATCCGATGAGCTGGCTCATCGAGCAAGCCGGTGGTGCCGCGACCAACGGCCGCGAAAGAATTTTGGACCTTCAACCTCAACAACTGCACGAACGCGTGAGTGTGATCCTAGGCTCTAAAAATGAGGTGGAACGTGTCACGCGCTACCACTTGGAAAAATAATTAACCATGGCTCAGCAAAAGGGACTCATTGAGTCCCTTTTTTCATTGAGGCAAGGATTTGATTTTGTCTTCCCAAAGTTGAATCAACCGTTTGCGTTCGGCCGCCTGCCCATATTTGTTGTAGTCGTACTTGATCAGCTTGATTTTTTTCACGTCTGGCACGCGTGGATCGACAACGGTTGCCATGTTCGAAGGTACTTGGAAACCCCTGGCAGCAAATGCAAATTGTTGCGCCTGAGGTGTCAAAGCCCATTCATAAAAACGTTTTGCAGCCTCCAAATGAGGCGCACCTTTGATGATGGACATGCTGCCGATCTCTGCCCCAGTTCCTTCCGCAGGCGTGAAGGCTTCAATGGGAAAGCCTGCAGCCTTTTCGCCAGGCGCCAAAGCGATGAAGCCAATCGCAATGGCTGCTTCACCACGCGATACAGCCTTGATAGGGGCTTCACCTGAACGGGGGTACCCGCTCATGTTGCGGTGCAGTTTGGCCATGTAGTCCCAAGCTTGCGACTCACCCATCAATTGAACCAAAGTGGCCAAGGCCGTGTAGGCAGCGCCACTTGAACCTGGATTGGCCATTTGTATTTCACCCTTGTATTCTGGTTTGAGTAAATCAGCCCAAGAGGTGGGTGTTGGCAACTTGCGCTTGGCCAAAACTTCTTTGTTGTAAAAAATACCCAAAGGCCCCAAGTACAAACCGACAGACCTCCCCCCAGATTGCTCATATTGCGCCTTGGCCCAAGGGTGCAATTGGGCCAGCGCAGGCGACTGGTAAACCGCCGTTAAGTCCAACTGTGCAGCAGCCAAATGAGGATCGCCGGTGCCCCCAAACCAAATGTCAATTTTCGGGTTGGCTTTTTCAGCATTCACTTGGGCCAAGGCCTCCCCCGTACTGCGCTGCAAAATATTCACTTTGATGCCCGTCACCCGAGGAAAAGTCACTTGGATTAAATTACACCAATCAGATTGCACCGAACACAGAATGTTCAATGTTTGCTCTTGTGCATTCGCAACGGGGGAATAAACGCTCAGCAAGCATGCGGCGGATGCAAACAAACTGCGAACTGAAGTCATCAATGTCATATCGGCTCTCTCAGATAGGGTACTTTTCATCATAATGGTACCCAGAAAATCGTCCAAACGAGTTTGTCTCGTACATACAGTCATCCATTCTTTGTGAACTTGAATTACCATTCAGCATGAGCACACCCTTTGATGACATGGTCAATGCTTATCTGCAAGCTTTGAGTTCGCCTGAGCCAAATCTTCCCATTGCACCCATTTCATCTCACGCACCTGCAGAAGACGCCCCTTGCTGTCTGATTTGCGCTCCTCACCCCGATGACGAATCGCTGGTGGGTGGCTTGGCGCTTCGAATGCGACACCAAGAAGCTTGGCGAGTGGTCAACTTGTCCATCACGCTAGGCAGTCAAACGGATCGCAGGCAAGCGCGCTGGCATGAAGCCCAAGCCGCTTGCAACTATTTGGGGTTTGATTTGGCCAGCCCCTTGGGAATTCAGGAACATGCTTTTGAGAACATCACGCTCCAAGCATTTGAAGCACAAAGTCCGCATTGGCTCAACTGCGTTGCCAATCTGGCCATTCAACTCCAAGTCTTCAAGCCGCGCATGATCATTGTTCCACATGCCATGGACGGCCACACCACCCATTGCGCAACTTATCATTTGTTGATGCAGGCTTTGCCTTTGGCCAAACTCACAGAAAGCTGTCACTTGTTGCTTTCTGAATATTGGAATACGCAACTCTCGCCTCGACTGATGCTGGCCTTGAGTCCCACTGAAGTAGGACAAATGATGACGGCAACTGCGATGCACACCGGCGAAGTAATGCGCAACCCTTACCACCGAAGCCTTCCAGCTTGGCTCATCGACGGTGCTCGCAGAGGCGCAGAGCGTGTTGGCTTGCCTGGCCAAGCTGCAACAGGCATGACCATGGCTGCTTTGTATGGCTGGTTAATCTGGGATGGTTCGTTGCGAGAAGGGCCCAAGGCCTTGGTGAAGATTGGCGACACCATGCCAGATTTTTTATCGTCAACTTATCCTTCTAATTGACTTTGAGGCTTGATGTGACAAAACAAATTGGTGTACTTTTTTTCAAGCATTTCTGCTGTTGCTTGATGGGTTTGAGTCTAGCCGTTCCCATTGCGACACAGGCGGCCCAAGTGAAATCAATTGACCAACTCGACATCAACCAATACATGGGGAGTTGGTATGAAATTGCCAAACTTTCCAACTGGTTTCAACGCAATTGCGCTCAAAACACCAAAGCGACATACAAACTGATCAACCCTGCAGAAATTCAAGTTCTCAATCAATGCCAAGCAGCCAATGGTGAAATGATCCAAGCCTTGGGCATGGCCAGACCCCGCGCCAATGGGCTGCCAGCGCAGCTTGAAGTGCGTTTTGCGCCAAGTTGGTTAGGTTGGCTTCCCTTGGTATGGGGAGATTACTGGGTGTTGGATTTAGACCCGCAGTACCAACTTGCTGCAGTGGGCGATCCCAGCAAAAAATACCTCTGGATCTTGTCGCGCACCCCTCAAATTTCAGAAACTTCCTACAAGGCTTTGACGCAGCGGCTGTTGTTGATGGGTTTTGACGTCAGTCGACTCGAAAAAACAACGCAAAATTAAGCAAACTTTGCCAGATGCGATAGCATGCCAATCGTGAAAAGTGATTGCAATTGATTGCACGCTTGCAGCAACCCACGCCATCCAACTTAGGAGACCTCAATGAAAACTCGTTTAACCCTCACATTGATCGCCTCTTGCCTGACGCTGCTCAGCGCCAGTGCAGTATTAGCCCAAGCAGCAGATCCTGCCGTCAAAAAATCTGAGGCTGGCATTTGTCATGATAAATCTAGCACCAGTTATGGCACCACTAAGAAATTCGAAACCTTTCCCAACATGGAAGCTTGCTTGAAAAGTGGTGGCCGTGCACCTGCCAATACAGCAGTTGCCGAAGTCGTTGTCAAAAAATCGGACAGCGGCATCTGCCACGATAAAAGCAGTGCCAGCTACGAAAAAACTCAGAAATTCACGCCCTTCAAATCACTGGACGAGTGCGTGAAGAGTGGCGGCACTTTGCCCAAAAAATAAAGCGGGGCAATTGAAAATCTAGTGCGCATGCATGGCAGCATTTTGGGTCTGATGCCTTAGTTGCCAATCAATTGGCACGGTGCCTTGATGTGACGGGCTTCACGCTGCTCGTCACAATGTTGGATGGCTTTGCGCTGCGCTACCGCAGACAATTTGACATAAATAGAGCACGCAAAGGCCATTTTGCTGTCGTCCGTTCGGCTATCAAAAGCAGCCGCACAATGTCCAAACTTTCCTAGATGCGGCTTGTTGGCGTTCCAACTCGTTTGCAAGGACATGGGCAACAATTCAGCTGCGATGCGTTGATGCTCTTCTGTAGCATTTACAACAGCAGGAATCCCTCCACCGATCAGTAGCGCAATACCAAAGACCTTTTGCCACATGGTGTACTCCTTTTCGGGCCTTCGTTAAATAGGCTCTTCAATCGATGGAACAACCGGTTGCGTGCTTGGCGTTTGAACTGAATCTGCAGAGAGAGTGTCAAATGCAACGGCTCTGAAAATTTCACGGAGCATTTTTTTCTCGGGCAACGAAAGCGCTCTCGTTAATCGATGGCGCATGCGGAGCAGCAACTGGCGATCAACCTCTTGCGGGATTCCGCGATTGATGTGAAGTTCATCACGCAACTCTTCACGCTTATCTTCTGGCTCTTCTGCCCACCATGACTGAATCACCTCGGTCATGGTCTGGCGAATCACTTCTGGGTCCTCAGGCACTGCATTGCCCTCCTTGGACACCACACCCTGGAGAATTTCGGCCAGTGCTTTGGGTTGAACCACAATACGCCGGTCGGCCTGCGACAACAAGCGACCCCATCCAGGATCAGTTTGGTGCAATTTAGGCATGTTGCGAGCGGCATCATCCGCCAGAATGTGGACAAACATCCCCGTCAGCTGTGCGTTGTCAATCGCAGTCAACAAGCGTTCGTCGTCTGACGCCAACAGCACATGATCACAAGCACCGTGCTGGGCCAAACGGCTCAAATCTTGGCCCATGCTTTGGAGCAGTGACACGCCGCCATCGGCATCGTGCGACAGAACTCTGCGAACAATTTGACCGTCCACATCCAATGTCTCTTGATCTTCAGAGTACCAATAAATTCTTTGGACATCGAGGTCCAAACCTGCTTGTGACAACGCATCGCCCAAAAATTGGGACAAGCCCTGCCTGTTCACACTTTCCTGCTTGGATTTTGTTTGGGCATGCTGCGCTAGCCATGACAAATAGCGTGCATCAACGAGTGCAATACATCGTTGCGCAGGGTTATCTTGATGTCTTCGATGGGCTTCTTTGGAAGCATGAGAAAAATAATCGCGTTTCATCGCAGGCTTGATCCCTAAAATAAATCATAAAAGGAAAAGCTCATCAGCTTGTCCACACGTAGCGGGTCTGCGAACCCATGAGTCTATTTTAACGATGCGAGCGCAGACAAAGGCATTAAACTTGGCCATTCTTTGATTTAGATCTACGCCCTTCCATGTCCCACTACGATCTCTACGCCATTGGCAACGCCTTGGTCGACTCCGAATACGAAGTTTCTGACGCGATGCTTCAAAAGATGGGCATCAGCAAGCGCCACATGACACTGATCGACACCCCCCGTCGCGCAGAGTTGTTGGACCATGTCACCCACCTCCAACCCAGGCAAACTGGCGGCGGCTCTGCCGGCAACACGGTGGTGGCTTTGGCGCAATTGGGTGGCAAAGCTTTCTATTCCTGCAAAGTAGCGCACGACAATTTGGGCGATTTTTACGTCAAAGACCTTCAAGCCCAAGGCGTTGATACCAACCTCACGCACACACGCGCTTCGGAGGGACAAACCGGCAGCTGCATGGTCTTGGTCACCCCCGATGCTGAAAGAAGCATGTGCACATTTCTGGGGGTTTCAGCAGAACTGGACGACGCTGCCCTGCACGCCCAAGACATTGTCAAATCCAAGATTTATTACATGGAAGGCTACTTGGCTGCATCACCTACAGGTTTGAATGCAGCACTCAAAGGGCGACAGATTGCACGCGAAGCAGGCGTGGCCTTGGCGCTCACCCTCAGTGATGTCAGCATGATTCAATTTTGCAAAGCTGGCTTAGATGCCATGCTGGGTGACGGTGTTGATTATTTGTTCTGCAACCAAGAAGAAGCCCTGGTGTGGTGCGGCACCGAAGATCTGGAAGTCGTTCGAAGCGCATTGAAAAAATTGGCAAAAACAGTTTGCTTTACTCGCGGCCCTGATGGTTCTGAAGTATTGACAGCCGATCAGTCTTGGCATGTGCCAGCTGAAAAAGTCAAAGCCATTGACACCAACGGCGCTGGCGACATGTTTGCCGGTGCATTCTTGTATGCCGTCACGAAGGGTTACGCTCCAAACCAAGCTGCCGCGCTGGGCAATCACGCTGCAGCCGCTGTGGTCAGCCAACATGGCAACCGATTAACGTTGGGCCAACTCAGTGCCATCAAGGCCTACGCGCTCCCACCTCTCAAATAAAGAGGCTCTCGCTTCATCGGCTAGGATTAGTAGGCTTGTGCTTGTGAGAGCGGCATAGCTGCCGCATCTTTTGCAGCCAACAAAGGCGTTTGAAGTCCCTCTGGCAAAGGCCATTCAATGCCGAGCGCAGGGTCACTCCACAGCAGGCTACGCTCGTGCTCTGGGTACCAGTAATCCGTGGTTTTGTACAAAAACTCGGCTGATTCACTGAGCACCAAGAAGCCATGTGCGAATCCGGGAGGCACCCACATTTGCTTTGCATTTTCGGCACTTAAATGACAGCCGGTCCATTTTCCAAAATTTGCGGATGACTTGCGCATGTCAACAGCGACATCAAAAACTTCCCCATGGGTAACACGAACCAGTTTGCCTTGCGCATGTTCAATTTGGTAATGCAAGCCACGCAAAACACCTTGAGTCGATCTGCTGTGATTGTCTTGTACAAACTGAACATCTAGGCCAGTGACATTGGCAAAATCGCGCGCATTGAAACTTTCAAAGAAAAAACCACGCGCATCCCCAAATAGTTGAGGCTGCAAAATCAAAACTTCCGGCAAATTGGTGGGCGTGACGGTATAGGGCATCAATTTGCCTTTATCAGATTCAACAAATACTGACCGTAGCTGTTTTTAGCCAAAGGCGATGCCAACTTTTGAAGCTGCGCAGCATCAATCCATTTTTGGGCAAATGCTATTTCTTCTGGGCAAGCGACCATCAAACCTTGGCGTTTTTGAAGAGTCGCAATGAAACCCGCAGCCTCGAGCAAACTGTCGTGCGTGCCTGTGTCGAGCCAAGCATAACCTCTGCCCATGATTTCCACATGGAGTTGCTGGTGTTCAAGGTACCAACGGTTGACGTCGGTAATTTCCAATTCACCGCGTGCTGAGGGCTTGATGTTGGCTGCAATGTCACAGACTTGTGAATCGTAAAAATACAAACCTGTTACCGCGTAATTGCTCTTCGGCTTCAAGGGTTTTTCTTCGATGCTCAGCGCACGTTGCTGACCGTCAAATGCCACCACACCATAGCGTTCGGGATCGTGAACGTGATAAGCAAAAACACTGGCTCCTTTGGTTTGTGCATCAGCGCGCTGCATCAGTTTGACCAAGTCATGACCATAAAAAATGTTGTCACCTAATACCAAAGCACTCGGGTTTGCGCCCACAAATTCACGGCCAATGATGAATGCCTGTGCCAGGCCATCAGGACTTGGCTGAACTGCGTATTGAATGTTCATGCCCCATTGACTGCCGTCGCCCAACAACGCCGTAAACCGAGGTGTATCTTGCGGTGTACTGATCAACAGCACATCCTTGATGCCAGCCAACATCAGCGTTGTTAAGGGGTAATAGACCATAGGCTTGTCGTACACCGGCATCAACTGCTTGGAGACCGCTTGTGTCACGGGATACAGACGGGTACCCGACCCCCCTGCCAAAATAATGCCTTTGCGTGTATTCATAGTGCATGATTTTGCCACGCCCTGCTGGTATATCAAGCCATATGCACTTATGCTTGAGCCCTATGTCTTTTAACGATCTGGGCCTTTCGCCCGAGTTGCTTCGCGCACTTAAACCCAAAACCTATCCAGCGCCAACCCCGGTTCAACAGGAATTCATTCCTGCAGCGCTCACCGGCCAGGACATCTGGGTCACTGCGCCCACAGGCTCAGGCAAAACAGTCGCCTATGCCTTGCCCCTGATTGAGAAGCTGACCCGGTCTGGCCTTTCCCAAAGCACCCAAGAGGGAAGAAATCAAAGAGCACTTCAGTCCTTGGTTTTGGTTCCAACCCGTGAATTGGCCATTCAAGTTGGACAAACTTTCATGAGTTTGTCGGCACATTTGGGCAAACTTTGCAAAGTCACGGTGGTTTTTGGTGGTGTTTCCATCAACCCACAAATGATGGGCTTGCGAGGTGGCACTGACATTTTGATTGCCACGCCAGGTCGACTGCTAGACCTGCTGGATCACAATGCATTGAAACTTTCACAAGTTCAAACGCTTGTTTTGGACGAAGCCGACAAATTATTGGAACTGGGTTTTCAAGATGAGTTGGGCCAGATTTTGGCTAAGTTGCCACACAAACGACAGAATTTATTTTTGTCCGCCACGCGTCCAAACAGCATCGAATCCTTGGCGCAAAGTTTGTTGCACAACCCACTTGAAATTCACATTGAAAGTACTACGCTCCAACCCGCTGTCATCGCACAGCGCGCCATTTACACCGACACCCCTCAGCGTACTCAGCTGTTGAAGCACCTGATCAAAACAGACCATTTGAAACAACTGTTGGTTTTTGTAGCCACTCAACACAGCAGCGAAATTGTGGCAGCCAAACTGCGCGTCGCTGGCATTGCTGCAGAACCCTTTCATGGCCAATTAAGCCAAGGTAAACGTCAACAAGTGTTGGCCGACTTTAAAGCGCATCGTGTGAAAGTCGTCTTGGCAACCGATCTGGCTGCGCGCGGCCTGGACATCGAAAAATTACCCGCTGTGGTGAACTACGACCTGCCACGGTCGGCCGTCGACTACACACACAGAATTGGCCGCACGGGTCGTGCGGGTGAAGCAGGTTTGGCCATCAGTTTTGTATGCCCCGAAACACTGCATCATTGGAATTTGATTGAGAAAAGACACAATGTGAAACTCGCGCTTGAAACCATTCAAGGGTTCGAGGCAACGCAGGCAGTTCCAGAGCAAGGCTCTGCCAATGGCGGCATCAAAGGCAAACGCCCCAGCAAAAAAGACAAATTACGGCAAATGGCAGCCAGTGCCAAGCCAAGTTAAAAAGGTGCAGCTGACCCAAATCGACGATCGCGTTTGGAGAACCATGCCAGCGCTTCGTTAAATTGTTTCACTGAAAAGTCTGGCCACAAAGCGTCAATGAAAAACATCTCGGCATACGCGGCCTGCCAAAGCATGAAATTGCTGATGCGAGACTCTCCACCTGTTCGGATGAGCAAGTCCATTTCAGGCGCATCCGCCGTGCTCAAGTGAGCCGCAAGCCCCTCTTCCGTCAGCGCAGCAAAGCTCAAGTCCGGGTTGTGAAGTTGCCAAGACTTTGCAGCCTGCACCATGTCCCAGCGGCCACCATAGTTGGCCGCAACACGCAGCGTGATTTTTTCATTGTGCTGAGTTTGCAATTCAGCACGCAGAATTAATTCTTGGAGCTCAGAACTGAATTTGGTTTTATCGCCGACAACCTTGAGCCTTACGCCATTGGCCTCCATCGCATCGACTTCTCTTTGCAAATAACTCGCAAACAGACTCATCAAGACGGAAACCTCTTCTTTTGGCCGGCGCCAATTCTCGGTACTGAAAGCAAAAAGACTCAAATGGGGTATGTCTGCCCTGATACAAGCTTCGACAATGTCACGGACTTGCTTTGCACCTGCGGCATGCCCCATCGCAGTCGGCAAAAAACGCTTTTTGGCCCAGCGTCGATTGCCATCCATGATGATGCCGATATGCCTTGGAGGCGATTGAGTCGTCAAATTAATTTCTCTTGAAATATTTATTTCGATTTTACAAGTTTGGCGACATGAAAAAGGCCACCCAGGGTGGCCTTCGTAACATCAATGGGTTTGAATTACCCGATCAAGAAGGGAGAGCGCTCTTTGCCGTCAATCCATTTTGGTGCCTTGCCACGCCCTGTCCAAGTTTGACCTGAAACTGGATCGCGGTATTTAGGGGCAACCTTTGATCCTGTGCTACTTTTTTGCTTGGCAGCTCCGCGGCCTGATGGAAATACATCTTGAACGGTCAATCCGAATTCAGAAACCAGTTGGCGCACTTGACGAACAGCTTCAGACAACTCATTTTCACGCGCTTGCGCAATCGCTTGCTCCAGAGCATCTCGCTGTTTAATCAATTCTTTGTATGAAGTGGTCATTTATTTTCCTAATATATCGATGCTAGAGGGTTAGATAATGTTTTATTATATTTTAATAAGGCGATAATCTGATTATTAAAATCATAAATTATTAATCAAGTTAGATTATTTTTAGCAATTACCTTATCTATCCTTCTTCCATCTAACAAAATAACTTTAAATTGCCAATCTTCAGCAATTAGAGTATCACCAACCTTAGGTAAATAACCCAATTCCGCCAATATAAATCCTCCCAAGGTATTGAACAAACCTCGGTCTTCGCCATTAATTTGCTTAATTTCCAATCTGGCCTTCAACTCATTGATAGGCATTAGGCCATCTAACAGCCAAGAACCATCTTCTTGCGCACTGGCCCAAGCGTCGGCAACCTGCAAAGGTTGCAATTCACCCGTAATGGCCTCTAACAAATCACGCGGGGTTAACAAACCTTGCACAACCCCGTATTCATCCACCACGAACACCATGCGTCCTGACTTGCCTCGCAGTTGCTCAAGCAATGACATGCCACTGAGGGTTTCAGGCACAAACGTAGCGGGAATGGCATATTTTTCAACAGGGTCCTGTTGAGAATCGATTGAAACCAATCGAGCCAAACTGACAACACCCAAAACATTGTCCAAACTATTTTTGCACACGGGATACCAAGAATGTCCGTGCGCCCCATCTTGAAGGCCGACTTTTGCCAAACATTGGGCCACGCTTAAGCTGCCGTCGAACCATTCAATGTCCAAACGGGGCACCATCAATGAGGTTAGGGGGCGGTCGTCGAGGTGAAATACATTTCGAACCATCTGATGTTCATGGGCCTCAATCAAGCCTGCATCAACACCCTCCTCCAGGCTGGCCGTGATTTCCTCTTCGGTCACTGCCCGGTTGCCTCGGGTGTCGATTTGCAACATTTTCAGAACGGCATGGGTGGTCAGTGAAAGCAAACCTACAAACGGCTTGGCAATGCCGGCAAGCCATGCCATAGGCCTGGCAACCAACCTGGCCACTGGCTCGGGGTACAGCTGGCCAATGCGTTTGGGGACCAGTTCACCGAAGATGATGGTCGTGAACGTGATGACCGTGACCACCAAGGCCGTGGCCGTGATGGCAGCAGCAGATTCTGTAATGCCCAGGCCAACCAGCCAAACGGCAACATCGCCACTGAAAGCTGCCTCGCCCACAATGCCATTCAGGACGCCAATAGAGGTAATGCCCACCTGCACGGTCGACAAAAATTGGGTTGGGTTTTCAAGCAGTTTGAGCGCCGTGGCTGCTCCTTTATCCCCGGCCTCTTCCATCGCCGCCAGTCGGGCTTTGCGGCTGGAGGCCAATGCCAACTCGGACATGGCAAAGAGCCCGTTGATGAGGGTTAACAGTGCAATCAGTAAAAAATCCATCCCCTGATTGTGCCAAGGCCCGAACTCGAAAGAAACACACTTCTTCTTTCAAGGGTCAATTCTTCAAGAAATACATCGACAATGTCGCATTCAGCTTGATTTTGGAAGTCAATGTCAGTTTTTTGGGTGGGCGATATTCAAGGTTGCGATGAACCACTGGGTCACATGCTAGACCAAGTGGGGTTTTCAGCCAGCCGCGATCGACTCTATGTCTTGGGTGACTTGGTCAACCGTGGACCCAGCTCGCTGGCGGTCTTGCGCCGCCTCTACAGTCTGGGCTCAAGCGTTCAATGCGTCTTGGGCAACCATGATTTGCATTTGCTGGCCCTTTCAGCGGGTGCGCGAGCGCCTGGTGCATCCGACACCCTCAACGACATTCTTCAAGCGCCAGACAAGGGCACCTTGCTGCATTGGTTAAAGCACCAGTCCATTGCCATTTACCAAGAAGATGTTTTGATGGTTCATGCAGGCGTTTTGCCTCAATGGACTTTGGAAGAAACTTTGTCATTGGCCCGAGAACTGGAAAACATTTTGCAAAGTGACGAGGCCGATGCGTTTTTCATGAACATGTACGGCAACGAGCCCGCACAATGGCAAGCTCAACTGCAAGGCATGGCGCGCTGGCGCTGTGCACTGAATGCTTTCACGCGCCTTCGCTTTTGCTCACTCACAGGCGCCATGGAATTTGCGACCAAAGAGAATGCGGCCAAGGCACCTCAGGGCTACATGCCCTGGTTTGAAGTCCCGCAACGCCTAACCGCCAACACCACCATCGCCTTCGGTCATTGGTCAACCTTGGGCGCTGTTGAGCGTCAGGACATCTGGGCCTTGGACACGGGTTGCGTCTGGGGTGGATGCCTTACAGCATTGCAACGCGATCACGTCGGTGCGCCACCAAAGCGCATCGAGATCAAGTGCCCCAGTTATCAAAAACCATTTTGAAATTCACGCTACCCCATTGAACACACCATATGAAAAGCTCATTGGGATTTGACCCTCGCGACATACCATGGACAAGCCCTTTGGGTGAATGGCCCGCCTTGTCGCAAGAACACTTGGTGGCCGATCGATTGAAAGCGGTCTTCAAAAATCCGCCTGATTGGTCACCTGAAGTTAAACGTGAACCCGCGCTAGGACAACGTCCGGCCAAAGCGGCCGCTGTTCTCATTCCCATCGTGCTCAGAGGCGATCAAGGCTCTGAGCCACACATCCTTCTGACACAGCGCACCATGCACCTGTCTTCGCATGCCGGACAAATTGCATTTCCTGGCGGCAAGGTCGATGCAGAAGATTCATCGGTAGAGGCTGCTGCGCTCCGAGAAGCCCAAGAAGAAGTAGGTTTGGCCCCTCAGTTTGTCGAGATCTTGGGAACCTTGCCCGAATACATCACTGGCACAGCTTTTCACATCACGCCGGTGGTGGGACTGGTCTCCCCCCAGCACGAAATCACGCCCAATGCTTTCGAAGTCGAGGCCGTTTTTGAAGTGCCCCTGGCATTTCTCATGAATCCAGCCAACCACCGCTTGCATAAGTGGGAGCGCGACGGGGTTTCTCGACGGTGGTATTCCATGCCGTACCACGAACCCAGCGGCTTGCCCACACAGCCCCCCACTGAGCGTTTCATTTGGGGCGCGACGGCAGGCATGATTCGGAACTTTTATCGCTTTTTATTGGCAGCGAATTCTTTATGATGCGGCTATGAGCTTTTTTTCCATCTTTTTGGCGCTCGTCATCGAGCAAGCAAGGCCTATGAGCCCCACTCACTTTTTGCACCAGTGGCTGCGAAAGTGGGCTGATTGGGTCACCTCGCACGTTGATGGTGGTACGCGCTCTCAAGCTTGGCTTGCTTGGGGTTTGATGATCGGCGCACCTGCTGGCTTGGCCGTCCTCATTCACTGGTTATTGGCGTTTTTTCTAGGATGGTTTTTTGCTATCGTCTGGAACGTCGCATTGCTCTATGTCACCTTGGGGTTCCGACAGTTCAGTCACCATTTCACGGGCATCCGCGATGCGTTAAATGACGGCGATGAGTCGCTTGCTCGAAAGTTATTGGCTGAATGGCAACAAGTTGAAATCAATGAACTGCCTCGCAATGAAATTGTGCGGCATGTCATTGAACACTCTATTTTGTCTGCACACCGTCACGTCTTTGGCGTTTTCTTCAGCTATGCATTGCTATCGATCATAGGCTTGGGGCCAGTAGGCGCAGTGGTCTACCGCATTTCTGAATTTGCAAAACGCTACAGCGAGTCAGCCGCCAGCTTGTCGCAACAGTCCATCGCTGGCAATCCCACCCAAACCCATTGGATCAGTGACGCTTTGAAGTCAGTGTCACACGAAGCTTGGCATGCCATCGATTGGCTTCCTTCCAGAGCGACGGCCATGGGCTTTGCCATCATGGGCAGTTTTGAGGATGCAATGGATGGATGGCGTCACCATTCCGAAAAGTTTCCAGATGACAACGATGGGGTTATCTTGGCAGCCACGTCAGGTGCTATCAATGTGCAATTGGGCGGCGCCGCATTGCAACCCGATTCGCCAGGGAGTAGCAGCACACCGGGTCGCCCCCCCGAACTTTCACATTTTGCGCAGGTTGTCGGATTGGTCTGGCGTACCGTGATCATGTGGTTGGTGTTGGTGGCCTTGCTGTCATTGTCAAACCTGCTGGGCTAAGTTGCCCCAACTTTTACCAACGCTGCTGACCTAGTTCTTCGAACAGCTGGGCATAAATTCGGTGACGCCGGGTACTCACCTCGGTTGGCTGAAGCGCCAGCGACTCATCCTTTTGCAAGGCAGCCAATACACCGCAACCTGGCTCATGCAAATGCGTACAGTTGTAGAACTTGCAAGTCGAAATAAATGGCTTTAAATCAAGCATGCAAGAGGCCAATTGATTTTGAGGAATATGCTGCAAACCAAACTCTTGAAATCCTGGCGAGTCAATGATGGCAGTTCCGGTATTCTCTTTTTGCAGGCTAGCGGGTCTGTCACCCACCCAGTAAAGCGAGGTGCTGGTGGTGGTGTGCTTGCCAGAATTCAGCGCTTGCGAAATCTCCCCGGTCAACGCACGTGCATTAGGAACCAAGGCATTCACCAAGGTACTTTTGCCAGCGCCAGAAGGGCCTAATATCAAGCTTGTTTTGCCCGCCATCTCTGCTTGCAAAAGCTGCAATGAGTCATTGGTTTCGTTGGATGTCTTCAACTGCAAAGGCATGACGGTGTAACCCATTTGGCGGTAAGCCGTCAATCTCTGCCAAGCTTGCGTGAAAGCTTCACCCAAATCACTTTTATTCAGAACAATCAAAGGCTTGATGTGCTCAGCCTCGGCCGCAATCAAGGCTCTAGACAATTGGGTTTCAGAAAATTCAGGTTCTGCCGCCAACAAGATCAAGACCTGATCAAGGTTCGCTGCAAAGGATTTGGTTCGCACTTCATCCCTGCGATAGAACAGATTCTTTCGTTCCATGACACTTTCAATCGTGCCTTCATCCCCCGCGACTTGCCACCTGACATGATCCCCCACGACTGCCTGACTTTTTTTACCTCGCGGATGGCAAATGATGCGAGTGCCATCGTCCAACTCCACAACACAATGCCGGCCATGTGTTGCCACCACCAAGCCCAAGTTGAGGGCATCTTGCGTTGAAGCCGCCAAGGCTTGTGCCACCTTGGTTTTGGTGTGTGTGCGCTGATGGAGTTTACGCATCTTGCATGCGAGCCAATCGCAAACTGGCCGGCGGGTGAGAGTAATAAAACGTCACATAAAGAGGGTCTGGCGTCAATGTAGAGGCATTGTCTTGATAGAGCTTGAGCAAGGCTGACTTCAAATCAGCCGCAGGTGTTTGTGAAACCGCATAGGCATCCGCTTCGTACTCTTGCACCCTTGAGCGCCAAGAAGACAGCGGGGCCAGTAAAAATGTGAAGACTGGAACCACCAACATGAAGAGCAGCAGGGCCACAGCTTCATTGCCTGAATTCAAATTCGGCATGACACCCAATCCTGTGTAAAACCAAACTTGCTGAGACGCAAAACCTAAAACGGCCAGTCCCAACAGGGTGGTGACAAAACTGGTGGCCATCATCTTCACAATGTGCCGGTGTTTGAAATGCCCCAACTCATGCGCCAGCACAGCCTCCATTTCAGAAGGTGACAGTTGCTTGAGCAAGGTGTCAAAAAACACCACACGTTTGCTGGCACCAAAGCCTGTGAAGAAGGCATTGGAATGGGCTGACCGCTTACTGCCATCCATGACAAAAAAACCTTTTGCGGTAAAACCTGCTCGCTGCATCAGGCCATTCACACGTGACTTCAAGACATCATCTTCAAGGGGCGTGAACTTGTTGAACAAGGGCATGATCAGATTGGGGGCAATGGCCATTAAAAACAATTGCCAGAAGACCAAGGCACACCAAGTCCAGAGCCACCAATAAACGCCGCCTGCTTGCATTAACCACAATATCAATGCAATGAGTGGCACACCGAGTACCAGCCCCAGCACCAAACCTTTTGCTGCGTCGCTTAGCCACAAAGACCATGTCATTTTGTTAAAGCCAAACTTTTGCTCCAGCACAAATGTTTGATACAAGGACAGTGGCAAGTCGAGTAATCCACCGATCAAGGTGAAGCACAAGACCAACACGACTTGTTGCCAAATGCCAGGCGACATGAACGTCAACACCAAGGCATTCAAGGCGCTTAAACCACCCAACAGGGTCCAGCCCACCAAGACGGCGGCATCGATCAAAATATCAAGTTGAGACACTTTGGCCTTGGCCAAGGTGTAGTCAGCTGCCTTCTGATGGTCAGCCAAAGAAATATGACTGGCAAATGCGCTGGGGACTTCACTGCGATGACCGGCCACATGGCGCACTTGTCTGGCGTTCAACCAAAGTTTCAATAAAACATTGGTCAGTAACGCGCCTACCAATAAATAAGTCAGGGTCAGAGTCGGATTCATAGACCGAAGTGTAGATCAGCTGACATCAGCGACAATCAGAACCTTCACGAAAAGCCGTATTTTGAAATGACAAGCCCTACACCCGACCATCACCCAGCAGAAAGTCATGCCGCAACGCTTTCCAAGTCAGATGACAACTTGGTATGGATTGACTGTGAAATGACCGGGCTAGACCCCGAAAAAGAACGCCTATTGGAGATTGCTGTTGTTGTCACCGGCCCTAATCTCACCCCCCGCGTTGAGGGCCCTGTCTGCGTCATTCATCAAAGTGACGAGTTGCTCAACAAAATGGATGCTTGGAACAAGGGCACGCATGGTCGCAGTGGCCTGATTGACAAAGTCAAAGCTTCCACCACGACGGAGCAAGACGCTGAAGAACAGATTTTGGCATTCATCAAAAAGTACGTGTCAAAAAATGCGTCGCCTCTTTGCGGCAACACCATCAGCCAAGACCGCCGATTTTTAGTCAAATTCATGCCCAAGCTAGAAGCCTATTTGCATTACCGCAATTTGGACGTGAGTACTTTGAAAGAACTCTCCAAACGCTGGAAGCCCGAAGTTTTCAACAGCTTCAAGAAACAACAGAAGCACACGGCGCTGGCCGATGTGCATGAATCGATTGAAGAGTTGGTGCATTACAGAGAGCACTTCATCAAGCTTTGAGCTTCGCTCAAATCATTTCAGGGAAAACCCGCACAAACTGAAAAAACTGTGCCATAATCGCCGGCTGAGCTGCAAACCGGCCTCGTGCCGCAGCCTTTGTGCATCACCCTTCATGCCTTTGACTCACTGATAAGAGTCACTCGACTGGAAAAGATGGCGCCATGACAACACGTCATGCCCACTCTCTTCAAACAGCACCGAGCTCCGTTTGATGGTTGATGTTTTTTAACCATGAACGGCGCCACCGCAAATCTTGCGGACGTCCGTGCGAGAAAAAAATATGACTGACGCTTTTGAAGTGCAGGACGACTTGTCGTCTGCGCAATCCTCTAAGAACGAAACTTTCGTGACTGAAACTTTGGCGCTTGATGCTGCCAATGTGAACGAAACCACAGAAACTGAAATCACACCCGAGCAACCCAATGGTTTCGTGCTGTTGGGCTTGGCCCCTGAACTGGTTCAAGCTGTGGCCGACCTGGGCTACACACAACCCACTTCTGTGCAGCTCAAAGCCATTCCTTTGGCACTCCCCAAAGAAACCTTGGGCGAAGCCCACAAATACATTGACCTGATGGTGTCCAGCCAAACAGGCTCAGGCAAAACTGCCGCTTTCTTGTTGCCCGTGTTGCACACCCTGTTGCAAGAGTTGGCCGCCGAAGAAGAAGCCGATCGCGCTGCATTTGCCAAAGCCTGTGCCGACGCCGCCGCCAATGGAGAGCCAGCACCCAAGCGCCCCAAGCGCAAAGACCCCACCAACGCACGCAATTTCAAAGCCCCCTCACCCGGTGCCTTGATTGTTTGCCCCACCCGCGAATTGGCACAGCAAGTTGCACACGACGCCATTGATTTGGTGAAACATTGCCGCGGCCTGCGCGTCGCTAATATTGTGGGCGGTATGCCTTACCAGTTGCAAATTGCCAAGTTGCAAAATGCCAATTTGGTGGTGGCCACACCAGGTCGTTTGCTTGACCTGCAACGCTCGATGCAAATCAAACTCGACAAAGTTAAATTCTTGGTAGTCGACGAAGCCGACCGCATGTTGGATTTGGGCTTCTCTGACGACTTGGCTGACATCAATCAACTCACCAGCCAGCGCCAGCAAACCATGATGTTCAGCGCAACATTTGCGCCGCGCATTCAACAGTTGGCCATGCGCGTGATGCACGATGGTGGTTCTTCTGTTCAGAAAATCCAAATCGATTCACCCCAAGAGAAACACAGCAACATCAAGCAAGTTTTGTTCTGGGCCGACAACGCACAGCACAAACGCAAATTGCTCGACCATTGGTTGCGTGATGCCTCCATCAATCAAGCTATAGTGTTTGCCAGCACCCAAATTGAGTGCGATGGTTTGGCAGCAGACTTGCAGCAAGATGGCTTTGATGCCGTTGCATTGCACGGTGCTTTGAGCCAAGGTTTGCGCAATCGCCGCTTGATGGCTTTGCGCAATGGCCAAGTTCAAATCTTGGTGGCCACCGATGTGGCTGCGCGTGGCATTGACGTGCCCACCATCACACACGTTTTCAACTTTGGCTTGCCCATGAAAGCTGAAGACTACACACACCGCATTGGTCGTACAGGCCGTGCCGGCCGTGATGGCTTGGCCATCACCTTTGCCGAAATTCGCGACCGTCGCAAAATCATGGACATCGAGGCTTACAGCCGTCAGCCCTTCAAAGCTGAAGTGATTCCAGGCATGGAGCCCAAACTCAACTTCCCAGAAACTCGCTCAGGCCGTGGTGGCAATGACCGAGGCGGCCGTGGCCGTTCATTTGGTGGCGGCGGTGGCGGCTTTGGCGGCAATCGCGGTGGTGACCGTTTTGAATCACGCGGCGCGCCTCGTTTTGAAGGCAACCGCGGTGGTGATCGCTTCGAAGGCCGTGGCGACCGTTTTGAAAACCGCGGCGCACCTGCACCCCGCTTTGAAGGTCGTCCTGAAGGTCGCGGTGATTTCCGTCCCGAAGGCCGCTTCGAGCCACGCGGTGATTTCCGCGGTGAACAACGCAGCTTCGCACCTCGCGGTGGCGAAGGTCGATTTGAGCCCCGTGGCGATCAGCGCCCAGACAACCGTGGCGACCGCTTTGATTCACGTGACAGCCGTGCACCACGCGCACCGGGTGGTCGCGACAATGCACGCGGCGGCGCAGGCGATCGCTTTGCACCCCGTGGCCCCAAAGTCATCGGTGCAGGCAACTTCAAACCCCACAACGCTGGCGGTCACGCAGCACCCAAGCGCACGGGCGCTAAAGTGTTGAAAGTTACACGCGGTTAATTCCCCTACCCCATGCCCCTGTCAAACAGGGGCGTAAAAAAACCGCCTTGGCGAAAGCCTTGGCGGTTTTTTCATGCAGGCCTTGTGAGACCTGCGAAGCTGATTAAGCTGCTGCTGTTTTGGCAGCGCGCTGTGGCAACTTTTCTTTGATACGTGCAGACTTGCCGCTACGATCACGCAAATAGTAAAGCTTGGCGCGGCGAACATCACCACGACGCTTCACTTCAATGCTGGCAATCAAGGGGCTGTATGTTTGGAACGTACGCTCCACGCCTTCACCACTTGAAATTTTGCGAACAGTAAAACCACTGTTCAAGCCGCGATTGCGCTTAGCAATCACAACACCTTCATAAGCCTGAACGCGCTTGCGGTTACCTTCAACCACATTGACGCTAACGATGACGGTGTCACCAGGCATGAAGTCAGGAATTGTTTTACCCAAACGGGCAATTTCTTCCTGCTCGAGAGTTTGAATCAAATTCATTTTGAGCTCTTTCAACGTTCGATCGTGCACAACGCTACGCTAAAGGCGGCTTCTATGCTGCGAGCTCTCAACCATGAAGACGAGAACAAGCGCAACAGCCGCGGCGGGCAGAGGATCGACAGCCCATGATTATATATTTGTTTTATGGCTGAATGAAAGCCAGTCTCGTGCTGACATCAGACCAATGTTCTGACTTCGGCGTTTTGCTTAAGTCTTATCAGGTGCAGACACCGCAAAATGAGCCAAAAAGTGTTCATCTTTTGCGCTCAGCTTTCCCATCTTCCGGGCCCATTCAATCAGGTCTGGCCGATGCTTTTGAGTCAAGGTCAAACTTTGCTGACGTCGCCATTTGGCAATATCGGCATGGTGGCCAGACATCAAGATAGGCGGGACGGTTTCACCATGCCAAATTTCAGGACGTGTGTAATGTCCACAATCCAACAAGCCATCCAGCGCTGGATTGAAGCTGTCCATTTGATGACTGACCTCATCGTTCAAAACGCCAGGCTGCAAACGCGCAATGGCATCCAAGAGCGCAATGGCAGCGATTTCGCCGCCCGATAAAACAAAGTCACCCAAACTGATCTGGGCATCGACATGGGCATCAATGAAGCGCTGGTCAAGGCCCTCATAGCGACCGCAAATCAAAATGGCGCCATCGCTTTGAGACCACGACGCAACGCCGGCGTGGGTCAAGGTCTGGCCAATGGGCGAAAAAAGGACGACAGGTACTTTGGCTTCTTTGGGATTTTGGGCGATGCGGTCTTGGCGAATGGCCAGCAAACACTTTTCCAAAGGTTCAGCCATCATCACCATGCCAGGCCCACCGCCAAAGGGTCGATCGTCGACACGGCGATAAGTTCCTTCGGAGAAATCTCGCAATTGCCAAAGCTTCAGCTCTACAGCGCCAGATTCAAAGGCACGGCGGTTGATGCCAGAACTTAAAAAGGGGGCGAAGAGTTCGGGAAACAGCGTGATGACATCAAAGCGCATGGCTTGCTTTCACCCGCTCAGTAGTCAAGCTGCCAATCAACCGTGATCTTGCGACCAGGCAGGTCCACGTTGTCGACGAAGGCTGCGACAAAGGGAATCATGCGCTCCACCGGTGGCTTGTCTGCTTCTGCTGAAGCTTGCGACAAGACCAGCACAGTTTGAGGCCCAGTGGACATCAAGTCTTTCACCTGACCCAAGGCCACACCTTCGCGGTTGACAACATCCAAGCCCAGCAAGTCCACCCAGTAATACTCGTCTGCACCGGCAGTCGGAAAACTTGAACGCGGCACAAAAATGCGTGCGCCTTTCAGGGCTTCAGCTTGGTTTCTGTCGGTCACGTCCAGTGAACAAGCGACGACGGTGTCGGCATGGTCTTTGGCTTCTTTGATTTTGAGCAGTACGGGCTTTGAAGGGCCACCAGCAGCAGGCGCTGCCGACTTGGCCGTTGGCGACTTTGCACCACCGACAGCGCGATCGGAAGGCAGCAAATACCATCGCTTAGAAGAAAAAAGCGCCTCGGGTGAGGCGCTGTGGGGCAAGACTTTGAACCAGCCTTTGATGCCCCAAGCATCTGCAATACGCCCCACTTCGATGGCGTCTGCCGGCATGTCGGCAAACTCTAAATGGGGTAGCACAGCAAAGCCTTTGGCGAAGCCAAAAAGCAATTAAGCAGCTTTGGCAGCAGCTTGTTTGACCAAACGCTGAACGGTTGGAGACACTTGAGCGCCAACGCCTGTCCAGTATGTCAAACGGTCTTGCACAACGCGCAGGCCTTCTTCTGTATCCTTGGCGATAGGGTTGTAAAAACCAATGCGCTCAATGAAACGACCATCGCGGCGAACGCGCTTGTCAGCCACAACAATGTTGAAAAATGGACGGGCTTTAGAACCGCCACGAGAAAGACGAATGACAACCATGATTTATCCTAGGGTGGTGTACACATTGCACAATTCAAAAAATTTGAAATGAAACAAGGACACAAATTCTTCCAGCGTTTGAGACACGCAACTGGCCACCCGGCCAGTGACACACTGAAAAGCCGCTGATTATAACCCGGAGTTCAAGAATGCCAACCATTCGCCCCAGCCAACCCTCAGACATGGCCGCCATCACGGCCATTTACAAGCACCACGTCCTTCATGGAACGGGCACTTTTGAAATTGACCCACCCTCCCTTGAGGACATGACGGCCCGCAGGGAGGACGTCTTGAGCAAAGGTTTGCCCTATTTGGTCCTTGAAAATGAAGGCCAAGTGGTCGGTTTTGCCTATTGCAACTGGTTCAAACCACGCCCCGCCTATCGATTCTCAGCCGAAGACTCCATTTATCTAGCCGCAGACACAGCAGGCAAAGGCTGGGGACGCATGCTACTGGCTGAGCTGTGCCAAGCTGCCGAAAAAGTCGGTATCCGAAAGTTGATCGCAGTCATTGGCGACTCTGGCAATGCCGGCTCAATTGGCGTCCATACATCGGTAGGCTTCAAGCACGTCGGCACTGTGTCTGGCTGCGGCTGGAAATTTGAACGCTGGCTAGACATCGTCATGATGGAAAAAGCCCTAGGACTGGGGCAAACTCAAGCACCAGCCTAAGGCTTGACGAGAGGGCACCGCCCTCTCGGGTTTAGAAAAGTTGCAAGCTCAGCCAGTAAGCAATGGCCGCCACAAAACCACTGGCTGGGATGGTCAAAATCCATGCCCACACAATGTTGCCCGCTACGCCCCATCGAACGGCACTTGCACGTTGGGTTGAGCCAACACCCACAATGGCACCCGTGATGGTGTGTGTCGTGGAAACAGGAATGCCCAAGGAGGTGGCCAAGAAGAGGGTTAAAGCACCGCCTGTTTCAGCACAGAAGCCACCTACTGGCTTGAGTTTGGTGATTTTCTGACCCATGGTTTTGACAATGCGCCATCCGCCAAACATGGTGCCAAAGCCAATGGCCAAGTAACAAGAAACAATGGTCCAAGAGGGGGGCGATGTTTCTGCAGCCGAGACGTAACCAGTTGCCACCAGCAACATCCAAATGATGCCGATCGTTTTTTGTGCATCGTTACCACCATGACCCAAGCTGTAAGCACCTGCTGAAACGAGTTGCAGACGGCGGAACCACTTGTCGACTTTGGAAGGTCTGCTGCGCTTGAACAAATTGGCCACCAAGACCATCATCAGGGAACCCAAAAGGAAACCCAGCAGCGGCGAAACAAAGATAAAAGTCACCGTTTTCAAAACACCCGCAGACAACAAAGCACCCGCACCTGCTTTGGCAATGACCGCACCCACAATACCGCCAATCAGGGCATGTGAGGAACTGCTGGGTATGCCGTAATACCAAGTGATCACATTCCATGTAATGGCGCCTACCAAGGCACCAAAGACCACGTGAACGTCGACCACACCGGGTTGGACAATGCCCTTGCCAACGGTGGCAGCCACGCTGAGGTGGAAGATAAAAATGGCGACGAAATTGAAGAAAGCTGCAAACACAACGGCCTGCGTTGGTTTCAAAACGCCTGTTGAAACAACCGTGGCAATTGAGTTGGCGGCATCATGAAAACCATTCATGAAGTCAAATGCCAGCGCCAAAGCCACCAGCAACATAACCACCCACAAAGCGGCTTGTGTGTCCATGCTCAAGGTTCCAAGTATCAGGAGTTCTCGAGGACGATGCCCTCGATTTGATTGGCAACGTCTTCACATTTGTCAGTGATGGTTTCAAGCAATTCGTAAATGGCTTTCAACTTGATCACTTCACGCACATCAGGCTCTTCGCGGAAAAGCTTGCTCATGGCACTGCGCATCACGCGGTCGGCATCGGACTCTAGTCGGTCAATTTCTTCGCATGTCTTCAATGCAGCTTCAGCCGTTGCGGGATCTGCAATGTTGCCCAGCATATTGACGGCATCCCGCAAACGCTCACAACATTTGACGGACAAATCGGTTAAACGGGTAATTTCTTCCGTCATGACGCGCACATCGTAAAGCGCCATGGTTTCTGCGGAGTCTTGAATCAAGTCGGCCACATCGTCCATCAAATTAATGAGCGTATGAATTTGCTCGCGATCAATGGGTGTGATGAAAGTGGTGTGAATCAAGCGATTGACTTCGTGCGTCACGCGATCGGCTGATCGCTCGGCATTGTCAACATCTTGCGTGTATTTTTCACGCAGGTGGCCGTCTGTGTAATTGAGCACCAAGTTTGAAAAGGCACGTGCCGCTTCAACGATTCGGTCTGCATGCTGGTTGAACAACTCAAAAAAGTTGCCCTCTTTGGGCAAAAGCTTGCCAAAAAACATAGGATTCTCCGTGAACAAAAAGCGAGAAATTCGCTCATTGAGGCATGCGGGAGTTTAAACCCTAAGCTTGTAAATATTGCAAAGCGGTGACATTTTTATGTCTGAAAAAAGACAATCAAAAACAGCAAATTGGCAGATATCGTAGCCCTTTGCAGCTCGGTACTTTGTCACCGAAGGTTAAAGGTCATCAGAACTAGAAGCATCTAGTTTTTCAATGGCTTGCGATTGAACGCTTTGCAAGTCTTGCGCGCTTACCCGTTGCGGCGACAGCTCCGAAAGAGGCTTCAACACAAAGGCTCTTTCCCGCATCCTTGGATGGGGCACGGTCAGCACTGGGCTTTGGATGCTTGCATCACCAAACAACAACAAGTCAATGTCCAAAGTTCGAGGCGCATTCCGATAGGGTCGCACACGGCCCGCCATGTTCTCCAAAGATTGAAAGGCCTTCAATGCTTCATAAGCATTGAGGCGCGTTTCCAAATGAAGCACCGCATTGATGTAATCGGGCCCCGTCGCATCCACAGGGGCTGACCGGTAGAAAGAGGAGCAGTTGAGGGCCCGGGTATGCGGCAATTTGCCAATGGCCTTCACAGCAGCATCTAGGGTCTGGCGCGCTTCGCCCAAATTAGCACCCAGGCCAACAAACACTGACACCCATTCACGATGCATGAAGGCCCCCTGATGTCGCCTTACTCACCCGACGGCGATTGTCCTGGCTCGGCGTTACCGGATGCACCCGAAGCATTTTTCGCCACTGGCTTTCGGCGACGCGGCGCACGTCGTGTTTTGCCAATTCCCGAAGCAGGAACGTTGCCCTTTTCAGACTTCGCCTGTTGAATCAAGTCCTCGCGAGCGGCATCGTCTGCCATGCTGAATTCTTGCCACCAATCGGCCAACGTCAAATCGACATCCGCCACTTCAGCGCGTAAACGTAAAAAGTCGAAGCCAGCGCGGAATCGGGGCTGCTCTACCAAACTGAATGGCGTACTGCCAATGCGTTTTTCAAAGCGGGGCTGCATCATCCAAATTTCGCGCATGTCAGCCGCCAATTTACCGCGTCCCGAGACGTCACCGATGCGCGCATCAAAGACTTCATCGATGGCTTCTTGCAGGGCTGGAAATGGCGGAATGCGTTTGGCAACACGCTGATCCCAACCCGCCTTGACATCGGTCCATAAAACACATGCCAGCAAAAAGCTGGGCGCCACGGGTTTTTCTTCACCTACACGGCGATCTGTGTCGGCCAATGCCGCTTTCACAAAAGGCGTATCAGCACGCTCAACCACCACATCCAACAAAGGATAGATGCCTTTGTGCAAACCCAAGGATTGCAATTGCGCCACAGAGGCCAAAGCATGGCCCGTTTGAAGCAACTTCAGCATTTCATCAAACAACCTGCTTTGCGGTACATCGGCCAGCAAGTTCAGCATGGTCGCCAAGGGCTTGGCAGTTTTGCTCTCGAACTTGAAACCCAAGGGGCTGAGCTTTGCTGCAAACCGCACCGCACGAATGATGCGCACAGGATCTTCGCGATAACGTGCAACGGGATCGCCAATCATGCGCAAGACTTTCTTTTTGGCATCCTGCATACCGCCGTGGTAGTCAACCAAATACTGAGACTCCGGGTCGTAGTACATGGCATTCACCGTGAAGTCCCGACGTGTTGCATCTTCGTCTTGGGGGCCCCAAACGTTGTCGCGCAGCACCCGGCCGCTTGAATCGACAGCGTGCGTCATACCTGCAAGTTCAGATTTGCTTGTTTTTTCATTGCCCTTGACCTGCTCTGCTGCGCGGTTGTCCAAATGGGCCCTGAAGGTAGACACTTCAATCACTTCATGCTCGCGGCCACGACCGTACACCACATGCACAATGCGAAAGCGTCGTCCGATGATGAAGGCTCGGCGAAACAAGCTTTTCACCTCTTCTGGCGTGGCATCGGTCGCCACATCAAAGTCTTTAGGACGAAGTCCTAAAAGCAAATCGCGTACCGCGCCACCCACCACATAAGCTTCATAGCCTGCATCTTGCAAAGTTCTGACCACATTCAGAGCGCGCTCGTCAACCAGGGCTGGATTGATGCCATGAACGGATGCAGGAATTTCGACGCGCTTGCCAAAATCAACAGCGCCTCGCCCGCCTTTGGGCTGGCCTAATATTTTTTGAATGAATTTTTTGATCATGAGAAAAGTTGAAGTGTGCGCCAGCCTCGATCGGTCGCAAGTTGGCGCAAACGCGCATCTGGATTGGTCGCAACGGGTGTTTGTGCCATTTCTAAAAGTGGCAAATCGTTGATTGAATCCGAATAAAAGGTAATGTGCACATCTGACCAATTCAGATTTCGTGCCGCCAACCATTGTGCAATCCGAGTGACCTTGCCTTCTTTGAATGACGGCGTACCCAAAATTTCTCCCGTGATCCAGCCTTGCTCGTCGCGCGCCAATTCAACAGCAATCAAATCAGACACACCAAAAGCAGTGGCAATGGGTCGCGTGACGAATTCATTGGTGGCAGTGACGATCATGACATGATCACCTGCCGCTTGGTGTTGTTTCACCAATTCGATTGCAGAGGGCTTCACAGCAGGCAAGATAATTTCGCGCATGAATTGGCGATGCGCGATTTCCGCTTGCTCAGCCCCCTTCAGGCGCACCGCATCCGTTGCAAATCGCACGTACTCATGAATGTCCAACACACCCGATTGATAGTCTGCGTAAAACTGATCATTGCGTGCTTTGAAAGAGACTGGGTCAGTCCAAGCAATGTGCTGACTGAATTCACCCCAGGCGTAATCGGAGTCAATTGGCAACAAAGTGTTGTCGAGATCAAACAGGGCCAACTTCATGTGCTCTCCAACATGGATTTGATCAGCGGAATGGTGATGGCCCTTTGCGTTTGTAAAGCAAACTGATCCAAGTGATTGAGCAAAGTCATCAAGCTGCTCAAGTCGCGTGAAAATCGTGTGAGCATGTAAGACATCACCTCATCACTCAAAAACAAACCTCGCGAGTCTGCCTCTTGACGCAACACTGCACGTCGCTCGTTGTCACTTAAGACCTGCAGAGCATAAACATGCCCCCAACCCAAGCGAGAACGTAAATCATCACGCAACTTGAGGTCTGCAGGGGGCAATGTGCCGGCCGCCAATACCCAACGCGGCTGACCTGACTTGGGCGTGAGAGCATTCACAAACCAATTGAATCCCATGGCCTGTTGCTCTAAATTGAACAGATGCACATCGTCCATCAACACAGCAACCCAAGATGCATCAAAACTCAGATGCGCTTCAGTTGAGGCATCCAGCCAGCCCACAGAAAGTCCTTGATCTTTGAGCGCCGCATAAACACCCTTGAGCAGATGCGTTTTGCCTGAGCCACTCTCCCCCCAAAGGTAAGTAGGGACGGGACTGGGCATTTGACCGGCGGTCCAGAGTTTGAGATGTTGCAGTGCTGCAGCATTGGGTCCTGCAAAAAAACTGTCCAAGCTGGGCGCTGTTTGCAAGCCTATGTCTAAGGCCATTTGCTTCATGCGTCAGGACCTTGGTAAATGGTGCTCTCAAAATATTGATCACGCACTCTGCGCAGTGCCACCAAAATCACCGCACTGGCAGGCAATGCCACCAGCACGCCCACAAAGCCAAACAATTGACCCAATGCCAACAAAGCAAAAATGACAGCCAAGGGATGTAAGCCAATGCGTTCACCGACCCACTTGGGTGTGAGCCAAAAGCTTTCAAGCAACTGCCCCGCACCAAACACCACCGCCACCATCAACAAAGCCTTGAGGGATGCAAATTGTAAAAATCCAGCAAACAAGGCCAAGATAAGGCCAAGCCCAAAGCCCAAGTAAGGCACGCAAACGGCCAAACCCGTGAAGACACCAATGGGCAATGCCAAATCCAATCCGAAGGCATACAGGCCGACGGCGTAGAAAACTGACAAAGCCAGCATGACCAAAATTTGTCCATGCAAATACTGGCCTAAGACTTCATCGCATTCACGCATGAAACTGTCATAGGCAGGGCGCCAGTGAAGGGGTACCCACAAAACGACTTGCGAGACCCAACGGTCCCAGTCCTTGAGCAGATAAAAAAGAACCACTGGAATCAAAATTAAATTACCCAAGACCGCCAGGGCAAAGCTGCCACCCAGTTTGAGTGAGGCCACCAACGGCTCCATCCAATCGCCTCGGTTGGCACTCAAATAGGTGAGCAGTTGTGCCTTGATGGAGGCCACATCCAAAGTCAATCGCCAGCCGTACTTGTCCAGCAGTGCATTCAAGAAGGCTGCCAATCGGTCTATAAGGGTTGGTAATTGCTGCTGAAGCAATGGAATTTCGCGGGTCAAAATGGGTACCAACAAAAACAGAACACCCATCACCGCCAGCAGCGCCAACAACTCAATCAACATCACACACAACACATGAGGCAACCAAGGGGCGGCTTTGTGCATTCGAAGCACGGCTGGATGCAGTGCGTATGCCAGCACCCCCGCGACTGCAAAGGGAACCAAGACAGGTCCCAAGACCCACAGCATCAAGGCCACCACAACAGCGACGCCCACCCCTAAAGTCAGGCGTTTGTTGGCGATATGGATGGGCATGTTGGCAATTCGTGGTTAAAGAAAATCAAAAGAAGCTGACGGCATTGGCAGATGCAAGCAGCACTGCCCCTTAAAATATGCTTAGATTTTAGTCTCCCCTCGCCCTCTTCCCCACATTTTCCCCATATTTCACATGAGCTCAACTCCCCTTTCCTACAAAGATGCTGGCGTCGACATCGTCGCGGGTGACGCTTTGGTCGAACGCATCAAGCCTCTGGCCAAAAAGACCATGCGCGAGGGTGTTTTAGCAGGCATTGGTGGGTTTGGCGCCTTGTTTGAAGTGCCCAAACGTTACAAAGAGCCTGTTTTGGTCTCTGGCACGGACGGTGTGGGCACCAAACTCAAACTCGCATTTGAGTGGAACATGCACGATACCGTGGGCATCGACCTGGTCGCGATGAGCGTCAACGATGTCTTGGTTCAAGGGGCAGAGCCGCTGTTCTTTTTGGACTACTTTGCATGCGGCAAGCTGGATGTGGACACAGCAGCTGCTGTGGTGGGCGGCATTGCCAATGGCTGCGAAATGTCCGGTTGCGCTCTGATTGGCGGCGAAACGGCCGAAATGCCAGGCATGTACCCCGCAGGCGAATACGATTTGGCCGGATTTGCGGTGGGCGCTGTTGAAAAATCAAAAATTCTCACCGGACGAGACGTCAAACCAGGCGACATCGTCTTGGGCTTGGGCTCCAATGGCGTGCATTCCAATGGTTTCAGCTTGGTTCGCAAATGCATTGAGCGGGCTGGCGCGCAATTGCCCGCCCAACTCGATGGTCAAGATTTCAAGCAAGCCATCATGGCGCCCACACGCTTGTACGTTAAAACGGTCTTGAGCGCTTTGGCCCAACACCCCATCAAAGCTTTGGCTCACATCACAGGTGGCGGTTTGTTGGAAAACATTCCCCGTGTTTTGCCCGAAGGCACTGCGGCGCATTTGGTCAAGGGCAGCTGGCCTCAATCTGAATTATTTGCATGGCTTCAAAACACGGCAGGCATTGACGACATCGAAATGAACCGCACCTTTAACAACGGAATTGGCATGGTCGTTGTCATCGATGCAACGAATGCTGCAGCTTGTGCAGACACTTTGCGCCAAGCTGGCGAAAAAGTTTATGAAATTGGTGTCATTGCTGCACAGACTGATGGTGCACAGGTAATCGTCAAGTAATTTTTCAGGAATCGATGGATGCCAGTCGCAAACGAATGATGTCGACGTCACTGGCATCGGTCGCCTGGCTCACATAAGCCTGCAAGTCATCGCGAGCCTCAGCATTCAAGCCCAAGGACATCAAAGCTAGCCCGCGATCGCGTCGCTCATAAATGGCATCGGGATTGAGGACGATCAACCGGTCCAAGACACACTTCAAGCGTTGCCAATCAGATTGGCTAGAGAAAATTTCTTTCAGATTGCGCAGCATGCGCGTCAAGATGTCACGGGGCATGGCTGGCTGCAGATACAAGCCAAGTGGCGTGTCACTGTCTTCCACGTCATCCGCAAGGTCAACACGCTGACGATAAGGTGCCAATCTCTCTGCCAAGCGCTCCAAACCCAAGGAATCGCCTGTTAAGGGATCCATCACAACCAAGCCCTCAGGCAAAGTGACTTTGACCAAGAAATGCCCCGGGAAAGAGACGCCTTCAGCCTGCAAGTCGAGTGCCTGCGCCAACTCTAACCAAATGACCGCAATCGAAATCGGAATGCCGCGACGCGTTCTGAAAACTTCATTCAGGTAACTGTTCTCGGGGGCATAAAAGTTGTTGGCATTGCCACCGAAACCCAGTTCGTTGTAGAAAAACTGGTTCAACACCGTCAACTTCTGAAGGGGCTCTGCTTCGCGCTTCAATCGCCGCTTCAACCGAACCAACAAAGCATCACAAGTGGCCAAGACCTCTTGCACGTCCAACGCGGGCTCTTCATCCTGCGCAATAGCCGCCGCAGCCTCTAGCAATGGAAAGTTCTGGTCCGCTGCCACCAAACTTTGGAAGTAGGTCAATGGGGTCACTGTGGTGGCTTGTAAATTCATAGTGCAAGCATCTTTTTAGCGACGAACAAAGGATTTCAAACGCAAACCACACAAACGCAAACACCCAAAATAAAGAAGGGCTGAAGTGATCAAAACAAGGGCCATCGCAGCCAGTCGCACTAACACTTGTTGACGGCCACCCAGCCAATCAAATTGGGTTGAAGCCACAAGCAAAAAACCAGTTAACAACAAGGTAGCAAGCGCGACTTTGGCGCTAAACCAGCCCCACCCCGGCAAGGGTTTGTAGCTGCCTTTTCGAATCAGCCCCACCAGAAGCCACATTGCATTCAACAAAGCACCCAAACCGATGGACAGCGCCAAGCCTGCATGGGCTAAAGAAGGAACCAACACAAAATTCAAGGCTTGCGTCAAGCACAAAACAAGCACCGCAATTTTGACCGGCGTTTTAATGTCCTGGCTGGCGTAGTAGCCCGGCGCAAGAACTTTGATGGCCACGAGTCCTATCAAGCCAACACCATAGCCCGTCAGCGCCATCGTCGTTTGCTTCACATCGTAGTCGGTGAATGCGCCGTAGTGATACAGCACGGACACCAAAGCTTGCGAGAAAGTGAGCAATGCAGCCGCACAAGGCAAGGCCAACAACACAACCAAGCGCAATCCCCAATCCAACATGGCAGCGTATTCAAGCTGATCACCTTTGGCCCTTGCGGCAGCCAACTGCGGCATCAAAACAGCACCCAAGGCTACACCCAAAATGGCCGTTGGAAATTCCATCAAGCGATCGGCATACGTCAACCAACTGACACTGCCTGGCGCCAAGTGAGAAGCAATCTGTGTGTTGATGAGCAGTGATATTTGAGCCACCCCCACGCCTAACAATGCCGGCAACATCAAGCTTGTAATTTGGCGTGTAGCGGGATCGTTCAAGGCTTGTTGAATGGCTCGCCAAGTCACACCAATACGCGGCAGCAATCCCAAATTTGCAAGTGCCGGAATTTGAATGGCCAGTTGCAACAAACCACCCAACATCACACCAACAGGCAAGGCATAAACCGGTTGAATGCCCTGACTTTTGAACCAGGGGGCCAAGAGCCAAGCCGCACCAATCATAGCCACATTCAACAACACAGGCGTTGCAGCAGGCACCGCAAAGCGTTTCCAAGTATTCAAAATACCTGCCGACAAGGCGACCAAGGACATGAACGCAATGTAGGGGAACATCCAACGCGTCATGAGAACAGCCGCCGCATAGGAATCGGGTTGTTGTTGCAAGCCACTGGCCATGGCCCACACCAAAAATGGTGCAACGGCTACACCCAACAAGCTCAAGAGCAACAAGGACCAAGCCAGCAAGGTGGCCACATGGTCGATCGCTTGTCGTGTGGCTGCCTCACCATTTTGAGCCTTGCTAGCTGCCAATACAGGGACAAAAGCTTGACTAAAAGCACCTTCAGCAAAGAAGCGCCGAAACAAATTAGGAATACGAAAGGCCACATTAAAGGCATCGGTGAGCGCACTGGCCCCAAAAACGGAGGCGATCAATAGCTCTCGGACCAATCCCGTGATGCGGGAGGCCAGGGTCCAAAGAGAGACAGTAGAAGCTGATTTAAGAAGGCTCACGGCGAGAGTGTAGCGACTGATTGGGTTGGCTGTCAGGGGGACTCGACTTGGCGGGATTTAGCCTGTTACAATAGCCGGCTTTGCTGACAACATCCTCAGACAACTAGGATAAATAAAATGGCTTCTGGAAAACCCAAGAAAAAGAACCCCCGCCTGGCATCAGGCCGTAAACGCGCACGTCAAGACGTGAAACTGAACGCAGCGAACACCTCACTGCGCTCTAAATACCGCACCGCCGTGAAGAACGTTGAAAAAGCTGTTCTGGCTGGTGACAAAACCAAAGCTACTGAACTGTTTGCCAAAATGCAAGCCGTTGTGGACACGATTGCTGACAAAGGCATCTTCCACAAAAACAAAGCAGCTCGCGATAAGAGCCGCTTGTCAACCAAGGTGAAAGCCTTGGCCCTCGCCTGATCAATTGATCATCAGCCCGGCGCCCACCAGGGTGCCGCCGTTTGAAACGGGTGCGCTGTCAGCAAAGAAAAAGCAAAAAGCCGTCTTAGGACGGCTTTTTTGTGGGCGTTTGACGACTCAGCGGGGATGATCAGGAAGCAGGCAGGCCTCAGACACTTGCAAATTGTTGTCTTTGGCAAAGTTCATGAGGAAGTCCCAGGCCATGGGCTCATAGTCTCTTAAATCGGTGTGGACCACAACGCATTTGATGCCACCCAAGGTCTGGGGAATGCACCATGGCGAGTAACTCAAGTGGCTGCCTGGTGTAGCGCCTCCAGGCCGAAATTGCCCCATCACGCCAGCCAAACGCTCAGCCCAATCGCTGGGTCTGAATGTGCGGCCGTCCAAGGTCACTCCTTGAATCAGTACTTCTTTGGCGTTGTTGGAAACCATCGATCAGAGGTTAGGTAATTTGACGGGCAGACATCAGGGATCGCCTCAATGTTGCATTGCACAACTATTGTATCTTATATAAGACTTAAAGCTTTATTTCTGGCTCTAAAATCTCATCTCAGCGGCCCTCTTCGTTGGGCCGATTTCTTTTCAGAGGAGTTCTCAGCATGTCTGCTTTCATTGAAGCCACTTCGCCGCACACCATGAACACCTACGGCCGATTGCCCATCGCAATGAGCCATGGTCAAGGTTGCCGATTGTGGGATGTCAATGGCAAAGAATATTTGGACGCGCTAGGCGGCATTGCGGTGAACACCTTGGGCCACAACCATCCAGAGTTGGTCCCGGCCCTGCAGGATCAACTGAGCAAGATCATCCACAGTTGCAACTACTACCATGTGCCCAACCAAGAAAAGTTGGCCGCCAAACTGGTCGAGTTGTCTGGCATGACCAATGTCTTTTTTTGCTGCACAGGCTTAGAAGCCAATGAAGCGGCCATCAAGTTGGCACGCAAGTTCGGGCACGACAAAGGCATCGACAAACCCGAGATCGTGGTTTACGAAAAAGCCTTTCATGGTCGCAGCATTGCCACACTCAGCGCCACGGGCAACACCAAGATTCAACAAGGCTTTGGACCTTTGGTTGAAGGCTTCATTCGTGTGCCAGTGAACAACATAGAAGCCTTGAAAAAAGCCACCGCCAACAACCCCAATGTCGTGGCTGTGTTCTTTGAAACCATTCAAGGCGAAGGCGGCGTCAATCCCATGCACATGGACTACCTGCGCGATGTGCGCGCACTGTGTGACGAAAAAGATTGGCTCATGATGATTGACGAAGTTCAATGCGGTATGGGCCGCACAGGCAAATGGTTTGCGCATCAATGGGCAGGCATCAAAGCCGACGTGATGCCACTGGCCAAAGGCTTGGGCTCTGGCATGCCCATCGCAGCCGTGGTGGCGGGCCCTAAAGCCGCCAACATTTTCCAACCGGGAAGTCATGGCACCACCTTCGGCGGCAATCCATTGGCCATGCGCGCGGGTGTTGAAACCATTCGCATCATGGAAAAAGACGGTTTGCTTGAGAACGCAGCACGTGTAGGTGCTCATCTCAAAGCGCGCCTTGAGCAAGGCTTGGCCGGCGTCAAAGGCGTCAAAGAAATTCGCGGCCAAGGCCTGATGTTGGGCATTGAACTCGACAAAGCTTGCGGCGCTTTGACACAACGCGCGGCCGATGCTGGATTGCTGATCAGTGTCACCGCAGACAGCGTCATTCGCATGGTGCCACCGCTCATCATGACGCAAGCCGAAGCAGATCAGGTTGCTGATATTTTGTTGCCCTTGATCAAAACATTTCTAGCGGAGTAATTTCAATGGCCACAAATGCTCAGGCATTGCCACTTCGGCATTATTTGCAATTTACCGATCTCACCGCCGATGAGTACGCGCATCTGTTCAAGCGGGCTGCTTTCATCAAAGCCAAATTCAAAGCCTACGAAAAATACCAGCCACTGACAGACCGCACATTGGCCATGATTTTTGAGAAAGCATCTACGCGCACGCGCGTCAGTTTTGAAGCCGGCATGTACCAACTGGGTGGATCTGTGGTTCACCTCACCACGGGCGACAGCCAATTGGGCCGCGCAGAGCCCATTGAAGACAGTGCGCGCGTGATCAGCCGCATGGTTGACCTGGTGATGATTCGCACGTATGGCCAAGACAAGATTGAAAACTTTGCAGCGCACTCACGTGTGCCTGTGATCAATGGCTTGACCAATGAGTTCCATCCTTGCCAAATCTTGGCAGACATCTTTACCTACATTGAACACCGCGGTTCCATCCAAGGTAAAACAGTCGCGTGGGTAGGCGATGGCAACAACATGGCCAACACTTGGCTTCAAGCGGCCGACTTGCTTGGCTTTAAAGTAAACCTCAGCACCCCCAGCGGTTATGAGGTCGACCCGTCGGTGGTTGGCGTCAGAAGCGCCGCCAGCACACAGTTCTTCAAAGATCCTATGCAAGCCTGCGAAGGTGCCGACTTGGTAACCACCGATGTCTGGACCAGCATGGGCTACGAAGCCGAAAACGAAGCGCGCAAAAAAGCCTTTGCCGACTGGTGTGTGGACGAAGACATGATGAAGGTTGCCAAGCCAGATGCCTTGTTCATGCACTGCTTACCTGCACACCGCGGCGAAGAAGTCAGTGCGGAAGTCATTGATGGCCCGCAATCCGTCGTGTGGGACGAAGCAGAAAATCGAATGCATGCGCAAAAAGCGCTGATGGAGTTTTTGCTGTTGGGCCAAGTTTAAAACGCGGTGAATTTAGCAGCGAATTAGCCGTGACCAAGGCTGATTCAGGGGCCCGCATAAAGCCAGGGCAAATCCATCAAGGACTCCCCCATCATGCGCATGGCGATGTTTCTGCCCCAGCGCAACGGCCCTTGCATGTGAAAGATCTCACCGTTTCGAATCGATCTTTGTTGAACCCTGGCATTTCGAGCCCACCGGGCTTGCGCATACAACTGCCAGCGCTCGGCGACACTTAAATCGCTTCTTGCCCAACATGAGGCCAGTTGCGATGCATCCTCAATGGCCATGCCTGCACCCTGCGCCAAAAACGGACGCATAGGATGCGCCGCATCGCCCAATAAAGCAATTCGGCCTTTGGCCATTTCGTGAAAGCCCGCAACGGGCGGTCGATCGCACAAGGGCCACATGCGCCAAGCCGACACAGTTTCCAAAATCTTTTTCAAATCGGCATGCGCAAAGCCCATGGCCAAGTCAAGATCTCGCTTGTTGGCTGCGTGATCCCAATCTTCAAGTGACTCTGGCGAACGGGCCCGCACAATGACCACCAAGTTCAAAAATTCTCCACGCCTGACGGGATAAAGCACTGCGTGAACCTGAGGCCCCACCCACACCGTGACATCTTGTGTTCGCAAACTTTCAGGCAAGGCTTGCATAGGCACAAGTGCACGGTAGGCTATCAATCCCGTGACGCGAGGCGAGGTTTGGGGCACAACATATTGACGTGTGGTACTCCACAGCCCATCCGCGCCTACAACGGCCTCTGCCGTGACATGTTCAAAGCGCCCTTCGGGAAGGCCGCGGCCACTGACAGAGAGGTGGTCAGTCTCCTCACGAATCAAATCGATTGGAGTGTTGAGACTTAATTGGCATGTGCCAGAACGAAGCACATGATTCAACAAAACTTGATGCAGGTCTGCACGATGTACCGTGAAGTAAGGCGCACCATAAGTCTCAAGACTTCTTTGCCCCAAACGCAGTACACCCAAGGAAGCGCCTGAATGGGTATCCCGCACATGCAAACGATGGGGTGAGAAAACTACGTCTTGCAAGGACTTTTCCAAACCCCACGCGAACAAGGTTCGGGTGACATTGGGCCCCATCTGAATACCCGCACCCACTTCACTGAAGACTTGGGCACGCTCGACGACGTGTGGCTGTGCACCTTGCTGCGCACAAGCCAAAGCGGCCGCCATGCCACCGATACCGCCGCCGACAATGAGTATTGAATTTTTCACAAGGTCCATTTTGCAGTGAAGTTTTCAGCCCAACATGCGCGCCATCAAAAAAGCCCAAAAGACTGACATCTTTTGGGCTTTGGGTCTAAGCTGAAAAGCTTGGATTAAGCAGCTACACCTTTGGCCACTTCTGCGTACTCTTCGATCTTGTCGAAGTTCATGTACTTGTAGATCTGACTTCCGTCTTTGTTGATTTCAGTCATGCTGGCTTGGTACTCTTCTACCGTTGGAATGCGGCCCAGCTTAGAGCTGATGGCAGCCACTTCGGCAGAACCCAAGTAGACGTTGGTATTTTTACCCAAACGGTTGGGGAAGTTGCGCGTGGATGTAGAAACAACCGTCGCACCTTCGCGCACCTGAGCTTGGTTGCCCATGCACAAGGAGCAGCCTGGCATTTCTGTGCGCGCACCAGCAGCACCGAACACACCGTAGTGGCCTTCTTTGGTCAATTCGGCGGCATCCATTTTGGTTGGGGGTGCAACCCACAACTTCACTGGAATGTCGCGACGACCTTCAAGTAGCTTGGATGCTGCACGGAAGTGACCAATGTTGGTCATGCAAGAGCCGATGAAAACTTCGTCAATCTTGGTGCCCGCAACTTCTGACAACAACTTGGCATCATCAGGATCGTTAGGGCAGCACATAACGGGTTCTTTGAGCTGGTCCATGTCAATTTCGAGCACGTGAGCGTACTCTGCATTGGCATCGGCTTCGAGCAAGTTGGGATTGGCCAACCAGGCCTCGACCGCCTTGATACGACGCTCAAGGGCGCGCTTGTCACTGTAGCCTTGCGCAATCATGTTCTTCATCAGAACAATGTTGGAGTTGAGATACTCTTTGACCGGCTCAGGATTGAGCTTGACGGTGCAACCAGCAGCAGAGCGCTCGGCAGAAGCATCTGACAATTCAAAGGCTTGCTCCACTTTCAAATCGGGCAGGCCTTCAATTTCCAAAATACGGCCAGAGAATTCATTGATCTTGCCGGACTTGGCAACGGTCAACAAGCCTGCTTTGATGGCGTAGTAAGGAATGGCGTGAACCAAGTCGCGCAAAGTGATGCCAGGCTGCATCTTGCCTTTGAAACGAACCAAGATGGACTCAGGCATGTCCAAAGGCATCACGCCAGTAGCGGCACCGAAAGCCACCAAGCCAGAACCTGCAGGGAAAGAAATACCAATAGGGAAACGTGTGTGAGAGTCGCCACCGGTACCGACTGTGTCGGGCAACAACAGACGGTTCAACCAGCTGTGAATCACACCGTCACCGGGCTTCAGAGAAACACCACCACGATTGCTCATGAAAGCAGGCAGTTCATGGTGCATCTTGACGTCAACAGGCTTTGGATAAGCTGCCGTGTGGCAGAAGGACTGCATCACCATGTCAGCACTGAAACCCAAGCATGCCAAGTCTTTCAACTCGTCACGCGTCATGGTACCTGTGGTGTCTTGTGAACCCACAGTGGTCATTTTGGGTTCGCAATATGTACCGGGGCGAACGCCCTGACCTTCTGGCAAACCGCAGGCACGGCCCACCATTTTTTGAGCCAAGGTGAAACCAGCTTGGGTCGAAGCTGGCACTTTAGGCAAGCGGAACAAAGTTGAAGTGGGCAGACCCAAGAACTCGCGTGCCTTGCCGGTCAATGAGCGGCCAATGATCAAATTGATACGACCACCCGCACGGACTTCATCAAATAACATCTCGCTGCGCACTTCAAACTCTGCAATCAAAGTGCCGTTTTTCATGATCTTGCCTTCGTAAGGCAAAACATCAATCACATCGCCCATTTCCAATTTGGAAACGTCAACTTCAATGGGCAATGCGCCAGAGTCTTCTTGTGTGTTGAAGAAAATGGGTGCAATTTTGCCGCCCAAAGTCACACCGCCAAAGCGCTTGTTGGGCACAAAAGGAATGTCTTCACCAAAGCCCCAGATGATGCTGTTGGTGGCAGATTTGCGTGAAGAACCCGTACCGACCACGTCACCCACGTAGGCTACCAAGTGACCTTTTTTCTTGAGTTCTTCAATGAACGCCATGGGGCCACGCTTGCCATCTTCTTCTGGTTTGAAAGCGGCATCAGGGCGTGTGTTTTTCAACATGGCCAAGTAGTGCAATGGAATGTCGGGGCGGCTCCATGCATCAGGCGCGGGAGACAAGTCGTCGGTATTGGTTTCACCAGGCACCTTGAAAACTGTCACCGTGATTTTCTTCTCAACTTCAGGACGTGATGTAAACCATTCCGCATCGGCCCAGCTCTTGATCACAGCGCTGGCATTGGCGTTGCCAGCTTTGGATTTTTCTGCAACGTCATGGAAAAAGTCAAACATCAACAAAGTTTTCTTCAATCCTTCTGCAGCCACAGCACCTACTTCTTTGTCGTCGAGCAAATCGATCAACGGCTTGACGTTGTAGCCACCCACCATGGTGCCCAACAACTCTGTCGCCTTGGCTTTGCTGATCAATGCAACATTCAGATCGCCGTGCGCAACTGCGGACAAGAAAGAAGCTTTCACTTTGGCGGCATCGTCAACACCTGGGGGCACACGATGTGTCAGCAGGTCTAACAAGAAGGCATCTTCACCTTGTGGCGGATTCTTGATCAGATCAATCAATTCTGCGGTTTGCTTTGCATCCAAAGGCAGCGGGGGGATACCCAGCGCTGCGCGTTCGGCGGCATGTTCACGGTAGGCTTTCAACATGGTTTTCTCCTGTCTAAATAAATTTACAAATCAATAATTTTCAAACGACTCCATTCAGCGCTGCACTGATGCCGCAGGACTGCTGACATCGATCAAGGCTGGCGGGGGATTGACTTTCATGTCGTTGGCGACGGCCACCTGGTCTGGGTGCGCACATTCATCTGCCAATCGACGTCCATTTTTTTGGTCCATAAGCATGGATTTGTTGGCAAGCTGCAGCCACACTGCGCCTGCTTTTTCATCTTCCAAACGAATAGCACCTGTACTTGTGGTCACAGGTCGCATTCTGTATTTGTAGCCTTTGCCTTGCAAGTTGAAGTACCCAGGGGCATTGGCATCAGCTGTCATGCGAACAGTAGCGCCCAACTCGCAAGGCAGCTGCCCCACGTGCACGCGCTCTGCAATGCTGAGCTCTTGCGGCGCCAAGGCGAGTTCTGTGTCGGCAACAACTGCTTTCGAGGCTTCGTTCTTCTTCTGAGATTTGGCAGTGCTTGCTTGTACGGCAGGCTTGGCCTTGCCTTCTTTTTTACTCGCCACATTTGTCGCACTTGAGGACTGAGCTTGCGCCACGTGAGCGCCGAGCAGACAGCTCAAGATAAACAAGCTGATGATTTTCAAGCTGCGCATGATGTCTCTCCAAAATAGGATTGAACTGACGCTGGCAAGGGCCTTCCGGTTTGATAGGCACGCTCAAGCACTTGCCAAAAAAATCTGTAACTGGCGCGATCATGCAATTGACCTGCATGACTTACTGGCGCCCATTCAGCGCGTTGGGCCGCCGATATCAACTCTGCAGCTTGTTCAATTTCTTGTGCACTAGGGGCGAGGGCCTCGACCACAGGTCTGATTTGACTGGGGTGAATACTCCACATGCGTGTAAAGCCCAGCTCACGTGACGCTTTGGTGGCCGCCACTTTGATGGCATTCAGATCACTGAATTCAGTCACCACACAATGCGATGGCACTTTGCCGTTGGCATGGCATGCGCTGGCGATCTCCAGTTTGGCGCGCAACACCAAGGGGTGTGTAAATTGCCCCTGAACGCCCATGCCGCTGGCGGGAATGGCGCCGCCATGGGCAGAAACAAAATCCATCAATCCAAAACTCAAAGATTGCACCCGAGGATGGGCTGCAATTTCAAACGCGCGGTGAACTGCAGCGGGGGACTCAATCAAAACATGCAATGGCAGATTCAATGCACCCACTTGGTTCAGTGCACTGGCAGCCGTCTCAACATCTGCAACAGATTCCACCTTGGGGATCATCACATGTCGCAAGCGTGAATGAACACGACCTAAGATCAGGTCCACATCGTCGAAAAACGAAGGATGATCAACCGGATGAACGCGGACAGCAAGCCTGGCTTCTGGCGCTGCGCTGCTTGTCATTTCTTTCACCAAATGGGCATGCTCAATTTCGCCGCCAACAGGCGCGCCATCTTCGCAATCCAAGGTGACATCGAAGACGCAAGCACCGAACTCTTGCGTCATCTCTGCTTGCAGTTGCAAGCTTTTGCGCATCCGCACTTCGACACCGCTGTAATGGTCACAAACAGGCAAGACCATGCTTGCCGCTTGTGAGCCCAACAGAATGTCGCGCGGATGCTTCACAACAGTGACGTCTGATTAGACCAAGTGCGCCACGCCGGCTTGCTCGTCTGTCAGCTCTTTCAAAGTTTTGTCGATGCAAGATTGGCTGAACGCATCAATTTCCAAACCTTCCACCACTTTGTATTCACCGTTTTCGCATGTGACGGGGAAACCGAACATGACGTCTTTGGGAATGCCGTACCAACCTTGTGAAGGAATGCCCATGGTGACCCACTGGCCGTTGGTGCCTAAGGCCCAGTCGCGCATGTGATCGATGGCAGCATTGGCAGCAGAAGCAGCTGAAGACAAACCACGTGCTTCGATGATGGCTGCACCGCGCTTGCCCACTGTGGGCAAGAACACGTTGGCGTTCCACTCTTGGTCGTTGATCATGGTCTTGACAGATTCGCCATTGATGGTGGCAAAGCGGTAGTCAGCGTACATGGTGGGCGAATGGTTGCCCCAAACGCACAGCTTTTGAATGTCGGCCACGGCTTTGCCGGTTTTGGCGGCGATTTGTGAAGCAGCGCGGTTGTGGTCCAAACGCAGCATGGCAGTGAAGTTGCCAGGCTTGAGATCAGGGGCACTCTTCATGGCGATGTAGGCATTGGTGTTGGCGGGGTTACCGACCACCAAAACTTTGACATTGCGTGAAGCCACAGCGTTCAAGGCCTTGCCTTGCGCTGTGAAAATGGCGCCATTGATGGCGAGCAACTCAGCGCGCTCCATGCCAGGGCCGCGAGGACGTGAACCCACCAACAAGGCGTAGTCGGTGTCTTTGAAAGCGGTCATGGGGTCGGAGTGGGCTTCCATGCCAGCCAGCAAGGGGAATGCGCAATCGTCCAACTCCATCATCACGCCCTTCAAAGCTTTTTGGGCTTTTTCATCGGGGATTTCGAGCAATTGCAAGATCACAGGTTGATCTTTGCCCAACATTTCGCCGGAAGCGATGCGGAACAACAATGCGTATCCAATTTGACCAGCGGCTCCTGTGACGGCGACGCGAACGGGCTTTTTGCTCATGGTGTGAACTCCAGATAGTGATAAGAAAACGGACTTCGCCGACCCCATCTGTGCATTCACTGCCGACCGGGTCATCTGGGTCTTCCAGACAGGTACACAAATAAATCTGAGTACGGGCAAACAGCTTTCGAGTGTACCCGCGAAAACCCGCAAAAGTCAATTTGTCTTATGTCTTATATAAGATATCATTGCCCCACTTTTGTGCCCGCCCTTTTCAAGGGCCAATGACATGACATCCCAAGTTTTTTCTGATGATTCCGCCGGTTTTCCAGACGCATCAGCAGCAGCGCCAGCCTTCAGCCCTCTGTACCAGCAAATCAAGGGGCTGATTCTCCAAAGCCTGCAATCGGGCGAATGGAAACCGGGCGAAGGAATACCCAGCGAAATGGACCTGGCGGCCCGCTACCGCGTCAGCCAAGGCACGGTTCGCAAAGCCATTGATGAATTGGCCAATGGCAATCTCTTGGTTCGCCGGCAAGGCAAAGGGACCTTTGTGGCCACCCACGCCGAGCAACAAGTCCAATACCGATTCCTCAAACTACTGCCCGATGAGGGAGATCCCAAAAGCGAAGGTCCAGCGCAACGCAAAATCATCGACTGCAAGCGCCTAAGAGCCAATGCCGACATTGGGCGTGCGCTGGCATTGCGCACCGGCGACGCCGTCTTGCAAGTCAGACGTGTACTTTCGTTCGCGGGCGCACCAACCATTTTGGAAGACTTGTGGTTGCCCGGCAATCCCTTCAAAGGCCTCACAGCAGAACGTCTCAGTGAGTATGACGGCCCCATGTATGCGCTGTTCGAGACCGAATTTGGTGTCCGCATGGTCCGCGCAGAAGAACGCATCAAAGCAGTGGTGCCGGATGCTGCGCAATGCAAGCTCCTCGAGATTAAATCTCACACACCCCTGTTAAGTGTGGAGCGCATCGCCTACACCTACAACGACACGCCGATGGAATTGCGTCGAGGCTTTTATGTCACCGACACCCATCATTACCATAACGAACTCAATTGACGCCTAGGCGACTTTTTTGAAGCAATGACATCTCGATGTGTAATTTCTTTCTGAAATCCTCATGTCAGTTTGTTGCGTTGCAATAGAATCCGCGAACACTGAATTTAAAAATGACAGTGCCGTTACCAAAGAGGAATAAAAAATGACCGAAACCGCCCGTCAAAGGCCTGAATTTCGCAACATCAACGCCATCAGCGATTTGCCTACCTATCGCCTTCCTGCGGCGGGTTGGGTGTCCATCCTGCACCGCGTCAGCGGCGCTTTGATGTTTTTGCTGATGCCCTTCATCATTTGGATGTTTGACAACTCAATCACATCTGAGTTTTCATTTGCCGCATTTGCTGCCGCCTTCAATGTTGGCATCGGCTTCATCCCAGGCTGGTTCATGAAATTGGTCGCTCTGGCCCTCATTTGGGCCTATTTGCACCACTTCATTGCGGGTGTTCGTCACCTCTACATGGACACTTTCCATGCGGTGACCAAAGAATTCGGCAAGTCTTCTGCCGTGGCCACGCTGGTTTTAAGCCTTGGCCTCACTGTCGTTCTCGCTGCCAAATTGTTTGGCCTTTACTAATTAGGAACAGAACTCATGTCAGTCAATTACGGTTCCAAACGCGTCACAACAGGCGCTCGCTACGGTCTGCGCGACTGGTTGGCCCAACGCATTACTGCAGCCCTGATGGCCTCCTTCACCTTGGTGGTGTTGGCGCAAGTTATTTTCACCAGTGGCCCCATTGGCTACGAAGAGTGGTCCGGCATTTTTTCAGCCCAATGGATGAAGTTTTTAACTTTTGTCACCATCCTCTCTTTGCTCTATCACGCATGGGTTGGCATTCGTGACATTTGGATGGACTACATCAAACCCTTGGGTTTGCGTCTTTTCTTGCACGTTGCTTCATTGGCTTGGCTCATCGGTTGCGCTGGCTGGGCTGTTCAGGCCTTGTGGCGTCTTTGATGCCGTTCAGATCCGCTTAAAGACTGAACCCCATCCTTATTCAACAAGAATTCAAACACCATGACTTACACCAAAGACAAGATCGCCACGCGTAAATTTGACGTCGTGATCGTCGGCGCAGGCGGCTCCGGCATGCGCGCTTCATTGCAACTGGCACGTGCCGGTTTGAACGTTGCTGTTCTCTCCAAAGTATTCCCCACACGCTCACACACTGTGGCCGCGCAAGGTGGTATTGGCGCTTCATTGGGCAACATGTCCGATGACAACTGGCACTACCACTTCTACGACACCATCAAGGGTTCTGACTGGCTGGGCGACCAAGACGCCATCGAATTCATGTGCCGCGAAGCACCCAAGGTGGTGTACGACCTTGAACACATGGGCATGCCCTTTGACCGCAACCCAGACGGCACCATTTACCAACGTCCTTTTGGTGGTCACACCGCCAACTATGGCGAAAAGCCTGTGCAGCGTGCTTGCGCTGCGGCCGACCGTACCGGTCACGCCATGTTGCACACCTTGTACCAACAAAACGTCAAAGCCAAAACCAGCTTCTTCGTGGAGTGGATGGCCCTTGATTTGATCCGCGACGCCGAAGGCGATGTGGTGGGCGTCACTGCCCTCGAAATGGAAACCGGCGACTTGCACATCTTGCATGCCAAGACTGTGTTGTTGGCCACCGGCGGCGCAGGCCGTATCTTTGCAGCTTCAACCAATGCCTTCATCAATACCGGCGACGGCTTGGGCATGGCAGCGCGTGCTGGCATTCCTTTGGAGGATATGGAATTCTGGCAGTTCCACCCCACTGGCGTGGCCGGTGCCGGTGTGTTGCTGACAGAGGGTTGCCGCGGTGAAGGCGCCATTTTGTTGAACAGCAATGGCGAACGTTTCATGGAGCGCTATGCGCCTACATTGAAAGACTTGGCCCCTCGCGACTTCGTGTCACGCTCTATGGACCAAGAGATCAAAGAAGGCCGTGGTTGCGGCCCCAACAAAGACTATGTGCTTTTGAAACTGGACCACTTGGGTGCAGAAACCATTCACAAGCGCTTGCCTTCTGTGTACGAAATTGGCGTCAACTTCGCCAACGTCGACATCACCAAAGAACCCATTCCTGTGGTGCCGACCATCCACTATCAAATGGGCGGCATTCCCACCAACGTCCACGGCCAAGTGGTCACGCAAACGGCCAGCAGCCACAACGCCGTGGTCAATGGCTTGTACGCTGTGGGCGAATGCTCTTGCGTCAGCGTTCACGGCGCCAACCGTTTGGGCACCAACTCTTTGCTCGACTTGTTGGTGTTTGGTCGCGCAGCCGGCAACCACATTGTTGACTTTGCCAGCAAAACCAAAGCGCACAAAGATTTGCCGAAAGACGCAGCCGACTTCACGCTGGCGCGCCTCAACCGCCTCGAAGGTCGCAAAGGCGAATACGCCCAAGATGTGGCCAACGACATGCGCGCAACGATGCAAAAACATGCTGCTGTGTTCCGCACACAGGCCAGCATGGACGAAGGCGTGCAAAAAATTGCCGAGATTCGCGAGCGCGTCAATGCCATTGGTTTGACCGACAACTCCAAAGTCTTCAACACAGCCCGCATTGAAGCCTTGGAAGTTGACAACTTGATCGAATGCGCTCAATCCACCATGGTGTCTGCTGCCGCTCGCAAGGAATGCCGCGGCGCTCACACCGTGAGCGATTACGAGCGTCCAGCCGATGATCCGATCGCACCCTTGGGCCGTGACGATGCCAACTGGATGAAACACACCTTGTGGCACAGCGAAAGCAACAGCCTGACTTACAAGCCCGTCAACTTGAAACCGCTGACTGTGGACTCTGTGCCACCCAAAGTCCGTACGTTCTAAATTACTGAAGGTTGAATCATGACTCTACGTACATTTGAAATCTATCGTTACGATCCTGACAAGGATGCCAAGCCCTACATGCAAACCATTCAAGTTGAATTGGATGGCCACGAGCGCATGTTGCTTGACGCTTTGATGAAGCTGAAAAAAGTAGACCCCTCTTTGTCCTTCCGCCGCTCATGCCGCGAAGGTGTGTGTGGCTCTGACGCCATGAACATCAATGGCAAAAATGGTTTGGCTTGCCTCACCAACATGTTGACATTGCCCGGCAAGATTGTTTTGAAACCTCTGCCAGGCCTGCCCGTTGTGCGCGACTTGATCGTTGACATGACGCAGTTCTTCAAGCAATACAACTCTATCAAGCCCTACTTGATCAACGACACCATTCCGCCTGAAAAAGAGCGTCTGCAAAGCCCTGAAGAGCGCGAAGAACTCAATGGCTTGTACGAATGCATTTTGTGCGCAAGCTGCTCTACTTCTTGCCCCAGCTTCTGGTGGAATCCGGACAAATTTGTCGGCCCCGCTGGCTTGTTGCAGGCTTATCGTTTCTTGGCTGACAGCCGCGACCAAGGCACAGCAGAGCGCCTAGACAATTTAGAAGACCCTTATCGCTTGTTCCGATGCCACACCATCATGAACTGCGTGGACGTGTGCCCTAAGAGCCTCAACCCCACCAAAGCGATTGGCAAGATCAAAGAGATGATGGTGCGTCGCGCCGTCTAATTTGAAAGCACTGCTAAGTCCAAACTTTATGGGAGATGAACTGCTTGATGGATTAGATCGCCACACCCCTCTGGGTGAGCGCGCTTTAAGTAAACTTCGTTGGCGTTGCCGACGCGGCTTGTTGGAAAACGATCTTTTCATTGAACGGTTCTTCAATCGCCATGCCTCCCACTTGACCGTGGGTCAAGCCAGGGGCATGTATGTACTGATGGACTTGTCGGACAACGACTTGATGGATTTGCTCATGAAGCGCAAGTCCCTTGAGCCTGAAATGGCAACAGAAGAAGTCAGCGAAGCGCTGAACATGCTGATGGCATAAAGATTGCAAGGCATTATTGCAATCACGCAAATTTGAATTGAATGATGACTAGAGGAAATTGAATCATGAAACTTGCTGACAACAAAGCAACCCTGTCTTTCAGTAACGGCAGCCCCAGCATTGAGATGCCCGTCTACAGCGGCAACATCGGTCCTGATGTGATCGACATTCGCAAGCTTTATGGCCAAAGCGGCATGTTCACCTACGACCCCGGCTTCTTGTCGACCGCCTCTTGCCAATCTAGCATCACCTACATCGACGGCGATAAGGGCGAATTGCTTTATCGTGGCTACCCCATCGAGCAATTGGCCAACCATGGCGACTATTTGGACACCTGCTATTTGCTTTTGAAAGGCGACTTGCCAGACGCCAAGCAGAGCACCGACTTCCACAAGCTGGTCAACAACCACACCATGGTCAACGAGCAGATGCAATTCTTCTTGCGCGGTTTCCGCCGAGATGCGCACCCCATGGCCGTCTTGACTGGCTTGGTTGGCGCTTTGTCTGCTTTCTATCATGACAGCACAGACATCAACAACCCAGAGCATCGCGAAATTGCGGCGATTCGCTTGATCGCCAAGATGCCAACTTTGGTGGCGATGGCTTACAAATACGGCGTGGGTCAGCCCTTCATGTACCCCCAAAACAACTTGTCCTACTCAGGCAACTTCCTGCGCATGATGTTTGGTGTGCCTTGCGAAGACTATGTGGTCAACCCAGTGCTCGAACGCGCTTTAGACCGCATCTTCATCTTGCACGCAGATCACGAGCAAAACGCGTCCACCTCTACAGTGCGTTTGTGTGGCTCTTCAGGCACGAACCCCTTTGCTGCCATTGCAGCTGGCGTGGCTTGCCTCTGGGGCCCTGCACACGGCGGCGCCAACGAAGCTTGCTTGAACATGCTCGATGACATCCAAAAAATGGGCGGCATATCCAAAGTGGGCGAGTTCATGGAACAAGTCAAAGACAAAAACTCTGGCGTCAAGCTGATGGGCTTTGGTCACCGCGTTTACAAAAACTACGACCCCCGCGCCAAATTGATGCAAGAGACTTGCAACGAGGTCTTGGCAGAACTGGGCTTGGAAAACGACCCCTTGTTCAAGTTGGCCAAGCAAGTCGAAAAGATCGCTTTGGAAGACGACTACTTTGTGTCTCGCAAGTTGTACCCCAATGTCGACTTCTACTCTGGCATCGTGCAACGCGCCATCGGCATTCCAGTGAACTTGTTCACCGGCGTGTTCGCACTGGCTCGCACAGTGGGCTGGATTGCTCAACTGAATGAAATGATCGGTGACCCCGAGTACAAAATCGGCCGTCCCCGTCAATTGTTTACCGGCTCACCCCGCCGTAACGTGCCTGGCGCTAAATAAGCCGAGTGCCTCGCAAAAAAGCCCGCGTGATCCGCGGGCTTTTTTTTATCTGCTCAAACTGATGAATGATGAAGTTTTAACTCTTGAGAGAAACCAGAACTTCGTCCAGCATCTTCTTCGCATCGCCAAACAACATGCGGTTGTTGTCTTTGTAAAAGAGTGGGTTGTCCACACCTGCATAGCCACTGGCCATTGAGCGTTTCATCACAATGCTGGTGCGCGCTTTCCAAACTTCAAGCACTGGCATACCCGCAATGGGGCTTGTTGGATCGTCTTGGGCCGCTGGGTTCACGATGTCATTGGCACCAATCACGATGGCAACATCAGTGTCGGGGAAGTCTTCGTTCAGCTCATCCATTTCCAAGACGATGTCGTAAGGCACTTTGGCTTCAGCCAACAGCACGTTCATGTGCCCCGGCATACGACCCGCAACAGGGTGGATACCGAAGCGAACATTGACGCCTTTTTCGCGCAGGGTTCGGGTGATTTCAAAGACGGTGTGCTGTGCTTGCGCCACAGCCATGCCGTATCCCGGCACAATGATCACGTTCTTGGCATCGCGCAACAACTCTGCCGTCTCGGCCGCCAAGATGGGACTCACCTCACCCTGCGGCTCGGCACTTGCACCTTCAGCAGGCTTGGGGGCTGCAGCGGTGGTACCAAAACCACCGGCAATCACACTGATGAAACTGCGGTTCATGGCGTTGCACATGATGTAAGACAGGATGGCACCGCTGGAGCCCACCAAGGCACCCACTACGATCAACAAATCGTTGTTCAACATGAAGCCTGTGGCAGCAGCGGCCCAGCCTGAGTAACTGTTCAACATGGAAACCACCACCGGCATGTCGGCGCCACCAATGGCCATCACCATGTGAATGCCAAACAAAAGCGCAATGGCGCTCATCACAAACAGCGGCATCATGCCTTGTTCGATGGTCTCCGCTTGCAAGAACAAGCGACCAAAGTAAACCACCGCCAGCAAACCTGCCAAATTGATCCAATGACGGGCGGGGAGCAGCAAAGGACTGCCACCGATGCGACCTGACAACTTGCCAAATGCCGCCACCGAACCAGAGAAAGTGACCGCACCGATGAAGATGCCGATGTAGATTTCCATGGCGTGGATGGTGTGCGCTGCACCCTCAAAACCTTTGGTGGCCTCGGGGTCGACGAAGGTGGCATAGCCCACCAATACCGCGGCCATACCGACCATGCTGTGCATGAGCGCGACCAACTCGGGCATTTGCGTCATTTGTACTGCACGTGCAGCGTACAAACCAATGGCGCCACCAATCACCAAACTGCCCACAATCCAAGGCGTACCCGCGCTTGTCACTTGAGGGCCCAAGACAGTGGCCAACACGGCCAAGGTCATGCCGACCATGCCGTAGAGGTTGCCACGGCGAGCGGTTTCTTGGTTGGACAATCCGCCCAAGCTGAGGATGAAGAGAATGGTGGCGCCGATGTACGCCACCGTAGACAAGTTAGAGGTCATGAATTACTTCTTCCTGATTATTTTCTGAACATCGCCAGCATGCGCTGAGTGACAGCAAAGCCGCCAAACATGTTGATGGCGGTGAGCACCAAGGCGAGCGAAGCCAACACAATGATCAGCGTGTTGGGGCGTGCAGCTGCATTGGCCATGGGTGAGATTTGCACCAGTGCGCCAATGGCAATGATGGAGCTGATGGCATTGGTCACACTCATGAGGGGTGTGTGCAGGGCAGGCTTGACATTCCAAACCACCATGTAGCCCACAAAGCAGGCCAACACAAACACCGTAAAGTGCGACAGGAACGCAGTCGGCGCATAAAGGCCCACCAGGACAAACAAGACCGCAGCGATGCCCGCCACGATGGCCAGTTGACCAGCAGGCATGGGGCCAGAAGGTTCGCCATGGCCATGGCCTTTTTTGGCGACGGAAGCTGCAACTGGTTTTGGCGCAGGTTTGGCAGCAACCACCAAAGGCGGTGCTGGCCACGTGATGGTGCCCTCTTTGATGACCGTGAGTCCGCGAATGGCATCGTCTTCCATGTTGACGTTGATCACGCCATCTTTGGTTTTGCAGAGCTCTTCAGTTAAGCGAAACAGGTTGGTGCCATAAAGCGTAGACGACTGGCGCGCCATGCGAGATGCCAAGTCGGTGTAACCCACAATGGTGACACCGTGCTTGACCACTGCTTTGCCTGGCTCGGTCAGCTCGCAGTTGCCGCCTTGCTCGGCGGCCATGTCCACAATCACGCTGCCGGGCTTCATGTTGCGTACCATCTCAGCCGTGATCAGCTTGGGGGCTGGTTTGCCGGGAATGAGTGCGGTGGTGATGATGATGTCGCATTCTTTGGCTTGCTGCGCATACATCTCGCGCTGCGCCGCTTGAAAGCCCTCGCTCATGACTTTGGCATAACCGCCACCGCCAGAGCCTTCCTCCTCAAAGTTCACTTTGACGAACTCGCCACCTAGCGAAACCACTTGGTCGGCCACTTCGGCACGCGTGTCGTTGGCGCGAACGATGGCGCCCAAGCTGGCCGCGGCACCAATGGCTGCCAAACCCGCAACGCCAGCACCGGCAATGAACACCTTGGCTGGCGGCACTTTGCCCGCAGCCGTAATTTGGCCGTTGAAGAAGCGACCAAAAGCACCTGCCGCCTCGACCACAGCGCGGTAGCCACTCACACCGGCCATGGAGGTCAGTGCGTCCATTTTTTGGGCACGGCTGAGAGTTCGTGGCAGCGCGTCAATGGACAAGGCAGTGACTTTTTTGGCCGCCAGTTGCTGCATCAAATCGGGGTTTTGAGCAGGCCACAAGAAACCAATGAGGGTCTGGCCTTCGTGCATGAGGGCAACTTCCTCGGCCGTCGGTGCACGAACTTTGAAGACGATGTCGCTGCTGCTCCAAAGCGCCTCAGCGCTGGGCGCAATGCTTGCACCAGCTTGCTCGTAGGCTTGATCAGACAGGTCGGCCAGTTCTCCTGCACCTTTTTCGACGGCGACTGAAAAGCCCAGCTTGATCAGCTTGGTGACCACATCAGGTACGGTGGCAACGCGCTTTTCGCCAGGAAATACCTCTTTGGGTACGCCAATGCGTTGTGGACTAGAGGCCGCTTTGCCGTCTAAAACATTGTCACTTGGGTGGACAGTCGTCATGGAAAAGTCTCAATAAAAGTTAACTGATGTAGCTGGCTTGCGCTTCTAGGACCGGCTGTTCGACACTATAGCTTTTCAAGACGCAATTCCATCGATCCTACCCTGCAAATACAGCGCGGGCAATATGCGTAATCAGCTTAAAATGCGGGGCTTGACCCTAGGAAGCACCATGTCACGTACGCTTTACGACAAAATTTGGGACGAACACGTCGTCCACACCGAAGAAGACGGCACCTCCGTCTTGTACATCGACCGTCACTTGGTGCATGAAGTCACCAGCCCCCAAGCCTTCGAAGGCTTACGCCAAGCGGGACGCAAAGTCTGGCGCGTCAGCTCCATTGTGGCCACGGCTGACCACAATACCCCCACAACTGGTTGGGAGTTAGGCTACGACGGCATCACCGACCCCATCAGCAAAGAACAAATTACCACCCTGGACAGCAACATTGCTGAATTTGGTTCCGCGGCATTTTTCCCCTTCATGTCCAAACGCCAAGGCATTGTTCACGTCATTGGCCCGGAAAATGGTGCCACCCTCCCCGGCATGACGGTGGTTTGCGGCGACTCCCATACGTCCACACACGGCGCTTTTGGCGCCTTGGCCCACGGCATTGGCACCAGCGAAGTTGAGCACGTCATGGCCACTCAAACTTTGTTGGCCAAAAAAGCCAAAAATATGCTGGTGAAGGTCGAAGGCACAGTTGCCAAAGGCATTACGGGCAAAGACATTGTGCTGGCCATCATCGGCAAAATCGGCACAGCCGGCGGTACGGGCTACACCATTGAGTTTGGTGGCTCGGCCATTCGTGCGCTGTCCATGGAAGGTCGCATGACCGTCTGCAACATGGCCATTGAAGCTGGCGCACGCGCTGGCTTGGTGGCCGTTGACGAAAAAACCATCGAGTACGTCAAAGGTCGCTTGTTGTCTCCCACCGGTGTGGAATGGGATCATGCGGTCACTTATTGGAAAACCCTGCAATCCGACGCCGGCGCTCATTTTGATGCCGTGGTTGAAATCAACGCTGCCGATATCGTGCCGCAAGTCACTTGGGGCACCTCACCTGAAATGGTGTTGGGTATCAACGGCACCGTGCCCGATCCCGACAAAGAAAAAGACGCCAACAAACGCGGCGCCATTGAACGCGCCCTCACGTACATGGGCCTTGAACCCGGCAAAGCGCTGAACGACATTTTTGTTGACAAAGTTTTCATTGGTTCTTGCACCAACAGCCGCATTGAAGACATGCGTGAAGCGGCAGCTGTGGTCAAAAACTTGGGCCAAAAAGTTTCCAAAACCGTCAAGTTGGCCATGGTGGTGCCGGGTTCTGGTTTGGTCAAAGAACAGGCCGAGCGCGAAGGGCTGCACGAGATTTTCAAAGCCGCTGGTTTTGAATGGCGTGAGCCAGGTTGCTCGATGTGCTTGGCCATGAATGCCGACCGCTTAGAGCCCGGCGAGCGTTGCGCCAGCACCAGCAATCGCAACTTCGAAGGCCGTCAAGGTGCAGGCGGACGCACGCATTTGGTCAGCCCTGCCATGGCAGCCGCAGCTGCCATTCATGGTCATTTTGTGGACATTCGTCAATTTGCTTAAGTGCATTTGAGAACGAAGCACTCACACAGTCGATCAAGGAATACACATGCAAAAATTTACAGTTCACAAAGGTCTTGTGGCACCCATGGACCGGGAGAACGTCGACACCGACGCCATCATTCCCAAACAATTTCTCAAGTCCATCCGCAAGACTGGCTTTGGCCCCAACTTGTTTGATGAATGGCGATATCTGGATGCGGGCTACCCTGGCCAAGACCCCACAAGCCGCAAACCCAATCCCGATTTCGTATTGAACCAATCACGCTACCAAGGTGCGTCCATTTTGTTGGCTCGCAAAAACTTTGGCTGCGGCTCATCACGTGAGCACGCCCCTTGGGCCATTGACCAATACGGCTTCCGTGCGGTCATTGCCCCTAGCTTCGCCGACATCTTTTTCAACAACTGTTTCAAAAATGGCTTGTTGCCCATCGTCTTGCCCGAAAACGTGGTGGCCAAATTGTTTGACGAAGTGGCTGCCTTCCCCGGCTACCAACTCACCATTGATTTAGAGCGCCAAGTGGTGCTTCGTCCCCAAGGCGAGGAAATCCCTTTTGACGTCCAAGCCTTCCGCAAATACTGCCTGATGAACGGCTTGGACGACATTGGCTTGACCTTGCGCTACGCAGACAAAATCAAAGCCTATGAAGCCGAACGCTTGGCCACCAAGCCTTGGTTAGCCCACGTCGCCTAAAAACGTCACAACTCCATCGTTTGAGAAAAGAATCATCATGAAAATCGCAGTTCTGCCGGGTGACGGCATTGGTACCGAAATCGTGGCAGAAGCCGTCAAGGTTTTGAACGTCCTCGACTTGAAATTCGAAATGGAAGAAGCCTTGGTGGGCGGCGCTGCTTACGAAGCTCACGGCCACCCTTTGCCAGAGGCCACCTTGAAACTGGCCAAAGAATCCGATGCGGTTTTGTTTGGCGCGGTGGGCGACTGGAAATACGACAAACTCGACCGACCTTTACGCCCCGAACAAGCCATCCTGGGCTTGCGCAAAAACTTGGGCCTGTTTGCCAACTTCCGCCCCGCCATTTGCTACGAGCAATTGGTCAGTGCCTCCAGCCTCAAGCCCGAACTCATTTCGGGCCTCGACATCCTTATCATTCGTGAACTGACCGGCGACATCTACTTTGGTCAACCTCGCGGCCGCCGTATTGCCACAGACGGTCACTTCCCAGGTGCCGAAGAAGCCTTCGACACCATGCGCTACTCGCGCCCCGAAATTGAACGCATTGCCCACGTGGCCTTCCAAGCCGCTCGCAAACGCAGCAAAAAAGTCACCAGCGTCGACAAGGCCAATGTGCTTGAGACTTTCCAATTCTGGAAAGACGTGGTCACCGACGTTCACAAAGAATACCCAGACGTCGAACTGGAGCATATGTACGTGGACAATGCCGCCATGCAATTGGTCAAGGCGCCTAAGAAATTCGACGTGGTGGTCACAGGCAACATGTTTGGCGACATTTTGTCCGACGAAGCTTCCATGCTGACCGGTTCTATCGGCATGCTGCCCTCGGCCAGTCTGAACAGCCAAAACCAAGGCCTGTATGAGCCAAGCCACGGCAGTGCCCCTGACATTGCGGGTCAGGGTATTGCAAACCCATTGGCTACAATACTGTCAGCTGCCATGATGCTCCGTTTTTCACTGAACCAAGCCGAATCTGCCGATCGCATTGAGACGGCTGTGAAGTCTGTTTTGGCTTCCGGTTTGCGGACGGTCGACATCTGGTCTGAAGGCACACAAAAGGTCAGCACCCGCGAAATGGGCGAAGCCGTTGTGAAAGCCATTACGAAAACGACAAAGAGCTAACAGCTCACAACTCGTCATGCCCTTCCGGCTCGACGAGTCGGAATCTCAAAATTAACATTGAAAGGGTGATGACATGAAATTGGTAGGACTTGTAGGCTGGCGCGGCATGGTCGGTTCCGTCTTGATGGACCGCATGCAAGCCGAGGGCGACTTTGGTTTGATTGAACCTTTGTTCTTCTCCACCTCCAACTCTGGCGGCAAAGCGCCCGCCATGGCCAAAAACGAAACGACGCTGCAAGATGCTTTCAACATCGATGCCTTGAAGCGTTGCGACATCATCATCACGGCCCAAGGTGGCGACTACACCACCGAAGTGTTCCCCAAGTTGCGCGCCGCAGGTTGGAACGGTCATTGGATTGATGCCGCTTCCACACTGCGCATGGAAAAAGATGCCGTGATCATTTTGGATCCGGTCAACATGCCCGTCATTCAATCTGCCCTGAAAAACGGTGGCAAGAATTGGGTCGGCGGCAATTGCACCGTCAGCTGTATGTTGATGGGCGTGGGCGCTTTGTACAAGGCCGGATTGGTCGAGTGGATGAGCACCCAAACGTACCAAGCAGCCTCTGGCGGCGGCGCGCAGCACATGCGCGAGTTGCTCACGCAGTACGGCACCTTGAATTCTGAGGTCAAGGCTTTACTCGACGATCCCAAGAGCGCCATCTTGGAGATCGATCGCAAAGTTATCGCCAAGCAACGCGCCCTCACCGGCGCCGAAACAGCCAACTTTGGTGTGCCGCTGGGCGGCTCGCTCATTCCTTGGATCGACAAAGATCTGGGCAATGGCATGTCCAAAGAAGAGTGGAAAGGCATGGCCGAGACCAACAAAATTTTGGGTCAAGGCGAAGGCTTCAATGCGCCAGCAGTTCCTGTCGATGGCTTCTGCGTTCGTGTGGGCGCTATGCGCTGCCACAGCCAGGCACTCACCTTCAAATTGAAAAAAGACGTGCCCGTGGCCGACATTGAAGCCATGATCGCTGCCGACAACCAGTGGGTCAAAGTGGTTCCCAACACACGTGAAGCCACATTGAAAGACCTCACACCTGTTGCTGTGACAGGCACCATGACCATTCCAGTGGGCCGCATTCGCAAACTGGCCATGGGCCCAGAGTATGTTGGTGCCTTCACCATTGGCGATCAATTGCTATGGGGCGCTGCCGAGCCACTGCGTCGCATGCTGCGCATTTTGCTGGACGCCTAACCAAGGCCCCCATGCCAAGTCCCCGCACCCTTCTTGCCGGCATCATCAGCGCCTTGGGCGTGTGCTTGAGCGCGCATGCCCTGACGCTGGCCGGCATTGAGGTGCAATCGTTCAAAGGTGAGCCCTTGCGCGCCGAAATCGGCGTGGCCAGTGCCACTGCCGAAGAATGGGGCCAACTGAGTGTCAAAATTGCGCCAGCAGAGCGGTTTGCCCAACTGGGACTGATCTACTCACCTGCAGTGGGTCAATTGCAAGCTGAGCCCTACGAAACACGCGATGGTACGCAGCGCATTCGCATTACAGGTCCCCAAAGTTTTTCGGACAACTTTGTCGATCTTCTGATTGAAGCCCAAACAGCTTCTGGCAAATGGGTCAAGGCCTTCACATTGATGTTGAAGCCTGCGCCCAGCAAATCAGAAACGCCCATACAACTGGCCACGGCAGCAAGCGCAATGGCCAAACCAGCCACTGCCGCACCCACAGAGCACGTGGTGCAAAAGGGAGAAAGCGCCAGCCAAATTATTCAGCAATGGCTGACCGAAGACATGAGCACTCAGCAAATGCTGGTGGCCTTACTCAAAAGCCAACCCGACGCCTTCATCGAAGGCAACGTCAACTTGCTGCGAGCGGGTGCTGTGCTCAAAGCACCCTCAGCGACAGCTGTTCACGCCATTGATGCCAATGAAGCGCGACAATTTTTGGTCACGCAGCAAAAAGAGTTTCTGGCCTTTTCACAAGCCGCTGCACAAAGCACGCAATTGATCAAAGGCCAAGCACCTTCACGACAAATGTCTGGCAAAGTGGGCCAAGAAGAAGCCGCGCTCAAAGCAGCCGAAGCCACCATCGATCAGTTGAAGCTGACGCAGGCCAAAATTGAAAAGCAAAATGCTGAAACACGATTGGCAACACAACGTGCTTTACAAGATGCACAAAAGCAGTTGGCAACTTTGCAAAGCAATGTGGATCAATTGGTTCAACTGACAGCCCCTGCCCCCATCACCGTTGGCCCTGCCGCACCCCAACGTGCTGCCAGCGATGCCGCCATGGGCTGGCTGAACTTAAATCGCTTATTGGACGCGCCCCATCAAAACGCCTACTTGTGGGCTGCATTGACTTTGCTCGGCGTGTTGGCAGTTTGGGCAGGCTTGCGTGTTCAGGGTCGCCGTTCATCGCCCACGCTCAGCACCTTGATGCCCGCGGCTGACATGGCCACTGCGCCTACCGGCATCTCACCTGGCATCAAATTGGAATTGCCTGCAGACATTACTGCATTGGATTTAAACCTGAACCCAAGCACTCAGGTAGCCCAATCAACTGGGCACTTTCGATCGCCCACTACCACCGAGACACTTCAGTGAGAGTTGCGCTGGGCATCACCTACAACGGGCAGCCCTACCAGGGCTGGCAAAGCCAAAGCACTGGCCTGACCATCCAAGATAAATTGGAAAAGGCGCTCAAAGAATTCACCACTCAAAGAGTCACCACCTTGTGTGCGGGTCGAACCGATGCAGGCGTTCATGGCTTGATGCAAGTGGTTCACTTCGATACCCCACTAGAGCGCGACATGGGTTCTTGGGTGCGCGGCACCAACCGCTACTTGCCAGATGACATTTCAGTCCAGTGGGCGCAAGAAGTTCCAGCTGAATTTCATGCGCGCGGCAGCGCTTTGTCCCGAAGGTATGCCTACATCGTTTTAGAGTCGCCCGTTCGGCCCAGCTTGGAGTCTGGTCGCGCAGGGTGGGTCTACCGCGCTTTGGACGAGACGGCCATGCGCCAAGCCGCCCAATACTTGCTGGGTGAACACGACTTCTCCTCTTTCAGGGCAAGCAGTTGCCAGGCCTTGTCGCCCATCAAAACCATGCTGCGCGTGGACATACACAAGCACGGCCCTTACTGGCGCTTTGAATTTGAAGGCAACGCCTTCTTGCACCACATGATTCGCAACATCATGGGTTGCATGGTGACCATTGGCCAAGGCTTTCAGCCCCCCGAATGGATGGCACAAGTGATTGAAAGCAAACGCCGCGATGCCGCAGCGCCAACTTTCTCGCCAGATGGTTTGTACTTTCAAGGACCGGTGTACGACCCTCAATGGGGCTTGCCCACCGAGACACCGCCTTTTCATTGGCTGCCATGAGCTCAGACGCACACCCTACTTTTGTCAAAATTTGCGGTCTCACGCGCGAAGCCGATGTTTTAGATTCCGTGGCGGCGGGCGCCAATGCAATTGGATTTGTGATGTACCCCCCAAGTGCACGCTATGTTGCCCCCGAACGTGCAGGACAGTTGGCCAAATTACTGCCTTCTGATGTCACGCCCGTCCTGTTGTTTGTGAATGCCAGCCTAGAGGAAGTAGAGGCCGCCTGCCTGGCCGTGCCCAACGCTCTGCTTCAGTTTCATGGTGACGAATCCCCCTTTGAGTGCGACCGTTTGGCCCAAGCTGTGCAACGCCCCTACTGGCGCGCGGCCCGAATTCCCACCGACAACACCGCCTCCTTTGACTTGGTAAAATTCTGCCAAGATTACTCAAATGCCCAGGCCATCCTGCTCGACGCTCATGTTGACGGTTATGGCGGTGGCGGGAAAACATTCAATTGGTCACAGCTTCCTCCAAACGTCAACGCTCACCTCGTTTTGAGTGGTGGATTGACGCCTGCAAATGTGACCGATGGCATTCGCCAGCTTCGGCCCAAAGCCCTGTCTTTGGCCGTTGATGTCAGCTCGGGTGTCGAGCTTGAGGGCCACAAAGGCCTGAAAGATGCCCGAAAAATCCAAGAATTTGTGGCTGCCGTCAAAGCAGCCGATGCCATTGAGTAACAACATGTCCCATTACCAACAACCCGATGCCTCTGGCCACTTTGGCATTTTTGGCGGCAGCTTCGTCAGCGAAACCCTGACGCACGCTATCCTCGAATTGCGCGAGGCCTATGCCAAGTACCAAAACGATCCTGCGTTTTTGGCCGAGTTCCAATACGAATTGGCGCACTTTGTCGGCCGTCCCTCTCCCATCTATCACGCTGCTCGCATGAGCCGTGAAGTGGGTGGTGCACAAATCTATTTGAAGCGCGAAGACCTGAACCACACGGGCGCGCACAAAATCAACAACACCATAGGTCAAGCCATGTTGGCCAAGCGCATGGGCAAGCCGCGCATCATTGCCGAAACCGGCGCTGGCCAACACGGTGTGGCAACGGCCACCATCTGCGCGCGCTACGGACTTGAGTGCGTGGTGTACATGGGTGCCGAAGACGTCAAACGTCAAAGCCCCAATGTGTACCGCATGAAACTCTTGGGCGCTACTGTGGTGCCTGTGACATCAGGCAGCAAAACCCTGAAAGACGCCTTGAACGAAGCCATGCGCGACTGGGTGGCCAATGTCGACAACACCTTCTACATCATCGGTACCGTGGCCGGTCCACACCCCTACCCCATGATGGTTCGCGATTTCCAAAGCGTGATTGGTAACGAATGCCTTGAGCAAATGCCGACCCTTTTGGCGCAAACCGGTTTGCACAGCCAACAACCCGATGCCGTTATCGCGTGTGTGGGTGGCGGCTCCAACGCCATGGGTATTTTCTATCCCTACATCAACCACAAGAACACACGCCTCATTGGCGTGGAAGCGGCGGGTGAAGGCTTAGAAAGCGGCAAACACTCTGCCTCTTTGCAGCGCGGTAGCCCCGGTGTGTTGCACGGCAACCGCACCTACATCTTGCAAGACGACAACGGACAAATTACAGAAACGCACAGCATCAGCGCGGGCTTGGACTATCCAGGCGTGGGCCCTGAGCATGCCTTCCTGAAAGACATTGGCCGTGCTGAATACGTGGGCATCACCGACCAAGAAGCACTGGACGCGTTCCATTACTTGTGCCGCACCGAAGGCATCATCCCTGCCCTCGAGTCCAGTCATGCTGTGGCCTATGCCAAAAAATTGGCCGCTACCATGAAGCCCGATCAATCCATCTTGGTCAACTTATCAGGCCGTGGCGACAAAGACATCGGCACCGTGGCCGACCTGAGCCAAGCCGATTTCTACTGCCGCCCCAGCTGCCAAGGCCAAGGTGTCAAAGGTGGTTTGCCCATGGGCGAGCAATTTGTGAAAGTCGTCAAATGAGCCGCATTGAAGCCACCTTCGAACAACTGAAAGCCAAGGGTCGACAGGCCCTCATTCCGTACGTCACAGCGGGTTTTCCCTTTGCAGATGTCACACCCGAATTGATGCATGCCATGGTGGCAGCAGGCGCCGATGTCATTGAATTGGGTGTGCCTTTTAGCGACCCCTCAGCCGACGGCCCCGTCATTCAAAAAGCCGGCGACAAAGCCTTGGCGTTTGGCATTGGCACCACCCATGTCATTGACATGGTGAAAGCCTTTAGACAAACCAACACCACCACCCCCGTGGTGCTGATGGGCTATGCCAACCCCATTGAACGTTATGACCTGAAGCACGGCAAAGACGGCTTCATTCGTGACGCCTCAGAGGCTGGCATCGACGGCGTCTTGGTAGTGGACTATCCGCCCGAAGAATGCGTCGAATTTGCTGCCAAACTGCGCGCCCACAACATGGACCTGATTTTCTTGTTGGCCCCTACCAGCACCGATCAGCGCATGCAGCAAGTGGCCGACGTCGCCAGTGGCTACGTGTATTACGTGTCGCTTAAAGGCGTCACAGGCTCCGGCGCACTGAATACGGACGAAGTGGAAGCCATGTTGCCCCGCATTCGCCAAAAAGTCAGCATCCCAGTGGGCGTTGGTTTTGGCATTCGCGATGCCCAAACGGCTCAAACCATTGCCAAAGTGGCCGATGCCGTCGTGATTGGTAGCAAAATCATCCAGTTGATAGAAAATGAACCCCGCGATAAAGTCGCCGCTGTGGCTGGCGACTTTTTGCGTGGCATTCGCCAGGCCATGGACGCCTGAAACAACCCATAAGGACCTTGACATGAGTTGGCTCGAAAAACTGCTTCCCCCCAAAATTCTGCACACCGACCCGGCCGACCGCCGCAGCGTGCCAGAAGGCTTGTGGATCAAGTGCCCCCAGTGCGAATCCGTGCTCTATAAAACTGACTTGGAGCAAAACCAAAACGTTTGCCCCACCTGCAGCCACCACCACCGCATTGGCGCGCGCGCCCGTCTGAACAACTTTTTGGACAACGAAGGTCGCTATGAAATTGGCCAAGAAGTGGTGCCCGTCGACGCTTTGAAATTCAAAGACAGCCGCAAGTACCCCGAGCGCATCAAAGAAGCCATGAGCAACACCGGCGAAACCGACGCCTTGGTGGTCATGGGCGGCGCCATCCACAGCATCAACGTGGTGGCCGCCTGCTTTGAATTTGACTTCATGGGCGGCAGCATGGGCTCCGTGGTGGGCGAGCGTTTTGTACGTGGCGTTGAAACAGCCATTGAACAAAAAGTGCCCTTCATTTGCTTTACCGCCACGGGTGGCGCGCGCATGCAAGAGGGCTTGTTGTCCCTGATGCAAATGGCCAAAACCAATGCTGCACTCACCCGCCTGGCCAAAAAAGGTTTGCCTTACATCAGCGTACTCACCGACCCCACCATGGGTGGCGTGTCTGCTGGCTTTGCCTTCATGGGCGACGTCGTCATTGCCGAACCCAAGGCCCTGATTGGCTTTGCCGGCCCCCGCGTGATTGAAAGCACTGTGCGAGTCACCTTGCCAGAAGGTTTCCAACGGGCTGAGTTTTTGCAAGAAAAAGGCGCCATTGACTTCATCAGCGATCGCCGTGAATTGAAGATGACCATTGCCAACACATTGGCCATGCTGACACGCCAGTCAGCCGACGCGGTCAGCTAACCCTGTCCAGAAGCAGCGGACGCCGTCCGCTGCCCTTAAAACCCGCCATATTGCAAGCCAGCGAGCAACATGCCCGCAATTTGCAAAATGACCAACAGCACCAAAGGCGACAGGTCAATGCCACCGGGCTGAGGAATGGCGTTTCGAATGGGTGCCAACCAGGGCTCCACAATGCGTGACAACAGCATCATGCTGCCGCTGTTGGGTTGCACCCAAGACAGGATGGCGTACAACAATATGATGGCGCTCAAGCCAGAAACCAGCCAATGAAGCACGCCAAACAGGCTGGCAATCAAGACCCCGACAAAGGCTGCCTGAGTACCGCCCAAAACCCACATGATGGTCACGTGACTGAGTTTCATGAGCCATGCGGCCGCCAGACTGGAAGTGTCTAAGCGCCCCACAGCGGGCAGTACACGCCGGAGCGGCATCACCAGCCAATCCGTCACGGCAAAGACAAAGCGCCCAATGGGGTTCTGAAAAGGCAAACGCTGCCATTGCATCACCAAGCGCATCAAACATGCGCCGCCCACCAAACCAGTGGCCACATCCAAGATCAAATTGACAATTTGTAGAAACACAGCAGTCCTCCAAGTGTGTGGATGATAGCGTCAGCCCCAAGGAATCGTAAAATAACGGATTCGCGCTGACCTTCAGCGTTTTACGGGTTTTGAACACCCCCTTACCGAAGTGCACTTCATGTCAGACACGCCAGCAGAAAATCAAACCACCCCCGTCGTTGACGAGAACCAGCTGATTGCAGAACGTCGCAGCAAACTCAAAGCTCTGCGTGAAGCGCAAGCCCAAGGCAAAGGCGTGGCATTCCCCAATGACTTCAAACCTGAAGACCGTGCAGAGCCGCTCACATTGGCGCACGGCGAGAAAGCAGCTGAAGCATTGAAGGGCGAAGGCGTCACACCTGTGAAGGCCAAAATTGCTGGCCGCATGATGCTCAAACGCGTGATGGGAAAAGCCAGCTTTGCCACACTGCAAGATGCCACAGGTCGTTTTCAAATTTATGTCACGCGCGACGACATTGGCGAAGAAGCCTACAACGATTTCAAACACTGGGATTTGGGCGACATCGTGGCCGCTGAGGGCTTCTTGTTCAAAACCAAAATGGGCGAGCTGTCCTTGCATGCTACCAGTGTTCGCATGCTCACCAAGAGCTTGCGCCCTATGCCCGACAAGTTCCATGGTGTGGCCGACCAGGAAATCAAATACCGTCAACGCTATGTAGACTTGATGATGGACGAAGACGCGCGCAAACGCTTCACAGCGCGCAGTAAAGCCGTCAGTGGCATTCGTGACTTCATGGTCAAGCACAACTTTCTAGAAGTTGAAACGCCCATGCTGCACCCCATTCCTGGCGGTGCCAATGCACGTCCCTTTGCCACACACCACAACGCACTCGACCAAGAAATGTTCTTGCGCATTGCGCCAGAGTTGTATCTCAAGCGTTTGCTGGTGGGCGGTTTTGAGCGCGTGTTCGAAATCAACCGCAACTTCCGCAACGAAGGTATTTCCGTTCGCCACAACCCCGAATTCACCATGATGGAGTTCTATGCGGCGTATTGGAACTACCAAGACTTGATGGGCTTTACCGAAGAATTGATTCGCGATGCCGCCATGAATGCCGTGGGCCATTTGCAACTGAGCTATGCCGGCAAACCCGTCGACTTGGCCAAGCCATTTGCACGCCTCACCATCCGTGAAGCCATTGTGAAACACACAGAAGCTGGCGACAAAGTGGACGACGCGGCCTGGCTCATTCAGGCCCTGCAAAAGCTGGGCATGAGTGAAGCCAAGAACAACCTGTCTAAGAAATCATTGGCCGGTTTGCAGGTGTTGTACTTCGAAGAAACCGTGGAAGAAAAACTGTGGGAGCCCACGTTCATCATGGAGCACCCCACCGAAATTTCGCCCTTGGCGCGTGCCAACGATGAGCGCCCAGAAGTGACCGAGCGTTTTGAGCTCTACATCACAGGCCGTGAATTTGGCAACGGCTTCTCTGAGTTGAACGACGCCGAAGACCAAGTGGCGCGCTTCCAAGCACAAGTGGATGCCAAAGACAGCGGCGACGATGAGGCCATGTACTTTGACCACGACTTTGTGCGTGCCTTGGAATACGGCATGCCACCTGCTGGCGGTTGCGGCATTGGCATTGACCGCTTGATGATGCTGCTGACCGACAGCCCCAGTATTCGCGATGTGATTTTGTTCCCTGCACTCAAGCGAGAACAAGAATAAAAAGAGCGCCTAGTGCGCTCTTTTTTATTCCTTGTTCAACCGATCTTGGGGCCGTGCCACATTGGGAACTTCCCTGGCTTCGACGTCGACCACCTCGGCCTCATGGCGGGCCCCCTTACCCCAAGCACCGAAAGGCGCTTTGCTGCGGGCCATGTCTTGGTAGCGTTGCCACACCACAGCCACTTCAGGCTTGCGGCCGCGCACCAATGACCAAAGAGCACCAAACAGCAAAGAAAACAAGAGAATACAAAGCATGCCCAGCACAAACACCAGCCCCAGCAAACTGAAGAAGACTTTAAAAATCCAAGCAATGAATTGCATATCAGGGCAAGCAGGCTAAGGCTTGTTGGTAATTGACCGAACGGACCAGATCATCCCAAGCCAATGCGGGAGATGAAGGCAACAGTGCCAAACGGCGTGCTTCACTGATTTCATCAGGCTGCCACCAGCCTTTTACTTGAGCCTCAGCCAAGCCGTCTAAAACCTCGTCGATGACCTTGCTGCCCTTCAATGATTGATTGCACAGCAACGCCATGTCACAACCCGCCTGAAGTGCAGCCAAGGCACCTTGCGTGAAGCTGATGGCTTGACCGTCTAATACTCGCGCGCCAGCCATAGACAAATCATCACTGAACACAGCCCCTGTAAATTCCAACTGCTCACGCAAAATAGTTTGAATCCAGGTGGCAGAAAAACCAGCAGGCTGTGAATCAATTTTGGGATAAATCACATGGGCTGGCATCACGGCTGTCAATTCGTTGGTCAGCCACTCATAAGGCTTGGCATCGTCTTTCAAGATGGTTTTGAGGCTGCGCTTGTCGATGGGCATGTCCACATGAGAGTCCGCCTTGACATAGCCGTGTCCTGGAAAGTGTTTGCCACAGTTGCCCATGCCAGCTCGGCGCAAACCATGCATCAGGCTATTGGCCAACAAGCTCACATGTCTGGGGTCTCGGTGGAAGGAACGGTCACCAATCACGCTGCTTTCGCCGTAATCTAAATCGAGCACTGGCGTGAAACTGAAATCCACACCACAGGCGCGCAACTCTGCTGCCAATACATAGCCCACGGCAGTGGCTGCTTGACAGGCTTTCAAGACGCCCTCACCTTCAAGCCCTTTGCCATCTTGTGACCACATTTCACCCAAGCGGCGCATGGCCGGCAAATGCGTAAAACCATCGGTTCTGAAACGTTGCACGCGACCACCTTCATGGTCCACGCAAATCAGCAAGTCTTTTCGTACCGCTTTGATCTCTGCACACAATGCCGTCAGCTGCGCCCGGCTTTGCCAGTTGCGGCCAAACAAAATGATGCCGCCTGTTAAAGGATTTTTCAGGCGCTTTTTGTCTTGCGCGGTGAGCGCGTGACCTTCAATGTCAATGATGAGTGGTGCTTGAATGTTCATGCCGTTCTTTCCACCACGCAATAACTACCGGCGTAATCCGCCTCGTCCGTCACGCTGATGTGTGCTTTTAAATGTTGGGACTCGAACCAGGTTTTCAAGGCACCATGCAAAATAATCACAGGCTGCCCAGAGGGCAGTTTGCCAATTTCGCAAGAGCGCCAAGTCATGGGCATGCGCATGCCCAAACCAATGGCTTTGCTGAAAGCCTCTTTGGCAGAAAACCGCGTGGCCACATAACGCACGCCACGTTCTGGCCACCTTGCACCTCGTGCCTTGTAGGTGGCAAATTCGGCGTCACTCAAGACTTTTTGAGCAAAGCGATCACCATGCTTTTCCAAGCTGGCTCGGATGCGCCTCACGTCACACAGGTCGGTTCCAATGCCGTAAATCATGGCCTGGCTCCTGCTATCGACCTAAGGCTTTCAAATAGCCGCGAACAGTGGCCCCATAGCCAACTTCCAAAGCGTCAGCAATCAACGCGTGACCAATGGAAACTTCCAACAGGCCCGGCACTGCTTGTGCAAATGTTGGCAAGTTGTCCTGGTTCAAATCATGGCCGGCATTGACACCCAAACCCAGCGCCATGGCAGCTTTGGCTGTGGCCACATACGTTTCCAAACAGGCCGCATTGGCGGATGAGCCAAAGCTTGCAGCATAAGGTTCTGTATAAAGCTCTACGCGGTCTGCACCCACTTGCTTCACCGCTTGCATCTGCTCAGGCTCAGGATCCATGAACAAACTGACGCGCACACCCAAGGACTTGCATTCATCTATCAAAGGTTTGAGCTGGGCTGCATCCTTCGTAAAGGACCACCCATGGTCACTGGTGAACTGGCCTTCGCTGTCGGGCACGAAGGTCACCTGGTGAGGCCGATACGTTCTGACAAAGTCCATCAGTTGGTGAAAGGGATTGCCCTCAATGTTGAACTCCCGGTCAGGCCAGCGTTTCATCAAGTCAGCCAATTCCACCACGTCTGTTGCGCGAATGTGGCGCTCGTCGGGCCGCGGGTGAATCGTGATGCCTTGTGCGCCAGCCTCCAGGCACATCTGCGCTGCTTTCAGGACGCTGGGAATTCCCAAGTGGCGCGAATTGCGAAGCAAGGCCACTTTGTTGACGTTGACGGACAGTGCCGTTTTGGAATGAAGGGTCATGAAGGGCTCACAAACTTTGAATGTCGATCATCATTTGACGGGTCTTTAAAGTGCCGACACCGCAATGGTAATTGAGCAAGGTGCGCAGTTGGGTGCGAAGTGGCGTCAACATGTCCAAGCTCAAACGAAGCGTGTCCGTAAAAGCGGATGCGCCATCCAAGGCATTTTGAAGCGCTGTCCACTGAGCGCCCTTCAAGGCATGACGATCATCTCGGTGCGCCAAGCGCAAACCACCTTCTGGCACCAAGCAGTAATCTCGGGTCTCGTCCAAGTCGGCCATGGTGAGCGTTTGGCAATTCAGACTCGGTAACAAACCTATTTCTCTGAGCAATAAAAGCTCAAACACACGCAATGAGGCTTGAAGCAATTCGCCCGGCTCTGTGGCCATGACCCTTACAGTGGCTGTGTAAGCATCGAACAATGACGGATGGGGATCTTCCCGCGCCAACAATTTGAGGAGCAGCTCGTTCAAGTAATACCCAGAGAGCAAGGCATCACCAGTTGGCATCACATGACCACCCACCCACTCGGCCGACTTCAAGGTGCGAATGTCTGCGTCGCCACCGTAGGCCACTTGAATGGCCTGAAGCGGCAGCAAAACGGGCCGGAAAGAAGAACTGGGTTTTTTCGCGCCTTTGGCGACCAAGGCAACGCGCCCATGATGCCGTGTGAAAACCTCGAGAATGAGGCTGGACTCGCTCCAATCGTAGCGGTGCAGCACATAGGCCGGCTCATCCGAAATTCGTTTCAAGACTGCGGCCATGGCCTGCGCTTTTTATTCGTAACCGAAGGAGCGAACACGCGCTTCGTCGTCGGCCCAGCCTGAGCGAACCTTGACCCATAACTCGATGAACACTTTGGCATCCATGAGTTTTTCAAGCTCTTGTCGCGCTTCTGTTCCGATGCGCTTCAGGCGCTCGCCTTTGTCGCCAATCACCATGGCTTTGTGGCCTTCGCGCTCGACCACAATGGTGGCTGCAATGCGAATCATGCGATTGGCAGAGCGGCTGGGTTCTTCTTCAAACTTGTCGATCACCACCGTGGAGGTGTAAGGCAATTCATCGCCTGTGAATCGGAACAATTTTTCGCGAACAATTTCGCTGGCCAAAAACTTTTCGCTGCGGTCGGTCAATTCATCCTCGGCATACCACCAGGCTTGCTCGGGCAGGTACTTCTCGCAGTAACCCATCAAGCGCTCAATGTCCTTGGCGTTTTTGGCCGACATGGGCACAAACTCAGTGAACGGATGACGCTCTTGCATTTCTTTGAGCCAAGGCGCCAAATCTTCACGGCGGTTGATGGCATCCAGCTTGTTGGCAATCAACAAAACAGGCACATTGGGCTTGAGCAAGGCCAACACTTTGGCATCGGCGGTATTGAACATGCCCGCTTCAACCACAAACAAAACCAAATCCACATCGCCCACAGCACCGAGAACCGTTTTATTCAAGGACTTGTTCAAAGCCGTGTTGTGACGGGTTTGAAAACCTGGCGTGTCGACAAACACATACTGGGTCGACCCTTCGGTACGAATGCCTGTGATGCGGTGGCGTGTGGTTTGCGCTTTGCGCGAGGTGATGCTGATTTTTTGGCCGACCAATGCGTTGAGCAAAGTGGATTTGCCCACATTGGGTTTGCCAACAATGGCCACCAAACCGCAACGTTGGGCGGGATTGGTTTCTGTGTTCATCCGCGTGCCTTGACTTTCAAAATTTCAAGCATGGCAGCTGCCGCGGCTTGCTCACCGGCACGACGCGAAGGGCCGCTGCCGTGTTGTGAGAGACTGAGTTCGGGGATGTCGCAAGCGACATCAAAAATTTGACGGTGGGCGGCGCCTGAGGTGGCCACCACACTGTATTGGGGTAACTGCAATTTACGGCCTTGTAACCACTCTTGCAATTCTGTTTTGGGGTCTTTGGCGGCCGCTTGCATTTGCGGCGTGATCTCGACATTTTGAAAAAGAGCATGTACCCATTTTTCCGCCACATCGTAGCCAGCATCTAAGAAAACGGCGCCAATCAAGGCTTCCAGGGCATCGGCCAGAATAGAAGGACGGCGTTGACCACCCGATTTCAACTCACCTTCACCCAGCTTCAAGCAAGCCGGAATTTCGAGTTTGAGCGCCAGTTGGTGCAAGGTCTCTTGCTTGACCAAATTGGCACGTACACGAGACAAATCGCCTTCAGGCAAATCGCGCAACTGCTCAAACAGCAAGTGTGCCACGGCCAAATTCAAGACAGAATCGCCCAAGAATTCGAGACGTTCGTTGTGATCCGCTGAAAAACTCCGATGCGTAATTGCGCGTTCAAGCAAAGCCACGTCTTTGAAGTTGTGGTTCATGCGGACTTGCAACTGAATTAGACCGTCGTTCAAACTGTTGACCTGTTCAATGTTTAAATGTGTGCAAACCTGATCTTGCCCAAAGGTTTAATCAATTGAAGGAGCCGATGCGGCCCAAATTGCCAAAATTCATCCAGACAAAAAATGCCCTGCCCACGATGTTGGCATCGGGCACAAAACCCCAATAACGAGAATCCAAAGAATTATCGCGATTGTCACCCATCATGAAGTAATGGCCTTCGGGTACTTTGCAAACAACACCCTCCACGGTGTAATTGCAACGGTCTCGGAATGCAAAATCATCGGCACCTGGAATGAACGCAGGGCGATCGTCGTCCACAATCAAATTGTGCGTTTTGTCGCCCAGCTTTTCTTTAGACTGTTTGAAATAGCGCATGACGGATTCATCAAAAAACTCAGGCAGCGCTTCTGTGGGCACTGGCTTGCCATTGATGCTGAGTTTCTTGTTCAAATAAGCCACTTCATCGCCTGGGACACCGACGACACGCTTGATGTAATCGACGCTGGGGCGTGGTGGGTACCTGAAAACCATCACATCGCCTCTCGCCACGGGGGTACCTTGAGTGATTTTGATGTTGGCCACAGGCAAACGAATGCCATAGTGAAACTTGTTCACCAAAATCAAGTCGCCCACCCATAAGGTGGGAATCATGGAGCCCGATGGGATTTTGAAGGGCTCAAACAAAAAGGAGCGCAGGACAAAAACAACCAAAATGACGGGAAACAGACCGGCTGTCCAATCGAGCCACCAAGGCTGCATGAGCAATCTGTCGCGTGCCTCTCCAGTGTCTGTGTCCACACGGTCAATGCCCATCTTGGAAAGTTCTTGGTGGCGCTTTGCTTTTTCTCGGTCAAGTTGCTCGACAGCTTTGAGTCGCTGAGGCCAGAAATAGAATTTTTCAGCCAGCCAATAGCTGCCAGAGATGACCACCGCCATCAGCATGAGCAAAGCAAAATTGCCCTCGATCAAACCAAAGTACCAAGAACCAGCGTAGCCACAAAAAGCCGCCAGCAAAAATCCAGTCAGAACTTCCATCAATCTTCTACCTGCAAGATGGCCAAGAATGCCTCTTGGGGCACCTCAACCGAGCCAATTTGTTTCATCCGCTTTTTACCTGCCTTTTGCTTCTCTAGCAATTTGCGTTTGCGGGTGATGTCGCCACCATAACACTTGGCCAACACGTTTTTGCGCAAGGCCTTGACGGTTTCACGAGCGATGATGTTGGCACCAATGGCCGCCTGAATGGCCACATCGAACATCTGTCGGCTGATGATTTCGCGCATTTTGGCGACCACCGCACGGCCACGGTAGGCAGCTTGGGTGCGGTGCACAATGATGGACAAAGCGTCCACCTTGTCGCCGTTCAACAAAATGTCGACCTTCACAACATCGGAGGCACGGTACTCTTTGAACTCATAGTCCATGGAGGCGTAGCCCCGCGACACGGACTTCAGCTTGTCGAAAAAGTCCAAAACGATCTCACCCAACGGCATTTCATAAGTCAACATGACTTGGCGACCGTGGTAAGCCATGTTGATTTGCACGCCGCGCTTTTGGTTGGCCAATGTCATGACAGGGCCCACATAGTCTTGGGGCATGTACAAATGCACCGTGACGATGGGCTCCCTGATCTCTTGCATCTTGCCCTGATCGGGCATTTTGGCGGGATTCTCGACCATGATGACTTCGCCATCGCCCTTGACCACTTCGTACACCACACTGGGCGCCGTGGTAATCAGGTCTTGGTCAAATTCACGCTCCAATCGCTCTTGCACAATTTCCATGTGCAACAAACCCAAGAAGCCACAGCGGAAGCCAAATCCCAAAGCTTGAGAAACCTCAGCCTCGTAATGCAAAGAGGCATCGTTGAGTTTGAGTTTCTCCAAGGCATCGCGCAAAGAATCGTATTGATTGGCTTCGGTGGGGTACAAACCGGCAAACACTTGCGGCTGAATTTCTTTGAAACCTGGCAGCGCTTGTTCAGCAGGTCCTAAATTGTTGGGCAGTTTCTTTTCAAGTGTGATGGTGTCGCCCACTTTGGCCGCTTGCAATTCTTTGATGCCTGCAATGATGTAACCCACTTGACCTGCTTCGAGGCTCTCACGTGGTTCATTGGCGGGCGTGAAAACGCCCATGGTGTCTGCGTTATACACAGCCCCTGTGGCCATCATCTTGAAACGCTCGCCCTTGCCCAAACGACCGTCAACCACGCGCACCAACATCACCACGCCCACATAGGTGTCAAACCAACTGTCGACGATCATGGCGCGCAGTGGCGCGTTGGGATTGCCTTTGGGGGCTGGGATTTTGGCAACGATGGCTTCCAAAATATCTTCGATGCCCATGCCCGTTTTGGCAGAACACGGAATGGCCTCGCTGGCGTCAATGCCGATCACATCTTCGACTTCCGCTTTGGCATTCTCTGGATCTGCTTGCGGCAAATCCATCTTGTTGAGCACAGGCACCACCTCGACACCCAGGTCGAGTGCGGTGTAGCAATTGGCAACGGTTTGAGCTTCCACACCTTGGCTGGCATCGACCACCAGCAATGCACCTTCACAGGCCGACAAGGAGCGTGAAACCTCATAAGAGAAGTCAACGTGACCTGGTGTGTCGATCAAATTGAGGTTGTAAATTTGGCCGTCTTTGGCTTTGTATTGCAGCGAAGCTGTCTGCGCTTTGATGGTAATGCCGCGTTCTTTTTCGATGTCCATGGAGTCGAGAACTTGCGCTTCCATTTCACGTTCTTGCAAACCACCGCAACGTTGAATCAGGCGATCGGCAAGCGTCGATTTGCCATGATCGATGTGCGCAATGATGGAGAAATTTCTGATGTGATTCATCAAGGACCAGCTACAAGTGTTTGAGATTCAAAGGACTAGACAAGAAAAAAGGGCGCGTCGAATGAGGACGCGCCCTGAACCAACAATCAATGGCAACTGCGATAGTTGGGACTTCATTGTAGGCAAAAAGCCAGACACGTACAGCCTCAAAATCGCTCTTTGCAGGTCGTTGCAAGCTCGCAACAGAAAACTTATTAACAAGTTATTCACAATTTAGCTTGGGCTTTTATGAATAACTTGTGGGTGTTCTGTGGATCACCGGTGGACTGATGTGGGACATCCCACATCGTGAACACACTCCTGCTTTTTTCGCCATGAATCTTGGTTCAAGTGCTCAGATTTTAACCATTTTTGACAAACAGAGCCTTAAAAAGTTAGTGAATACAAACCTAAAAAATATTTTTAAATTCTGGAAAACCCTGTGATTCAAAAGGGACTCTTGACATTCTAAAGATCAACGAATCGGCCGAATCAAGGCAAAGCGCGTGAGCTCACCCCGACGGAACAACACACTGACCGCTAAATTCTTGTCAATTTTGGCAACCGCAGCTTCAAATTCTTTCATCTGCGTCACTTCGTGATTGCCAACGGCCAGAATCACATCACCCTCTCTCAATCCTGCTTTGGCGGCTTGATCTTGCACGCTTTCAACGCGCACGCCGCCTTTGATTTTCAATTCTGTTTTCTGAGCATCGGTCAATTCCGTCACGACCAAGCCCAAGCCTTGCGCAGAAGCGCTGGCCTTTGGCTTCTCTTCAATTTCCGAACTGCGCTTGGCCACCTTTTCAGGTTCAAGTTCAGCGATCACGATGCTCATCTCTTTGGTTGCGCCACGTCGGAACACCGTTAAAGTACTTTTGGTACCGGGTTTGGTGTTGCCCACCAAGCGAGGCAGATCTGCCGACTTCTCAATCTGCTTGCCATCAATTTTGAGGATCACATCGCCCGCTTCCAAGCCCGCTTTGTCTGCGGGCGCACCTGGTTCAATGCGGTTGATCAAGGCGCCTTGCGCCTTGCCCAGTCCGATTGACTCGGCCAACTCTTTGGTGACGGGCTCTATCTGTACACCAATGCGACCTCGCGTGACACGTCCGTTGGACCGCAACTGCTCACTGACACGCATTGCTTCGTCCATCGGAATGGCGAAGGAAATGCCCATGAAACCACCTGAGCGGGAATAGATTTGACTGTTGATGCCAATCACTTCACCGCGCATGTTGATCAAGGGGCCACCCGAATTACCTGGGTTGATGGCCACGTCGGTTTGAATGAAGGGCAAGTAGTCGCCCGTATCGCGCTGCTTGGCACTCACAATACCTGCCGTCACGGAGTTGTCTAACCCAAATGGGGAGCCAATGGCCATCACCCACTCGCCTACTTTGAGTCGCGACACATCACCGACTTTGACAGCGGGCAAACCCGTTGCCTGAATTTTCACCACAGCGACGTCTGTGCGCTTGTCTGCACCAATCAATTTGGCCTTGAACTCTCGCTTGTCGGTCAAGGTCACCAACACCTCATCGGCGCCATCGACGACATGGGCATTGGTCATGATGAAACCATCAGAGGTCAGTACAAAACCAGAACCTACGCCTCTGGGTTGTGATTCTTCAGGCACGGGTGTGCGACCTTGCCTAGGCGCCTGTCTGGGCGCGTTGGGTGGATTGGGCACGTTGGGAATAGGAATGCCAAAGAAACGACGCAGTAGATCCTGTGTTTCGTCGTCCATTCCGCCGCCGTTTTGCGGCTGTGCACGAACTTTCTCTAGCGTGCGAATGTTGACCACAGAGGGCCCAACTTGCTCAACCAACTCTGTGAAGTCTGGCAAGCCTTTGACCATGCCTTGTTGCGCCGAGGCCATCAAAGGCATTTGCAGACTGAAGGCACATGCCAATGCCAAGAAAAACGACACCCCAGATCCCGGTGCTTTTGCATTCAATGATTTCATAGAAAACGTTCGCTCCAAATTTTTCAATGAAAGAGACTTCATTCGGAACGCGAATATACAGCGCAACGAAAGCCATGCCAACGCTCAGGAAATGATTTTCGACTGACCCAAAACCATTTGCGAAAACCATTCGGGTTGTACAAGGACACCAGCATGTGCCTCTGCATATCGAGATGAACGGTGACGCCGCAGTCCAACACATTTTCTGGCGAGAAGCTGGACGCGTTGATGGGCAACTCATGCCAGACATTGCCGTTCCAAGACAACCAACCACGTGACTGACCTTGTCTCACTGCCCACATTGACAGGCCACTGGCGAAAACCCAAACAAGCAGCAGCAAATTGGCGCGCCAACCTTGAAAGTCACCAAACAAAAAACTGTAGGTCAAGGCGCCAGCGGTGACAATGGAGAACGCCATCACCATGTAAACGCCCATGAAAAAACGCCCCACCGGGAAGTCAACCGATGGGGCGTTGGAATTCAACTGAATTAGATCCGACGGAAAACCAAACTGCCATTGGTGCCACCGAAACCGAAGTTGTTTTTCAGCGCGTAGTCAATTTTGACATCGCGAGCGGTGTTGGCGCAGTAATCCAAATCGCACTCAGGATCTTGATTGTCCAAGTTGATGGTGGGCGGCACTTTTTGGTGATGCAAAGCCAACACCGTGAAAATACTTTCAATGCCACCTGCACCACCCAGCAAGTGGCCGGTCATTGACTTGGTCGAACTGACCAAAGTTTTCTTGGCATGGTCACCCAAAGCAGCCTTGATGGCATTGGTTTCATTCACATCACCCAAGGGCGTGGACGTACCGTGTGCGTTCAAGTAATTGATTTGGTCTGCATTGATGCCGGCATTGCGCATGGCCGAGACCATGGCTCGACGTGGTCCGTCCATGCTAGGTGCAGTCATGTGACCCGCATCGGCGCTCATGCCATAACCGCAAACTTCGGCATAAATTTTGGCACCGCGGGCTTTGGCATGCTCGTATTCTTCAAGCACCATGACACCCGCGCCTTCGCCCAAGACAAAACCGTCACGGTCTTTGTCCCAAGGACGAGAAGCAGCTGCTGGATCGTCGTTGCGAGTAGACAGGGCGCGCATGGCCGCAAAGCCACCCAAACCCAAAGGCGAAATGGTGGCTTCGGAACCACCCGCCACCACGACGTCTGCATCACCGTACTCAATCATGCGGCTGGCTTCGCCAATGCAGTGGAGACCGGTGGTACAGGCGGTGACAACGGCCAAATTGGGACCTTTGAAACCAAAACGCATGGAAACATGGCCAGCAATCATGTTGATGATGGAAGCTGGCACAAAGAAAGGAGAAATACGGCGTGGGCCGCGAGCGGTGTACTCGACATGAGTTTGCTCAATCATGGGCAAACCACCAATGCCAGAACCAATCACGCAAGCAATGCGTGTGGCCAACTCGTCGTCCAAAGCCTCGCCCGTAGGCAAGCCGGCATCTTCTACAGCTTGAACCGCTGCAGCAATGCCAAAATGAATGAAGGTGTCCATCGTGCGCGCTTCTTTGGCGCTGATGTACTGTTCCAAATTGAAGCCCTTCACCTCTCCTGCGATGCGGCAAGAGAAAGCGGAGGTATCAAATTTAGAGATCAGACCAATACCGGATTGGCCTGCCAAGAGATTGGCCCATGCGTCCGCCACCGTATTTCCAACGGGGCTGATACATCCCAGGCCCGTGACAACGACGCGACGACGGGTCATCTCAGATCAAGCCTTTTTGCTTTGGGCGTAGTCGATCGCCGCTTTGACAGTGGTGATCTTTTCAGCGTCTTCGTCTGGAATTTCAATTCCAAATTCGTCTTCTAACGCCATTACCAGCTCTACTGTGTCCAGTGAGTCTGCGCCCAAGTCAGCAACGAATGCTTTCTCTGGTGTGACTTGTGACTCTTCAACGCCGAGTTGTTCAGCAATGATTTTTTTGACACGTGCTTCGATATCGCTCATGGTTCCCTCTGAGGGTTGTGGAAAAAGGAGATTTTATCAGGACATGTGCATGCCGCCATTGACATGCAGTTCCTGACCCGTAACATAACCTGCCAGCGGACTGGCCAAATAGGACACTGCATGCGCAATGTCCTCAGGTGTACCTAGTTTACCCAATGGAATTTGAACCATCAGGGCTTGATGCTGTGCTTCTGGCAGCGCAGCCGTCATATCGGTGGCAATAAAGCCTGGCGCGACGCAATTGACCGTGATGTTGCGGCTGCCCAACTCGCGGGCCAAGGCACGGGTCATACCGGCCACACCGGCTTTTGCAGCGGCGTAATTGGCTTGTCCAGGGTTGCCAGAAGCCCCTACCACGCTGGTGATGCTGATGATTCGGCCGTAACGCTGCTTCATCATGGGGCGAATGGCTGCACGGCTCATGCGAAAAACAGCCTTTAAATTGGTGTCCAACACGGCGTCCCAATCGTCGTCCTTCATGCGCATGGCCAAAGTGTCACGGGTAATGCCCGCGTTGTTGACCAAAACATGCAGGCCGCCTTGTGATTTAACGATGTCGTCGATCAGAGCCTCACCTGCTGCTGCGTCATTGACATTCAAATTAGCCCCACGGCAGCCAGGAAAGGCTGACAAAGCGGCAGAAATGCGTGCGGCGCCTTCGTCTGTGGTGGCTGTACCAACCACTTGCAAGCCTTGTTGGGCCAATTCCAAAGCAATGGCTGCGCCAATGCCGCGGGAAGCGCCTGTGACCAATGCCACTTGGCCTTTGAATTCTGTTGTGGCGATACTCATGCCAAGGCTCCTTTCACTTCCGCCAAAGAGGCAGGATCGAACAAAGGCAAGCCTGTCATGTCGGCATCAATGCGCTTGACCATGCCCGCCAAGACCTTGCCAGGACCGCACTCCACCACGTTGGTGATGCCTTTGGCCTTGATGGCTTGAACGCATTCGACCCAACGAACGGGGCCAAATGCTTGGCGATAGAGCGCATCGCGAATCCGATCCGCATCGATTTCCACCGTCACATCAATGTTGTTCACGACCGGAATTTGGGGGGCGGCAAATGTTGTTGACGCCAACTTTTCTTTCAACTTTTCTGCCGCAGGCTTCATGAGACTGGAGTGGAAAGGAGCTGACACTGGCAAATTGAGTGCACGCTTGGCACCCATTGCTTTCAAAACTTCACACGCTTTTTCGACGGCAGCCTTGCTGCCGGCAATCACGGTTTGACCGGGATCGTTGAAGTTCACAGCTTCTACCACCTCGCCACTGCCTGCAGGGAAAGTGGCTTGGGCTTGGGCGCAACCTTCAATGACTTTGGTTGCCTCCATACCCAACACGGCGGCCATCGCACCAGCGCCTACGGCCACTGCATCTTGCATGGCCGCAGCACGGAATCGCACCAGAGGCGCGGCTTGTGCCAATGTCAAAACGCCAGAAGCGACCAATGCCGAATACTCACCCAAAGAATGGCCAGCAAGCACAGCGGGCTTGGCACCACCTTCTGCCAACCAGGCACGATAAGCCGCAACGGCCGAAACCAACATCACTGGCTGCGTGTTGGTGGTCAGTCCCAATGCTTCCTTGGGCCCGTTTTGAATCAGCGCACCCAAATCTTCACCCATGGCATCGGAGGCCTCTTGGAGGGCTTCCTTGACGGCAGGATGATCGCCCCATGCGTCCAACATGCCCACGGATTGTGAACCTTGACCAGGGAAAACGAAAGCAAATGCACTCATGATGTCTGTACAGAATTTTTCAATATTTTAAGAGGACAGATCCCCAAGTAAAACCACCACCGACGCCTTCCAGCATCAAGGTTTGACCTTTGGAAATTTGTCCAGAACGAACACCGTGGTCCAGCGCCAGCGGAATGGATGCAGCGGACGTATTGCCGTGCTGATCGACCGTGACAATAACTTTTTCCATCGGCATTTTGAGTTTGCGAGCCGTGCTTTGCATGATGCGAATGTTGGCTTGGTGCGGAATAAGCCAATCGATGTCGGAATCGTTCAAGCCCGCCTTACCCAAAGATGCGCGTGCGGTTTCTTCCAACACGCCAACAGCCAACTTAAAGACCGCCTGACCGTCCATTTTCAAAACGGGATCACCCAAAATGGCACCGCCCGACACGTGGCCAGGCACACACAAGATGTCGGAATATTTGCCATCGGCATGGATGTCAGTAGCCAAGATACCCGGGGTGTCAGAAGCTTCCAGCACAACAGCACCGGCGCCGTCACCAAACAAGACGCAAGTGGTGCGATCTTTGAAATCCAAGATGCGGCTGAAGACTTCGGCACCAATGACCAAAGCGCGTTTGGCAGTACCGGTTTGAATCATGGCATCGGCCACGGTCATGGCATAGATAAAGCCGCTGCAAACCGCTTGAACATCAAACACGGGGCAGCCTGCAATGCCCAGTTTGTTTTGAAGCAAAGCAGCCGTAGATGGGAACACCATGTCTGGCGTGGAGGTGGCAACGATGATCAGATCAATGTCAGATGCTTGGCAACCTGCTGCAGCGATGGCTCTGCGTGCAGCCTCTGCACCCAGATCACTGCTGCCAACGCCAGCGTCAACAAAATGTCGAGCCCGGATGCCGGTGCGCTCAACGATCCACTCGTCAGAGCTTTCGATGCCTTTTGCGGCCAATTCGGCCACCAAATCGGCATTGGTCAATCGCCTTGGGGGCAGATAGCTGCCTGTGCCTGAAATACGTGAATAAATGGTCATTCGGTAGCGGCCGCGTGAGCCGAATCCTCAGATGAGGCGCCTTGCATGGCCAACAAAGGGGCTGCATGGGCAATTCGGGCCGCAACACGGCTGAGCAGTTGATGTCTAGCCGCATCATACGCTCGGTTGAGTGCAGTTTCGAAGGCCAGCTCGTCGGCTGAGCCGTGACTTTTAAAAACCAATCCACGCAAACCCAACAAGGCAGCGCCGTTGTAGCGGCGATGGTCAACCCTGTTTTTAAACGAATTTAGAACAGGATAAGCAAAGATGGCAGCAATTTTGGTGAAGATATTGCGAGAAAACTCAGATTTCAAGAAGCCACCCATCATGGTGGCCAAGCCTTCGCTGGTTTTTAGAGCGACATTGCCCACAAACCCATCACACACCACGATGTCGACGGTGCCCTTGAAAATATCATTGCCTTCGACGTTGCCATAAAAGTTCAAATCGCCGGAATTGCCGGCAGATCGCAGCAGTTCACCTGTTTTTTTGATGATTTCGTTGCCTTTAATGGCTTCTTCACCAATGTTCAACAAACCCACACTGGGGCTTTCGTTGTCTTGCAAGACCGAAACCAAGGCTGAACCCATGACTGCAAACTGAAGCAGGTGCTCGGGCGCACAATCGACATTGGCTCCCAAATCCAGCATGGTGGTGCCACCGCCTTTGAAATTGGGCATTTGTCCCGCAATGGCCGGTCTGTCGATGCCGTCCATTGTTTTCAGAACATAGCGTGCGATCGCCATCAATGCACCCGTATTGCCAGCAGATACAGCAGCATCAGCTGCGCCAGACTTAACCTGCTCGATGGCCACGCGCATCGATGAGTCTTTTTTACGGCGCAACGCAACCTCAACCGGGTCGTCCATTCCCACCACCTCGGAGGCTGCGACGACTTCAACACGCTCATGCTGAAATCCGGCCAAAGCCTCTGGCTGCCCCACCAACAACAGTCGTGCTGCAGGATGTTTTGCTAAAAAGTTACGACACGCCGGCAGGGTAATGCGAGGACCATGATCCCCGCCCATGCAGTCGACAGACAGCGTGAAGATTTCTTTGGAGGACATGTTTCTTAAAAGCGCAAAAACAAAGGCCCGAGGCTACCTTGAATGTAGCATCGGGCCTTTGTGTCTAGCGTCAGTTAGGCTTCTGACTTGTTCTTCAATACTTGGCGACCACGGTAGAAACCGTTGGGGCTGATGTGGTGACGCAAGTGTGTTTCGCCAGTTGTTGGCTCGACAGCGATACCAGGCACGTTCAGTGCGTTGTGTGAACGGTGCATGCCACGTTTGGAAGGTGACTTTTTATTTTGTTGAACAGCCATGATGGCTCCTTAGAGGCGTTGTAAGCAGCGTAATTTTTGCAACGCAGCTTTGGGTTAAATGGTGGACTCACGTCCCTGAAAGACGCGAAGCCGCTGATTATAGCCCAATCTTTTGAGCCCTTCTAGGGCTTTAGTGTGGTTTTTGTTTCAATTGTGCAAGGGCGGCAAAAGGATTGGGTTTGGCTGCCAAAGCCTCCTCAAAAGCCTCGTCAGCAACCGAAAGCGTCACCGAAGCAGGACAAATCTCATGTTTGGGGACGATGGGCGCCGACATGATCAACTCATCCTCAATCAAGGCCCCAACATCCAACTCAGGGGCTAAAACCAACAAATCCTCTTCAGATTCATCATCTTGCGCCTCAGCTGTTGCTTCATCGGCCACAAAGCGGAAGGATTGATCTGAAAATACATCCACCAACACGGGCCCCATGCATCGCTGGCACTGCATGGGCAGACTGACCTCGGCTGACAAATGCAACCAGATTTCCGAATCCCCCCCCGTGACGGGGACCATTTCACCAGTCAGTGACCAAGAAACTTGCGAACTCTGCGCTTTTTGTCCTTCGCCAGACCATGCCAAGTCTGACAAACGCTCAAAATGCGCCAAACTTTCCTGACCTTGCGCATTCATGCCGTCCCGGGCAAAGGCCTTGACGTTGAAGTGTTTCAAATCAATTTTTTTATCCATGGCTGCAGTGTAAGAGAATTGAGGCATGTCCAAAGACAATTCAACCCACCTATCCCCCGCTTCAAGTCGCACTTTGATCCTGGGCTCAAGCTCACGCTACCGCAAGGAATTGCTGTCCCGGCTGAACATTCCCTTTGAGGTTGCAGCCCCCGAGGTGGACGAAACACCCCACATCAACGAAACGCCTAGAGATTTGGCGCTGCGTTTGGCCTTGGCCAAAGCACGGGCGGTTGCCAGCAAAAACCCGGAGGCCGTGGTGATTGGCTCTGATCAAGTGGCCGACCTAGAAGGGCAACCTCTGGGCAAACCAGGCAATCACGCCAACGCAGTGAAGCAATTGCAACGCATGCGCGGCAAAACCGTCATTTTTCAAACAGCGCTCTCGGTGATTTGTTTGGCCACAGGTTTTGAGCAAACGGACTTGGCCGCCGTGAAAGTGACCTTCAGGGATTTGACTGACGCAGAAATTGAGTCCTATCTGAAAGCCGAAGAACCTTACGATTGCGCCGGCAGCGCCAAAAGCGAAGGCCTTGGCATTGCCTTGTTGGCCGCCATCGACAACGACGATCCAACCGCTTTGGTCGGACTTCCTTTGATCCGAACTTGCCACATGCTCAGCGCCGCTGGGGTGAAATTGCTATGACAAACGCTGGTAAAAATTTGGGCAAACTTTATTTGGTGCCAGCGCCTTTGGATTTTGGCTGCAAGCAAGAAGCAGCGCTTGAAAGCGTCATGCCAATGGGCACGGTCCAAGCTGCCGCCAACATCACCCACTGGATTTGTGAAAACGCAAAAACAACGCGCGCTTATCTCAAACGCATTGACGCAAGCTGCACGCTTTCAGCGCCCATTCAATCTCAAGTGATCACCGAGCTGCCACGGGAAGTTCATAAAAAAGGCGATCACCAAGGTGGCTTTGATGCCAAGCCATTGCTGGCAATGGCAATGCAGGGACAAGACATGGGATTGGTGAGTGAAGCAGGCATGCCAGCGGTTGCAGACCCCGGCAGCTCTGTGGTGCGCGCCGCCCACGACCTTGGCATTCAAGTCGTGGCCTTGGTGGGCCCTGTATCTCTGTTGTTGGCTTTGGCCAGCAGCGGCATGAATGGCCAAAACTTTGCTTTCGTGGGGTACTTGCCTCAGGATGCACAAGAACGCAGCCGCCGCATCAAAGAATTAGAACTGCTTGCACACAAGACCGGTCAAACGCAGTTGTTCATTGAGACGCCTTATCGCAACGCACCGCTGTGGTCTGCGCTGGTGCAAACGCTTCAAGGCAATACGCGCTTGGCATTCAGCAGCGGCATTACCTTGCCCGATGCCACGCATCGCAGTACAGCTGTTCAGCAATGGCGAAAATTGGCCGCAGGTCAATTGCCCGATGGCCTTAACAATCAAACGCCCGCCGTATTTGCCATTGGCAATTGAAGGCTAGCGTACAAAAAGTTCAACGAATGGGGCTACTGGCGCGCATGGCACGCCAAGCACCCTCGCCCATCGCGGCACCAAAACGTTTGACCAGGCGCTCGGCCACATTGTCGCGGCGAGAGTAGTCAACCAACTCTTCAGCCTTGACCACGTCTCTTGCAACTTGATCAAGACTTCCTAACTCATCGGCCAAGCCCAACTCAACGGCTTGTTGACCTGTCCAGAACAGGCCACTGAACATGTCAGGCGTTTCTTTCAAGCGATCGCCACGGCCTTTTTTAACCACGGCAATGAACTGACCGTGAATGTGATTCAACATGGTCTGCGCGTGCTTTCTTTGCGCATCTGTTTGAGGACTAAAGGGGTCTAAAAAGCCTTTGTTCTCACCCGCTGTCATGAGGCGTCTTTCAACGCCCAATTTGTCCATCAAGCCCGTGAATCCAAAACCATCCATCAAGACGCCAATGCTGCCCACAATGCTGGCCTTGTCGACATAAATTTTGTCGGTAGCAGCAGCAATGTAATAAGCCGCAGAAGCGCATGACTCCTCGACAACGGCATAAATGGGCTTCTTGTGCAAAGCCTTCAAGCGAACAATTTCATCGTTGATGATGCCCGCCTGCACGGGACTTCCGCCGGGTGAGTTGATCAACAAAATCAGGCCTTGCGAGCCTGTGTCTTCTAGGGCTGCTCGCATTGCGGCCACCACATTCTCGGCACTGGCGTCTGACCCATCGGCAATTTCACCTTTGATGTTGACCAATGCGGTATGCGGCGTGGTGATGTTGGTTGCCGTTTGATTGTGCGAAAAAATTTGCCACAAAACGACCACCCAAAACAACAGCCAAGCCAAGCGCAAGCCCATCTTCCAGCGGCGTGCGGCTTGTTGCTCTTTCAAATTGGCTTGGACCAAATCAGAAAGCATCTGGCGCTCCCAAGCGCTTGCAGCCTGCGATGGCGAAGCAGCGCTTGCAGGATGAGGACCGCTTTCTAGAGAAGTGGCCGATGCACCGAAAGATTCAGGATGTTCAGTACTCATGAGAACTCAAAAGGTTTTAAATTGAAATCAGTATGCCAGTGAACTACACCGCCTTGCTCGGACAAGGTGATTGGAATCAATCCGCCATTGCAAGGCCCACCCGCACAGGCGCCGGAGTCTGGTCGGTACATGGCGCCATGGGTTGCGCACATCAAAAACTGTCCAGATGCGTCGAAGAAGCGATTGGGCTGGTAATCCATTTCCATGGCGACATGGCTGCACCGATTTAAATAGGCGTGCACCTGCCCCTTGAAGCGAATGGCGAAAGCTCGGCAGGTTTGTCCGCCGTAGATGACATCAAAGGGCACGGCCAAGCCACTGTCGACCAAGTCCTTGGAATTGCACAAAGGAATTGCTTCACTCATGAAATACCTCTTATCGAATCAAATCAAAACACCCGGGGCCTCATGCATTCGCCAACAACCATTCATGCAAGGCTGGCACTGAATGCGCCACAAACAGCGGCTTCAAATCATGAAACGCCGCGGGTTCGTGGGCGCCATAACTCACCCCCACGCTGGCGCAACCGGCATTCAAAGCCATTTGCAAATCATGTGTCGTATCGCCAATCATGAGCGTGCGCTCTGGCTCAACGCCAAATTCACGCATCAACTCCTGCAGCATCAGAGGGCTGGGTTTGCCGGCCGTTTCGTCTGCTGTTCTTGATCCATCAAAGGCGCCTTTCAACTCAACAGCATGCAAGGCTTCATTCAAGCCCTTGCGGCTTTTACCCGTAGCAACCGTGAGCCAATGATGACGCTCTTTCAGTGCGGCCAGCATCTCCAGAACACCCTCAAACAAAATTAAATCATTTTGGTGGGCCATGTAATGGTGTCGGTAGCGCTCCCCCAGTTGGGGGTATTTTTCAACTGGCACATCAGGGGCTGCATGGGCCAAAGCCTGCATCAAAGCCATGCCAATGACATAAGAGGCCGCCTCCTTCGTAGGCTCCTGCCCTCCCACATCCACCACAGCGCGCTGGATGCAGCGGGTGATGATGGCGGTTGAGTCAAATAGCGTGCCATCCCAATCGAAGGTGATCAGGTCAAATTGCCGTGGGCGTTGATTTTGATTTGACATGATTTGCATAGAGTTGTAATTCGGGAGGCAGCGGCGATTTCAAGTTCACCCGCTTGCCCGTGGCAGGGTGCGTAAATTCCAAACGCCAGGCATGAAGGAACATGCGTTTCAAACCTTGCTTGTTTAAAGTCTTGTTCCACTCAAAGTCGCCGTACTTGTCATCGCCCGCAATGGGATGACCTTGCGAGGCCAGATGCACTCGAATCTGGTGAGTTCGCCCGGTTTTGATGGTGACTTCTAACAAGGTGCAGCCTACTAAGCGCTGCGCCACCTTGACCAAGGTGATGGAGCGCATGCCATCGGGATCGTCATTCGAGGTCACGCGAACACGCCGTTCGCCATCAGGAAGCAAGTACTTGTGCAGCGAACTGTCGATAACTTTCAGCTTTTCTGGCCAACTTCCCTGAACAAGAGCCAGATAGGTCTTGCCAGTTTCCCGTTCCCGAAACTGATCTTGAACGTGTTTCAAGGCGCTTCGCTTCTTGGCAACCAACAAAATTCCACTGGTTTCACGGTCTAGGCGGTGAACCAACTCCAGCAACTTGGCCTGCGGCCGGACCTGCCTCAATTGCTCAATCACACCAAAACTAACCCCCGATCCGCCATGTACCGCCACGCCAGCGGGCTTGTCGATGGCCATCAAAGCGTCGTCTTCTAACAACAGTGGAAATTCACGTCCCGGCGCCGGTCTGGCCGCCTTTTCTGCCACTTTGTCGGAAATCCGGACAGGGGGAAGTCTGACCACATCACCGTTCTCAATTCGGGTGTCGGCCGAGGCGCGGCCCTTGTTAATCCTCACTTCGCCGCTGCGAATGATCCGGTAAACGTGGGTTTTGGGCACCCCTTTGAGGTGACGAATGAGAAAGTTGTCCAGCCGCTGGCCCGCCGACTCTTCATCGACGGTCAACCATTTCACTTCCAAAGCCGGATTTGTGCCCGGGGAAGTGGTCGATTGGGAGGCTTGGGGCCCTATAATGTGATTCACCGGCGTTGTGCTGTAAGTGGTTGATTTGAATGGAAATGAATTCCTGATGACAGGAGTTTAGTTCACTCTCCACCCACATACGCCGTAAGTTCGATGCCGCCATGAGCGAAATCTGCAGACTGAAGGCCAGGGCCAACAGTGGCAGACCACCTTTTTGGTTGGACCGATGCTTTGAAACCCAGATACGGAATATTTTTATTCAGTAGCTTTTCAGCTACTGAACGGATTGAGTCGAAATGAGTGTGTTGTTTGGATCTTTGCTGTCTTTTCTGCAGTGGCTGTTTGCGCCACTGGAGACACCATTGCCTGCACGCACCCACAGCCTCGACGCTTCCACGCGCCCCTGTCCACATTCCAGCGAATCATTTGCGCACATGAATGTCGGACTCTTTTGGCAATTCCCTTCGTTTCGAACGTCAGTCTCGGCACCGTTGGCTCCTTGAGAGCTGGTTGTTAAACAGGTGATCCGGCCCCAACGCCAAGAATGGCGGGGTGGGTATTGCTGACACATAAAGAAGGGATGCATCATGAAACGGATGCTGATCAACGCCACGCAGGCTGAAGAACGCCGCTTGGCCATCGTCGATGGACAAAAACTCCTCGACTACGAAATTGAAATTGAAGGCCGCGAGCAACGCAAAGGCAACATCTACAAAGCAGTTGTCACACGCGTCGAGCCCTCGCTCGAAGCTTGCTTCGTTGACTACGGTGAAGAGCGTCACGGCTTCTTGCCCTTCAAAGAAATCTCTCGCCAATATTTCGCCGAAGGTGTTTCCGTAAGCCAAGCACGCATCAACGATGTGATCCGCGAAGGCCAAGAACTCTTGGTGCAAGTTGAAAAAGAAGAACGTGGCAACAAGGGCGCAGCCCTCACCACCTTCATCAGCTTGGCTGGCCGCTATGTGGTCTTGATGCCCAACAACCCCCGCGGTGGCGGTGTCAGCCGACGCATTGAGGGCGACGACCGCGCTGAACTCAAAGAAGCCATGGACCAGTTGGAATATCCCAAAGGGATGTCCATCATTGCCCGCACCGCCGGCATTGGTCGCAGCGCACCCGAGCTCCAATGGGACTTGAACTACTTGCTCAAATTGTGGTCTGCTATCGATGGTGCAACGCAAGGCGGCAAAGGTGCCTTCCTGATTTATCAAGAGTCCAGCTTGGTGATTCGGGCCATTCGCGATTACTTCAACAGCGACATCGGCGACATTCTGATCGACACCGACGACATCTACGAACAAGCTCAGCAATTCATGAGCCACGTGATGCCTGAGTTCGCGCCGCGTGTGAAGCGTTACCGCGACGATGCACCCTTGTTCAGCCGCTTCCAAATTGAGCATCAAATTGAATCGGCTTATGCACGTACCGTGCAGCTGCCATCTGGCGGCGCCATCGTGATTGACCACACTGAAGCTTTGGTTTCAGTGGACGTCAACTCTGCACGCGCCATCAAAGGCGGCGACATTGAAGAAACTGCTACACGTACCAACCTTGAAGCTGCCGACGAAGTGGCACGCCAAATGCGCTTGCGCGACTTGGGCGGCCTGATCGTGATCGACTTCATTGACATGGAAGAGTCACGCAACCGCCGCGAAGTGGAAAACCGCTTGCGCGATGCATTGCGCCAAGACCGTGCCCGTGTTCAGTTTGGTTCCATCAGCAAATTTGGCTTGATGGAAATGAGCCGTCAGCGTTTGAAGCCCGCCTTGTCAGAAGGCTCTTCAATCCCCTGCCCTCGTTGCGGTGGCTCTGGCCATGTGCGCGACACCGAGAGCTCGGCTTTGCAAATTTTGCGCATCATCCAAGAAGAGTCCATGAAGGACAATACCGCCGCAGTGCACGCCCAAGTGCCTGTCGAAGTGGCCTCTTTCTTGTTGAACGAAAAGCGCCCTGAAATTGCCAAGATTGAATTGAAACAACGCATCAATGTGTTGTTGGTGCCCAATAAATCTTTGGAAACACCGCACTACAAACTCGAGCGCTTGAAGCACGACGATCCCCGTTTGGACAACATCGAAGCCAGCTATACCATGGCAGAAGAAGTCGAAGATCCAACCACGGTGACACGTCGCTCACAAGAGCCCACCAACCGTCAAACACCGGTCATCAAAGGCGTATTGCCTGACGCACCAGCGCCAGCCTCATTGCCAAAAGCTGAGACGGCCAAACCCGCCAAGCCTCAAGCAGGCAAGGCTGAAACCAAAGCTGAAAGCAGCGGCGGTTTCTTTGGGTGGTTGAAGCGCTTGTTTGGCGGCGACACTGAAGCCAAGACTGAACCTGCGAAAAACGTTGGCAAGCGTGGCGATCGCGCTGGCAAAGAAGGCGAACGTACTGAACGTGGCGAGCGCAACGGCGAACGCCGTGGCGGTCGAGGTGGCCGTGGCGGCCGTCGTGGCGATCGCAACGATCGTGGCGACCGCAGCGATGCAGAGCGCAGCGACAAAGGTGAGCGCAACAATGAGCGCACTGAAGGTCAGGAAACACGCGCACCTCGCGAAAACGGCGGCAACCGCCGCGGCGGCGAACGCAATGAGCGTGGTGGCCAACGCGGCGAACGCCGTGAAAACGGCAACAACCTTGCCGGCCAATCTGCAGATGCCAGCAACGTCAGTGCGGATGCTTCTGAATTGAACAATTCAGAACAGCGCAACGAGTCGCGCGGTGAACGCGCACCTCGCGGTGAAGGTCGTCGTGAACGCGGTGAAGGCCGCCGTGAGCGTGGTGATCGCGGCGAGCGACGCAACCAAGATGGCAATCGCCCCAATGCATCTGCAGACAATGCAGACCCATTGGCACCCGCCCAAGGCTTGACCAACGACAACACCTCAGATGCAACTTCGCAAGAAGAGCGCACTGACGGCAATCAAGGCACGCCAGAACGCAGAGAGCGTCGATCACGTGATCGTTACGGTCGCGACCGCAGAGAGCGCAATACCGGCGCTGACAGCACCGCAACTGATGAAGCCCATGCAGCCCCCGCCGAAAACACTTCAGCGGATCAGGCTCACGAAGCAGAAGCGCCTGCAACGCGTTCATACTTTGATCGCGCGTCTGCGCCTGCAGCGGCAACGACGCCTGCCTCAGTGCAATCTGCAGAATCCACAAGCATCACACCAGCAGCCCCCGCTGCTGCACCAGCAACTGCGACATCTGCATCCTCGCCTACAACAGCACCCGCAGGTTTGCCCAAAGTGCAAACCTATGTGTTGCCCGTTGCAAATTTGATTGAAGTGGCAGAAGGCTCTGGCTTGAAGTGGGTCAACTCAGATCCTGAGAAGATTGCTCAAGCGCAAGCAGCCATTGCCGCAGAACCCAAGCCTGTGCACGTTCCTCGCGAGCGTCCACCTGCAGTGGTGATTGACGAAGGCCCCTTGGTCTTGGTGGAAACACGCAAAGACCTGAACAACCTGAACCTGCCCTTTTAAATCAAAAGAACAGGCATGAAAAAAGGGACCTTCGGGTCCCTTTTTTTCAATCCATCGCAGCTTTTTTCAAGGCTTGCAATGCAGCTGCGACATCCTCTCGCTGCTCAGCCAATTCTGCAACCGCACGCCAAGCTTGGCGCCGCAATTGTGGGTCTTCCAATGCAGGCGCAGCTTGCGCCAACAAGACTTGGGCCTTGCCCCACAGCTGACGTTTTTGACACAAGCGACCCGCTAAGAACTGCAGCAAGGCATCACGTGGATTGGCTTTTTGAGCTGTCTCAATCGACACCAACCATTCGCGCTCTTCTGGGGTGTCTTGTCCCGTGAAACTCAAATCCAGGGTTTGAACCAACTTCAGCTGCTGGGCCTTGGACAATGCTTTGTTGTTGGGCTGCAGTTTGTTCCAAATCGGTTTGAGCCAGGTTCTTGCAACGGCTGGATCACCTTTCAATTGGAGCCAATGTTGCGCCGCTTGAATGGCCAAATCGCTGGACTGGCGCTGCGCTTCACCCAGGCGTGTCCAGAGTCTTTGCAACTGACCCAATTCATGCGTTTTGGCAATCAACTCAAAGACCAAACTGCGGACCATGCTTTCAGCCGCTTCTGTTGTAAAGGCCCTGTGTTTGATCAACAACAATGCAGTGTCCAAAGCTTGAGAAGGTTCTCCCGCCAATCGCGCCGCCTTTAAACGCAAACGCATGGCCAACGTGCGGCGTGAGACGCCTTGTGGCAAGCGGTCTAACCAGAGGAGGCTCTCGGCGGCATCGCGATCGTCGAGTGACCAACGTGCAGCGCGCAACATGGCGCCCTCCATCAGAGATTGCCTCAGCCCTGCATGACCCGACATGGGTTCTTGCAAGGCGGCATCGAGATGGCCCTGCCTTGCGGCCTTGTCTTGAAGCGCGTGCGCAGATTCTGCAGCCAAGATGTGCGCCACGCTGCGAAGTGCGCCGGCATGCTCCAACACTTCGCCGGTTTCACTCAAGGACTTCTCGCGCACTAAAACCAATTCAGCGGATTTTCGGGCACGCAAAAACCGACCCTCCATGAATTGCGCCATCCCCTCCAACAAGGCGGCATGGGCTGCACGCTCCTTTTGTTGCATGCGCCAACGTTTGGCTTGCCTTGGCAACTCAAACAGTGCCGTCAAAGCGCGCTGCGCCCAGTGCATGGTGAGCAAAATCAGCACCAGTCCAAACAAGACCAGGTTCAGGGAAACGTCAACGCGGTAGGGGGTCCAAAAAATGGACACGGTGCCCACATTGTTGGACGCCAACAAAGCGGAGGCCACAGCCACCGCAAACAAACTCATGAGCCAAAGAGCAGCACGCATGGTGGTTTACTTTCCAGCTGACGCCGTGGCCAAGGCTGCCAGCGAACCATCCAAACGGGGGATGGGGCTGCCCTTGCTGAGGCTTTGCGCTTTGTCCAACAACTGCAAAGCTTGCTGCGTTTTGCGCGCACTGGGATCGAAGTATTTTTTAAGGGACACAGAGACGGCTTGCAAGTCTGACTTGGCTGTATCGCCCTGACGCGCCAGCAAACTCAAGCGCGCATTGAGCAATTTCAACTTGAGGTTTTCACGCAAAAAGAAGCCTTGCTCAGGCGCCAACAATGCGGCTTCTGGGCTGTCGATGCGGCTGACGCGCAACAAGCCGCGAGCTTCCACCAAGACACGCTCCAACGCCTGTTTCCACCAAGGGGCATTGACAGGGATACCCGCAGTTGCGTTTTCCACAGGTTTGATGGCCGTGGTTTGGGGGCGATTGTTGTCAATGGCCAAAGGCAACTCATCGGCCATGGCCACCAAATCGTCCAGCACCAGCAACATGCCAGGCAAGTCTGTGATTTGCGCAGATTTAACGGTCTCTAAATCGCGGTCAATGGCGCGCTGAATGGTCATCAAGCGAGGATTGGAGGCACGGTGCAATCGCTGTTGGGCTGTTTTCAATGCGCCCAACAAAGGCTCTAAGCTGCTGGTCAATTGCGCTTGTTGTTGCGCCAAGCGCAGCGACGATTCAATGTCCAACACCAGATTTTCATCTCGTGAGCGCGACAAGGATTGAATCAATTCTTCCAATTGCGCACGTTGCAAAGCGGCCTCACCCAAGCGTGACTCAACCAAGGCCATTCGCGCCGCACTGTCTTTGACACTGTCTTGCGCTTGTTTGGCCCAAGCTTTGGCTTCTAAGGATTGCTGACCTGCATCGGCACTTTGCCTTGCCAACTGACCTTGAATGCGGGATAACTTTTCCCATAGCAAAGCACTGAAGGCAACGGCCAAACCCGCTAAAACCAAAGGCACCCACAATGTCAGTGGGCGTCGGGCGTGCAACTCAGCCTTTGGGGCAGGCTGCAATGGGGCTGCAGAATCGGGCGAGGCGGTAGGTTGTTCAGTGCTCATGCCAGCGATTTTATAGATGCCAGCATGGAACGGATACCCGGCGCAGCAATTGACACTTGCTGCCAGCCAGATTTCTGGGCCAATTGGGCCATGCGAGGGTGTGTCACCACCGCCTTGGCCTTGGACCAGTCAATGCCGGGGCACTGTGACATCAGACTCTCAATGGCTGCGGAGCTGCTGAACAACCACACCGCACCCTGGGCCACGTAAGCCGAGGCCTGCGCCTGCAGCACCGGCGAGAGCAAGGTGGGCAAGCGCCGATATGCGGCAACAGCTTGAACATTCACTTGAGCGTTTTCAAGTTGTTGCGCCAACCAATCACGACCTGCAATGGCGCCTGATTCGTCGGCCCCCCGAATGAACAGCACGCACATGCCCGGGGTCACTTGGCCAGAAACCACTTGCCAAAGCGACTCCGAATCCAATTGCGCAGCAAGGCTCGAAGGTTGATCGATTTGACTTTCTGGAATACCGCAAGCTTTGAGCGCTGCCGCAGTGCCTGGGCCGGTACACCAAGCGCGAGCCCCTTGTTGAAAGTGCGTCAGCCATTCGGGTGATTCGGCCAAGGCTTTGGCCAAAAAGCGCACAGCATTGGCACTGACAAACATCACTGCCTGACTTTGCAACAGAAGCTCACACGCTTTTTGAGCTTCTGGTGCCGCCATGAAGTCGGACAAATCGAGCAAGGGGAACAGACTGACCTTGAAACCCGCTTCTTCCAAAGAACCCGCCCAAGATGCAGCATCTTGTTCTGGCCGGGTGATGATGACCTGCTGCATGCCGGTGGAGAGCAGGCTCAATGAGCCCCACCTCGCTTCAGATCATGGGCCACTTGAAGACCCAAGGCTTCAGCATCTTGCAGACTGCTCACCGCCCCTGAGATGGTCGCATTGACCAATTGGGTAGAGCCCTCTGGATCGCCCCATGCCGCTCTCAAGCTCAAGACATCGCCTGCCAAAGTGGCATGCGCCGCCAAGGGCATCGAGCAACTGCCGCCCATGGCACGGCTGACGGCACGCTCCGAAGCCACAGCCAGCCAGGAGGTGTTGTGAACCAAGGGTTGCAGGGCGTCCACCAAATCGGAACGGCCTTCGCAAATCTCGATACCCAATGCACCTTGGCCCGCTGCGGGCAGCATTTGGTCCGTGTCAAAAATATGTCGAATGCGATCAGACAGTTTTAAGCGCTTAAGGCCTGCTGCAGCCAAAATGATGCCGGCATATTGCCCTTCATCGAGTTTTCGCAAGCGCGTGTCCAGGTTGCCGCGCAAGGGCTCAATCTTCAAATCGGGGCGCAAAGCACGCAGCAGCACCGTTCTGCGCAGGCTTGAGGTGCCTACCACCGCTCCTTGGGGTAAGTCCATCAAACTGGCGTATTGGCTCGATACCCAAGCATCACGAGGATCTTCACGTTCCATGACACAAGCCAAGGCAAAGCCCTCGGGCATGTCCATGGGCACATCTTTGAGAGAGTGCACTGCAATGTCGGCACGGCCTTCGGACAAGGCCACTTCCAATTCTTTGACAAACAAGCCTTTGCCGCCAACCTTGCTAAGGCTGCGATCCAAAATTTGATCACCCTGCGTCGTCATGCCTAACAACTGCACTTCAAAACCACGCGATTGCAAAATGGCCTGAACATGCTCGGCCTGCCACATGGCCAGACGGCTTTCACGGGTGGCAATGACGATGGGGCGTTTTGTCAGAGTGGGGGCAGAAGGGTTCAAACCGGTAACCTGTTCGTAATATTTCAATCAAATCAAATGCTAGCATGACATCAGACCATCACCGCTCAGACTTGTCATGCCCAACGCCAGTATTCCCCCTCTGAAACGCAATTCTCGCGACAACGAACGCCCTTTGGTCGAAGACATTCGGCTTTTGGGACGAATTTTGGGTGATGTGATTCGCGAACAAGAAGGCGCCGAGATTTACGAGTTGATTGAAAAAATCCGCAAATTGTCCGTGGCTTTCAGGCGCGATGCCGATCACGCGGCAGACAAGGCTTTGAAGAAACTCCTCAAAGGATTGCCAGGCGATCACGCCGTGAGCGTCATCCGTGGCTTTACCTATTTCAGTCACTTGGCCAACTTGGCAGAAGACCGTCACCACATTCGCAGACGTGCCATCCACGAACGCGTAGGCGACACCCAAGAAGGCAGCATTGAAGTCGCGCTGCAAAGGCTTCGCTGGGCAGGCATCACGCCCAAAATCATTTCACAAACCTTGGCCCACAGTTTTGTATCGCCTGTGCTCACAGCCCACCCGACTGAAGTCCAACGCCAAAGTATTCTGAGTGCAGAACGCGACATTGCAGAGTTGCTGCATGAGCGTGACGAAATCAAAGCACGTGCTGCAGTGGTCAATGCCACCAAGGACGCATTGACCCCCAAAGAATTGGCGGCCAACGAACAACGCATGCGCGCAAGAGTGATGCAACTTTGGCAAACCCGTTTGCTGCGTTTTTCCAAGTTAACTGTGGCAGATGAAATTGAAAATTCATTGAGCTACTACGAGTCCACTTTTTTGCGTGAAATCCCCAAAATTTACGCGTCTTTGGAAGAAGCCTTGGGCACGCATCCCGTTGCACCGTTCCTGCGCATGGGCCAATGGATTGGCGGCGATCGCGATGGCAATCCCAATGTCAATGCGCAAACCCTCCAGCAAGCGCTCAAACGCCAAGCCGAAGTTGCCTTGCGCCATTACCTCACCGAGGTTCATTACCTGGGCAGCGAGTTGTCACTGTCAGCCATGTTGGTGGATTTTCCGCCCGCGATGAAAGCCTTGGCCGAGAAATCCCCTGACACCAATGCACACCGCATGGACGAGCCTTACCGCCGCGCGCTGACGGGCATGTATGCCCGCTTGGCCGCCACACTCAAATCCTTGACGGGCGGCGATGCAGCGAGGCATGCTGTTGAACCGCAAAATCCTTATGCCGATGCAAGCAGTTTTTTGGCAGATTTGAAAATCATTCAAACCTCATTGAAAAGCCATCATGCGCAGGCTTTGGCCGCTCAGCGTTTAGACCCCCTCATTCGCGCCGTTGAGGTCTTTGGCTTTCATTTGACCACCGTGGATTTGCGTCAAAGTTCAGACCAGCACGAAAAAGTAGTTGATGAATTACTTCACACAGCACGCATTGAAAAAGATTACGCCGCGCTCGACGAAACCAGCAAACGCGCTGTGCTGATGCAACTGTTGAACGACGCAAGACCTTTGCGCATCCCTGGTGCAGTCTACACAGAACACACCCAATCGGAATTGGCGATTTTTGAAGCCGCACTTGCAGCCCGCGCCACATACGGCGCAGAAGCCATTCGCCACTACATCATCAGTCACACAGAGACAGTGAGTGACTTGCTCGAAGTCCTGCTGCTCCAAAAAGAAGTGGGCTTGATGCGTGGCACTTTGGACGACAAAGCCTTGGTCGATTTGATCGTGGTGCCCTTGTTTGAAACCATTGAAGACTTGCGTAACTCGGCCAGCATCATGCGCGAGTTTTATGCGTTGCCAGGCATTGCCAATTTGGTCAAACGATCTGGCGCCGAGCAAGACATCATGCTGGGCTACTCCGACAGCAACAAAGACGGCGGCATCTTCACCAGCAACTGGGAGCTGTATCGCGCCGAAGTCGCTCTGGTGGAAGACTTTGACCGACTGGCCAACAGCCACAACATTCAGTTGCGCATGTTCCACGGACGTGGCGGCACAGTAGGCCGAGGCGGCGGGCCCAGCTACCAAGCCATTTTGGCGCAGCCACCAGGCACTGTTCGGGGTCAAATTCGACTCACAGAACAAGGCGAAGTGATTGGCTCTAAATATGCCAACCCCGAAATTGGTCGACGCAACTTAGAAACTTTGGTGGCCGCCACCTTGGAGGCCACTTTGCTACAACCGACCAAGACTGCGCCCCGCAATTTTTTAGAAACAGCGGCTCAACTCTCTGAAGCCAGCATGGCAGCCTACCGCCACTTGGTTTATGAAACAGCCGGCTTCAATGATTACTTTTTTGGCGCCACACCCATTCGAGAAATTGCGGAGCTCAACATCGGCTCTCGCCCTGCTTCGCGCAAAGCCAATCAAAAAATAGAAGACCTTCGGGCCATTCCTTGGGGCTTCAGCTGGGGTCAATGTCGCCTCACCTTGCCTGGTTGGTTTGGCTTTGGCTCAGCGGTTGAAAAGTTCTTAGATCGACCAACAGACAAAGAGCGCAAGGCAGCCTTGGCCTTGCTGCAAAAAATGGTCAAGCAGTGGCCGTTTTTCAAAACCTTGTTGTCCAACATCGACATGGTCTTGGCCAAGAGCGACTTGGCCTTGGCCTCCCGCTACAGTGAATTGGTCAGCGACGTTAAATTGCGTAAAAAGATATTTGCAGCCATCGAAACAGAATGGCATCGCACCGCAGATGTCATGACACTGCTCACCGGCGAAAAGCACCGATTGGCCAACAATCCAGCCCTGGCACGATCTATCCGCCACCGATTCCCTTACATCGATCCCCTGCACCACCTGCAGGTGGAACTGATTCGCCGTTATCGCGAAGGCAAGGCCGACGAACGGGTACAACGCGGTATTCACATCTCCATCAACGGCATTGCCGCCGGACTGAGAAATACGGGTTAAGTCCTAGGGAGACCGTTTTTCGGCATTTTCAGCTTGTTTTGAGGGTCAGTGACCGGTTTTAAAAGCCCGGCAACCCGATAAAATCTGAGAATGTCTAAAAACCAATTCGATCAAAAGTCCCAGGCCTGGTCGGCCTTATTTTCCGAGCCCATGAGCGACTTGGTGAAGCGCTACACCTCCAGCGTCTTTTTCGACAAGCGACTTTGGCAGTCGGACATTCAGGGTAGTTTGGCGCACGCCGAGATGCTGTCTGCGCAAAAAATCATCAGCGCCCAAGACTTTGCCGACATTCAGCGCGGCATGGCCCAAATTACCGAAGAAATCTCCAAGGGTCAGTTTGACTGGAAGCTGGACTTGGAAGATGTGCACCTGAACATTGAAGCGCGCCTGACGCAAATTGTGGGCGATGCAGGCAAACGGCTGCACACAGGTCGCAGCCGCAACGACCAAGTGGCCACCGATGTGCGCCTTTGGTTGGTCAGCGAAATCGATCTGATTGGCGGCTTGCTGAACGACCTGCAAAAGTCATTGATCGAAGTGGCCGAGCGCAATGTCGATGTCATCTTGCCCGGCTTCACGCACTTGCAAGTGGCACAGCCTGTGAGCTTTGCACATCACCTGTTGGCCTATGTCGAAATGTTTGCGCGCGATGCCGAACGCATGGCCGATGTGCGTCGCCGTACCAACCGCTTGCCCTTAGGCTCTGCAGCTTTGGCTGGTACAACTTACCCGCTCGATCGCGAACGTGTTGCCAAGAGCCTTGGCATGGTGGATGAAAATGGCAATGCGTGCGTCAGCCAAAACAGTTTAGATGGCGTGAGCGACCGCGACTTCGCCATTGAATTTACCGCAGCGGCGTCTTTGTGCATGGTGCACATCAGCCGCTTGAGTGAAGAACTCATTTTATGGATGAGCCAAAACTTCGGCTTTGTGAAAATTGCCGACCGCTTCACCACCGGCAGCTCCATCATGCCGCAGAAGAAAAACCCCGACGTGCCCGAATTGGCACGTGGCAAAACAGGTCGTGTGGTGGGCCACTTGATGGGCCTGATCACATTGATGAAAGGCCAACCCCTGGCCTACAACAAAGACAACCAAGAAGACAAAGAGCCTTTGTTTGACACCGTGGACACGCTCAAAGACACGCTGCGCATCTTCAGCGAAATGATCGGCGGCCAAATCAATGCACAGACCGGCCAAAAAGAAGGCGGCATCACCGTCAATGCCGAGGCCATGGAAGCTGCGACTAAAAAGGGCTATGCCACGGCCACCGATTTGGCCGACTACTTGGTCAAAAAGGGCTTGCCCTTCCGCGATGCGCACGAGGTGGTGGCACACGCCGTCAAAACAGCCCAAACCCAAAACTTGGACTTGAGCGAACTGCCACTAAGTACCTTGCAGCAATTCAACCCGGCCATTCAAGCCGATGTGTTTGAGTGCCTCAGCTTGGTGGGCTCCTTGAATGCCCGCAAAACTTTAGGCGGTACTGCGCCAGATCAAGTGCGTCAACAAATTGCGCGTCATCATGCGCGTTTGAATTTCTAAAAGGTAGAGATGATGGAAGCCACGCAAACCGAAGCCACTTCTGTGTCGCCCTATGCAGCAGGCCTGAACTGGACGTCTGAGTTGCACACAGGTGATGAGCGCATGGACCACACTCACGAAGAGTTTGTGACCATGCTGAATGCCTTGCTGCTAACACCGCAAACAGAGCAGCTCAATTTGTACCGCGAATTTCTGAACCACACGGTAGAACATTTCGCCCAAGAAGATCGCTGGATGCTGGCCACAGGCTTCAGCGAAGACAACTGCCATGCAGGTCAACACGCCACCATTTTGGAAACCATGCGTGCTGTTGAAACTCATTATGTTCAAGGCGACCATGAGATCATTTCACGCTTGGCAGAGGCGCTCGCAGAATGGTTTCCGCAACACGCTGCCAGCATGGATGCAGGTTTGGCGCAGCACTTGAAATCTGTGAACTTTGACAGCGTGACAGAAACGCTGGCCGATCCCTCCGTGATTAAGAATGTCACCATGTCAGGCTGTGGCAGCGTCAGTTGCAGTTGATACACTTGAATCGCCCAAACCGCAATAAAACCATCCGCATTGGAAATTAAAGATGTCCGTGATCACCACCATTGAAGAACTTCGCATCCTGGCCCAAAAACGTGTACCCCGCATGTTCTACGACTATGCAGACAGTGGCTCATGGACTGAGAGCACCTACCGCGCCAACGAAAGCGATTTTCAGAAGATCAAGCTTCGTCAGCGGGTGGCTGTCAACATGGAAGGTCGCAGTACCGCCACCACCATGATTGGCCAAAAAGTGGCCATGCCAGTGGCCATTGCGCCAACTGGCTTGACTGGCATGCAACACGCCGATGGCGAAATCTTGGCAGCTCGCGCCGCCAAAAAATTTGGCATTCCCTTCACGCTGTCCACCATGAGCATTTGCTCGATTGAAGATGTGTCCAAAGGCACCGACGGTCACCCCTTCTGGTTTCAGTTGTACGTCATGCGAGACCGCGATTTCATTGAGCGCTTGATTGAACGCGCACGCGCTGCCAATTGCTCTGCGTTGGTCATCACCTTGGACTTGCAGATCTTGGGTCAGCGTCACAAAGATTTGAAAAATGGTTTGTCTGCACCGCCCAAATTAACGCTGGCCAACATGATCAACATTGCCACCAAGCCTCGCTGGGCTTTGGGCATGTTGGGCACACCCCGCCGCGAGTTTGGCAACATCGTGGGTCACGTTAAGGGCGTTGAAAACATGGGCTCCTTGTCCGCGTGGACAGCGCAACAGTTTGACCCTCGCCTGAATTGGGGCGATGTGGAATGGATCAAAAAACGCTGGGGCGGCAAAATTATTTTGAAGGGCATTCAAGACGTTGAGGATGCGCGTTTGGCCGTTGAAAGCGGTGCCGATGCCATGATTGTGAGCAACCATGGTGGCCGTCAACTCGACGGCGCACAAAGCAGCATTGAAGCCCTTCCCGCCATTGTGGATGCCGTGGGCAAGCAAATTGAAGTGCACATGGACGGCGGCATTCGCAGCGGTCAAGATGTACTGAAGGCGCGCGCACTGGGTGCACAAGGCACCTACATTGGCCGCGCATTTTTGTACGGCTTGGGCGCCATGGGCCAACCGGGTGTTGAGAAAGCCCTGCAAATCATTCACAACGAACTCGATTTGACCATGGCCTTTTGCGGTCGCACGCATATGGACACGGTCGACAAGAGCATCTTGTTGCCAGGCACTTTTCCCCAGTAAAACGCGCCAATCTGCTTTGAGTTTGTGACCGACCCCAAAGCACCTGCATCGCCGCTGAAGCGGCGCATTGCCCACCTCGACATGGACGCGTTTTACGCGTCGGTCGAGTTGTTGCGTTACCCACAACTCAAAGGCTTGCCGGTGGTGATTGGCGGCGGCAGGCGCAAGGAAGATGACTTGCTAGGACGCCTGCGGGCAGCGCACCCAGACTACGAATGGACCGCCGACAACCTGTCTGAAATTCCTCTGGATTTTTTTCCACGCATCGAAGGCTACACAGGCCGAGGTGTGATCACCACGGCCACTTACGCCGCTAGGCAATTTGGCATTGGCTCGGCCATGGGTCTCATGAAGGCCGCCAAGCTGTGCCCGCAGGCCATTTTGCTGCCCGTGGACTTTGACCAATACCGGCACTACTCCAGAGTCTTCAAGGGCATCATCACCGACATTGCGCCGCTCATGGAAGATCGCGGCGTGGACGAGGTCTACATCGATTTCACTGAAGTGCCAGGTGGGCAACGCGAAGGTGGCAGGGTCTTGGCACGCCTCATTCAAAAATGCATTTTTGAGGCCACAGGGCTGACCTGCTCGGTGGGCGTTGCACCCAACAAACTGATTGCCAAAATGGCGAGTGAGTTCAACAAGCCCAACGGCATCTCCATCGTTCATGAAGAAGACTTGCAAACAGCCATCTGGCCACTCAGTTGCCGCAAGATCAACGGTGTGGGTCCCAAGGCCGATGAGAAACTCAAGCTACATGGCATTGAAACTATTGGCCAGTTGGCCGCTTGTGAATTGCATTGGTTGCAAATGCACTTTGGCAAAGTCTATGGCGCCTGGCTGCATGAAGCCGCATGGGGGCGAGACGACCGCCCCATCAGCACCGAAAGCGAGCCTGTCAGCATCAGCCGTGAAACCACCTTTGAAACCGACCTGCATGCCGTGCGCGACAAAGAAGAACTGGGCAAAGTGTTCACGCGTCTGTGCCAACAGTTGGCGGCCGATTTAAAGCGCAAAGGCTATGACGGCAAAACCATTGGCATCAAGCTGCGCTACGACAACTTCAAAAGCGTGACGCGAGATCAAACCCTCACCTTCTACACGCAAGATGCCGCAGAAATTCGCAAGTTTGCTGGGTTGTGCTTGAAGCGCGTCGACCTGACCCGCAAACTACGGCTGCTGGGCGTCCGCGTCGGCTCTTTGGTCAAACACGGGACAGTCCCCGAGAACAACGCAAGCTACAGTTCGCAAAACCCCACCCACCCTGCTCTGCACGAGGCCGATCCCCATGGACAAACTCAATTGCTTTTCTTTGACGATGAATGACCACGTTGCGCATTTGGTGCTGAACAAGCCCGAATCGCTCAACACCATGCATCCCACGTTTTGGCGCGAACTCGACACCGTGCTGCACCAGCTGAACAACGAAGGCAAAGCCAGAGCCTTGGTCATTTCCAGTACCGGCAAACATTTTTCGGCGGGCATGGACTTGGAAACATTTTCAGGCGCCATCTCGATGGATGCCGACAGCCCTGAAGGTCGAGCCGCCATTTATGACTCGCTCACCGACATGCAATCGACCTTCACCTTGTTGGAAAGCATGCGAATTCCCGTCATTGCAGCCATTCATGGCGGCTGCATTGGCGGCGCTGTTGACATGGTGACGGCCTGCTGCATTCGCTACGCCACGCAGGATGCGTTTTTCTGCATTCAAGAAATCAACATTGGCATGGTGGCCGATGTGGGCACGCTGCAGCGCCTGCCCAAATTGTTGCCGATGGGTTTGGTCAAAGAGTTGGCCTATACCGGTCGCAGGTTAAGCGCAGCCAATGCTTTGAACCACGGCTTGGTGACGCAAGTGTTTGACACGCAAGAAGCCATGGTGGCGGGCGCCTTGGCCTGCGCCAAAGAGATGGCCAATAAACCACCCGTGGCCATTTGGGGCACCAAGCAAGCCCTCAACTACGCGCGCGATCACAGTGTGGAAGACAGCCTGCGCCAAATGGGTTGGCTGCAAGGCGCCATCTGGAGCAACCCACACATTCGCGAAGCCATTGTGGCGGCCAAAGAAAAACGTCCGGCCAACTTCCCGCCCTTATCGCCTCTCAAAGGTTTTAAAACCTACGGCTAACGCGCTTACTGCCTGGCCGTGCGAATATTGGCCGGAGGTGATTGCGGATGGCTGGTGCGCCAAGGATTGATGTCCAGCCCACCGCGACGCGTGTACCGCGCATACACCGTGAGCTTGAGAGGTTTGCAGCGCGTCCAGATGTCCATGAAGATGCGCTCAACACATTGCTCATGGAATTCATTGTGATTTCTGAAACTCACGATGTACTGCAGCAAGCCCGCCTGGTCAATTTGTGCGCCTGAATAAGAAATTTGCACACTGCCCCAGTCGGGTTGCCCTGTTACCAGGCAATTACTTTTGAGCAGATGGCTCACAAAAGTTTCTGTCACGGGCGCTTCATTGTGTTCTGCCGTGAGCAACTCGGGAGCCGGTTGATACTGGGTGCACTCAATGTCCATGCGGTCCAAATTCAGGCCGTCCAATTCGTGCACGGGCTCTTTGTCAAATTCTTCGGGCAAGATGATCTTCACACCGCAGCGCGCTTTGATTTGGCTCCCATGCCACAAGGCTTGATCCAAGTCTTCGCGCATGCAATCGCGCACTGCTTGCGCATCCACAAACTTTGTGGCATTGAAACTGTTCAAGTACAACTTGAACGATTTGCTTTCAATGATGTGTGTGCTTTCTGCAGGCACTGTGATGTGCGCCAGCGCCACTTGGGGCTTGCCTTTTAAGTTGAGCCACGACAGCTCAAAAGCTGTCCACAGATCGGCGCCAAAGAAAATGGGCGCACCTTGAATGCCCAGTTCTGCTCGTTTGACTGAACGAGGAATGGGAAATAAGAGAGAAGCGTCGTATTGGTCAACATACGCACTGTTTTTTCCCAATTGGGATTGTTCAGGCTGGTTCATACAACACCTTTTACGCGACGGCGAAACACCCAACGGTTTTCGTCAGACGCGGAAGCCACAAAGCCATAGCCATCGGCATCAAAGTCTTTGAGCTTCTCTGGATTTTTGATTTGTTTTTGAATGGCGTAGCGCGCCAGCAGCCCGCGCGCCCGTTTGGCAAAAAAGCTGATCACTTTGTATTTGCCGCCTTTGTAATCTTCAAACACACACTCCACCACGCGGGCCTGCAGCGTTTTGAGATCGACCGCTTTGAAATACTCTTGCGATGCCAAGTTGATGATGACGGGTGTTTTGTCTTTGCTCAGTCGCTGATTCAGGTAATCCGCAATGCTGCTGCCCCAAAATTGGTACAAGTTTTTGCCACGCGGATTGGTCAAAGCCGTGCCCATTTCCAAGCGGTAAGGCTGCATCCAATCCAAGGGGCGCAACACGCCATAGAGGCCACTCAAAATACACACATGGTCTTGCGCCCATTCAAGGTCTTTGACTTTGAGTGTCTTGGCGTCTAAGCCATCGTAGACATCGCCATTGAATGCCAAGACGGCTTGCTTGGAATTCTTGGCCGTGAATTTGGGACGCCATGTTTCATAACGCGCCACATTGAGCGCCGCCAAGTTGTCGCTCAAGTCCATCAACTCTGCAATTTGCGCAGGTGTTTTGGGTTTCAACACCTCAATCAACTCGGCTGACTGACTGACAAATTGAGGCAAGGTGTGTGACACGCCTTCCACGGGTGTCTCGTAGTCCAACGATTTAGCGGGTGATAAAAGTAACAACATGCGCAGAGCCCTTTGAGGACGCCATTATCTGGCAACTGGCCATCGGCTGGGATGTGCGCCTTTCAATCCACCAAGTCGTTCAATGCTTTTTCGTAGCGCAGGGTGTGCGATCGCTCAGCCTTGGCCAAGGTTTCAAACCAGTCGGCAATGTCATCAAAGCCTTCCTCCCGCGCCGTCTTGGCCATGGCGGGATAGACATGGGTGGACTCGTGCGTTTCACTGGCCACAGCGGCCGCGAGGTTTTGGCGGGTGTTGCCCATGGGCAAGCCTGTGGCGGGGTCGCCAGATTGCTCGAGGAACTCCAAATGGCCGTGCGCATGCCCCGTTTCGCCTTGGGCAGAGGACCGAAACAAGGCGGCCACATCGCTTTTGCCTTCTAAGTCTGCTTTGTTGGCAAAGTACATGTAACGCAGTTGCACCTGCGATTCAATGGCAAAAGCCTCTTTGAGGCATTGTTCGGTGCGAGAGCCTTTGAGTTCAGCCATGTCATTTTCCTAAAAGGATTTCACTGCAAAATTCATTTCTAACAAAGAAACGAAAACAAAAGTAGTTTAGTCAATAAATCAGGCCAGCAGAATTGTTAAAGTGCGACCTGAGACAGGCACCATTCCAAAGGACAGCGATGAACACGCCCACTTTCAAAGAAGTTCAATTCACCAATGGGTATGAATTTACAGAAGGCACCGGTTACACCTTACCTGAATACCCCTTCGTCAAGCCACCTGAATTGGTCAACAACAAAACCTTGCGCCATGCAGTGGTCATTGTGGGTGGCGGCATCACGGGCCTCACCTTGGCGTGCGCCTTGGCCAATTTGGGCATCAAGGCCGTGCTGCTAGACGAAGACAACACAGTGGGGGTTAAAGGAGCGTCCTCCCGCGGCATTTGTTACACCCAAAAGTCTCTCGAGATTTTTAACAAACTGGGCATTTTTGATCGCATCGCCAAGAAGGGCATTCAATGGAGTGTGGGCCGCACTTTTGCGGGTGATGACGAGGTCTACAACTTTGACCTCAAGCAGCAAAGCAATTTCAGCCTCTCAGAACAACCTGCGTTCATCAACATCCAGCAGTTCTACATTGAGGGCTTTTTGGTGGAACGCATTCAAGAACTGGGCAGTGTTGATTTGCGTTGGCAGTCGCGTGTGAAGGCTTTCAAACAGAACAAAGATTTCGCAACGCTCAGTGTGGAAACCCCAGAGGGCTCTTACGACATTCAAGCCGATCATGTGATCGACGCATCGGGCTCGCACACGCCCTTTCATGCTTGGACAGGTGTCACCATGGAAAGCAAAAAAGGCGATGACCGTTGGTGCATTGCGGACGTTCGCTTTGACACGCGCCCGCCCACAGAACGCCACACTTGGATTGAAGCCCCTTTCAACGAAAACCGCGCAGTGTGGCAACACTTGATGGCCGATGATGTGTGGCGCATTGACTACCAAATGGAACCCAATGCCGATGCCGCTTACATCAGCCGCGAAGACGTTGTTCGAGAACGCTTGGAGCGCCAGTTTGGCAAAAACGTGAAGGTCGACATCGTGTGGGTGGGCCCCTACGCCTACAAGAGCCAATGCCTCAACACATTGCGCATGGGCCGCGTATTTTTCATGGGTGATACCGCCAAAATTGTGAACCCCTTTGGCGCACGCGGCGGTAACACGGGTGTAGCAGATGCCGACAACTTGGCTTGGAAGTTGGCCGCGGTATTGCGCGGCCACGCCGATGAAGCACTCCTTGAAAGCTACAACGACGAACGTCTTGAAGCAGCGCAAGAAAACGTCAAGGTGACACGCCGTACTGCTCGATTTTTACGACCTGCAGATGGCATTGAACGCGCCTTTAGAAAAGCCACCATCAGCTTGGCCAAACAGCATCCCTTTGCACGTTCTTTGGTGAACACGGGCCGAATGGCTGTGGCCAACACGTATCGAGGCTCGCGCATTTGTGGTGACAACGGCGGCGTGTCCGTTCAAAACGTAAAAATTCAGTGGCGTCCTGGCAAAACAGGTGCTTTGAATGATCTGCTTCAGTGGGCAGATGGCCGCTTGCTCATTTTGGTTTTTGGTGAGCAAACCAAAGCATCTTTGAAACGACTCCAAGAACTGAGTCTCTCGGGTCTCCCTGTTCGTTGCGTGCAAGTTTTGACGCAAGGTGATCACGTGCAAGCGCGGGAGCATGTTTGGGACAAGCAAGGCCGCCTGCAAAGTGCCTGTGCAGCAGTGCCATCAGGTGGCTGGGCTCTGATTCGACCTGATGGTTATTTGGCCGACACAGGCAAAGCGATCAATGGTGAGTTGGTTGGCGCCGTTGCCAGGTCTTTGGGTCTTTGATCACATTTGGACATCATAATGAAAACAGAACTGAACCTGCAAGACGCCGACACCTTTTACGAGCAGCTGCTGAATGCCCATGAGGGCCTCAGCGCTGAGCAGTCTGAGCAATTGAACATGCGCCTGATTTTGCTACTGGCCAATCAGGTTGGCGATGCCGCTGTCTTGCGGGATTGCATCGAATCGGCCAAGAACTGATCCTGAACCAACCTGGATTGCCTTTCATGGGTACTGGAATGGGCAATTAGCCGGGAATCAGGGCTCTTGCCCAGTAAAATCATGGCTTTAGAACATTCATGACATTGCCCCTGGGCAATCTCTAACCATTCAGCCCATGAGCAACGAGTCCACCCCCGCCCTTCAGCAACCCGGCCTTGAAAGCCTGTCCAAGTCTTTTGAGCCCGCCGCCTTAGAAGCCCACTGGGGCCCCGAATGGGAAAAACGCGGTTACGGCATTGCTGGCCATCGCGGCAGCCAAGCGCCCAAGGCTGACGCCCCCAACTTCGCCATCCAATTGCCGCCCCCCAATGTGACAGGCACCCTGCACATGGGCCATGCATTTAACCAAACCATCATGGACAGCCTCACGCGCTATCACCGCATGATGGGCTTCAACACCGCTTGGATTCCGGGCACCGACCACGCCGGCATTGCCACGCAAATTGTGGTGGAGCGCCAGCTGCAAGGCCAAGGCTTCAGCCGCCACGACATGGGCCCAACGCCTGCCGAAGCCCGTAAAAACTTTGTATCCAAAGTGTGGGAATGGAAAGAACAATCGGGCAACACCATCACGCAGCAAATGCGCCGCATGGGCGACAGCGTGGACTGGACGCGCGAGTACTTCACCATGGACGACAAGCTGTCCAAAGTGGTGTCCGAAACCTTTGTGAAGTTGTACGAGCAAGGTCTGATTTACCGCGGCAAGCGCCTGGTCAGCTGGGACCCAGTGCTGCAAAGCGCGGTGTCCGACTTGGAAGTGGAAAACACAGAAGCCGACGGCAAGATGCATTACATCTTGTACCCGTTTGCAGACGGCCCTCAACTGATTGATGGCGTGATGCAAAAAGGCATGACCATTGCCACCACACGTCCCGAAACCATGTTGGCTGACGGCGCGTTGGCCGTTCACCCTGAAGACGAACGTTACAAACATTTGGTGGGCAAGAAAGTCGATTTGCCTTTGTGCGATCGCCAGATCCCCATCATTGCCGATGACTTTGTCGATCGCGAATTTGGCTCAGGTTGCGTGAAGATCACCGGCGCTCACGACGCCAACGACTACGCATGTTCCATGCGTCACAACTTGCCGCTGATCACCATCTTCACATTGACGGCCACTGTGAACGAAAACGGCCCCAAAGCCTACCAAGGCATGGACCGCTTTGTGGCGCGCAAGGCTGTGATCAAAGACTTGGAAGCACAAGGTCTGCTGATTGAAATCAAAGCCCACAAACTGATGTTGCCCATATGCGCCCGAACAGGCCAAGTGGTCGAGCCCATGCTCACAGACCAATGGTTTGTGGCCGTGAACAAAGTCAGCCCCCAAGACCCCACAGGTAAGAGCATTGCGCAAAAAGCCATTGATGCGGTGCACTCCGGCCAAGTGAGCTTTGTGCCCGAGAACTGGGTCAACACTTACGACCAGTGGATGAACAACATTCAAGACTGGTGCATCTCACGTCAACTCTGGTGGGGCCATCAAATTCCCGCTTGGTACGACGAAGAAGGCAATGTGTACGTTGCCAAGTCGGAAGCTGAAGCTCAAGCGCAAGCTGGTGCAGGCAAGAAACTCAAGCGCGATGAAGACGTACTCGACACTTGGTATTCCTCAGCCTTGGTGCCCTTCTCCACCATGGGTTGGCCAGAGGCCGTGGCCACATCAGGCACCAACAAAACACAAGACTATGACTTGTACCTGCCCTCCTCTGTGCTGGTCACTGGATACGACATCATTTTCTTCTGGGTGGCCCGAATGATCATGATGACCACGCACTTCACAGGTCGCGTGCCTTTCAAACATGTCTACATTCACGGCTTGGTGCGCGATGCACAAGGCAAGAAGATGAGCAAGTCAGAAGGCAATGTGCTCGACCCCGTCGACTTGATTGACGGCATTTCTTTAGAGCCTTTGCTCGAAAAGCGTTCACAAGGTTTGCGCAAGCCCGAGACGGCACCGCAAGTGCGCAAGAACACGCAAAAAGAATTCCCCGAAGGCATTCCAGCCTACGGTGCAGATGCACTGCGCTTTACGTTTGCCGCTTTGGCCTCCTTGGGCCGCAGCATCAACTTTGACAGCAAGCGCTGCGAAGGCTATCGCAACTTCTGCAACAAGCTGTGGAACGCCACACGCTTTGTGTTGATGAACTGCGAAGGCCAAGATTGTGGTCTGAAGGAACACACCAAAGCCGAATGCGCGGTGGGTGGACCTGCACATGGTTATTTGACTTTCAGCCAAGCCGATCGTTGGATCTCTTCCAAAATTCAACGCGTCGAAGCCGACGTGGCTAAGGGCTTTGCAGAATATCGCTTGGACAACGTGGCCAACGCCATCTACGACTTTGTGTGGAACGAGTTTTGCGACTGGTATTTGGAAATTGCCAAAGTGCAAATCAACACGGGCGATGCCTCACAGCAACGCGCGACCCGTCGCACACTCATTCGCGTTTTGGAAACCATTCTGCGTTTGGTGCACCCCATCACCCCCTTCATCTCTGAAGAGTTGTGGCAAAAGGTGGCGCCCGTGGCGGGTCGTGCAGGTCCTTCGGTCAGCATTGCGGCCTACCCTGTGTCACAACCCGAGCGCATCGACGAACAAGCAGAGGCGCATGTGGCCAAGCTCAAAACGCTGGTGGATGCCTGCCGCAATTTGCGCGGTGAGATGAACGTCTCGCCTGCCACCAAATTACCTTTGTATGTATTGGGCGATGCAGAGTTCATGAAATCTGCTGGACCCGTGTTGCAAGCCTTGGCCAAGTTGAACGAAGTGAAAGTGTTTGACAACGAAGCCGAGTGGACCAAGGCTGCCGCCGCTGCGCCTGTGGCCGTGGTGGGCGAAGCGCGTCTGTGCTTGTTCATGGAAGTGGACGTGGCCGCAGAGAAGATTCGTCTCAGCAAAGAAGTGGCCCGCTTAGAGGGCGAAATTGGCAAAGCCAATGGCAAGCTGAGCAATGAGGCCTTTGTGGCCAAAGCCCCACCCGCAGTGATCGATCAAGAACGAAAGCGCGTGGCTGACTTTGAGGCCACCTTGCTGAAAGTGAAAGCCCAGCTTAGCCAGCTTGAAGCGACGCCTGCCAAATCTTGACAATGAAAGCACAGCCATGAGCAATCAACCCAGCATTCGCAAAGCCGTCTTTCCAGTCGCTGGTTTGGGCACTCGTTTCTTGCCAGCCACCAAAGCGGCACCCAAGGAAATGTTGCCCGTGGTGGACAAGCCGCTCATTCAGTACGCTGTTGAAGAAGCCTACTCAGCAGGCGTGCGCCACATGATCTTCGTCACTGGCCGCAGCAAACGCGCCATTGAAGATCACTTTGACACCGCTTACGAACTCGAAACCGAATTGGAAAGCGCCCAGAAGGACGAGTTGTTGAAATTGGTCCGCTCTGTGCAGCCCGACGACATGGTTTGCGCCTATGTACGTCAGCCCCGCTCGCTTGGCCTGGGACACGCTGTTTTATGTGCGGAAGCCATGGTGGGTCGCGAACCTTTTGCAGTGTTGTTGGCAGATGACCTCATGGTAGGTCGCAAAGGTGGGCCTTCTGTATTGGCCCAAATGGTCAAAGCGTATGAGCAGCAAGGTCGCTCTATTTTGGCGGTGCAAGAGGTACCTCTAGCGCACGTCAAACGCTATGGCATTGTGGCTGGCGAATCCGCTGGCAAGCAATTGATTCGCGTCGAACAAATTGTAGAGAAACCTGCACCCGAGCAAGCGCCCTCGCGCATGGGTGTTGCGGGTCGCTACATTCTCACCCCAGGTATTTTTGATGAGATCCGAAATCAACCCACAGGGGTTGGCGGCGAGATTCAGTTGACCGATGCCATAGCACGTTTGAAATCCAAAGAGGCTGTGTACGCCTTTCAATACGAAGGCAAACGCTACGATTGCGGCAGCAAAGAGGGTTTCTTAGAAGCCACAGTTGAATTGGCTTTGGAACACCCTCAAGTGGGTGAAGCTTTCAGAGCCTATCTGAAAACTTTGAGTCTTTGAACTCAAATCGAACATCTCAAAAGCTTCACTCTGTGAAGCTTTTTTTCAGCGACGCTTCAACCAAATCAAAAAACGTTCGCCTTCTGTTTCTTGGGCCAACAACTCATTGCCCGTTTGCCTGGCAAAGGCTTCAAAATCGCGCAAAGCGCCTGGATCGGTGGACAGCACTTTCAGCACTTGACCTGAGGTCATGGCCGTCAATGACTTCTTGGCCTTCAAAATAGGCAAGGGGCAATTCAAACCACAGGTGTCCAGTTCAACGTCAAACGACAAGCTCATTTTGCAATCTCTTCTTTTTTCTTTTCAGGCTGTTATTCCGAAGTGCGTCCTTGCGCATCTCGCTCTTCCCAAGTCATGAACTTAGGCTCAATTCCGATGGTGCGCAGCCAATCGCCCAGCGCATAGCCTGTACCCGCAGGCCAGCACACCAACTCATCAAAGTTGAACATCTTGTATTCTGCCAACTCGGGCGACAAACGAACGTTGCCAGAGGCCAAAGCGTGATAAGCAATGATGACTTGGTTCATGCGCTGGAAGTCGTACACACCAATGAGTTTGAGTGCACTGACTTGCAGGTTGGTTTCTTCTGCAATCTCACGGGAGATGCCTTCTTCAGGTGTTTCACCCGCTTCCATGAAGCCAGTGATCAACGCAAATTTACGGCCGGTCCAAGCGGCGTTGCGTGCCAACAAAATTTGATTGCCCACTTGCACAATGCCAGCCAACACCGGCGTGGGATTGTTCCAATGCGTGAAGCTGCATTCGGTGCAACGCAAGCGCAATTTTTCACCGCCATCTTCCATTTGCGGCAACCACGACAGCGGCGCACCGCAACAAGGACAAAAGCGATATTCGGTCATGCAGGGAACACTCCGGTTGAAAGGTAACGATCACCGCGATCGCACACAATGAAAACGATGGTGGCATTGCTTTCGCGTGCAGCGATTTGCTGCGCCACCCAGCATGCTCCCGCGGCTGAAATGCCAGTAAACAAGCCTTCTTCACGGGCCATCTGACGGCAAGTGTCCTCTGCATCGTCTTGGCTGACGTAGATCAGCTCATCGACATTGGCTGGGTTGTAAATTTTGGGCAAATACTCTTCAGGCCACTTCCGAATGCCAGGAATGCGCGAACCCTCGCTGGGTTGTGCGCCCACAATTTGAACCTTGGGATTCTTCTCTTTCAAAAACTGCGACACCCCCGTGATGGTGCCGGTGGTGCCCATGGCACTCACGAAGTGCGTGATGCGACCTTCGGTTTGCGCCCAGATTTCGGGGCCTGTGGTTTCATAGTGAACGCGTGGATTGTCTGGATTGGAAAACTGATCCAGGATGCGGCCCTTGCCCTGCGCAGCCATGTTGTCCGCCAAATCGCGGGCGTATTCCATGCCGCCGCTCTTGGGGGTCAAAATGAGTTCAGCACCAAAGGCCTTCATGGTTTGAGCGCGCTCAATCGACAGGTCTTCGGGCATGATCAAAATCATGCGATAGCCTTTGATGGCAGCGGCCATGGCCAAGGCAATGCCGGTGTTGCCGGAGGTGGCTTCGATGAGGGTGTCACCGGGCTTGATTTCGCCGCGTTCTTCCGCGCGCTTGATCATGGACAGCGCGGGGCGGTCTTTGACCGAGCCTGCTGGGTTGTTGCCTTCAAGTTTGCCCAGAATGACATTGCCTTTGGGGGTCATCAACTCGGCGGACAGGCGTTGCAACCTCACCAGGGGTGTGTTGCCAATGGATTCGTCAAGGGTTGGGTACGTCATTTCCGCATTATCCTTCGAACATCGAGGCCTTGTCATTTCGTCAGAATCAGGCTTTGCCCAAATATTTCATCTTTTTGAGGACGCGCCATGCCAAGACACATTTTGAACGAATCCCACATTCATCCCGCCATTCAGGGCTTCATTGCCAACCATCACCGTGAGGTGGTGGAAGAGGTGCAAGCAGCCATCGCCCAACATCGCGTTGTCGTGGTGGGCATGCGCCAAAACCCCATGTGCAAAGCCGTTCGCAAACGCCTTTCTGATGCCAACATCCAACATCATTATTTGGAATACGGCAGTTATTTCAGCGACTGGCGCAAACGAAATGCCCTCAAATTGTGGACCGGCTGGCCCACCTTCCCCATGGTGTTTGTAGAAGGCGTCTTGGTCGGCGGTGACAGCAATGTCAAAGATTTGCTGGCAGCCGGCCAACTGCGTTAAAGGACCAGGCTTCCTGCTGAAATCACATACATCAGGAAAGGTTAAAGAGATTCCATAAAAATCTCCGCACACGTGCCTTCAAGATAAAAAGACAAACAAGATCATGCTGAACAACTTCATGGACCCAGCCATCTTGTTTTTTCTTTTCGGGGTTGGTGCGGGCTTGGTCAAGTCGAATTTGGAAATACCCGCCCCAATTTCCAAATTTTTATCGCTTTACCTGCTCATGGCACTGGGCCTCAAGGGTGGATTTGCCTTAGCACAGTCTGGCTTGACACTCGAGGTTGTCAAGGGTTTAGGTGCCGCCCTGCTGCTTGCCATCATCATTCCTTTGGCGGGCTACCAAGTTCTCAAAAAACTAACTGGCCCCTTTGACGCCGCGGCAATTGCCGCCACATATGGCTCCGTCAGCGCCGTCACCTTTATCACCAGTGTGCAATTTTTAGACGGTCAACAAGTGTCCTATTCAGGCCACATGTCGGCGGCCATGGCCGTGATGGAATCGCCAGCTATTTTGTTGGCTGTTTTTTGGGTCAACTCAGTGCGAACTCAGACTGCGACAACTTCGAATGGACAAGTCCACAGCTTGCGTCAAACCCTCCACGAGTCATTGACGGATGGCGCGCAACTTCTTTTGCTTGGCGCCATGTTGGTGGGCATTTTGTCGGGCGACCAAGGCAAAGCAATGATGGCGCCGTTTTCGGTGGACTTGTTCAAGGGCATGCTCGCCTTCTTCTTACTGGACATGGGCTTGACCACTGCCAAAAACTTTCCGAACCTCAAGGGACAGTCACCGTGGCTCATGGCCTACGCCACTTTGGGCCCCTTGATTCACAGCGGCATTGCCCTCATGGTTGCACTGGCGCTTCAACTGTCCTTGGGAGATTCATTTCTTCTCATGGTGCTTGCCGCTAGCGCGTCCTACATTGCTGTGCCCGCCGCCTTGAAGCTGGCCATACCGGAAGCTTCGCCCACGTTGTACCTTGGCCTGTCTTTGGGTCTGACGTTTCCGCTGAACATCATTCTGGGCATTCCCTTCTATTTTCAAATTGCGCAAAAGTATGTCGCTTGAACGGTCATGACATGGCGCAAACCCTCGCATTCTTAACTTGTCACCACAAAGATGTGGCTGTCAAAAAAGCCATGGCGAAAAGTGGTTTTGACGTCGTTCTGCATGACGCTTTCAACACAGACACCTTGGGCACCTTCACCAACGAGAAAGCCCGCGAATTAAGCCAAATGCAAACGGCTTTGAAGAAAGCACAACTGGCGTGTGAATTGACAGGCCATGCCTTTGGATTGGGCAGTGAAGGCGCCTTTGGCCCCCATCCGCAGATCCATCTTTTGCCTTGGAATTACGAAGTATTGGCCTTCTGGGACGCCGCACATCAGCATGCCATTTACGCTGTGCACGGTACGGCAGACACTAATTTTGCTTCGCAGCGTATCACCTCACTTGAAGAGGCTGAAGAATTTGCAAAGCAATCGCGGTTTCCTAGCCATGCTTTGATTGTGGGAAGTCCATCAGATTCTTATTTTCAAAAAGGTGTTCAAGATCCGGATGCATTTCAAGCACTGGTGAAGAGCGCCTTGGCACTCAATTCATCGTTATGGCTTGAAACCGACATGCGCGCCCACATGAACCCCACACGCATGAACGTGATTGCGCAAACTGCAGAAAAACTTCAGGCGCTGTTGGGCTCGCATTGCCCCCAATGTCAATTGCCTGGATTCGGCCTGACCCAACTCATTGCAGGGGCCTTGTGCAAAACATGCCACACCCCTACGCGACTGCCCAAAGCCGAGCAATGGTCCTGCGCCAACTGCGGGTACGCGAAAATCAAAGAGCTCAACACTTGGGCTTCAGCAGCACAGTGTGATGTCTGCAACCCCTAAGCCTCAACTGGCTGGGGTGTACTGATTCCCCAATGCGTTAACGGGGACTTGCGTCTTCAGATTCTTCCGAAAATGTTTGCTCTCTGAGCAGTTCATAGCGCTGCTGCCTTTGCGCTTGCACCATGCGAATCACCCGTTTCATGGGTACGCCCATCAAAGCCAATGCGTGTGTCGCCAGCATCAATGATCCCTCGACGGACTCAGGCACCACTTCTGTCGCGCCGGCTGCTTGAAACTTTTCAAGATCCCGATCATCTTTGGTCCGCACCACCACAGGAACCTTGGGTGCGTGCTCTCGAGTTAAGGCAACCACGCGCAAGGATGACGCATTGTCGAGGTAAGTGACCACCACAGCACTGGCCCTGGCTAAACCCACCGCCATCAGGGACTGCAATCTGGCGGCGTCACCAAATGCCACATGATCCCCTTGCGCCAAGGCACCGTTGACACGATCGGGGTCGAGGTCAAGGGCCATGTAGGGAATGTTTTGCGCTTTCAGCAATCTGGCCAAGTTTTGACCACACCTGCCATAGCCGCAGATGATGACATGCTGCTCCGTACTGATGCTTTGCTGTGCCATTTGGGTCATTTGCAAAGACTGCTGCAACCAATCGCTGTTGGCCCATTTCATAACCCACCGATTGGCATTCATCACAATGAAAGGTGTGGCCAGCATCGACAGCACCATGCTGGCCAGCACAGGGTTGAACCAATCAGCCGGAATGAGTTGATTTTGGTTGCCCAAGGTCAACAAGACAAAACCAAATTCACCGGCTTGTGCCAAGTACAAACCTGTCCTTAAAGAAACACCTTCACTGGCGCCACTCAGCCTTGTCAACGCGGCAATCAGCAAAAACTTGAAAGCTACAGGCACAGTGACCAGCAGCAACACGAATTCCCAACGATCCCAAACAATGCGCCAATCGAGCATCATGCCAATGGTGATGAAGAACAGGCCCAGCAATACATCGTGAAAAGGCTTGATGTCGGTTTCAACTTGGTGTTTGAATTCGGTTTCAGAAATCAACATGCCGGCCACAAAAGCACCCAGCGCCAAACTCAAACCCGCCATTTCAGTGAGCCAGGCCAAGCCCAATGTGGTGAGCAAAATGTTCAGCACAAACAGCTCTTGGCTTTGACGCCTGGCCACCAAAGTTAGCCAAGCATGCATGACGCGTTGCCCACCCGTGAGAAGGAGCGTCAACAGCAAGACGGCCTTGATGCCGGCCAACAACAAAGACATGGCCATTTGCTCAGGTGCCGAACCCAAAGCGGGAATGAGAACCAACAAAGGCACCACGGCCAAATCCTGAAACAACAAGACGCCCACCACGCGCTTGCCATGCTCCGAGTCAAGCTCTAAACGGTCCACCATGAGCTTGATCACAATGGCTGTGCTGCTCATGGCCAAGGCGCCCGACAAAGCCAAGGCGGTTTGCCAACGCATTTGCCAAATGGATGGCGCCATGCTGGCCAAAAACATCGACCCCACAGTGACACAGACCATGGTGAGGATGACCTGCATGGAGCCTAAGCCAAAGACATGGCGCCGCATGCTTTTGAGTTTGGGCAAGTTGAACTCTAAGCCAATGACAAACATCAAGAACACAACGCCAAACTCGGCCAAATGGCGAATGCCTTCAGAATTTTGGGCCAGTGCCAACGCATTGGGACCAATGACCACGCCCACCGCCAGGTAGCCAAGCATAGGTGGCAATTTGAAAACCCGACAAGCGGCCACCCCAAGCACTGCAGCAAGGAGGTAAAGCAGGGTTAGGTCCAAGGAACTCATGGTCCTATGCTAACCCTTTGATATAGACCTGATAAATATTAGATTATTCAGAGGCGGTTAGAGTTTCATTCATAATCAAATTTTGGAGAACTCTATGATTCAAGTTGTTATGCAAGGTGCCCTTCGTCGCTTGAAGTCCAAGTTCAAATTACCAGCGCCACCTGCGTCCGAAAAACACTCAGAAGGCTCGAAGGATCAAGCTGGAGAGCCCGAAGGCAAAGACAAAACTGGATTCATCTTGAAATTCTTTTTGATTGCGACGGTGGTTTTATTGATTGTGTTCAGCAACGTGCTGCCATAAGCAGCCCCATAAAGCGCCGCGCGTGATGTTGGACTGACAACCCTTCGCAAACCAGGAATCAACCATCCTAATTTTCCGAAGTATTGTTGTGATTTAATACAAAAAAAAACAGAGGACTCCTCAACGTTTTTTTGTAATTTCATATCCACAACAACTTGATAGACACTCACATCATGCAAACAATTGCCCCTCTTTGGCTTTGGATCACTTTTGTGGTCATTGTTTTAGTCTCCTTGTTCATTGACTTTTGGATGCTCAAAAAACAAGGCTCTCAAGACATGAGCATGAAAGATGCGCTGCGCTGGTCCGTGGTTTGGATTGTCATGAGCTTCTTGTTCAACGGTCTGTTGTGGTGGGCCGTGAAAGACACTGCCAACTCCACTGAAATGGCCAACGACAAAGCCCTCGAATTTTTAACAGGCTATCTGATTGAGAAGTCTCTGGCTGTTGACAACATTTTTGTCTTCTTAATGATCTTCACCTACTTTGCTGTTCCCTCGCACTATCAAAAAAGGGTGCTCATGATTGGCATTGTGGGCGCCATTGTGTTGCGCACCGTCATGATCTTGATCGGTGGTTGGCTACTGGCCCAGTTTCACTGGATTCTTTATGTATTTGGTGCATTCCTGGTACTCACTGGCATCAAGATGTGGTGGGCTGCCGGCAAGGAACCCAGCTTGGATGACAACCCTGCACTCAAGTTGCTGAACAAACTGATACCTGTCAGCAAGTCTTACGACGGTGAAAAGTTTTGGACAGTCGAAAATGGCAAGAAGATAGCGACCCCACTGTTCATGGTCATCTGTTTGATTGCCATCACGGACATCATTTTTGCCGTGGACTCCATCCCTGCCATCTTCGCCATCACGGACGACGCGTTCATCGTTTTGACCAGCAATGTTTTTGCCATCTTAGGACTGCGCGCGATGTACTTTTTGTTGGCCAATGTCGCCTCCAAGTTTCATTTACTCAACTATGGCTTGGCTGTCATTTTGATGTTCATTGGCACCAAAATGTGCTTGGTGGATGTCTACAAAGTACCTGTTGTTGCATCTTTGGCTGTGGTGGTGGTCGTCCTTGCAGCAACCATGTGGCTAAGCGTGAAGACGGCAAAGCCCGAGAGTCACAGCAACTGACATTCAAACCAACCCCCTTTTCACTTGTGTTGCAACAGCGACTGAACCAAGGGGTGATGTACTTTTCGCTCTGTGCCGATGGCAAAGAAATGCTCTTTAACACCGGTACAAGCGCCAAGTCTGCTGACGCCGTACTGCGACACCAAGTCTTCTTGAACCCATTCTGCAGCTGGGAATATGCCCATGCCGTTGGCACCGAACGTTTGCAGGAGTGCACTGTCCTCAAACTCGCCCACGACATTGGGCGTGATGTGGTTGTGCTCAAACCATCGGTCCAGTCGATCACGCATTGCGGTATGCGCCGTGGGCAGCAAGATGGGCACTGAAGACAAACTTTGCGGAAAATTCTGTCGTGCCGATTTGACCCATGTTTTGGTGCCATATAAGGCAATGTCGGTGGCACCCAGCGCATGGCTGTACAACTTGAGATTGCTGTTGTTGGGTGCAGCGCGATCAGACAGCACCACATCCAGGCGATGCAAGGCCAAGTCCCCAAGCAGGTCTTCCAGTTCACCCTCGTAACATGTGAGCTTTAGATTCTTCACCGACATGATGGGCTGCAACAAACGATGCGCCACCATTTTGGGCAAGCTATCACAAATGCCAACCGTCAATCGCGCCATTGGTTTGCTGGCTGCATTTCTAACATGTGACGGCAATGCTTCACCTAATTGAAAAATGAGATCTGCTTGTTTCATGGCCGCTGTGCCAGCTTCCGTTAACACCAATCCTCGACCAGCAGGTTTCAAAAGCGCAAAGCCCAAAGACTTTTCCAGCTCACGAACTTGTGCGCTGACAGTTTGGACAGCCATGTCCAACTTGTCTGCCGCTTTGGTGATGCCGCCCTCCTTGGCCACAACCCAAAAATAGTAAAGGTGCTTGTAATTGAAATGGACGCTCATGACAGTTTTTTAAGGATGGTTGTTATTGAATTTTCTGCTTTTTCAGAACCGCTTGCTGAACTACCTTAGCTTCCATCGCAATCCCCGCATTTCATGGAGAGAATATGACTGACATCCAAACAATTGACATGTCCATTGGCGTTTTAATCATTGCCGTCGCAGTTATGTACGCGGCCTGGTACGAGTACAGAAAGAAAATCAACAAGACGCCAAGTTGTTACTCGCAACCGGCCTGCTCAGTTTGAGTGGCAGCGCATTCATGATGATGGCCCTGTAAGTTGAAATACCCAAGCCCCTCAAGGGGCAAATAAGACAAATAAAATCAAGAGCAATGACGGTCAACGGTCAGAGTACAAAAAACCAAAGACCCGATGCAAAACCCGAAAAAAATATGTCATAATCGCGTTCTTCGCAATCCTGCCCGGGTGGTGAAATTGGTAGACGCAGGGGACTCAAAATCCCCCGCCGCAAGGCGTGCCGGTTCGATTCCGGCCTCGGGCACCATCGATTTTTCTCAAATCGAATCACATTAATTGCGAAATGCTATTCCTGCTAATAATTGCATTAGCTGTACTGTACCCCGCAGTGCACATACTGAATGGTTGGCTGTTTGACTTTGCCACCATCAACCACCATATCTCGCTGATCTATTTGCCTGCTTTTTTGCGGCTGTTCAATCTGCTGGTGTTGGGGCCTGTTTACGGAACGCTCACAAGCATTCTGGGCGGCCTGTTTCTCATGGGCAACTTCAATGAAGCACTGGCTTTTGCACTGTTCAACATTGCATGCTCAGCGACCGGGCCATTGCTTGCCCTCTTTGGCTTCAGGCTCTACTTTAAAAGACGCGTCGAGCTCACTTATTTGCGTGATCTCACAACGCTGACGCTCATTTATTGCATTTGCAATTCACTGATCCACCACACTGCTTGGCAAATTTTGGAAACTACGCGTGACTTTGATCTGCAAGAGGCCGCTTGGATGTTCGTTGGCGACTTCAACGGTGCTTTGCTTGGCGCTTACCTCACAAAAGCGCTGATCGATGCACTTGAAAAGCGGGGCTTCAATTTTTCAGGCTCTTCGCAGCCCAAAAACTGAGCGCCACCAATGGCAAGCTGACCGCAAAGGTGGCGCGAATGCCGAAGTACTCAGCCACCCAACCCAACAAGGGTGGGCCAATCAAAAAAATCACAAATGAAGTTTGCGCCAAAGCGGCCACATTCAAAGCCGCAGGTCTGTCAGTGCGCTGCGCAGCGGCAGACATGGCCAGCGGAAAAATGGCACTGGTGCCAACACCCATCAAGGCCAAACCCAACAAAGCCAACCATGCAGCTTGAGCCCAAGTGACAGCGCAGACACCCAAACCTAAAACCAAAATCAAACCTCTGGCAACTCGAACGGGTTGAAATCTCTCCACCAAACGATCAGCAAAAAAACGGGTCACTGCTTGGGTTGTTGCGCCTGCAGCCACCGCCAGACCACACACAAAGGGACTGCTTGAAAAAACATCACGCATGTAAATGGCAGACCAATCAATGCCCGCACCTTCCATCAGCATGGCCGCAAAGGTGGCCACAACCAACATCAAAATAGCAGGCGTTGGCCATGCGAACTGAATGTTTTTCTGAGCGTCTTCTGAATTGATCCGTGGCCTGTGAGGTGCAGCTTCAAACCCACCCAACAGCAGCATCACCATGAGGGCGACCACAGCCACCATGCCCAACAAATGAAGTTGCGGTGACAAGCCCCCTTGCGCAGCCAAACCCCCTAACAAACCCGCAGATGCGAAGCCAATGCTCCAAAATGCATGCGCCCTGTTCATGATGCGGCGACCTAACGCAAATTCAACACGGTCAGCTTCTAGATTAACCACCTGTTCAATAGCGCCAATGCAAATGCCAGCAGGCAACAAACTCATGAACATCCAAAAGGGATGGGTGGCAAATGCAGCCAAGGCATAAAAAACGGTGACGAGCGGCAGACCCAACCATAGGATTTTTTGAGCACCCCAGCGCTCAATCCATCGGCCTCCAAAGGTCAAAGAAATGAGAGTGCCCGACGCTGTACCGATGAGACCCAAGCCCAAAGCACCTTCGGCCACGCCCATGCTGAGTTGAACCTCGGCCATTCGGGGATACAAACCTCCCAGTGCCAGGGCGTAAAGAAAAAATGCAGCATAGACACGTTGAACGGCAGACATGTTCCAACCGATAACTTGGAAAAATTTCATGCGCAGATTTTCAAATTGTCTTCGGAAGTTTGGCCGCCAAGGGCAGCAAACCTTCTCTCACAGTAGGGTAATGCAATCGAATCTTGAGTTCAGATTTGAGCCGTTGATTCTGCAACCTGCGTGATTCACTCATGAAACTCAACAGCATCAGTGGCAAGGTTTCTTGTGCCTGTGTTCGCTGCACGCGCGGTGGACGAGGCAAGCCCATCAGGTCAGCTGCCATGTCAAAGTAATCACCCATTTTCAAATGCGTATCGTCAGTCACATGCACCACGCGCTGCGGTTTCCCACGCCACACAGCGGCTACACAAGCCCGGGCTAAATCATCGGCATGGATGTGATTGGTATAAACATCGTCATGCGCTACCAAAACCGGGGTCCCTTTCAGGAGACGATCGCGGGGTGTGCCGCTGGGTCGGTCTACTGCATAGATACCTGGAATTCGCAAAATGCTGGTTCGAACACCTGTTTTGCCAAGAAATCGAACGATGCGCTCAGCATCCACACGCCGAATCGCGCGAGGCGTATGGGGTTGAACTGTTTGCGTTTCGGGCACCCAGGCGCCACCACAATCGCCATACACACCGCTGGTTGAGCCATACACCAAGCTTTTGGGCAAGCTTCTCTTTTGAAGTGCTCTGACGAGGTTCAGGGTGCGCGGATCGGTCGACCAGCCGCCCACTCTGTCGGCGGGCGGTGGCGCTAAATGAAGAATGCGCGTTGCCCAGCCGGACAAACGCTGCAGGGTTTCGGGTGCATCTAAGTTACCGACCAGCGGAACAATGCCCTGCGCCCTGAAACTGGTAGCTTTTTCTGGGCTCGAGGTCAAGGCGGCCACCCTGGTTCGTCCCACCCATTGTTTGGCCGAACGTTGACCCACATCACCACATCCGATGATCAAAACGCGCTCTTTTCGAAAGCGAGCAGGTAAGGCGCCCAAAGGGGTTTGGTTTGAAGGCAAAATCAGGGGTCAAAGAATTTCAGACCCCCCTAGGATAACGAAAACATGAGCTTCCAAATCACCGTTGAGCCAAGTGGCCGTACTTTCAGTGCTGACAGCAGCGAAACTTTGCTGGCGGCTGGCATTCGCCAAGGCATTGGCCTGCCCTATGGCTGCAAAGACGGCGCTTGTGGTTCTTGCAAGTGCAAGAAGATTTCTGGCACCGTGGTTCACGGCGAACACCAAGCCAAGGCTTTGAGTGCTGAAGAGGAGGCGCAAGGCTTGATCTTGACCTGCTGTTCCACAGCGCAAAGCGATGTGGTGCTCGAGTCCCGCCAAGTAACCGAAGAAGGCAGTTTCCCCATCAAGAAAATGCCAGTTCGAGTGGTCAGCCTCGAGAAGAAGTCGCACGATGTGATGTCAGTGATCATGCAACTGCCTGCCACCGACGTGATGAAATTCCATGCGGGTCAGTACGTGGAATTTTTGCTGCGCGATGGCGCACGGCGCAGCTACAGCATGGCCAATGCACCCCACACCCTGGACCCTGCAGCACCCAAAGTGGAACTGCACATTCGCCACATGCCCGGCGGCAAGTTCACCGATGTGGTGTTCAGCACCATGAAAGAAAAAGACATTTTGCGCATTGAAGGCCCATACGGCAGTTTCTTTTTGCGTGAAGACTCGCAAGCACCCATCATCTTATTGGCATCGGGTACAGGCTTTGCACCGATCAAAGCCTTGATCGAGCACATGCAGCACAAGAACATCACGCGTCCAGCCTCCCTGTATTGGGGCGGCCGGCGTCCCTCCGATTTGTACATGAGCGACTGGGTGGAAGCGCAAGTGAAAGCCATGCCCAACCTCACATACGTGCCTGTGGTGTCTGATGCTTTGCCAGAAGATGCATGGACCGGCCGAACAGGCTTTGTGCACCAAGCTGTGCTGCAAGATCACGCCGACTTAAGCGGCTACCAAGTTTATGCCTGCGGCGCACCCATTGTGGTGGATTCAGCGCGCGCAGATTACGTTGGCAAAGCAGGTCTGCCCGAAGAGGCTTTCTTTGCAGATTCATTCACCACGGAAGCCGACAAGGCCAAGGAGTCCAATTGATGCGCAACACATTTGTCCATCGCCGCACATGGCTGTTGTCTGCTGGCTTCATAACTGCCTCTTCGCTTTTCAGCGGCCTTGCTTCGGCTCAGACACAGCCCAGCACACCTGCAGTTGCACCCGTGGCCGCACCCGCGCCTGCCTTGAACAAGCCGATTCGTTTGGTGGTGCCTTATGCACCCGGTGGCCCCATCGACGTCACCGCACGTGCGTTGGCTGAGCGCGTCAAAGACTCGCTGGGTGTTGTGATCATTGACAACAAGCCAGGCGCCGGTGGCAACTTGGGTGCGGACATTGTGGCCAAAGCACCTGCCGATGGTTACACCATTGGCATTTCTGCCGTGGCCACGCACGCCATCAATCCTTGGCTGTTTAACAAGATGCCCTTCAATGCGGCCACCGACTTTGCCGCCATCACGCAAATGGTCCGCGTGCCCAATGTGCTGGTGATGAATGCCGACACAGCTCAGCGCCTCAAAATCAACACTGTGGCCGATTTGATTGCTTATGGCAAAGCCAATCCTGGCAAACTGAACGTGGGCTCAGGTGGCAATGGCAGTGCGGGCCATTTGGCCGCCGAAATGTTCAAGCGCGATGCAGGCATCTTTGCGGTTCACATTCCCTACAACGGCGGCAACCCTGCACAGCTGGCTTTGTTGTCAGGCCAAGTCGATTTCAACTTCGACAACTTGGCCACCGCAGCGCCCAACATCAAGGCAGGCAAGCTCAAAGCACTGGCCGTCACCACGGCACAGCGCAGCAGCGCCCTGCCCGATATCCCCGCCATGGCCGAAACTTTGAAAGGTTTTGAAGTGGACACTTGGTGGGGCTTGGTGGCCCCAGCCAACACGCCCCCTGCTGTGGTGGCGCGTTTGCATCAAGCCTTTGCTTCTGCCTTGAATGCACCAGAAACCAAAACACGTTTTGGTTTGATGATGGCCGAGCCTGTGAGCAGTACGCCTGAACAATTTGCAGCGTTCATGAAGCGCGAGCTGACCAAGTACGAACCGGTGGTGAAAGCCAGCGGTGCCAAGGTCGATTGAGCTTTTGACACCTGATAAAAAAAGGCGCTGAACTCAGCGCCTTTTTTTCATTCGCCCAAATAAGCGGCTCGAACTTTGGGATCGTTCAGCAAGTCTTGACCAGGGCCGGTCATGGAGATCAAACCGGACTCCATCACATAGCCACGGTTGGCAATGGCCAAGGCACGGCTGGCATTTTGCTCAACCAACAAAACCGTGACGCCTTGCGCAAAGACATCGCGCACCACTTCAAAAATTTTGTCAACCATGATGGGCGACAAACCCATGGAAGGCTCGTCGAGCAACAAGACTTTGGGACGGCTCATGAGCGCACGGCCCATGGCCAACATTTGCTGCTCACCACCCGACATGGTGCCGGCCAATTGGTCTTTGCGTTCTCGCAAGCGCGGGAAGGTGTGAAAAACTTTTTCGATGTCGTCTTGAATGGCGGCGGTGTCGGTGCGAATGTAGGCGCCCATCAGCAAATTCTCGATGATGGTCATGCGCGTGAACACGCCGCGGCCTTCTGGCACCATGGCCAAGCCTTGCTTGACCAAGTCCCAGGGGCCTTGGCCCACGATGCTCTTGCCCAAGTACTCGATGTCGCCACTGTGAATGGGCAAGGTGCCCGTGATGGCTTTCATGGTGGTGGTCTTGCCCGCCCCATTCGAGCCAATGAGGGACACCAACTCGCCTTCGTGCACTTCAAAGTCCACACCCTTGACAGCCTGAATGCCGCCGTAGGCCACTTGCAGGCCTTTGACTTTCAATAAGGTGACTGTCATTTCAATGTCCTCCGGTGCCCAAATAGGCTTCGATCACTTTTTCATTTTTCTGTACGTCAGCAGGTGTGCCTTCGGCAATCTTTTTGCCGTAGTCGAGCACTGTGACGCGGTCGCACAAGCCCATCACCAACTTCACATCGTGCTCAATCAACAAGATGGTGCGGTTGTCTTTGCGGATTTGGTCGATCAGTTCGCGCAATTGAACTTTTTCGGTGGCGTTCATGCCAGCTGCAGGTTCGTCCAATGCAATGAGTTGGGGGTCTGTAGCCAAAGCACGTGCAATTTCCAAACGGCGCTGATCGCCATAGGACAAAGTGCGCGCGCGGTAGTCGGCATATTTGCCAATGCCCACGTAATCGAGCAACTCTTGTGCACGCTGTGCAATTTCAGCTTCTTCTTGTTTGAATTTGGCCGTTCTGAAAATGGCGCCCATCAAGCCTGAAGAGGTTCGCACGTGGCGGCCCACCATCACGTTTTCCAAGGCCGTCATTTCGGCAAACAAGCGGATGTTTTGGAAGGTGCGTGCAATACCGGCCTGTGCCACTTCGTGCACGGCTGTAGGTTGATAAGGCTTACCAGCCAATTCAAACGTGCCGCTGTCAGGCGTGTAGAGGCCTGTGATGACGTTGAAGAACGTGGTTTTGCCGGCGCCGTTAGGGCCAATCAAGCCATACACCTGACCGCGTTCAATGGTCATGTCGACATCGGACAAAGCTTGCAAGCCACCAAAGCGTTTGGAGATGCCTGCAACTTTTAATACAGTTTTGCTCATTTGATTTTCTGCGTTCATGTCAGGCTCCCTCTTTGGCTTGGAGCGCTTTGCCATGTTCGTGGGAAGGCCACAAACCGCGGGGACGCATCAACATGATGATGATCATGGCCAAGGCAATCAGCAACTGACGCAAAATGGCAGCGTCAATGCGGCCATCGGTCATGGACTGCAAAGGACCTGCCACGTAGCGCAAGATTTCGGGCAAGGCCGACAAGAGCACTGCGCCCAAGACCACGCCAGGCAAGTGACCCAAGCCACCTAGCACCACCATGGCCACAATCATGACCGACTCCATCAAGCTGAAAGACTCGGGAGAGATGAAGCCTTGGAAGCCTGCGAACATGGCGCCAGAAATTCCGCCGAATGTGGCACCCATGCCAAAAGCCATGAGTTTCAAGTTGCGCGTATTCAAGCCCATGGCTTTGGCCGCAATTTCGTCTTCACGAATGGCCATCCATGCGCGGCCAATGCGGGAAATTTCCAAGCGATAGGAAATCAAAATGGTGACCAACACCAAAGCCAAGAACAAGTAGTAGTACAAGCTGACAGAGGCCACTTCAAAGCCCAACACATCCAGCTTCTTGCCCAAGTTAATGCCAAAGAAATGGATGGCATCAATTTGGTTCAAACCCTTGGGGCCGTTGGTGATGTTGACGGGTTGGTCCAAGTTGTTCAAAAACACACGGATGATTTCACCAAAGCCCAAGGTGACAATGGCCAAATAATCACCACGCAACTTCAAGGTGGGTGCACCCAACAGCATGCCAAACAAACCGGCCAGCGCTGCACCTACCGGCACGATCACCCACAAGGGCATGTGCAAGCCACCCGGAAACATGGCTGCAATGGCCGGGAAGGTTTCAAAGAGATGGGGCGATGCCAACAAGCCGTACATGTAAGCACCCACGGCAAAGAAAGCCACATAGCCAAGGTCTAACAAACCTGCATAGCCCACCACAATATTAAGACCTACGGCCAACAAGACGTAGAGCAAAGCCATGTCGGCAATGCGCACCCAAGCATTGCCAAACTGCTGCAACACCAAGGGCAAGATCAAGAGCACCACACCCAAGGCCATCGCTTTTGTATTTTTAGAAAGATTCATGTTTTGAACTCCCAATTAAGCGCGATCGGCCACGCGTTCACCCATCAAGCCCGAAGGACGCAGGGTCAACACCACAATCAGCACAATGAACGCAAAAATATCGGCATAGTGACTGCCCAACACTCCACCGGTCAGGTGACCAATGTAGCCCGAGCCAATGGACTCAATGAGGCCCAGCAAGATACCGCCCACCACAGCGCCGGTTAAGTTGCCAATGCCGCCAAAGACCGCAGCTGTAAAGGCCTTGAGGCCAGGTAAGAAGCCCATGCTGTGATGCACAGTGCCGTAGTTGGAGGCAAACATCACGCCTGCAATGGCCGCCAAAACAGCGCCGATGATGAAGGTGGCGGAGATGACCATGTCGGGCTTGACACCCATCAAAGCCGCAACGCGTGGATTCTCGGAGGTGGCGCGCATGGCACGGCCCAACTTGGTGGAATTGACCAACCACATGAGCAAGGCCAATGAAATGGCGGTGACGCCTAAGATCATGATTTGCGTGGTGGAGATCACAGCGCCGCCCACTTGAATGGGGGTGGCAGACAACAAGGTAGGATAAGGTTTGTAGTTGGGCTTCCAGATGATCATCGCCAAGGTTTGCAGCAAGATGCTGACACCAATGGCCGTGATGAGGGGCGCCAACTTGGGGCTGTTGCGTAAAGGACGGTAGGCAATTTTTTCAATCGCAAAGTTAAGCGTTGCGGCCACCACACTGGCAATGATCAAAGAGATCAGCAACATGAGCCAACCCGGCAAACCTGGCATGGACTCTTGCATCAATCCAATCACTGACCAACTGGTGAGCGCAGCCACCATGAGCACTTCACCGTGCGCAAAATTGATCAAATTGATGATGCCGTAGACCATGGTGTAACCCAAGGCAATCAAGGCGTACATGCTGCCTTGAACCAGTCCATTGATCACTTGTTGAAGAAATACATCCATACCGTCACTCCTGTTATTTGGCGCCGCGTGCGCGATTGATCTCACGCAAGTTGGCCATTTTTTCTGCAATTTTCATTTCCAAACCGCGGTCGACTGGGCGATAAAAACCCGGGGCTGGCATGCCTTCAGGGAGGTAATTCTCTCCTGCCGCAAAGCCGCCTTCTTCATCGTGCGCATATCGATAACCCTTGCCATAGTCCAAGGTTTTCATCAATTGGGTGGGCGCATTGCGCAAATGCATGGGCACGGGACGGGTTCCGTCTTTTTTGACCCAGGCTTTGGCCTCGTTGAAAGCTTTGTAAACCGCGTTGGATTTGGCCGCTACGGCCAAATAAATGACGCATTCTGCCAGAGCCAGCTCCCCTTCTGGGCTGCCCAGCCGCTCATAGACTTCTGCGGCGTCCAGGGCCAAGCGCAAAGCCCTGGGATCGGCCAAGCCAATGTCTTCAGCCGCCATGCGAATCAAGCGACGGGCCATGTACCTGGGATCGGCACCGCCATCGAGCATGCGGGTGAACCAATACAAAGCGGCGTCGGGATCAGAGCCTCTGACCGACTTGTGCAAGGCGCTGATGGTGTCGTAAAACTGCTCGCCACCTTTGTCGTAGCGCCGCATGCGCTCGCCCAAGACTTTCAAAAGCCAAGCATCCGAAATGCTTTCAAGCTTTTCGCGTTGCGCGGCCACCGCCAAGGTTTCAAGGGTGTTGAGCAAACGCCGCGCATCGCCGTCGGCATATGCAATGAGGCGTTGTTCAGCATCGACTTCAAGCGGCGCAATGGCCCTAATCTCTAGCGCCCGCTGAACGATTTGTTTCAGGTCTGCCTCGTTCAACGCTTGCAACACATACACCGCCGCACGCGACAACAAAGCCGAGTTGACTTCAAACGATGGGTTTTCGGTGGTGGCACCAATGAAAGTAAACAGGCCACTTTCAACGTGGGGCAAAAAGGCATCTTGCTGACTTTTATTGAAGCGGTGCACCTCATCGACAAACACGATGGTACGTTGGGGTTGGAGGCCCTCGAGTGCAGCCTGCGCTTTTTCAACCGCCTCGCGAATGTCTTTCACGCCACCAAGTACCGCACTGATGCTGATGAACTGCGCATCAAACGCATCGGCCATCAAGCGTGCAATGGTGGTTTTGCCAACGCCAGGCGGCCCCCACAAAATGCAGCTGTGAGGCTGGCCCGACTCAAAGGCCAAGCGCAACGCCAAGCCTTCACCGATCAGGTGTTGCTGGCCAATGACTTCGCCCAAGTTGCGGGGGCGCAGTCGCTCTGCCAAAGGTTGCTGCAAATGAACGCTGACGCTCATGGCCGAATCACCTGTGCACCCGCAGGCGTTTTAAATTGAAAGCTGTCGTTGGGCAACTTGACGTTGACCTCGAAGTTTTGAAAACTCAAGCGCGAGGTTTGCCCCAAGCCATCGACAATTTCCAGCACCGACAAGACAGGCGGGGTTGTTGTGCTGCCAGCTGGTTTCAAGCCCACTCGGATGGCTTGCAGCGCACCGTCAGATTGTTTGGGTGTGGCCTTGACCCACTGCAAACCTTCTGCCTCGGGTTCGGCTTTCAAATTGAATTCGGCTTGAAGCGATTTCAAATCACCCGAGGACGCAATGAACGCAGCGGGCGTTTGACCAAGCAATTGGCTTTGTTTGCGAACCGTGACTTGGTTCAAATCGGCGTCGTACAACCACAGCGACTGACCATCGGAGACCATGGTTTGCACAAAGGGTTTTTGATAGGCGAAGCGAAATTGTTGAGGCTTTTGAAATTCAAAAGTACCCGATGAGGTTTTACGCCGCGGCGCTTGGTCAGCCTTGGCCGGTGAAGTGACCACTTGGGTGAACTGCGCACGGCCGCTGTTTGTTTGCTTCAAAAATTGGCTCAAAGCGTCCAATGAATCGGCAGACGACTGGGCCATTGCAAACGTTGCCATCTGCAAGGCCAACAAGCCAAATCCGATGCATCGTCGTAAGGCAATCATGAGCAGATTTAAAGTGATGCAAAAACTTATTCAGTGCGCGCAGGCACCAAAATTTCACGCTGACCACTGCTGCTCATGGAACTGACCAGGCCGGCCTTCTCCATCTCTTCCACCAAACGAGCTGCGCGGTTGTAACCAATCTTGAGGTGGCGCTGAACCAAGGAAATACTGGCCTTGCGGTTCTTGAGCACCACTTCAACGGCTTGGTCGTACATGGGGTCTTTTTCGGCATCGCCGCTGTCGCCATAACCGGTGTCTTCACCATCGGTGGTGCCACCTTCTAAGACGCCCTCGATGTAATCGGGTTCGCCTTGTGTCTTGAGGTAACTGACCACGCGGTGCACTTCCTCATCGCTCACAAAGGCGCCATGAACACGAATAGGGAAACCTGTTCCCGAGGGCATGTACAACATGTCACCCATACCGAGCAACGCTTCTGCACCCATCTGGTCCAGAATGGTTCGGCTGTCAATTTTGCTGGAGACTTGGAACGCAATGCGCGTGGGAATGTTGGCTTTGATCAGGCCCGTGATGACGTCCACGCTAGGACGTTGTGTGGCCAAGATCAAGTGAATGCCTGCGGCGCGGGCCTTTTGCGCCAAGCGCGCAATGAGCTCTTCAATCTTCTTGCCCACCACCATCATCAAGTCGGCCAACTCGTCAATCACCACCACGATGTGGGGCAAGCGCTTGAGCGGCTCGGGATCGTCGGGGGTGAGACTGAAAGGATTCAAGATGAATTCTTCGCGTTCGGTGGCTTCGTCAATCTTGGCGTTGTAACCGGCCAAATTGCGAACGCCCATTTTGCTCATCAACTTGTAGCGGCGCTCCATTTCGCCGACGCACCAATTGAGTCCGTGCGCTGCTTGTCGCATGTCGGTCACCACAGGAGCCAACAAGTGGGGAATGCCTTCGTAAACCGACATCTCCAACATCTTGGGGTCGATCATGAGCAAACGCACATCACGCGCTTCTGCTTTGTACAGCAGCGACAAAATCATGGCGTTGATACCCACCGACTTACCAGAGCCTGTGGTACCGGCTACCAACACGTGCGGCATTTTGGCCAAGTCGGCCACCACGGGATTGCCCACGATGTCTTTGCCAAGGCCCATGGTGAGCAAGGACTTGGCTTCGTTGTAAACCTGCGAGCCCAAAATTTCACTCAGCTTGATGGACTGACGTTTGGCATTGGGCAATTCCAAGGCCATGTAGTTTTTGCCAGGAATGGTTTCGACCACGCGAATGGAAATGAGGCTGAGCGAACGGGCCAAGTCTTTGGCCAAGTTCACCACTTGAGAACCCTTCACGCCTGTAGCCGGTTCGATTTCGTAACGTGTGATCACAGGGCCAGGCATGGCCGCCACCACGCGCACTTCGACGCCAAAATCTTTGAGGCGTTTTTCAATCATGCGGCTGGTCATCTCCAGCGTCTCTGGCGCCACGCCTTCTTGGCGCTGCGTCAGGCTGTCGAGCAAATCAACCTGCGGCAATTTGCTGTCGGGCAATTCGTTGAACAAAGGCTTCTGACGTTCTTTGACCACGCGTTCGCTGCGCGGCACATCGACCACTGGCGCTTCAATGATCATGGGTGCGACAGGTTCTGCAAACACGGGCGCAGCCACACCTGCCGCTGCAAACAAAGGCTTCTCTTCAAACTCGTTTTCAAAGGGATGCAGTTGCGGCTCGACGGGCAATTTGGATTGAAGCTGCTCACGCTCACGCAAGGCTTGTTGGCCCATGGCCAAGTCTTCTTCCATTTCGCGCTTCACTTGGCGGGACTGCATCAAACCGTCGAGTTTGGCGCCTAAGTTTTCGCACACTTGGCCCCAAGAGAAACCGAAGGCCCAGCCCATTCCCAGCGCAACGCACACCACCTCAATCAAGGAGGAGCCATTGAAGCCCAACCATTTCAAAGAAAAATTTCCGACGGCATAACCGAGTGCACCGCCACTGGTGCCGGGCAAGGCCGCATCCCATCGTGTAAGGCGCGCCCACTCCAAGGCACAGCTGGCGGACATGAGCACGATCAAGCCCAGCCAAAACACCAAGCGCGTTTTCCAGGAGGCTTCTTCTTCAGATACTTGCGCCAATGCGGGCTCGTTGCCGCGCAACCAATCGGCCCAAGCATTCAGCCACACACGTCCCAACAAAGCCACCAGCCACCAAGCCGAGTAGCCAAAGCAAAAATACATGCCATCGGCCAACCACGCGCCAACCAGACCCATCCAGTTGACAACTGGGCCCCCTAAGCCGGAACCCGACCAAGAGGGATCTTTGGGACTGAAGCTGAACATGGCCAAGGCCAAGACCAAAAGCAAGGCGGCGCCCATGAACAGGACGATTTCTTGGGTGAAACGCATCAGTCCAGTACCTTCTGACAAGCCTGATGACGAGTCGTTTTCGGAGGTGCCGGCAGCGTTGGTAAGGGTGCGAAGTGAATATGTCATGGTCTAACCCTGAAGCTTACCCGATAGACCCTGTCAAACAGGTGTTTGCCAAGCTTCTTACAATGTCGTTTTAGCGTTTTCCCGAATTCAGCAAGATTCCCATCATGTCCAACACACTCCCCACCCAACACGCCCAAGTTTTGATCCTCGGTTCTGGCCCTGCCGGCTACACCGCTGCCGTGTACGCCGCCCGCGCCAACTTGAAGCCTTTGCTGATCACTGGCATTGCCCAAGGGGGTCAGTTGATGACCACGACCGAGGTGGACAACTGGCCCGCCGACGTGCATGGCGTGCAGGGACCCGACTTGATGCAACGCTTCTTGGAGCACGCAGAGCGCTTCAACACGCAAATCGTTTTTGACCACATCAACAAGGTCGACTTCAGCAAGCGCCCTTTCACATTGACGGGTGACAGCGGTGTTTACACCTGCGATTCCTTGATCATTGCCACTGGTGCTTCCGCCAAGTACTTAGGGCTGGACTCTGAAACGGCCTTCATGGGCCGCGGCGTGTCAGGTTGCGCTACATGCGACGGCTTCTTCTACCGCGAGCAAGTGTGCTGCGTGGTGGGTGGTGGCAACACCGCTGTGGAAGAGGCTTTGTACCTCTCCAACATTGCCAGCAAGGTGTACCTCATTCATCGCCGCGACAAGTTCAAAGCCGAGCCCATCTTGGTCGACAAGCTGATGGACAAAGTGGCGGCAGGAAAAATCGTGCTGCAAACCTTCCAAACCCTGGAAGAGGTTTTGGGCGACGAAACCGGCGTCACAGGCGTGCGCTTGAAGTCCACCAAAGACGGCTCTTTGCAAGATTTGGAACTCAAAGGCTGCTTCATTGCCATTGGCCACGCCCCCAACACCGAAATCTTCCAAGGCCAACTGACCTTGGACAATGGCTACATCGTCACCCAAAGCGGCCTGAAAGGCTTTGCCACCATGACCAGTGTGCCCGGCGTGTTTGCCGCGGGTGACGTGCAAGATCACGTGTATCGCCAGGCCATTACCAGTGCCGGAACGGGCTGTATGGCCGCCTTGGATGCCCAGCGCTTTTTGGAGCAAGAAGGCGCTTGATCCGCTGAAATTGGGGGTGGTTTTGCACCACCCCAAGCTTTGGCAGCTTGGTTTTTGGCGCTTTTTGCTTGGCTGAGGCCCAAAAAGCTGGCTATAATCCAAGGCTTTGCTGAACAGTCCCTGTAGGGGCGTCTTCAAAAATGGGTTACCGCCACCCTTCTGGCGAGGTGAGGCTGGAGCGCCTTAAGTTGTGCAAGTTGGCTTTATCGCTAGCTTCGCAAAACTGATCAGGCACCAGCTGTTTATAAAAGTATCGGAGTGTCCACATGGCACGCGTCTGCGACGTAACGGGCAAAGGCCCAATGGTCGGAAACAATGTTTCCCACGCCAACAACAAAACCAAGCGCCGGTTCCTGCCGAACCTGCAATATCGCCGTTTCTGGGTAGAGAGCGAAAACCGTTGGGTGCGCCTGCGCGTTTCCAGCGCCGCTTTGCGCCTGATCGACAAAAATGGCATTGATGCCGTTCTCGCAGACCTGCGTGAACGCGGTCAAGCCTAAACCCTAACAGGAGCACCATCATGGCAAGCAAAGGCGGACGCGAAAAAATCAAGCTGGAATCTACAGCTGGTACTGGTCACTTCTACACGACCAGCAAGAACAAGAAAACAATGCCCGAGAAAATGTCGATCATGAAGTTCGACCCAAAAGCTCGCAAGCACGTTGAGTACAAGGAAATCAAACTGAAGTAATTCAGCTTGACCCAACAAAAAGCCCGCTGATGCGGGCTTTTTTGTTTAAATGGGGTCAGATCCACATTAATTTGGTCATTCAAAGGGGCTAAAGGCTGAGGGGGGCTCAATAATTGGGGTCAGATCAACATTAATTTTCAAGATTCAAAGCGACCTGTGCGCTAAGTAAATTAATGTTGATCTGACCCCAATTAAATTCTTACGCTCTAGCAGCGCGAAGTTGTGTGGAGAAATCGCGCAAGGCAGCAATGCCGCTCTCTTCAGCGCGTTTGCACCAGGCTTGGAGGTCCAAGGCCAACTGTTCGCGGTTGTGTGAGGTGTTGAGCCAGATTTGACGGAGTTCTTCACGCATGGCCAGCATTTTTTGCAACACTGGGTAAGCAGCCAAAGTGGCGCTCAAAGGTGCTTGCGCTTCTGCGGGAACCTTGTCGCCATCACGGTGAATCCAGCGAGCGGCAATTTTCAACACACTGGCGTCGAGCTTTGCATTGGCCACTTCTTCACGGAACACGCTGCGCATCTGGCGAGCGTAACCGGCCATCACTTCGTAGCGGTTGGCAATCAGGGCTTCCAATGTTTTTTCGTCTGCCACGGGGCGAACTTCACCGTAAGCCAAGACGGGCGGTGTTTTCTTCACATGTGCCAAACCAAAGAACTGCAAGATGCAGATGTAAGTCCAGCCCAAATCAAACTCATAGGGCTTGACCGACAACTTGGCTGAAGTTGGGTAGGTGTGATGGTTGTTGTGCAACTCTTCGCCACCAATCAGAATGCCCCAAGGCGAAATGTTGGCGCTGGCGTCATGCGCTTCAAAGTTGCGATAGCCCCAGTAGTGCGCAGCACCATTGATGATGCCCGCAGCGGTGATGGGAATCCAAGCCATTTGCACAGCCCAGACTGTCAGCCCTAAAACACCAAACAAAGCCACATCGATGATCAACATCAGGGCCACGCCTTGCCAAGAGAAACGCGAATACAGATTGCGCTCCATCCAGTCGTCGGGCGTGCCGTGACCATAACGGCTGAGTGTTTCTTTGTTTTTGGATTCTTTGCGATACAACTCAGCACCCGTGAACAACACGGTTTTGATGCCGTGCACGTGAGGGCTGTGAGGGTCTTCGGCTTGCTCGCACTTGGCGTGGTGTTTGCGGTGAATGGCCGCCCACTCTTTGGTCACTTGGCCGGTGGTCATCCACAACCAGAAACGGAAAAAATGCGACACAGCGGGGTGCAAGTCCAAGGCTCTGTGAGCCTGGTGACGGTGCAAAAAGATGGTGACACTGGCAATGGTGACGTGGGTCAGGCCCAAAATGACAAAGAAAACTTGCCAGCCAGAAAAGTCTAAGAGTCCATTGGCCAACCAGTTGAGGGTGGCGTCAAATGCAGCAGAGTCGATGAACAACATGCAGTCGCTTTCTATGTAAAGATGCCCTGACAGGCAATCCCAGTATTTTAAGATTTTCGAATTCAATTTGAAAGTCAATTCAACAAAGCGCTTCAAAAATGAAACCTTTGGATTTCACTTTCGGACCCAGATTGCCGCAAAAAAACCATCGGTGCCATGACGGTGAGGCCACAAGCGCAAAAACGGGCCGTTGCACAAGCTTCCAGCATGGGCCACCTTCAAGCGACTCAACTCATCCAACACTGGCAATTGCACAAAATCGGGATGGGCCGCAGAGAAAGCATTGGCAATGTCTTCGTTCTCTTGGGGCAGCACACTGCAGGTGGCATAGACCAAACGACCCCCTGATTTGAGCAAGCGCGCAGCACTGTCCAAAATGGCCGTTTGCGTGGCCGCCACATCGGCAATGCCTTCGGGCTTTTGGCGCCATTTCAGATCGGGGTTGCGGCGCAAAGTACCCAAACCCGAACAAGGCGCATCCACCAACACGCGGTCAATCTTACCGGCCAAACGCTTCACACGATCATCGCGTTCGTGCGCAATGGCGGCGGGATGCACGTTGGACAATTGGCTGCGCGCCAATCGTGGCTTCAACGCATCCAAGCGGTGTGCAGAGGTGTCCATGGCATACAGGCGTCCGGTGTTGCGCATGGCTGCACCGATGGCCAGGGTTTTACCGCCGGCACCTGCACAAAAATCCACCACCATTTCGCCGCGGTGTGCGTCCAAGAGCAGCGCCAGCAATTGCGAGCCTTCGTCTTGAACTTCCACAGCACCGCGCTCAAAAGCTTTGACTTTGGCCAGTGAAGGCTTGCCTTGCAAACGCAAGCCCCAAGGTGAGAAAGGGGTGAGCTCGCAGGCGATGCCCGCAGCCGTCAGTTCTTTTAGAACTTCAGCACGTTTTTCGTTCAGATCGTTGACGCGCAAATCCAAAGTGCCAGACTCTAAAAAACTCTTGGCCAAAGCTTCAAATTCATCGCCTACTTGTTCCTTGAGCGGACGCGCCAGCCAATCGGGCAAGTTGTGAATGTGCTGCGACATCAAGTCGGACGGCTGAATGCTGTCGCACATGTCGAGCCATTTTTTTTCGGTGTCGTTCAAGGCACTTTTGACAAAGTCGCGCGGGCCTGCAAAACCCAAGATGGCCAAACGACGTTCTTTGGCGCCACTGCCCGAGCGGGCCATGTGTTCAAACAACAATTTTTGGCGCAAGACTTTGAACACCGTCTCGGACAAGGTGGCGCGTTCGCGCGGACCTAAGTTGCGGTTGTCGCGAAAAAATCTAGAGACCACCGCATCGGCGGGATGGTTAAATTGGAGGGTGAGCCTGACCAATTCGGCGCAGGCGTCTAACAGGGCTTTAGGATGCATAGTCCCTATTGTCCCACTGCTGCACCACTTCGAAAGACTTCATGCAAGAAGAAACCTTACCGCCCCTGATCACCACCCGCCCCGGCTACTACCGTCATTACAAAAATTTACTCTACCAAGTGCTAGGCACCGTGCGTCACAGCGAGTCATTGGAGCCCATGACTTTGTACAAAGCGTTGTACGGCGAACAAGGCATGTGGGTCCGCCCTGCCGCCATGTTCAACGAAACCGTCGAGATCAATGGCGTGGTGCAACCAAGATTTGCTTGGGTCGGTGAAGAGCGCCCTACGGCTTGAAGAAGGCCGCCACGGCGGCGGGGTAGATCAAGTGTTCTTGCGTCAAAACACGTGCCGCCAAATCATCTGCGGTATCGCCTGGCAACACGGGCACCACCGCCTGCGCCAGGATCTGTCCATGGTCTAACTCGGATGTCACCTGGTGCACTGTGGCGCCAGCAAATTTACAGCCCGCATCAATGGCACGTTGATGGGTGTTCAATCCCGTAAAAGCAGGCAACAAAGAGGGATGGATGTTGATCAAACGGCCTGCGTAATGCGCCACAAAGCCAGGGGTCAGAATTCTCATGAATCCCGCCAACACCACCAAATCTGGCGCATGTGCGTCAATTCGCTGCATCAGCGCCTGGTCAAAGGCTTCGCGAGAATCAAATTGGGTATGTTCCAGAACATCAGTTTGAATGGCCGAATACGCTGATTGGCTGCGAAGCCAATCGAGCCCAGCAGCGCCGGGCTTGTTGCTGATTACGGCCGCAATCTGCACCCCCAGACGTTGCGCCCAACGTTGATGATGCGCTGCTTGAACAATGGCCGCCATGTTGGATCCGGCACCTGAAATCAAAATGACAATCTTTTTCACCCTAGGATTATCCCTGCTCACGCAGCCTAAATAAGGTTTTGTCGCAGCCAAGACAGCGCATTTGCGCACGGTCGTGCTAAAAACGACTTTTCATCAATCACTGGCTTTGACCGGAGACACATTTCATGGATTTGGCATTCACACCCGAAGAGCTCGCATTTCGCGAGGAAATTCGCGCATGGGTTAAGGCAAATTTACCCGCCGACATTTCACAAAAAGTCCACAGCGCCATGCGCTTGACCCGCGATGACATGCAACGCTGGGCCAAAATTTTGGGTAAAAAAGGCTGGCTCGGTTGGGGTTGGCCTGAGCAATTTGGCGGACCCGGCTGGACCGCGGTGCAAAAGCATTTGTTCGAAGAAGAATGCGCCTTGGCCGGTGCACCGCGCGTTGTGCCCTTCGGCCCTGTGATGGTGGCCCCCGTCATCATGGCCTTTGGCAATGCTGAACAACAAAAACGCTTCTTGCCTGGCATCGCCAGCGGCGAAGTGTGGTGGAGCCAAGGTTACTCAGAGCCAGGTTCCGGCTCCGACTTGGCCTCCCTCAAAACACGTGCCGAACGTGTGGGCGACAAGTACATCGTCAACGGCCAAAAAACATGGACCACCTTGGGTCAATACGGCGAGTGGATTTTCTGCTTGGTCCGCACAAGCAACGAAGGCAAGCCCCAAACCGGCATTTCCTTCTTGCTGATCGACATGAAGTCGCCTGGCATCACCGTGCGCCCAATCAAATTGCTCGATGGCGAATGCGAAGTGAACGAGGTTTGGTTCGACAACGTGGAAGTGCCGGCCGAGAACTTGATCGGTGAAGAAAACAAAGGCTGGAACTACGCCAAGCACTTGTTGGCCCACGAGCGTACCAACATTGCCGACGTCAACCGCGCCAAGCGCGAACTCGAGCGCCTCAAGCGCATCGCCAAAGCCGAAGGTGTTTACGACGACATGCGTTTCCGCGATGAAATTTCCAAATTGGAAGTGGACATCGTGGCCTTGGAGATGTTGGTATTGCGTGTCTTGTCTGCCGAGAAATCTGGCAAGAATTCCCTCGACATTGCAGGCCTCTTGAAAATCAAGGGCAGCGAAATTCAACAACGCTACAGCGAACTCATGATGTTGGCCGCCGGCCCTTACAGCCTGCCCTTTATCTTCGAAGCGATGGATGCAGGTTGGCAAGGCGACTTCCCAGGTCACGAAATTGCCAACGCACCTTTGGCTGCCAACTATTTCAACTTGCGCAAAACCACGATTTACGGCGGCAGCAATGAAGTGCAGCGCAACATCGTGGCTCAAACCGTTTTGGGTTAATTCAATTAACCATACAAGGACAGATCATGGATTTCGATTTTTCAGACGACCAAGAACAACTGCGCGACGCAGTCCGTAAATGGGTGGACAAGGGCTACACCTTTGATCGCCGCCGCGAAATTACACACGCTGGCGGCTTTGACCGCGCAGCCTACACCGAACTGGCCGAGTTAGGCCTGTGCGGCCTGTACATCAGCGAAGACCACGGCGGCATGGGCATGGGCCCGGTTGAAGGCATGGTGGTGATGGAAGAGCTGGGCCGCGGCATTGTGATGGAACCCATTCAGCAAGCCCTGATTTCAGGTGCTGTTTTAGAAGGCTATGCACCCGACGCACTCAAAGCCGAGTGGCTGCCCAAAATTGCAGGCGGCGAAGCCATCGTCGTGTTGGCGCATCAAGAGCGCAAGTCTCGCTACAACATCAGCAAGTGCGACGCGCAAGCGCAGCAGCAAGATGGCCAGTGGAACATCACAGGCACCAAGAGTGTGGTGGCTGCAGGCGATCATGCCGACGCCTTTTTGGTGCCAGCGATGGCAGCAGGCAAACTGGCATTGTTCTTGGTGGCCAAAGGCGCCAAGGGTTCTGCAACATCGGGTTATGTGACCCAAGACGGCGCGCGTGCTGCCGAGTTGACGCTCAACCAATCACCTGCCAGCTTGGTCAGCTTGGACGGCCAGACCGCCCTCAGCCACGCCGTCGACATTGGCATTGCCAGTGTGTGCGCCGAAGCAGTGGGCGTGATGGACAAAACCATGGCCATCACCGTGGACTACATGAATACACGCAAGCAGTTCAACACCACCATTGCCACTTTCCAAGCACTGCGCCACCGCGTGGCCGACATGAAGATGCAATTGGAACTGGGCCGCTCCATGAGCTACTACGCCAGCCTCAAACTGAACACACCTGCGGCCGAACGTCATCAAGCCATGGCCCGTGCCAAGTACCAACTGGGCAATTCCATGCGCTTTGTGGGCCAGCAATCTGTGCAATTGCACGGCGGTATTGGCGTGACGGACGAGTACATCGTCAGCCACTACTTCAAGAAATTGACGCAACTCGAAATGACATTTGGCGACACCCTGCACCACTTGGGCGAAGTGTCCAACAGCATGCAAGAAACTGCGGGCGTTTTTGCTTAAACCCCTTACCCTGCCATTGCATTGTTTGCACAATGCTTTGGCTTGGTCACAAACCGCCCTCGTGGCGGTTTTTTCATGGCCTTAACTGGGTCACAATAGAGCCCATTGAATTCGAGCATCACACATCTCAGGCATGAAGGTATTTCGCGGCTTTAACCATCCAGACAGGGCAACCCAATGTGCCTTGACGATTGGTAATTTTGACGGTGTCCACCGCGGTCACCAAGCCATGCTTGCGCTATTGAAAAACGAAGCAGCGCACCGCGGTGTACCCAGCTGTGTCATGACATTCGAGCCCCACCCTCGCGATTTTTTTGCCAAGCTGCACAACAAACCCGAATTGGCACCCGCCCGCATTGCCACGCTGCGCGATAAGTTGCTGGAACTTGAAAGTTGCGGCATTGACCAAGTGGTTGTGCTGCCCTTTGACGAACGCCTGGCCAGCCAAACCCCTGAGGACTTCATCCAACAGGTTTTGGTGAAAGGCTTGGGCGTGAAGTACTTGTTGGTGGGCGACGATTTCCGTTTTGGCGCCAAACGCGCAGGCGATTACGCCATGCTGGACGCAGCAGGCCAGCAACAAGGCTTTGACGTGGCCCGCATGAACAGCTACGAGGTGCATGGCCTGCGCGTTTCGAGCTCCGCCGTGCGGGATGCCCTTGGCCGAGGCGACATGGAGGCTGTGGCTCGCCTTTTGGGTCGGCCTTACAGCGTGAGCGGCCATGTGGTGCACGGCCGCAAGCTGGGCCGTGGCCTTGGCGCGTCCAAAGAAGGCGCCGAAGACGGCTTTAGAACCCTCAATTTGCGCTTCAGCCACTGGAAACCCGCGGCCAGCGGTATTTTCAATGTCGAAGTGCACGGCTTAACGCCAAAGCCCGTGCCGGGGGTGGCCAATTTGGGCATTCGCCCCTCTTTAGACCCCAATGATGTCAATGGTGGCCGGGTTCTTTTAGAGACCCATTGCCTTGATTGGCCCACCAGCCTCGAAGCCGAGGGTGGCTACGGTAAAATCATCCGCGTGGACCTCTTGCACAAATTACACGACGAACTCAAATACGACAGCCTGGAAGCCCTGACTGTGGGCATTGCCAAGGACTGTGATGACGCGCGTGCTTTTTTTGCATCCCGTCATGGTCAAACCCATCGCCAAACATCGCGCGATCGAATTTGACGCTCGCCACGCACCTCACCTGATGTGCAGCTTTGTGAATGCCTGCACTTTCTTTGTGATCCAAACCTGCATTTTGTGAAATCAACACACTGCAGGTTTTCATTGCAAACCCCTTTTGAAGATTGAATCGTTTGACCATGTCTGAACCAAAAACAAATTACCGCGCCACCTTGAACATGCCCGACACCGCCTTTGCGATGCGCGGCGACTTGCCCAAGCGTGAGCCCGCCTGGGCCAAAGCCTGGAGCGATCAAGGTCTGTACAAAAAACTGCGCGTTGCTCGCAAAGGCGCACCCTTGTTTGTGTTGCACGACGGCCCCCCTTACGCCAACGGCAAATTGCACATTGGTCACGCCCTGAACAAAGTGCTCAAAGACATGATCGTCAAGTCCAAGCAATTGGCGGGCTTTGACGCGCAATACATCCCCGGCTGGGACTGCCACGGCTTGCCCATTGAAAACGCGATTGAAAAATTGCATGGTCGCAAACTGAGCCGCGACGACATGCAAGCCAAGAGCCGCGCATTTGCCACCGAACAAATTGACCAACAGCGCGAAGACTTCAAACGCTTGGGTGTTTTGGGTGATTGGGAACGTCCCTATCGCACCATGGACTTTGCCAACGAGGCCGGTGAAATCCGCGCCTTCAAACGCGTCATCGAGCGTGGCTTTGTGTACCGCGGTTTGAAGCCCGTGTACTGGTGCTTCGATTGCGGCTCTTCTTTGGCCGAATTTGAAATTGAATACGCCGACAAAAAGAGCGACACCTTGGACGTGGCCTTTGAAGCGGCAGACCACGCCGCTTTGGCCAAGGCTTTTGGTTTGCAAGAACTGCCAGGTCAACCCAAATCAGCCTTTGCTGTGATCTGGACCACCACCGCGTGGACCTTGCCTGCCAACCAAGCCCTCAACGTCAATCCTGAATTGGTTTACGCCTTGGTGAACACCGAAAAAGGCGCATTGGTTTTGGCCGAATCCTTGGTCGAGAAATGTTTAGAGCGATACAAGCTTGAAGGCCAAGTGGTGGCCACCACCACCGGCGACAAATTGGGCGGCTTGAACTTCAAACATCCTTTGTACGACGTGCACGCAGGCTACCAACGCTTCTCGCCTGTGTATGTGGCCGAGTACGTGAGTGCGCAAGACGGCACCGGCATCGTTCACTCCTCACCCGCTTATGGTGTGGACGACTTCAACTCTTGCGTGGCCAATGGCATGGCTTATGACGATATCTTGAACCCTGTTCAAGGCAACGGCAGCTACGCTGAAGACCTGCCCTTGTTTGGTGGCATGAACATTTGGAAAGCCTGCCCCCGCATCATCGAAGTGTTGGGCGAAAGCAATCGCCTCATGGCCACTTACGGCATCACCCACAGCTACCCTCATTGCTGGCGCCACAAAACGCCTGTCATTTACCGCGCTGCAGCGCAGTGGTTTGTGCGCATGGACGAAGGCCCTGGTGTCTTCACCAAAGACAAGGCTCCGAAGACTTTGCGTCAGTTGGCCCTCGATGCCATCGACCAAACCCACTTCTATCCCGAAAACGGCAAGACCCGTCTGCGCGACATGATCGCCAACCGCCCCGACTGGTGTATCTCTCGTCAACGCAGCTGGGGCGTGCCTGTGCCCTTCTTCTTGCACAAAGACTCGGGCGAGTTACACCCCCGCACCATGGAGATCTTGGACCAAGCGGCCGACATCGTTGAAAAAGGCGGCATTGAAGCTTGGAGCCGTGTCACGGCGGAAGAAATTTTGGGCGCCGCCGATGCGCCCAACTACACCAAGAGCACCGACATTTTGGAAGTTTGGTTTGACTCCGGTTCTACCTTCCAACACGTGCTGCGCGGCAGTCACAAAGATGCGTACGATCGCAACCCCTTCCACGATGCAGGCCCCGAAGCCGATTTGTATTTGGAAGGCCACGACCAACATCGCGGCTGGTTCCACAGCTCTTTGTTGCTCGGTTGTGCGTTGTACGACCGTGCTCCCTATAAAGGTTTGCTAACCCACGGCTTTGCCACTGACGGCCAAGGCCGCAAGATGAGCAAAAGCTTGGGCAATGTGGTGGCGCCGCAAGAGATCAGCGACAAAATGGGCGCAGAAATTGTGCGCTTGTGGGTGGCTTCAACCGATTACTCTGGCGACCTCAACATCGACGACAAAATTTTGGCGCGTGTGGTCGACGCCTATCGCCGCATTCGCAACACCCTGCGTTTCTTGTTGGCCAACGTCAGCGACTTTGATCCCACCAAAGACACAGTAGCCGATGCCGACTTGTTAGAGATCGATCGCTTTGCCCTGAGCCGTGCAGCGCAATTGCAAGCCGACATCCTGTCGCACTTCAAAGACTACGAGTTCCACCCTGTGGTTTCCAAGTTGCAGGTGTACTGCTCGGAAGATTTGGGCGCGTTCTATTTGGACGTGCTCAAAGACCGCCTCTACACCAGCGCACCCAAATCATTGGCACGTCGCTCTGCACAAACCGTGCTGTATCGCATCACGCATGCCATGCTGCGCTTGATGGCGCCGTTCTTAAGCTTTACCGCTGAAGAAGCTTGGCAAAACTTTGGCGGCTCAGAATCGATCTTCATGGAAACCTTCAGCGACTTGGGCACGCCCAATGAAGCGCTGCTGGCCAAGTGGACCCGCATTCGCGAAATTCGCGATCAGGTGAACAAAGACATTGAAGCCTTGCGTGCCGATGGCAAAGTGGGCGCCTCTTTGCAGGCTGCTGTCACCTTGCAAGCCGGCCCCGAAGATCATGCCTTGTTGGCCAGTTTGGGCAAAGACCTGAAGTTTGTGTTCATCACTTCTCAACTTAACTTGGAAGCCGGCGACAGCCTGGTGGCCAAAGTGGCCGTGAGTGAAGACACCAAATGCGATCGCTGCTGGCATTACGCCCCTGACGTGGGTGTGAACCCAGCCCACCCCACACTCTGCGGACGTTGCGACAGCAACCTGCATGGCGAAGGCGAGAAGCGTTTGTTCGCTTAAGCAATCAGCGCAATGGCCAAAAACAAAAGTGCTTTCTCATCAGGGTCAGGGGTCTGGCTTTGGTTGGGCGTTGCGCTGATCACTTTGCTGTTAGACCAATTGACCAAAATTGCAGTGGTAGGTGCATTCCAATTGGGTGAGGCATTGCCCATCACGTCCTTCTTCAATTTGGTTCGCGTTCACAATCCCGGTGCAGCGTTTTCTTTCTTGGCCGATGCCGGGGGTTGGCAACGCTGGTTCTTTACCGGACTGGGTGTGGTTGCAGCTGGCGTGATGGTTTACTTGCTTCGCATGCATGCCGGTCAAACTTTGTTTTGCTTGGCCTTGTCTTTGTTGCTAGGTGGCGCCGTTGGCAACGTGATCGATCGTTTGCTCTACAGCCATGTGATTGACTTCTTAGATTTCTATTACGGCACATGGCACTTCCCTGCCTTTAACGTGGCCGACAGCGCCATCACCGTTGGCGCTGGCTTACTGATACTGGACGAGTTGCTGCGAGTTCGCCGCGGCAAATAAAAAAGGCACCCGCGGGTGCCTTTTTGATGTCAGGGACGCATCACAAAGTGAGGATGGTGCAACCTGTGGTTTTGCGGGCTTCCAAAGCTTTGTGCGCTTCTTGCACTTGCGACAATGGGAAGGTTTGATCAATGTGAATTTTGACCTTGCCACTCTGCACAACCGCAAACAAATCATCGGCCATGGCTTGTGTGCTTTCACGTGTGGTGATGTGGCTGAACAAGGTTTGACGTGTGACGTACAAAGAACCTTTGGTGCCCAGCACGCCAGGGGCAAAAGGTGGCACTGCACCAGAGGCATTGCCAAAGGTGGCCATCAAGCCGAAGGGACGCAAGCAGTCGAGTGATTTGTCCCAGGTGTCTTTGCCCACGGAGTCGTAAACCACTTTCAAACCTTTGCCACCCGTGATTTCTTTCACGCGCGCCAAGAAGTCGTCTGTGCTGTAGTTGATGCAGTGCTCAGCACCATTGGCAATGGCCAATTGGCATTTAGCATCAGAACCTGCAGTACCAATCATGCGAAAGCCCAAGGCCTTGCCCCATTGGCAAGCAATGAGGCCTACGCCACCCGCAGCAGCATGGAACAACACGTGGTCACCCGCTTGCAGGCCTTCAACAGGGCGCGTTTTCATGAGCAGGTATTGCGCAGTGAGGCCCTTCAGCATCATGGCGGCGCCAGTTTCAAAAGAGATGTCGTCGGGCAGTTTGCAAACGCACTTGGCGGGCATGACACGCTCTTCGCAGTAGCTGCCTGGAGGCTGGCTGGCATACGCTGCACGGTCGCCTACTTTGAGGTGCGTCACGCCCTCGCCAACGGCTTCCACAATGCCTGAGGCTTCCATGCCCAACTTGAGGGGCATGGGCAAGGTGTACAAACCGCTGCGCTGGTAAACGTCAATGAAGTTCAGGCCAATGGCTTTGTGGCGAATTCGAATTTCGCCGGGACCAGGCTGGCCGACTGTGACATCGACCAATTTGAGTTGTTCAGGACCACCGTTTTGGTCAATTTGGACGGCTAAGCTCATGCGTATCTCCTTAAAAATGAAATCGTTGGCGACTGGCTTGTGAAGCCAATTCACAATGACCGCTACTTTGCCACGAATTGAATGTCCCTGCCCTCGCAGTCGGGTACACAGTTGACGTTACAGTCACTGGCATGACACAAAAACTCTCACCCGGTACGGCTTTGATGCTCACTGTGCCACCCCTCCTCTGGGCAGGCAATGCAGTGGTCGGTCGACTGGTCAGTGAATTGGTGCCTCCCATCACCCTGAACTTCTTGCGCTGGGCGATCGCCTTTTTTATTTTGTTGCCCCTGACATGGCAATTGCTGAAGCCCAGTAGCCCCTTGTGGCCCCATTGGCGCCGGTTTGCCTTGCTCAGCTTGCTTGGCGTAGGTTGCTATAACGCGCTGCAATATTTGGCGCTGCAAACTTCCACACCCTTGAACGTCACTTTGGTGGCGGCCAGCACGCCGGTATTCATGTTGGCAATTGGCGCCTTGTTTTTCAAGACGCCGGTCAGAGCCGCCCAATGGCTTGGCGCTGCTTTCTCCATCGCTGGCGTTTTGGTGGTGCTGTCGCGCGGCGATTGGGAACAGCTTTTTCAAGTGCAGTTTGTGGTGGGCGACATTTACATTTTGCTGGCTGTGGCTTGTTGGGCCATGTACAGCTGGCTTTTGACGCAACGCAATGAGCCCGATGAGATTCGCAGCAACTGGGCTGCATTTCTGATGGCGCAAGTGATATTTGGATTGGGATGGGCCGGCATGTTCACAGGTGCTGAATGGGCGCTGACCGATGCGCACATCACTTGGGGCATGCCTTTGTACGCCGCATTGGCGTTTGTGGCCATCGGCCCTGCTGTGTTGGCCTATCGATGCTGGGGCTTGGGTGTGCAAACTGCTGGGCCTGCAGTGGCCGGTTTCTTTGCCAACCTGACGCCCTTGTTTGCCGCCATCATGTCCAGCGTGTTTTTGGGTGACTTGCCCAAGGTGTATCACGCCCTGGCGTTTGCCCTCATTGTGAGCGGCATTGTGGTGTCGTCAAAGCGCGCCAGCTGAAACCTTTCAAAGGCGTCAGCCTGAAGCGCGCATTTTTGTTGACTTAGTAAGTGCCAGGATAAGCACCACCATCGGTCAAGAAATTTTGACCGGTGATGTAAGAAGCTTGCTGGCTACAAATGAAGGCACACAAAGCGCCAAACTCTTGCGGTGTGCCATAACGACCTGCGGGCACCATTGCTTGTTGCTGCGCACGAATTTCGGCCACTGTTTTGCCCGTCTTTTGCGCTGTGGCTTCGACGGTGGTGCGAATGCGATCGGTATCAAACTTGCCGGGCAAGATGTTGTTAAGGGTGACGCCTTGGGCTGCAATTTTGGTGCGCGCCACGCCAGCCACAAAACCCGTTAAACCACTGCGAGCACCGTTCGACAAGCCCAAAATATCAATCGGTGATTTGACCGAACTGGACGTGATGTTGACGATACGGCCAAAGCCACGCGCGGCCATGCCATCGATGGTGGCCTTGATCAGCTCAATAGGCGTCAGCATGTTGGCATCGACCGCATTGATCCAAGCTTCACGGTCCCAATTGCGGAAGTCGCCGGGTGGTGGACCGCCTGCGTTGGTCACCACGATGTCAAAGTCTTTGCCAGGACCTCCTGCCACCGAAAACAAAGCCGCACGACCCGCTTCAGTGGTGATGTCTGCCGCCACAGGAATCAAGGTCACCCCAGGCGCTTCTTTTTGCAAATCGGCCACCGCTTGGTTGAGCACTTCTGCGCCGCGTGCCACCATGACCACGTTCACGCCTTCCAAAGCCAACGCACGTGCACAACCCCAGCCCAAGCCTTTGCTTGCACCGCCCACCAATGCCCATTTACCTTTGATGCCTAAATCCATTTTTTTTCTCCAAAATTAATGCACATTGCCGCAAGCGTTTTGGCGCATTGCAGACTCAAAATTATTCAACAACTTTGGGCGTTTGCGTCACCCAAAATACTCCGCCCAACACCAATGCGGTTCCCATCAGGGTCCATGCATTGAAGGGCTCATTCAACAACAAGGCCCCCATGGTCAAAGTCGACATTGGGCCAATCATGCCAATTTGCGACGTCAAGCCCGGACCGATGCGCTCAATGGCCATCATGACCATCAATACGGGCAACACGGTACAAGCTGTGGCGTTGAGCATGGACAGCCAAATGACCTCGGGTGCCACGTCCAAAGCCGCGGCTGGTTTGAGCACCACAAATTGCACGATGCACAACACGCACGCCACAGTGGTGGCCAATCCCGCCAAACGCAGTGAACCCAAACGCTGCACCATTTGACCGCTGTAGCTGAGGTAAATGGCATAGGTGATGGCGCTTGAAAAAACCAAGGCCGCACCCAAGGCCACATGCTCGCCGACCAAGGACACCTCATGGCCAAACACCAACAGCACACCACTGTAACTGACCGCCATGGCCACGCCTTGGCGATATGAAATTTTGCGCTTGTACAGCACCCAACCTAGTACCAAGACCAAGGTTGGGTTGAGGTACAAGATGAGCCTCTCAAATGAAGCACTGATGTATTGCAGCCCCAAGAAATCCAAAAAACTCGACAGGTAGTAGCCTGAAAAACCCAAACCCAATACCCCTAGCCAATCGCTGCGCGTAAGGGGTTCTTTGCCGCGCCCTGCCCACCACGCCATGGCGATGAAAAACGGTACGGCAAACAGCATGCGAAACATGACCAAGGTGATGGCATCGACGCCATGCCGATAGGCCAATTTCACGATGATGGCTTTGCCGCTGAAAGCAATTGAGCCTGCTGCTGCCAGCAACAGGCCCGATGTGAATTTGGGCTTGGCGGCTTCGCTCAAAAGCCAACCGCCTGCCCATCTCGGCGCGGGTCAGAGGCAGCCACATAACCCTGCACTTTGGGATCGCCCATGCGCCAAATGAATTGGCCAGCACCGAAGTCCATGTACGAATCGTTGATGACAGCCAGCTCATGACCCAAGTCACTCAAGCCCTGCACCGTGTTGCGGTCCATCGACGCTTCCACATTAATGGACAGGCCGTTGTTGCAGCGCCAGCGAGGTGCGTCGCAAGCTGCCTGCGGATTTTGTCCGTAGTCGAGCATGCGGACCAAGGTTTGCATGTGACCTTGCGGTTGCATGCTGCCACCCATCACACCGTAGCTCATGACAGGCTGGCCGTCTTTCGACAAGAATGCTGGAATGATGGTGTGGAAAGGTCGCTTGCCTGGTGCGACCAAATTGGCTGGGTTCAAGCCTTTGGGATCGGTGCTGAAGTCAAAGCCACGGTTGTGCAAACTGATGCCGTACGTGGGCTCGACCACGCCCGAGCCAAAGCCCATGTAATTGCTTTGGATAAAGCTGATCATCATGCCGTTTTCATCGGCAGCTGTGAGGTAAATGGTACCGCCCTTCACAGGATTGCCCGCCTTGAAATCTTGCGCTTTCTTCATGTCAATGAGATTGGCGCGGCTCTTCAAATAGGCGGGGTCGAGCATCTGCGCTGGCGTGACTTCCATGTTGCGCGGATCGGCCACATAGCGGTACACATCGGCAAAGGCCAACTTCATGGCTTCGATTTGCAAATGCTGAGATTCAATACCGTCCACTTTCAAGCTGGGCAAATCAAAGTTTTCCAAAATGCCCAAGGCAATCAAAGCAGCAATACCTTGACCATTGGGTGGAATTTCGTTGAGCGTGTAGCCATGGTAATTTTGCGAAATGGGCTCGACCCATTCAGGGCGGTACTGCGCCAAGTCTTGCAGCGTCATGGCACCGCCATGTTGATTTGAAAACTTCACCAAGGCTTCAGCAATTTCACCTTCGTAGAAGGCACGCCCCTTGGTTTCGGCAATTGCGCGCAAACCACGCGCTGCCGCTTTGAACTGGAACAATTCACCCACGTTGGGTGCACGACCCCAAGGCAAAAATCCTTCTGCAAAACCCGGCAAGGATTGCAGCAGCGGCGTGGCGGCTTCCCATTTTTGCTGCACCACCACGGGCAATAAATAACCCCGCTCTGCAATTTCAATGGCAGGCTCCATCAAATCTGCAAAAGGCAATTTGCCAAAGCGCTCACTCAAAGCGGCCCATGCGCCCACGGCGCCAGGCACGGTGACTGAGTCCCAACCGCGCTTGGGTGGGTTCACCGCATCGGTGCCATATTTTTTGTGAAAGTACTCTGGCGTCCAAGCCTGTGGCGCAGGGCCAGAAGCATTGAGGCCGTGCAGTTTTTGGCCATCCCACAAAATGCAAAACGCATCAGAACCCAAACCATTGCTGACAGGTTCTGTGATGGTGATGGCCGCTGCTGCTGCAATGGCGGCATCGACCGCGTTGCCGCCTTTGAGCATCATGCGCAAACCAGCTTGCGCTGCCAAAGGATGCGAAGTGGAAACAACATTGCGCGCAAACTGCGGCAATCGCGCAGAAGCATAAGGGGTGCTGAAATCAAAGTTCATGTTTCAATCCAAAGTGATTTTGCGTTCAGTGATGATCTTTTTCCATTTGGCCGACTCTGCAGCCAACATGGTGGTGAATTGGGCTGGCGATGTGCCAATCGCTTCAATGCCCAGTCGCTGTAATTTGTCTTTGACTTCGGAGTCGCTCAGCGCTTGAATCGCAGCCGTGTTGACGCGCGAGACCAAATCAGGCCGCATGCCCTGTGGTCCAAACAAACCAAACCATGTGGTGGATTCATAACCAGGCAAGACTTCTGAGATGGCTGGCAAACCAGGCGCCATGTTGGTCCTTTGTGCTGAAGTCACACCTAAGGCACGCAAACGGCCATCTTTGACGTGTGGCAAACCTGTTGGCAAGGAGTCAAACAAAACATCTACTTTGCCACTGATGAGATCTGGCATGGCCAAGGCGGTGCCTTTGTAGGGAATATGCACCACAAACAAACCTGCCTGCGATTTAAACAGCTCAGCCGTCAACTGAACGATGGTGCCATTGCCACTGGAGGCGTAGTTGAGTCGGCCAGGATTTTTCTTGGCCAACTCAATCCATTCTTGAATGGTTTTGGCGGGCGAGCTGTTGGGCACCAACATGATGCTGGGGGCGTTGCCGACCTGGCCAATGGGCGTGAAATCACGCACAGCGTCGTAGGGCATCTTGGGGTTGAGGTTGGGCCCAATGGAGTGCGTGCTAGAAGTGGCGAGCAACAAGGTATAGCCATCGGGCGCGGACTTGGCCACGATGTCCGAGCCCAACGTGCCACCTGCACCAGGTTTGTTTTCAACCACCACCGACGTACCCAATTTTTCGCCCAACTTCTGCGACAAGGTACGCGCAAAAATATCGGTTGCACCACCAGCTGGAAAGGGCACCACCAAGCGGATGGGTTTGGTGGGGTAAGTGGTTGATTGGGCGACTGCAGTGGATGCACCACCCACCAGGCCCATCATGACCACAGCTGCAGACAGCGCAGTTCGCATTGCCAATGCCGAGATTTGACGGCGTTTCAAATTCATTTTGTACTGCATGATGAAATTTCCGATGTCACATGAAGAAGAACATTGTGGCAGGAAAAATGTGAACCTACTTCAACCAAGGCTGTCACTTTTCAGAAGTCCCATGAAAAACGGCACCCGAAGGTGCCGTTCAAGTTCACAACGCGTGTGAATCAATCTTCGACGAAGGCTTCTTCGCGCTTCGATTTGACAGACGGCAAGAGCACAATGATGAGCAACACCGCTGCGGCTGCAAGCAAGCTGGCAGACAAACCGCGTGTGACAAACACGGACCAGTCACCGCGAGACAGCAGCAATGCACGGCGCAAGTTCTCTTCCATCATGGGGCCCAAGATGAATCCCAGCAACAAAGGTGCAGGTTCTACGCCCAACTTGATGAACAAGTAACCAATGACACCGAAGGCACCCACCAACCAGATGTCGAAGGTGTTGTTGTTGGTGGAGTACACGCCAATGGCACAGAACAGCACAATGGCAGGGAACAACCAACGGTAAGGCACTGTGAGCAGCTTGATCCACATGCCAATGAGTGGCAAGTTCAAGATGATCAACATCAGGTTACCAAGCCACATCGAAGCAATCAAGCCCCAGAACAACTCAGGGTTGCTGGTCATCACTTGAGGACCTGGCTGAATGTTGTGGATGGTCATGGCACCCACCATCAAGGCCATCACGGCATTGGGTGGAATACCCAATGTGAGCAACGGAATGAAGGAAGTTTGCGCACCGGCGTTGTTCGCAGCTTCAGGCGCAGCCACACCACGGATGTTACCTTGACCAAAGGGAACTTCGCCTGGACGAAGTTTGGTTTTCTTCTCGATGGTGTAAGCGGCAAAAGCAGCCAACAATGCACCACCGCCTGGCAAAATACCAAGGCATGAGCCAATGGTCGTTCCACGCAACACCGCAGGAATCATGTTGCGGAAATCTTCACCCGTAGGGAGCAAACCAGTCACTTTTCCGGTGAACACTTCGCGCTTGTCTTCAGGTTGGGACAAGTTGGCAATGATCTCGCCATAACCAAACACACCCATGGCAATGGTAATGAAACCAATGCCGTCTGTGAGTTCAGGAATGTCGAAGCTGTAACGGGCCACGCCAGAGTTAACGTCGGTACCCACCAAGCCCATCAGCAGGCCCAGCACAATCATGGCCACCGCTTTAAGCAAGGAACCAGAAGCCAACACCACCGCGCCGATCAAACCCAAAATCATGAGTGAGAAGTACTCGGCAGGACCGAATTTGAAGGCCACTTCTGTCAAAGGCGCTGCAAAAGCCGCCAAGATCAAAGTACCCACGCAACCGGCAAAGAATGAACCCAAACCAGCGGCCGCCAAAGCGGGACCCGCACGGCCTTTGCGGGCCATCTGGTAACCGTCAATCACCGTTACCACGGAAGAAGACTCACCAGGCAAGTTCACCAAAATAGCGGTGGTAGAACCACCGTATTGGGCACCGTAGTAAATACCGGCCAACATGATCAAAGCCGCAATGGGGGGCAAAGCATAAGTGGCTGGCAAGAGCATGGCAATGGTTGCCACGGGGCCAATGCCAGGAAGCACACCAATCAAGGTGCCCAGCAAACAGCCGATGAAAGCATAAATCAGGTTTTGGAAGGTGAAAGCCACCCCAAAACCCAACGCCAAGTTATTGAACAAGTCCATTGATTACTCCTTAGCCGCTAATGAATGTTGGCCACACAGGGAACTGCAGTTTGAGCAGCATGATGAAAGCTGCGTAGCTCATCACTGACAAAATGGCGCTCAACACGATGGTTTCTTTGAAGTTGAACTGATCACCAGCCATGCTGACCACGATGGTGGTGCCAAAAATGGCTGCAATCAAACCCATGGCTGGCAAACCAATGCTGGGCAAACCGCCCAACAACACGCCAAACAACAAGTTGCCGGCAATGATGAAGATCAGGGGCTTCCAGGCAAAAGCGCCAACGGGTTCGCCATCGGGGGTTTCAACCACCAATGACTTGAACAAAATCGCAGCGCCTAACAGCGCCAAGATCACGCCCAGTAGCAGGGGAAAGTAGCCAGGGCCCATGCGGGCGCCGGTACCAATGGTGTAACTCGTTGCTCCGTAGGCAAATGAAGCACCGACAACGGTGAACATCAGACCGGAGAAAAAGTCTTTCGAACTTTTGATTTTCACAGGGACACTCCTCCAAAAAGTTTGGGATGGCGGGATTCTGAACCTAAACCACCGCAAACCGGATGTGGATTTCACCTACAGAAGGTCAATGAAGGGCCCAAACGTTTGGGTTAACCCTAGGTTTGAGGGTTTATTGTTTCACGAGCGGTTTGAAAACGCGCAGCCATTTGGTGGCGGGCAGGCCAAATCGGTTCTCAATGGCTTCTGCTTGCGTGAGCAAAACTTCGCGTTTGGGCCTGCTGGGCGTGCGTTGCGCCAAGACCACCGTGTTGCCCTCTCGGGTGGGTTTGAAAGCCCACAAGGCATCCTCCCCAAAAGCTTCTGCCATCTTGGCCAAGCTCTTTTCATAACTGGAGGTGCGGCCAAACAAATTGACCGCCATTGTGCCTTCGTCTGTAAGCAAGGCACGGCAGTTTTGATAAAACGCAACGGAGTCCAGAACAGGTGCGGCCGCCTCGTGGTCGTACAAGTCCACGTGCAAGATGTCGACCGTGCCTAACCATTCATCGCTTTGAATTTCTTGCGCAGCATCGGCAATGATGACGCGCATGCGTGGACCGTCTTCTGGCAATTTGAACCAGCCACGGCAGGCATGTAAAACGCCGGGGTTGAGTTCGATGGCGGTGCAAGTCCACTTGAGCTTCTTGTAACAAAACTTGGTGAGGCTGGCCGCCCCCAAACCCAACTGCATGGCATGCCTGCCAGCCACCGACGCGCTTTTTAAAAACAACAAGCCGGCCATCATGCGCTGCACATATTCAAGCTCTAACTCAAAGGGCTCTTTGATGTTCATGGCGCCTTGAATCCAAGGCGTGCCCAAGTGCAAATAGCGCGAGTCACCGTGCTCTGAGAAGTTCACTTCTGGCAGTTCGATGGCTTTGGATTTTTTAACGGACATAAAGACTCTAATGGGAGCTTAAAGATGAAATCGATTGAAGGCGCGGCAAGACACGCAGTGTGTTTTGCACAGTGGCTGTAGCCACATGCTCTATTGACGCGCCACGCAGTTGCGCCAGCACGGCGCCAATTTGTGGCAACTGACTCGGCTCGTTTCGTCCTTGCGGCAAGCCCTCTGATTGTCGCTGGGATTGGGTTCGGTAAAGCCAATGCGGCGGTATATCGGGTGCGTCGGTTTCCAACACGATGGCATCCAAAGGCAAGGTCGTGGCCAATTGACGCAATTGCAAGGCGCGCTCGTAGGTCATGGCGCCGCCAAAGCCCAATGCAAAACCCAGTTCAACAAACACCTGCGCTTGTTGCAAGCTGCCATTGAACGCATGGGCAATGCCACCTTGAACTTGGCATCGGCGCAATCCCTTCAGCAGCGCATCGGCCGACTTTCGCACGTGCAGGATGACAGGCAGCTTGTAGGTTTTGGCCAGCTTCAACTGCGCGTTGTAAAAAAATTCTTGCTTGTCTCGCATGGCAGGCTCGCACAAACTGGGCACCCAAAAGTCCAAGCCGATTTCACCCAAGGCGACCAAACGTGGATCGCTTGCAGTGCCCTCTTCATTCAAAGACAAAGCCGATTGCAAATGCTGTTCTAACAAAGCCAAGTCAGACACTTGGGCTTGAGGCACATACAAAGGATGAATGCCCAATGCGTAGGGCTGATTCGTGCTGCGTGCAAATTGACGCAGTGGTTCAAAGTCTTTGGCCTGAACGGCAGGCATGACACAAGCCGCAACACCTTGCGCTTGTGCACGCTTTAAAACTTCCAAGCGATCGTGCGCAAACTCTGGGGCATCCAAATGGCAATGGCTGTCAATCCACTGCACGGTCATGGCTGCAGCACGCCCCTGTCCAATCGCAACACACGGCTGCAGCGAGCCGCCAAATGAGCATCGTGCGTCACCACGACAAAAGCGGTGCCTTGGCTTTGCGCCGTGTTCAACATGACATCGAACACACCTTCTGCGGTGCTGCGGTCAAGGTTGCCTGTTGGCTCATCGGCCAACACACAGGCTGGCTGCGTCACCATGGCGCGGGCAATGGCCACGCGTTGACGTTCGCCACCCGACAATTCAGCAGGACGGTGCAATGCACGGTGATCAAGCCCCACACGCTCTAACCACTTCATGGCCACTTGCTCGGCCTCCGCCTTGTTTGTGCGGCGAATCCACAAAGGCATGGCCACGTTTTCAAGCGCAGTGAATTCGGGCAAGAGATGGTGGAACTGGTAGACAAAGCCTAGCAACAGGTTGCGCCTAGCACCTTGCGCTGCGGCGCTCAATTGCGTCCACGCTTGACCCTGCAACAGCACGTGTCCTTGGGTGGGCTGATCGAGGCCGCCCATCAAATGCATCAGGGTGCTTTTGCCAGAACCCGAGGCTCCCACAATGGCCACCGTTTCACCAGCACCCACTGTCAGGTTCACCTCTTGCAAGACGGACACATCGAGACCGCCTTCGGCAAAGCGTTTGCTCAAACCGCGCACTTCCAAAACGGCTTGTGCTGTTGACATGGGGCTTGCTGAATTACTCATAACGCAAAGCCTCCGCAGGATTGACTTGGCTGGCACGCCAGCTGGGATACACCGTGGCGACAAAAGACAAGAGCAAAGAAATGAGCACCACAGGCAAGATGTCGCTCATCTGCGGATCGCTGGGCATTCGGCTGATGAGGTAGATGTCTTTGGGCAAGAAACTGGCTTGGAACACGGCCTCTAAGGCAGGCACGATCACATCGATGTTGAAGGCAATCAACAAGCCCAACAGCATGCCACCCAAGGTGCCAATGACGCCAACCATCGCACCTTGCACCATGAAGATGCCCATGATGCTTTGGGGACTGGCCCCCAACGTGCGCAAGATGGCAATGTCGGCTCGCTTGTCAGTGACCGTCATGACCAAGGTGCTGACCAAATTGAACGCTGCCACAGCCACAATCAGGGTCAGGATGATGAACATCATGCGTTTCTCAACCTGCACAGCAGCAAACCACGTGCGGTTTTGCTGCGTCCAATCGCGCACGGCCATGCCCATTGGCAAGGCCGGTGCAAGTTCTTTGGCCACCGCACGCGCCTCATGCAAATCTTTGATTTTCAAACGAATGCCTGTGGGGCCTTCGAGCCTGAAAATTTTGCCCGCATCGGCCACATGCAACATCACGAGTGCCGAGTCGTATGCATAATGGCCAGAATTGAACAGGCCCACCACTTCCATTTGTTTGAGGCGCGGCAAGACGCCCGCGGGTGTGACCTGGCCGTTCGGGGCAATGAGGGTGACGGGGTCGCCAACGCGCAGTCCCAACTGCCGCGCCAAATCGACGCCCAAAACCACCCCAAACTTGCCTGGCGACAAGGCTTGGATGCCAGGCATGCCCTCGTTGAATCCTTGAGAGGCCACCGACAGGTCCACCACCGATGGCTCCAAGGCGGGGTCGATGCCGCGCACCAACACACCCTTCATGTCTTCACCGCGGGCCAACAGGGCCTGCGCGGCAATGAAGGGGGCCGCGCCCATCACTTGCGGATGTGCTTTGACTTGTTTCAAAGTGCCTTCCATGTCTTCGAGGGCACCGCCATCGACCGAGATGACTTCAATGTGGGACACCACACTCAGCATTCGATCGCGGACTTCTTTTTGGAAGCCATTCATGACCGATAGCACAATGACCAACGCGGCCACGCCCAAACCGATGCCCAACATGGACACCCCAGAGATGAAGGAGATGAAGCCGTTGCGACGCGTGGCGCGGCCTGCGCGGGTGTAGCGCCAACCTAAAACCAATTCGTACGGTAGTTTGAGTGTCATGCCTTCATCATTTCAAGCGTGTCATATCAGACCTGCAACAGGGTGATTGTGTCATCCCTGACAATACAGGCATGAACGACGCTTTGCCTTTGTCAAACAGCCCCGCTGCTGCAGGCCCCCCACATTGGGTGATTGCCTATGCCAGCAGCCACGCCGCCCCCTTGCAGCAAGCTTTGGACACATTGTATTTGCCTCATTTGGAAAAAGTCCTGCAAGGCATGACTTGCGTTGCCAAATCAGACGCAGAAGTCGAAGCCACCGCCCCACTCCTGCCCCATGAAAATGTCCCCACTTTATGGGATCAATCCCCTGCGTGGGGAGAGGAAGCGCTGATCACCCCTTGTCACTGGCAAGTGGGCATGAACGAAGTTTTGTTGCTGAACCCTGCCGAAATGCAGCTCAGCGCGGAGGAATCGCAACAACTGCTGGCGGCTGTGAAGCCCTATTTTGAAGAAGATGGCCTGCACCTCTCCTACGAGAGCCCTCTAATTTGGCGCGCCACGGGTCCCTTGTTCAAAGACATGCCCTTTGCCTCCTTGGAAAAAGTCGCAGGACAACACATCAAGGATTGGCTGCCACAAGGCCCCCACGCGCGCACGTTGCAGCGCTTGCAAAGTGAAATGCAAATGCTGCTCTACCAACACCCCGTGAACGATTTGCGAAGCCAAGAAGGCCGCTGGACCGTGAACTCATTTTGGGTTCACCGCTCACTAGAACAACTTTATCCAAACAATGACATCACTGCGTTTCGCATGGACCTGCAACAAGCAGCTGTCAGCGGCAACGCCAAGGCATGGCTTGCGCAGTGGCAAGTGCTCGACACATGGATGGGACATCAATTCCAATCTGCGCCTTCAGGCATTGCATCGATCACCTTGTGCAGTGAAACGCATTGGCGGCACTATCGCCCACACCCCCCATCCTGGCTTCAATCTTTGAAGCGCAAGGTGTCCCCTCTCAAAGTGCAAGCCGAGTTGCATGCACTCACCGCCGGAGTTTCTGCCCCATGAGTTTGCAAATTTTGACGCGCGATGTACCGCCGCGTACAGCGTGGACGCTGGAACAAGCCGGTGTTCACCCCTTGCTGTCCCGCTTGTTTGCCGCAAGGGGCATTCAAAGTCCAGATGAACTTGACGATGGTTTGGCCAAACTCTTGCCCCCTCAAACGTTGAAAGGCACTGAAGCTGCAGCCAACTTATTGGCCGATGCCATCGACGCTCAAAAACGTCTGTGCATCGTAGCCGATTACGACTGCGATGGCGCCACGGCTTGTGCTGTTGGCCTGCGCGGCTTGCGCATGCTGGGCGCACAACACGTGAGCTACATCGTTCCCGACCGTGTTGTCGATGGCTATGGCCTCACCGCCCCCATTGCACAGCGCGTTCAACAAGCGGGCGCCGATGTGTTGATCACCGTGGACAACGGCATCGCCAGCATGGAAGGCGTGGCACAAGCACAAGCTTTGGGATTGCAAGTGTTGGTCACCGACCACCATCTGCCTGCCGCCACATTGCCCAGCGCCGATGTGATCGTCAATCCCAATCAACCCGGCTGCAGTTTTGAAAGCAAAGCTTTGGCGGGTGTGGGCGTGATGTTTTATGTGCTGCTGGCTTTGCGCGCAGAACTGCGTAAACGCGGCCTGTTCACTGCCGAGACACAGCCCAAACTGGATGCACTCTTGCCCTTGGTGGCCTTGGGTACCGTGGCCGATGTGGTCAAACTGGACAACAACAACCGGCGCTTGGTGGCACAAGGCTTGAAGCGCATTCGCGCGGGCGCCATGCCCACAGGCATGTTGGCCTTGTTCAAAGCTGCTGGTCGCGATGCACGCGTGGCCACCACCTTTGATTTTGGTTTTGCACTGGGCCCACGCATCAATGCAGCGGGTCGTCTGTCTGACATGACTTTGGGCATTGAATGCCTGAGCACCGACGATGCAGCGCGCGCAGACGAGTTGGCTCGGCAACTCGACAGCATCAACCGTGAGCGCCGCGACATTGAAGGCGACATGCGCCAGCAGGCCATGGAAATTGCCGAGTCTTTGATGGACGACAGTGAAGAACCGCCACCCGCCATTTGCGTGTTCGACCCCGATTTTCATGAAGGCGTGGTGGGCATTGTGGCCTCGCGCATCAAGGACAAATTTCACCGGCCTTGCTTTGTGTTTGCGGCCAGCAATGCACCAGGCAAAGAGCACGAGCTCAAAGGCTCAGGTCGCTCCATTCCAGGTTTTCATCTGCGCGATGCCCTTGACCTGATGGTCAAGAAACACCCTCACCTGTTGTTGCGCTTTGGGGGTCATGCCATGGCGGCAGGTTGCACCATCGAAGAGGAACATTTGGAATTGTTTGAAGCCTGCTTCATGGAGGTGGCTGCACAACTTTTGTCGCCCGCCACATTGCAGCGCAAACTGGAAACCGATGGCCCCTTGGATGCGCAATATCGCCGCGCCGAGTTTGTCGATGTGATGCACAAGGAAGTGTGGGGCCAAGGCTTTGCACCGCCGGTGTTCAGTGACGAGGTGGAAGTGGTGTCACAACGCTTGGTAGGCGAAAAACATTTGGCCTTGAAACTCAAACATCAAGGTCAGCCTGTGGATGGCATTTGGTTTGGCCGCATTGAGCCACTGCCTGCGCGCGTGAAGTTGGCTTACCGCTTAGATGTGGACGAATGGCAAGGCCAAAAACGAGTTCGCTTCATGGTGGAAGCTGCAGAGCTTTAACGTTTGGCTTGCAGGGCCTTCAGCACTGCGGGCGAAACCAAGCCGTCCACTTTGCCACCGAGCGTCGAGATTTCACGCACCAAGGTGCTGCTGATGTGCTGAACTGATGCGCTGGTGTGCAAGAAGATGGTGTCCACTTCGGGCGCCAAGTGGCGGTTCATGCCGGCCATTTGTGTTTCGTAGTCGTAATCGGTGACCGAACGCAATCCGCGCACAATGACGCGAGCGCCTTGGCTGTGCACAAAGTCGCACAACAAGCCTGAGAACGTCACCACTTCAACATTGCCTAGATCTTGGGTCACGTCTTTGGCCAGGGCCAGTCGCTCGTCCAAGCTGAACAAGGTTTTTTTGTGATGCGCAGCAGCCACCGCCACCACCACATTGTCAAACATTTGCGCAGCGCGGTACACCACATCTTCGTGGCCCAAAGTGATGGGGTCGAAGGTTCCAGAATAAACGGCAGTGACTGAGCGACTCATGTGAACTCCTGATCAATGAGGGGCATTATCCCTCGATGGGCCGTTGTAGCAAATGGGCATGCACAGCACCCGCCTTCATGTATTTGACAGGCTGCAAACCGCAGGCGGCAAGCGCCTCAGCCTGCCATGCCACTGGCGCTTCCAAATAAACCCACCCGCCGGGCACCACCGCTTGGGCAGAGGCCTGCAAGGCTTTTTCAAAATGAGCGCCGTCAAAGGGGGGGTCTAGAAAGATCACATCTAGGCTGCCGGGCGCAAGGCGCTGAAGGGCCATCATGGCATCGCCTTTTTGAACTTGCACAGCTGTGGCCGACAAACGTTTTTGAGTTTCACCCAACAAGCCCACCAATTGGGCGTCTTGTTCCAACATCAGCACAGACTTGGCACCGCGTGAAGCTGCTTCAAAACCCAGTGCACCCGTACCCGCAAAGGCGTCTACACAGCGCCAGTCCGTGAGGTCTTGGCCCAACCAATTGAACAGGGTTTCACGCACACGGTCTGGCGTGGGGCGCAGACCTGGTTTGTCGATGACTTTGATTTTGCTGCGTTTCCATTGGCCGCCAATGATTCGCAACTCATGCGAGGGTGATCCTGTGACAGCCTTGGCCACGGGGGGAGTCTTGTTGAGGGGTTTGGTTCTCATAGGTGGCAAGCTTAAACGCTTGATGCAGGTCAGTTGACGCATCGCGCAAAAAAACACACAGAAGCCCCGTCAGCCATGCTTTTTTGAGAGAGTCTGGCGTTTTACTTAGAATGGGCACTTAGACAACGCCCACTTATGTTCAGTTTCTTTCGCTCCAAACCCAAACCAGACGCTGCCGAAGCGCCCCCATCTGCGCCCCAAACGCAGGCGCTGCAAGTACCTTCTGAACCTGAAGTTAGCGCTGAGGAGGCAGCAAAGCCCCGGCAATCATGGCTCAGCAAACTGAAAGCGGGATTGCGCAAAACGGGGGGTAGCATTGCCGCCGTCTTCACGGGCACCCAAATTGACGATGCGCTCTACGAAGAATTAGAAACCGCCTTGCTCATGGCCGATACAGGGGTGAAGGCCACAGAGTTTTTATTGAATGATTTGAAAGCGCGCGTCAAAGCCGCAAAAGCTACCGAACCTTCCGCCGTCAAAGCACTTTTGATTGACGCCATCACCGACATGCTGATGCCCCTGCAAAAACAATTGCAAATTGGCGACCAAAAACCCATGGTGCTGATGGTGGCGGGTGTGAATGGCGCTGGCAAAACCACTTCTATTGGCAAACTGACGCACCACTTGGCCGACCAAGGCGCCAGCGTGTTATTGGCTGCCGCTGATACCTTCCGCGCTGCTGCGCGCGAGCAATTGGCGGTATGGGCGCAACGCAATACGGTGGAGATCATTAGCCAAGAAGGTGGCGATCCCGCGGCCGTCAGCTTTGATGCCGTGTCTGCAGGCAAAGCACGTGGCCGAGATGTGGTGTTGGTCGACACAGCAGGTCGCTTACCGACACAACTCCACCTCATGGAAGAGTTGAAAAAAATCAAACGTGTGGTGCAAAAGGCCGATGCGCAAGCGCCCCACGAAGTGCTGCTGGTGATCGATGGCAACACGGGGCAAAACGCGCTCACGCAAGTCAAAGCTTTTGATGAAGCCTTGGGCCTGACGGGCTTGATCGTGACCAAACTGGATGGCACCGCCAAAGGCGGCGTGCTGTGCGCCATTGCCCGCGAAAAACCCATTCCGGTTTATTTCATTGGTGTGGGCGAACAACTCGACGATTTGCAAACCTTTGATGCGCATGAATTTGCGCAGGCTTTGCTCAACTAAAACGCGCTGGACTGAAAGCTGCGGGGTTGATGCTGGTCCTTTCGCCAGCCATCAACTCAGCCAACAACACACCGGTGCCCGGCCCCGTACTAAAGCCGATGTGCTGGTGACCAAATGCCAGCCACAAGCCCGGGCACTGCGGCATCTCGCCAATCACGGGTCGACTGTCGGGCGTGGTGGGACGTGAGCCCAGCCAATCGGAACCCTCAACCGCTTCTTTGAGTGGAATGGCGCGCCGCGCTGCGTTTTCTGCCGCTTCCAATTGCTGAGCGTTGGGCGCTGCATCGCGCCCCGCCAACTCCACACCGGTGGTCATTCTGAGAACTGGCGCCCCTTCAGCATTGACCATGGGCGACAACACATAAGCCCCTGCCGTGTCGTACACCGGCCGTTGCAAAGTCACGCCTGCCACAGGTTTGAAATGCCGGTGATACCCCCTCTCAAAGGCCATGTGGGCTTTGAAGTCGGATGGCAGCTGACTGGCTTTGAGCAAACTCTCGGACCATGGTCCCATGGCCAGCACCACGTTGGGTGTCCAATGGGGGGAACCACTGGCATCTGTCCATTGCCAACCTTGTGGCTGTTTTTGCAATGCGCGTACTTCGGACTTTTGGAATACACCGCCCTGTTTCACAAACTGATTGGCATAGGCCTTGACCACTTCTCCAGGGTTGTCGACTGAAGATGCATCTTGAATCCACAGTGCATGTTGGAATTGGCTTGAAAGGTGGGGCTCTAAAGATTGAATGTCTTGGCCATGCAGCGCTTGTGCAGCCACCGAAAATTCTTGCAAAACTTCTCGCGAAAAGGCACTGCCACGCCATGCTGCATCGTTTTGGAACAACCACAGCCAACCGTTTTCGCGCAAACGATGTTGCACCGCTGATTGCGCCAACCAAGCTTTGTGGGTCTGGGCAGACAACTGAATCAAGCCATCCAATGCCACGGTGGTGATGTCAAACGATTGGCGTCTGGCATGCCACAAAAATCGCCACATGAAATCAAAGTGCGCCAAAGCACTGGGGCGAACTTGCAAACTGGGGCCCGGCTTGAGCAGCATGCGCGGCAAGCTTTGCCAAAGCCCAGGACGATTAAAGGGCAACAGCGAACTGCGCGACAACACACCCGCATTGCCAGCCGAAGTTGCTTCGCCAGGGTTGCGCTGATCGACCAAGGTGACATGCCATCCCTTGGCCTGCAAAGCCAATGCGCACGACACACCCACCATGCCCGCACCGAGCACTGTGACTTGCCGACTGGTCTCGAAGAAATTCATGGGCTCATTTTGCTTCAAAAAATTGATGAATCACTTTTGACAAAACCTCACGATGACCGCGCTGTCAGGTTTACAGTCAAAGCATCGGGCTTTATAGTGCCCTCACTAAATTGGGAATGGATTGAACTGAATGCAGAAGTCGCGCTTGTATTTGTGGTTGGGTGGCTTTTGCGTCGCATTGATCGCAGTTGTGGCTTGGCAATTCAAACCTGCCGATACAACAGAAATTGTTGCCACCGGCAAATTGCAATGTGATTTACCTGCACCCGATGCCAAGGCACCTCACCCTGGCATGGTGTGGGTTCCACCAGGCAAGTTCGACATGGGCGACAGCGTGTATGCCGAAGAAAAGCCCGTGCGCAATGTGCAAGTCAAAGGCTTTTGGATGGACCGCACCGAAGTCACCAACCAAGAATTTGCAGCCTTTGTCAAAGCCACGGGCTATGTCACCGTGGCAGAGCGCCCAGTGGACCCCAAGCTGCATGCCAGCTTGCCCGAAGTCATGCGCCAAGCAGGCGCGGTGGTTTTCAAAATGCCGAGCCAACTAACGCGGGGTGACGATCCAAGTCAATGGTGGCAATACATGCCTGGGGCCAACTGGCAACACCCCGCAGGGCCTGCCACAAGCATCGAAAAGCATGGGCATTTTCCAGTCGTTCACATCACTTACGAAGACGCATTGGCGTATGCCAAATGGAAAGGCCGCACCCTGCCAACTGAGGCGCAGTGGGAATGGGCCGCGCGTGCAGGCGCCAAAGAATTGCCAAGTCAGCACGACCAACCGGCCAGTGCCAACACGTGGCAAGGTATTTTTCCCATGGCCAATTCTGCGGAAGATGGCTTTGCTGGCCTTGCCCCTGTAGGCTGTTATGGGGCCAATGCTTGGGGCCTGTTTGACATGATTGGCAACGTGTGGGAACTGACGGCCGATGTGTTTGTGGCTGAGCGATCGACCCCAGCGAAGGGTCAAGGCTTGGACCCCGATGCCGCACAACAACCACCGGTGTTCAAAGCAGGCACGCCGCAAGCCCGCGTCATCAAAGGGGGCTCGTTCTTGTGCGCCCCCAACTATTGCATGCGCTACCGCGCAGGTTCCCGGCAGCCGCAAGAAGAAGATTTGGCCGTGAGCCATTTGGGTTTTAGGACCATCTTGCAACCCTGAAGAAAAGCCCACATCCATGTACGCTGTCAAATCAACTGGCCAACGCGTTGGGGTCTTCATGCTTGGCACGGTGATCTTGATCGCAGCCTTGCTAGCCCTGCTCAAAGACAAAATCATGTTGGGTGCCGAGGCATATTTGTACGGGTACCCCTTGGTGATGATGGAAACCACACGCGTGCACAGTGGCCAGTTCATCGGACCCGAAAACCAGTTGCGCTTGGTGAGACAGTTTCCCGATGCCAACTTCAAGGATGTGGTTCGCCCCAACGTTGACACGCTGTACACCACTGCTTTCATCAGCATGAAAGACGGACCCTGGGTGTTTGAAATGCCCGCCAACACAGAACGTTACGAATTGATGCCGTTCATGGATGCTTGGACCAACGTGTTTGCATCACCAGGCACGCGCACCAGTGGAACGGCTGCAGCCACTTATTTGTTGACCGGCCCCGGATGGCAAGGTGACGTTCCTGTGGGCATGCAAAGGCTCCAATCCCCAACCGACATGGTCTGGCTGATTGGCCGCACGCAAACAAATGGCGAGGCCGACTATGCAAGAGTTCACCGTTTGCAAGACCGATTGCGATTGAAAAAATTAGGGCCTGACAACAAGCCCAACGCAAGCACGCCAGATGCATGGCAGCGCAGCACGATGCCCGCTGTGCCACCTGTTGTGCAGATGCGCAACATGGCCACGGCAGATTTTTACGAGCATTTGATGGGCTTGATGGTGGCCAACCCTGCCTCCGCAGACGATGCGCCCATGCTGCAACGTTTGGCCGCTGTGCAATTGGTCCCAGGCCAAGCGGTCCGTTTGAATGCCTTGAACAAAGCATGTTTTGCGCTGGGCCGCTGGCTAGCCGACTACAAAGTACACAAGGTCTTGAGCACCAAAGCCACCGATGGCACGTGGTCCTCCCCGCCCTTGAATCTGGGTGCCTATGGTACCGACTACAACACACGTGCTGCAGTGGCCATGGTGGGTTTAGGCGCCAACTTGCCGCAAGATGCGCTGTACCCCAATACCAGCTTGGACCATGAAGGCAAACAGCTGATGGGCGATCAACGTTACCGCCTGCATTTCAAGGCCAATCAATTGCCACCCGTCAAAGCTTTCTGGTCCATCACCGCTTACGGTGCGGATGAGTTTTTGATCGATAACCCCCTCAAGCGCTATGCCTTGGGCGACAGAGATGCACTTAGCTTCAATGCCGATGGCTCACTGGACATTTGGATACAGGCGCAAGCGCCTGACACCCCTGCAAAGCGCAGCAATTGGCTGCCCGTGAAAGATCAAGCGCCTTTCTTGCTCAATGCCCGCCTTTATTGGCCGAAAGACGATGCACTGAATGGTGGCTGGAAAATGCCCGCCATTGAGCGTTTGCACTGATGCAAAGCGCTGCGAACCTCAGTTCACTTGTTTGGCCACCAAGTAATGTGAAATGAGTGTTCGAAAATAGGCGCGGATGTTGGGAGGATTGGCCGGACGGCTTAATGCTTGAAAGCCTCCTGCAATGGACAAATAAAGCAGCGCTGCCAAATCACGCGCTTTGGTGGCATCTTTCACCAACACCAAAAATTTGGACTGAAACAAGTCCATGCGATTGGCATCAACCTCAACCAACAATTGCGCCGCCACTGGGTTGTGATGGCTGAGTGCGCGCATGGCTTGTTCAAAACGCAAGTTTTCCAATTCGGAACCCGCCTGAAGAAAAGCAGCATCCACGACCAAGTCCAAATCCTTCAGCGCGTCACCGCTTTGCTGCAATTTCAATTTGGCGTCCAACTCCAATTGCGCCACTTTCCAGCGCATCAGCAAACTGTTGATCAGATCGGCGTGGTCGGTGAAGTGCCAATAAAAACTGCCACGTGTCACTTTGAGTTTTTCGGCCAAGGAAAGGACTTTGACGTTGTCAAAGCCGCCATCCACCACCGCTTTGAAAGCCTCGTCCAGCCAATCATCCCGGGTCAGGCGCGATGCTTCTTGGGCTGTGGGTTTTCGATTCATTGGTGGTTGGCTGGCCATAGAAGTCATGAGATATTTTGCAACACTCGCCGATCGGACCTCTTTATTGGGAGCCGCTAGCGAAAACCCTAAACATGTTTGATCTTTGCTGTGCTAGAGTGAAATGTCAATACACAAGTGTACTGACTTACACCCACATTCTTTGGAGACACCCATGATTCGTTCCATGCACAAAGCAACACCTCGCCAGTACATTCTTGCCTCATTGCCATGGGTCTGTCTCCTAGCCTGCGGCTTGAATGCGCAAGCTGCTGAAAGTTACAAACTGCGTCAAGCCCCTGTGGGTGCATTTGGTGGTGAGATTGCGGCGTCGGCCGACAACCCCGGTTTTTTTGGCACCGCCAGCCTGACGCAATTGCAGATTTACAAAATTGCCGATGCCAATGGCAACAATGTTGCGCCCTCTTCCATTGCACCGATTCAATTGAATCCAGCACTGCCTTACAAAGTGGCGTTCCCAACAGGCAGCTTGGCCTTCAATCAAGATCAAACACAATTGAATTTGGTGGGTGGTTACCTCACCGAAGGTAAATATGGCGATGGTCACGTGGCCTTTGCCATCAACGTGCCCTTCATCCAGCAAAAGCGCACCTTTGTGGTGACGCAACCTGCAGGCACATTGACTCCCGCAGCCACAACACCTCCTTTGAGCGCTGCCATCGTAGGCCAACTCAATGCGGGTGCCGCGCAAGCCAATGCCCTGGTTCAGGCCAAAGTTTTGGCAGCCGGCGCCAATCAAAATCTTGAGACCTCTGGCGTTGGCGATACCGAGTTGTCGACTGTTTGGGTTCGTCACGTCGATCGACTCAAAGTGGCCGCAGGCGTTTCCTTGTTTGTCCCCACAGGCTCTTACGATAAAAATCGTGGCCCCAACCCAGGCTTTGGCAACTTCTACACCTTGCGTCCCGGTGTGGCCGTGACGTACAACTTGAACCCCAAGCACTCGGATGAAACATGGGACTCTGGCGTCACCATTGCAGGTCGCGTTTCTTATGGCATGAACACGCGCAACAAAGACACCGATTACAAAAGCGGCAACTTCATTTACAGCGAAGGCGGTATTGTCAAAGTTCGTGGTGATTGGGCCTATGGCGTGAATGTGTTCTCTATTCAACAAATTTCTGACGACACAGGCAGCGGCGCCACGCTGGGCGGCAATCGCTACAAAACCAATGGTGTCGGACCTTTTGTCTCCTTCAAGTTGCCCGGTAAAGACGCCGGCTTCAACTTGCAATACAGCGACAACTTTGGTGGCCGCAACGCCATCGTGGCCAAGTCATTGCAATTGCGTTTTGTGAAGGCTTGGTAAGCCCTTCAGTGAATTGACGCCATGTCCTTTCGCAGTTTAAAAAGTTGGCTGATGCCCGTCATCAGCCAACGTTTTTTATCTCGCGAAAGATTGTTGGCCCTGCGCCGTCAAGCAGAACAAAAAAGACAATCGCAAAGTCGGCCCCATGTGCTGCACTTTTTCCATCAGGTCGACGATCCCTATTCACAATTGTTGGCGCAGGCCATACCGCTGCTGAAGTCGCGCTATGCCGTCTCCATCTTGCAGCATGTGGTGGGCGAGCCTGATGACTCCGCGGTGCCTGAACGTGAAATGCTGAAGGCTTACAGCCAACTTGACGCATCACGCTTGGCATCTCACTACGGCTTGCGTTTTCCTGAGGCCGTCGAACCTGTTCACACACCCAAACCCACCGCCGAGTCACTGTTAGCGTCTCATCGCTTGCGCAAAACTTGGGGCCACTACCTCAGTGGCATGATTTATTACGAAGGCGAATGGTATTGGGGCATTGACCGCTTGCACCACCTTGAATCGCGTCTAACCGATTTGGGTTTGTCGACACAAAAAAAATCGCACCCCCAACAGCGCAGCGCACCCCTCTTTGTCACTCAGCAATACCAGCCCTTGCGCAATGTGCCTGAAGGCACCAGCATCGACTTCTACTTCTCTTTGCGAAGCCCTTACTCAGCCATCAGTGTGGCCAAAGTGTTTGACTGGGCCAAAGCCAATGGCGTGCAAGTGAATTTGAAATACGTGTTGCCCATGGTGATGCGCGGTCTGCCCGTCCCCGCCGAAAAAAGAAAATACATCAGCTTAGATACAGCGCGAGAAGCACACCTTCAGAACGTGCCCTTTGGCCGCTTGAACGATCCTGTTGGCAAGCCCACCGAACGCGGTTTGGCTCTGATCCCTTTTGCCCAAATGCACCAATTGGCTGAAAGCTACATTCAATCCTTCATGCAAGGCGTTTGGTCTGAAGGTTTGGATGCCGGCACAGACGCTCATTTGAAAATCATGGTCGAGCGCGCTGGCCTTAATTGGGAAGCTGCCAAAGACATCCTGAAAAGCAAAGCCAATGACGCGCATTGGCGTGCTGTTGCCGAGCAAAACAGACAAGCCATGCTGGCCTTGGGCCTGTGGGGCGTGCCGTCCTTCCGATTCGAAGAAACAGCTGTGTGGGGGCAAGACCGCTTTTGGGTGATCGAAAAAGCCATGCACGCTGAGTTTGACCCTCCAACACCCGCTTGAACCATGTCATTGATTTGCAGTACCCGCCACACATGGCTGAGCATTTTCGCCGCCGCAACCTTGGCCATCTGTGCGCCTGCATGGGCGAAACGCCCCAACATCGTGGTGTTATTGGCCGACGATTGGGGCTTCAGCGATGTCGGTGCATTTGGCAGTGAAATTCATACACCGCATTTGAACCAATTGGCGCAATCGGGCACACGCTTTTCTAACTTTCACGTCAGTGCATCATGTTCGCCAACGCGCTCGATGTTGTTGACCGGTGTTGACAACCACCTGAATGGCGTGGGCAACATGCGCGAAACCATTCCCCAATCGCATGTGGGACGCGCCGGTTACTTGAGCGTTTTAAACCAACGCGTGGTCACTGTGGCCAGCCTGTTGCAAGACCACGGCTATCGCACCTACGCTGCTGGCAAATGGCATGTTGGCAAAGAGCCGCACAACTTACCCCCTGCGCGCGGCTTTGACCGCTCCTTGGTGATGGGCGACAGTGGCTCGGACAACTGGGAGACCGGCAAGTTGTATTTGGACTTGACGGACAAGGTGTATTGGTACGACAACGGGCGTGAAGCGCAAATGCCCAAGACTTTTTACTCGTCAGAGTTTTACGTCAGCAAAACCTTGGACTACTTGAAGACGGATGCCAAATCGGACAAACCGTTTTTTGCTTACTTGGCATTCCAAGCCAATCACATTCCGCTTCAAGCGCCCCAAGAGTTCATCGACAAATACAAAGGCCGCTACAACGCAGGTTGGGATGTGTTGCGTCAAGAGCGCCGCAACAAGGCCATCGAGTTGGGCTTGGTGCCGCCCAACACACCCATGGCTGCCTTGCCCGCTACGCATGTCGCTTGGGACTCCCTCAGCCCGCAAGACAAAGCTTACCAAGCACGCCGCATGGAAGTTTATGCCGCCATGGCAGAGGCCATGGACTTTCACATTGGCCGCCTGATGGCGCACTTGAAGCAAACCGGAGAATACGACAACACCGTCTTTGTGTTCATGTCAGACAACGGTGCAGAAGCATCCGATCCCTACGCCTTGGCGGTTGGCCGCTGGTGGCTGGACCAACATTACAACCGCGACATCGATCGCCTTGGTAGTCCAGGCGCTTACAGCATCATTGGCCCCAACTGGGCACGCGCTGCCACAGCACCTTTGAATACGTACAAGTTTTTTGCAGGCGAAGGAGGCATCCGGGTTCCATTAATCATCTCTGGCATCCCTGCCGCCCACAAACAGTCGGTCCAAAACAGCCTGACACACGTCAGCGACATCGTCCCCACCTTGCTTGATTTGGCGGGTGTACAGCACCCCGGCACTTCTTACAAAGGTCAAACCATTTATCCGCTGACGGGTCACAGTTTGCTGCCCATCCTTCAAGGCAAAGCCACACGGGTTCGCGGCCCAGAGGAAGTGTTGGGTTATGAGCTGTCTGGCAATCGCGCCGTCTTTAAAGGTGACTACAAATTGCTGAGCAATTTGGCACCCGTGGGAGATGGCCAATGGCATCTCTACAACATCGCAACGGACCCCGGTGAGACACGGGACTTAAAAGACGAGATGCCAGAGCTGTTCCAAAGCCTGCAAAACGATTACGCCAAATGGGCCAAGGCCAATGGCGTACTGCCGATGCCCGAGGGCTATGACCCGATTCAACAAGTGATCATCAACTCGTTGGTGTTTGTGTACTGGCCACGTTACCAATGGCACCTGGCAGGTTTGGGTGTGTTGCTTTTGCTCAGCGGGGTGTGGCTATGGCGACGCAGGCGTTAAGCGGCTACTTTGACAGCCCTTGGCCTTGCGAAGATGCAGGCCCAAGCAGATTGCAAGCATTGCAGGGTGCCAAAGGCTTGAACCTCCAAGCCCACGAAAAACTTCAAAGTACCTCACGACGCACACATCTCTCCACCATGACGGTGTTGGGTGAGCCTGGTGAAGTTTTTTTGCTCACGCATTCTGTCCTTGCATCGCATTTCGGTTTAGCCACTTCCGCGCAAGTCGCTTTGATCGATCCCATCACTCTGGCCACCAGAGTCCAATCCCCACGATTGCCAGGTGGGCCGATGTGGCCAGGCGGCATGGCCGTTCTCAGCAACGGTCATGTGTTGGTGGTTTATGGGCGGCATGCACATCTGCTGAACCGGCAATGTGAGTTGCTGCATTCAAAACAACTGCCTATCAATGAGCCCTACAACAGCTTTGTGGTGTTGGCGAATGGCCTGGTGGTGACCAAAAACATCTCTGACAAAACAAGCGCTCGTTTAAGTGTCTTGAATCCGGACACGCTCGAACCCATGGCTTCAGACATTGACTTTGCGGAACCCTCTATTGCCCGCCTCAGTGCACATGGCAATACCGTGTACGTGGTGGGTATGACTTCAGTGGTGCGTTACCACTGGGATGAAGCGCAATTGTGTTTGGTCCAAGATGCCACATGGTCTTGTCACTACTTGAAAGATGCCAAGCAAAGCTATGGCTGGGACCTGGTGCTGACAGAACACGATGCCTGGTTCATGGACAACGGCGCGCACAACTACGTGATGAGCATGCTGGGTGCGGGCCAAAATGACATGCCCAACCGGCTGCACCGTGTGTCACTCACCGATTCAAGCGTTCACCAGCATTGGGAAGTGAGCGGCATCCAAGGTGGCGCCATCACCAATCCGCCCTTGGTCGATGAAGCACGGCAAATTGTGGTGGCCTTTGATTCGGCCAATCGCCATCTGCGCGCATGGCGCATCCATCGGAATTTCGGGCATGACACACAGCTTGAATTAGAAGACCTTTGGCATCTACAAAATTTTGGCGCGGCCAGTCACATGCTGCTGTTTGCCGACACAGGCGAACTGTGTATCAACGATTACCAGCGCTTCAAAGAGCAAGTGGTCATTTTGGACATCGAAACTGGCCAAGAAAAATCGCGCACCCACACAGGTGGCTTGATGCAAGGCGTGGTGTTTCCCAGTGCAGGCTGGCAACGCGACGTTTACTGGTCCTCCATGGACCGACTGACACGGATACACATCGCACCCCATGACTAAAACCATTCTGATTACCGGCGCAGGCACAGGCATTGGCAAAGACACGGCCTTTGCTCTGGCTCAAAGAGGCCACCGGGTATTGGCCACCACGCAAACTGAGGCGCAAGCTTTGAACTTGAAGCAGGCTGCCAGCGAACAAGGCCTTCGTTTGGAGGCTTTCAAACTGGACATCACCTTGAAAGAGGACCGGGCATTGCTTGCACAACACCACGTCGATGTGCTCATCAACAACGCCGCTATGGGTGAATCGGGCTCTTTGGCAGAAGTGGACATGCAGCGCGTGCGTCAATTGTTTGAAGTCAATTTGTTTGCCACTTTAGAGCTCACGCAAGTGGCTTTGCGTCAAATGATTGAACGCGAAAGCGGCACTGTCTTGTTCATCAGTTCCATTGCGGGACGAGTGCCCATGCCCTTTTTGATGCCCTACAGCATGAGCAAGTTTGCATTATCTGCCGCAGCGGCTGGCCTTCGCGCCGAGATGGACCAACTGAAAAAGAACATTCACATTACCGTGATTGAGCCTGGCGCCATTCACACTGGCTTTAACCAAGCCATGACCGACAGCAAGTACGCATGGATGGGGCCCTCATCTTATTTTGCGCACCAAGCTGAAGCCATGAAAAAGCAAGAGCGCATCACCTTCAATTGGCTTGAAGCCAAAACCACGCGCAGCATTGCGAATGCCATTGTGAAAGCGACTGAAGCCAAGAGGCCACGTCTGCGGTACGTCGCACCTTGGATTCAAGGCTTTGGTGTTCGTTTGGCCAGAATTTTGGGAGTTTGAACATGCGAATGAAAAAAACTGCCATCACTTTGATGGTGCTTGGACTGTTGGTGGCAGGCTTGTACTTAGCCCGCGCACCCATCAGCTTGGCCATCGCCAAACGTGTGGCGGCCCAGCGTTTAGGCAGTGATCCCCTGCGCGACTTGCCCGATGGCTTGCATGTGGCTGTTTGTGGCGCTGGTTCACCGATGCCAGACGACAAGCGCGGCGGCCCTTGCACACTGGTTATGGCAGGCCAACAAATGTTTGTGTTTGACAGTGGCAACACCAGCGCTCGCAATATCAACAAGATGGGCTTCAATGCGGGCTTGATCGATGGCATTTTCATCACCCACTTTCATTCAGACCACATCGATGGCTTGGGTGAATTGCTGTTGCAGCGTTGGGTGTCTAAGCCCAACGCAGAGCCGGTTCCTGTGTTCGGCCCCGAGGGCATTGACACTGTGGTCAACGGATTCATGCAAGCCTATAGCCTAGACCGTGGCTACCGCGTGGCTCACCACGGCGATGCCGTATTGCCCAACAAAGGCTTTGGCGCCATCCCCAAGTCGTTTGGATTGCAAGACGACAAAGCCACCGTGGTGTTTGAAAACGCAGACACCCGCATCACCGCTTTCAGCGTCTCGCATGCACCAATTCATCCAGCGGTGGGCTACCACATTCGCTACAAAGACCGCAGCATGGTGATCAGCGGCGACACTACACCTTCAGCGCATGTACAACGCGAAGCTCAAGGCGTTGACTTGTTAGTTCATGAAGCCATGTCGACAGAATTGATGACCTTCTTGCAAGAAGGTGCACACGAAGCCAAGCGTGACAAGCTAGAGCAACTCATGAAAGACATCGTTAATTACCACACCACGCCGCAGGAAGCCGCCACCATTGCCAGCAAGGCCAATGTGAACTTCTTGTTGCTGAACCATGTCGCACCGCCACTGCCTTTGCCCGGCTTGGTGGACGTGTTCTTGAAGGGCACTGCCGAAATCTTCAAGGGCAAAATTCAGGTGGCCAAAGATGGCGACATGTTGAGCTTGCCAGCAGGCCAAAAAGTGATTCAAACCAGCAACCGGTTTTAAAGGTATTTATGCGTCAACTCCCCGTCGTTCAAGACTTTCTTCGCACACCCGAAGAACGCTTTCAAAACCTGCCGGACTTTCCCTACCAACCCCACTACACACTCATTGGCGGCTTGCGAGTGGCGCACATCGATGAAGGCCCACGCGATGGCCCTGTGGTTTTGTTGATGCACGGCGAACCCGCTTGGTCGTTTTTGTATCGCAAGATGATTCCCGTCTTGGTTAGCGCAGGCTTCCGAGTGGTGGTACCTGACCAGGTGGGATTTGGTCGTACCGACAAACCTGTGCACCGCAGTGACTACACCTATCACAACCACGTGCAGTGGATGAGTGCTTGGCTTGAAACGCAAAACCTGAGCGGCATCACTTTATTCTGCCAAGATTGGGGCTCACTGATTGGCTTGCGCATGGTGGCTGAAATGCCCGAGCGATTTGACCGCATTGCCCTCAGCAATGGTGGCTTGCCCACAGGCATGGAAAAAATTCCAAGAGCCTTTCACATTTGGCGCGCCTTCGCCATGTACAGCCCTTGGTTTCCCATTGGCAAAATTGTGCGCGCGGGTTGCGCACAAGGGCTCAGCGATGAGGCCGCGGCAGCCTACGATGCACCCTACCCCAGCAGCCGCTACAAAGTAGGTGCCAGAGTGTTTCCCACCTTGGTCCCCATTGACCCCAGCAATCCCGCCAGAGAAGCCAACGAGCGCGCATGGGACTTGTACAAGGCTTGGAAAAAACCTTTTATCACCTTGTTCAGCACCCGCGACCCTGTCACCAAAGGCGGCGAAAAGATTTGGCAAAAATATGTACCCGGTGCTGCCGGACAAAATCACACCCAAATTCGCGGCGCGGGCCACTTTGTTCAAGAAGACAAAGGCGCTGAAGTCGCCCAAGCTTTGGTGGACTTTATTCGCGCAAACTAAAGCCAGTTGCGGTCAGTTGCCGTAGTAAACGTACTCGTCGCCCGGCACCATTTTTTCGCGCAGGTTTTTATCGATGGCAATGGCTGCTTCCGCCATGGAGGGCCAGCTGGGCTTCACTTGCGTGGCATTGAAGGCTTCAAGTTCCTTCTTCATGCTGGCCACCCTGTCTGGCTCTTTGTCGGCCAGGTTATTTTTCTCGGTGGGATCGACGACCATGTTGAACAACCAATCCTTGCGGGGGTTCTGCGCTACTTGCAGTTTCCAGTCACCCTTTCGAATCACTCGGTAAGTGTCTGTTCGCCAGAACAGCGTACGGTCGGGTCCTTTGTCGGTAGGCTTGCTCAGCTGCGGCAACAAATTGATGCCATCGATTGGTCGATCTGCCGGTAACTTTGCACCTGTCGCTGCTGCAACGGTTGTGAAAATGTCCATGTGGTTCACAGGCAGTTGTGGCTTAACGCCTTTGGGAATTCCGGCAGGCCACTTCATGAACAAGGGCACGCGAATACCGCCCTCAAAGAAGGTGGCCTTCCAACCGCGGTATGGCTTGTTCAATCCATCTAATCCTACGTAATGCGCGCCGCCGTTGTCACTTGTGAAAATGACCAAGGTGTTGTCGTCAAGACCTTTGTCTTTGAGTGATTGAAGAACCCGGCCAATGTTTCGGTCCAGGTTGCGAACCATGGCGGCATACACACGCAGCGTGTGATCCTCAATGTGTGACAAGGCTTCGTAATCTTCTTTGGTGGCTTGCAAAGGCGTGTGCGGTGCGGTGTATGCCAAGTAAAGGAAGAAGGGTTGATTGCGATTGGCTTCAATGGCTTTTTCGGCTTCGTCGGTTAAGTAATCGGTGACATAGCGCTTGGGCTTGAAAGCTTCACCGCCATTGAAGTGCATGCCAAAGCTGCCGGCGGCCCATTGAAAGCGGTCGATGATGTCAAATTCTTGCTTTGAATTCACCACATTGGGATCGTTCTCAGGCAAGTAAAGTGAGCTGGCATGTTGGAAGGACAATGCCTCATCAAAGCCATGCACGTGCGATCTAAATTCGGGGGCATCGCCCAAATGCCATTTGCCCACATGCAAAGTTCGATAGCCTTGCCCCTTGAGCATCTTGGCCATCGTGATTTCGGAACGCGGCAGACCCATGGTTTCGTAAGGGATCAGATCTTTTTCGCGCTCTGCATGGTAGATGGCATCGTAGAGTTGATTGGGGCCTTTGTAATGCCCAATCACTTTCATAAACTGTTTGGGCGTAGGCGTGAACTCAAAGCCAAAGCGTGTGGGATAGCGACCCGTCATCATGGCCGCACGCGATGGGGCACAGGTGGCATTGCCCGAATAGCTGGTTTCAAAATTGGCGCCTTGCTGCGCCAAGCTGTTGATATGGGGTGTAGGCACTGTGCCTTTGGCCAAGCCGCCACCGTTCAGAGTGATGTCGTTGTAGCCCAAGTCGTCGGCCACAATCAAAATGATGTTGGGTGGTTTTCTTTCGGAACCGGCTTGAGGATTGCCAGCAATTGCAGTCGGTGCAGTTGGGACGGCCCACTTCACTTCTCTGTTGGGGGCGTCCTCATGGCGCAAAAAGATTTTGACCACCCACAACAAGACTTCGGCTGAACCGCCTTTGGCGTAGAGCCCCCCTACCGCAAGCACCAATGCTGCAAGAACCAATCCTAAAAAAATACTTACTTTCTTCAGCATGAAAGGTCCTCAAAATTCAATACAGCAATGTATGGAAATATAGCAAAAATGCGGTCTTTCAAAAAGCTCTCCAAAACCCTCGGTCCTGCTTTTTGATTCACAAGTTGCAAGAAAAAAGCCTTTGCAATTTCTAGCAAAGGCTTTTTTCATGAATGCTTAGAAAGCAGTTGCTGGTTTATTCAACTGTGATCTTCTCATCTTTCACAATTTTGGCCATGGCTGGAATTTCTGTTTTCACCCACTGCGCAAATTGCTCGGGCGTCATGCCGGAGGGCTCAGCTCCCAAAGTCACCAAGCGTTCTTTGACATCGGGCAAAGCCGCAATGCGCTTAATTTCTGCATGCAGCTTGTCGATGATGGGCTTGGGTGTACCAGCGGGCGCCAACAAGCCCTGAAAGCTACCGGTTAAGAAACCCGGCAACGATTCAGCCACCGTGGGTGTGTCTGGCATTTGTGCGTTGCGCGTAAGTCCCGACACCGCAATCAGTTTGATCTTGCCGGCTTTGACATGGGGGTAAGTTGCCACCATGCCATTGAACATCACATCCACTTGACCACCCACCAAATCGGTGATGGCTTGGGCGCCGCCTTTATAAGGTACATAGCCCCACTCAATGCCATTGCGCTGTGCGTACATCACACCTGCCAAATGCGACGCACTGCCCATGCCCGCTGCCACGGCGTAATTCAGTTTGCCTTTTTGCGCTTTGGCATAGGCCACCAACTCAGCAGGTGTATTGGCAGGCACTTTGGTGCTCACTGCCAACAAGTGTGGTGAGTAAGCCACCATGGCCACTGGCGCAAAATCGTTGATGACATTGAAAGGCAATTTGAACAAGGCTGGACTGATCACCAAGTTACCCACATCCATCAAGACCAAGGTGTAACCATCGGGTGCAGACTTGGCAACTTGGTCTGCGCCCAAGTTGCCGCTGGCACCGGGACGGTTCTCAACCACCACAGGCTGCCCCCAGTTTTCTGTGATTTTTTGACCGAAGATTCGGGCCAACACATCGGAGGTACCGCCTGCAGGAAAGGGGACCACAATTTTGATGGGTTTGGAGGGGAAATTGGCAGCGGGTTGTGCAATGGCCATTCCGCTAAGCAGCATTGCCGCCGCAGAGGCGAATGCAACCCAAGAATTTTTAATCATGACAAACAACTTTTCTGGAGATTGACTGCGGGTCATTATGAACTTGGCCTTTCTATTTTTCTAAACAACTGATATCAATCCGCTTTGATATTGCGTGATTGAATCAACTTGGCCCAACGCGCAAATTCAGAGGCCTGATACGCGGTGAACTGCTCAGGCGTGTTGGCCACAATCTCAAATCCCAACTCTAACAATTTAGGTTTCACAGCAGGATCATTTAATCCCGACACAATGGCTGCGTACAACTTGGCTTTGACATCGGCTGGAATGCCTTTGGGTGCCGCAATGGCCTGCCATGAATACACATTGGCCTCTTTAATACCCAACTCTTCCAAAGAAGGCACTGCTGGCAACAAAGGTGAACGTTTGGCACTGGTAATAGACAGTGCGCGCAGTTTGCCAGCCAATATTTGCGGCATAGCAGTATTGATGTTCATAAAAGAGCCATCCACTTGCGCCCCCAACAAATCGGTCATGACGGGGCCACCGCCTTTGTAGGGCACATGAATGCCCGTGGTGCCTGTTTGTTGCCAAAACAACTCTGCCGTGAGGTGATCGCTACTGCCATTGCCCGAAGAGGCCAAGGTGAACTTGTTAGGATTGGCCTTGTGAAAGGCAATCACATCGGCCATCGATTTGTGCGGAGAACTGGCCGGTACCACCAAGACATTGGGCGCCTGAACCGCAATGGTGATGTAGTCAAAATCTTTCAGCGCGTCATAAGGCACCTTGGCTAGCAAATGCGGCGCAATGACAAAAGGTCCTAAAGATGACACAAACAAAGTGTGACCATCGGGTGCCGCCCGTGTGACAAAACCTGCGCCAATGGTGCCCGTTGCACCCGCTTTGTTGTCGATGATGAAGTTACCGCCTAGCTTTTCTTGCAGCTTCGGCGCCAAGGTCCGCGCTATCAAGTCGGTGGACCCACCAGGCGGGAAAGGTACCACCAAAGAAACTGTTTTATCGGGCCAGGCCATCGCGCCTGTGACACACAAAGCAGTCATCAACCCTGTCAATAATTTTTTCATTGTCGTCTCCTTCTGAATTAGGTAATGGGGGCTGGATTGAAGAGCACCAAGGCGTTGTGCAACTTCCAATGCTCGGCCCATGTTTTGCGACCACTGGCCACATCGAGCAGTAGCTTGAACAGCTCCCAGCCGCCCTCTTCAATGCTGATGTCGCCATCGGCCACACGGCCCGCATTTAAATCCATGAGGTCGTGCCAGCGCTTGGCCAAGTCTGTGCGTGTGGCGACTTTGACCACAGGGCATGCCTGCAAGCCATATGGCGTACCGCGTCCGGTGGTGAACACATGGACGTTCATACCCGCCGCCAACTGAAGCGTTCCGCAAATGAAATCACTGGCAGGCGTTGCCGCAAAGACCAAGCCCTTTTGATGAGGTTTGAGCTTCTCGCCAGGTGACAAAACATGCTGAATGGGCAAGCTGCCACTCTTCACAATCGAGCCCATGGCTTTTTCAACAATGTTCGACAAGCCGCCCGCTTTGTTGCCCGGGGTGGTGTTGGCGCTGCGATCGGCTTGGCCGCGCTCTAGATAGCGGTCGTACCAATCGAGTTCTCGCACAATGCTTTGTGCCACTTCTGTTGTTTTGGCTCGCGAAGTCAACTGCTCTACCGCATCGCGTACCTCAGTGTTTTCGCTGAACATGATGGTGGCACCTGCTCGCACCAACAAATCAGCAGCAAAGCCAACGATGGGGTTGGCGGTCACGCCCGAAAAGGCATCACTGCCGCCGCATTGCACACCCACCACCAATTCGCTGGCGGGTACGGTTTCACGGCGTCGGGCATTGAGGCGTTCCAGGTGTGGCTTGGCGCCTTCTGTGATGTGTTGCAACATCGACATAAAGCCGATGTGTCGATCATCTTGAAGGCAAATGGTATCGGGTCCATCTGAGTTAGTGCGCTCATCAACCAGCGGAAAACTGCCTGGAGGCAAAAGACGCTGTGGTGGTAACTTTTCACAACCCAGGCTGATGACAAACACTTCATTGCCAAAATTGGGATTGAGGCTAATGTTTCGCAAAGTGCGAATCGGAATCACAGCATCTGGTGCATCAATGGCTACACCGCAGCCGTAGGTGTGCTCAATGCCCACCACGTCGTCGACGTTGGGGTACAAAGGCAACAACTCTTCTTTGATTTTTTGCACAGCCAAGGAAACAACACCGGCCACACATTGCACGGTGGTGGTGACGGCCAAAATGTTGCGTGTCCCTACCGAGCCATCTGCATTGCGAAAGCCCTCGAAGGTGTAGCCTGTCAATGGTGCTAAATCAGGTTGCAGCGCTGTTGCCATGGGCAAATTTTGGAAGTCTCTTGCAGCAGGCATGTCAAGCAAACGCTCGTGCACCCAGCTGCCAGCAGGAATGTCGACTTTGGCGATACCCACATTGACGTTGTATCGCAGAACAGCTTGACCCGCCGCAATATCGACCAAGGCAACTTTGTGACCTTGGGGTATGGCATTCAGCAATACCAACGCATCGGTACTCAGGCCCTTTTGAACCTGATCGCCCGCCTTCAAACCACCCGCTGTGACAACAATGGCAACGTTGTCGGCGGGGTGCATGGCAATGGTGGGATGCAGCGTGGTGGTCACAGGGTAAATATTAACTTGTCGTACAAGTAGAATTATGTAATCCTTCACGCTAATTAGACTCCGTACTTACCCGATGACCTTCACAATCGCCACCTTAGAAGAGCCTCGCAAAGCACGCAGCCTTGGCCTAGATCTGGTTGACAAACTCACAGCAGACATGCGAATGGGTCGCCTTCAAGCAGGCGAAAAATTACCCAGTGAGGCAGAAATCATGAAGCAGTTTGGCGTCAGTCGAACAGTGGTGCGTGAAGCCTTGTCCAAGCTTCAAGCCGCACAGTTGGTTGAAACCCGTCACGGCATTGGTACATTTGTCTTGCCACAAAACAGCGCGCCAACATTTCAAATTAGCCCACATCAACTTGGCACTTTGCATGAAGTGATTGCCTTGCTAGAGTTCCGTATCAGCATTGAAACAGAGGCTTCTGCTTTGGCCGCTCAGAGGCGAAATGCTGAAAATTTGGCAGCAATGCAAGATGCCATGGAGGCATTTGCCAATGCCATTGAAGCGGGCCGTGATGCTGTCCAGGCCGATTTCAGATTTCACCAAGAAATTGCGCACGCTACGCACAACAAACATTTTCAAGACCTGATGCACTCCCTTGGAACAGGTGCCATTCCACGCGGTAGGTTGCAAAATACTTTGCCCGTAGACGCCAATCGTCTGGCCTACTTGCGACGTGTGCATCAAGAGCACGATAGCATTTTCAACGCTATTGCGGCGCAAGACCCAGAAGCAGCCCGCGCCGCCATGCGTACACATTTGTCTAACAGCCGCGATCGCTTGAAGAAAAGTGCGCGACTGTCAAACTGAACATCTGCCCCATTCAGGGTTTTGCCGATTTCGAATCAACGATGCAAGTTGTACGATGACTTAAAGTTGAATTTTTTGCACCATGACACACACCAACCTCACCCCCACCATCACCCAGTTACGCGTCATCCCCGTGGCGGGTCGAGACAGCATGTTGTTGAATCTCAGTGGCGCCCACGGACCTTTCTTCACACGCAACATCCTGATACTGACAGACTCCAGCGGTAACACTGGCATTGGCGAAGTGCCAGGCGGAGAAAAGATTCGCAAAACACTTGAAGACGCTCGCCCTTGGGTAGAAGGCCAAAGCATTGGCAATGCCAAAAACTTACTCAACAACCTTCAACAAAAATTTGCAGACCGCGATGCTGGTGGCCGCGGCAACCAAACCTTTGACTTGCGGGTCGCCATCCACGCTGTCACAGCCATTGAAAGCGCCTTGCTAGATTTGCTAGGCCAACATTTAGGGGTGCCTGTGGCCGCTTTGCTAGGCGAAGGCCAGCAACGCTCGCAAGTTCAAGTTTTGGGCTATTTGTTCTACATTGCCGATCGCCTCAAAACCGACCTGCCCTACAACAGCGAGCCCGATGCCAACAACGACTGGCAACGCCTGCGCCACGAAGCTGCCCTGACGCCAGAGGCCATTGTGCGTTTGGCACAAGCTGCACAAGATCGTTATGGCTTTCAAGACTTCAAACTCAAAGGAGGCGCGATTCGGGCAGAAGAAGAAGTCCAAGCCATTGTGGCCTTGCATGAAACCTTCCCCGATGCGCGCATCACGCTCGACCCCAACGGGGGGTGGTTGCTCAAAGACGCCATCCGTTTGCTGCGCGATCATCGCAACACCATGGCCTATGCCGAAGATCCTTGCGGTGCCGAAGGTGTGTTCTCAGGTCGCGAAGTGATGGCCGAATTCAAACGCGCCACAGGCTTGCCCACGGCCACCAACATGGTGGCCACCGACTGGCGCGAAATGGCGCACAGTATTCAATTGCAGTCTGTCGACATACCCTTGGCCGATCCCCACTTCTGGACCCTACAAGGCTCAGTGCGAGTGGCGCAGTTGTGCCAAATGTACGACCTCACCTGGGGCTCGCATTCCAACAACCACTTTGATGTGTCATTGGCCATGTTCACGCACTGTGCGGCGGCCGCGCCCGGCAAAGTGACCGCCATTGACACGCATTGGATTTGGCAAGATGGCCAGTACCTCACACAAGAGCCGCTGCAAATTAAAGGCGGGATGATTGATGTGCCCACAGCGCCGGGCTTGGGCGTCAAGCTCAACATGGATGCTGTGGAGGCGGCTCATCAACTTTATTTGCAGCACGGCTTGGGCGCGCGCAACGATGCCATGGCCATGCAATACCTCATTCCCGGCTGGACCTTCAATCCCAAAATGCCAGCCATGGTTCGATAAATCATTTTTGCAAACTCTCAACAGTCCACACCATGCAAAGCATTCACAACAAATTCAAGCACGCCATTCAAAACGGTCAAAAACAAATTGGGCTGTGGTCACATTTGTGCAGCCCTATCAGCATTGAAATCTTGGCCCATTGCGGCTACGACTGGCTGCTGCTGGACATGGAACATTCGCCCAACGACCTCAGCGAAATTTTGGCGCAACTGCAAGCCATGAAAGGCGGCACAGCCACGCCCATCGTGCGCCCCCCTTGGAACGACATGGTGACCTTCAAACGCCTGCTCGACATCGGCGTTCAAAACTTGCTGGTACCCTACATTCAAACCGCGCAAGAAGCGCGCGATGCGGTCTCTTACACGCGCTATCCACCGCAGGGTGTTCGCGGTTATGCAGGCGCGCCACGCGCCAGCAACTACGGCCGCGTGAAAGATTACGCCAAGCTCAATGGCAATGAACTCTGCTTGTTGCTGCAAGTCGAAACACTGCAAGGTTTGGACAACTTAGAAGACATTGCCAACGTAGAAGGTGTCGATGGTGTCTTCATTGGCCCCGGTGACTTGTCCGCAGCCTTGGGCCATTTGGGCAACCCAAAGCACCCTGACGTGTTGAAGGTGATTGACCAAGCCATTGCACGCATCAAATCCTGCGGCAAAGCGGCTGGTATCCTCACGGGTGATGTGGCCTTGGCTCAACATTATGTGGCGCAAGGCTGCATGTTTGTCGCGGTGGGCGCCGATCAAAACGTGCTGCGTGACAGTGCGACTGCCTTGGCGCAAAGCTTCAAAGACTGATCACTTCCATTTCAAAAACGTCATCATGCTCAAGCCCAAAGCTTCCCCACTCACTTTTCCAAGATTGTTGCTAACAGGTGCCGCGGGGCAATTGGGCCAAGAAATGCGGCCACGCCTCAAAGCTTATTGCGATGTACTGCGTGTCAGCGATCAAAAAGATCTGGGTGCGGCGCAACTTGGCGAAGAAGTGCAAATCACCAATCTGGCCAATGCATCCGACATGCAAAGCTTGCTCTCAGGCGTTGATGCCGTTGTGCATTTGGGCGGCATCTCCACCGAGCAAGCCTGGGAACCCATTTTGGCGAGCAACATTGTGGGCATGGTGAACTTGTACGAAGCCGCACGCCTTCAAGGCACAAAGCGCATTGTCTTTGCCAGCTCCAATCACGTCACAGGCTTTTACCAGCAAGACGAAGTCATTGACACCAAGATGCCACCCAAGCCTGATGGTTTTTATGGTTTGTCCAAAGCCTTTGGCGAAGACTTGGCCGAAATGTATTGGGCCCGTTGGGGCATCGAAACCGTCAGCATTCGCATTGGCTCTGCACTCCCCGCCCCCAAAGACCGCCGCATGTTGTCCACATGGATCAGCTTTGACGACCTGGAGCGTTTGGTCGTAGCGGCGCTCACGGCCCCCATCGTGGGCCACACCATCATCTTTGGCATGTCCGACAACCAAACCTCTTGGTGGGACAACACCCATGCCAAACACATTGGTTACCGTGCGCTGGATTCATCCGACGTGTTCAGGCACGAAGTGGAAGCAAGACAGCCACACATCGATCGACATGACAAGGCCGCTTTGTACCAAGGCGGAGCCTTTGTCAAAGTCGCACCCCACGGCGAGTGACGGCTGAAAGATGGAAGTGCGCAAACCCCTTCAATTCATCGCCATTGGCGAATGCATGTTGGAAGTTCAAGCCAATGGCTTTGGACCCTGCGTGTTGTCTTATGGCGGCGACACCTTCAACACGTCGGTCTACTTACGCCGCTGCGCATCCTCCAAAGCCATTGAAGTCAGTTATGCCACAGGCTTAGGTGTTGATCCGCTCAGCCAACAACTGAAGCAGGCATGGACAGCCTTGGGCCTCAACCTCAATGCCATTCAATCAATTGACGGCAAGTTGCCAGGCATGTACCTGATTGAAACGGACGACCAAGGTGAACGCAGTTTTCACTTTTGGCGAGAAAGCAGCGCCGCTCGCGCTTACTTTCAAGCACCCGAAACTGACTTGGAAAAAAACGCGCTCAACTATGACTGCATTTACTTCAGTGGCATCTCGTTGGCCATTCTGGACGATGCTTCTCGCAAGCGGCTTTTCAGCATGCTGCAAAAAGTTCGCGCTTTAGGCTGTCGTGTGGCGTTTGACAACAACTTCAGGCCTAAGCTTTGGCCCAGCCTGCAAGTGGCCCAGCAGGTTTACCTTGAAGCGTTGAACGTTTGCCATACCGCCATGCTCACCTTGGACGACCACCAAGCGGTCTTTGGTCATGTCAATTTAGACGATGCCTTGCGCCATGCACAGGCACTCGAAGTGCCAGAGTTGGTGATCAAGCGCGGCGCAGACAGCACCTTGGTTCGTGAGACGCCAGACGCCCCTTGGCAAAGCATCGCCACCGAACGGGTTGAACGCGTGATCGACACCACCGCTGCTGGGGATTCATTTGCCGCAGGCTTTTTGAGCCGCCGCCTCATTGGAGAAAGCGCCCTTTTATCGGCAGAATTTGGCAACAAAGTGGCCGCAAGGGTCATTCAGCATCGCGGCGCCCTGATTCCCCTTGAGGCCATGCAAGACCTCATTTCTCCTCCGGTCTATTGATAAATATCAACAAAATCAATAAGTTATATATTTAGCACTCTTCACAAGAGAGTGCTAAAATCCGGTCCATTATGGATAGGAGTTCTGGAATGACACACCTGACTGGATCCCCCGACACAGCACTGGCCCTGAAGAACCCATGGGCCGTCGTGCCTTCATTGGGGCACCTTGATGCGTACATCTCTGCGGTCAACCGCATGCCCATGCTCAGCCCCGAGCAAGAGCAAGAGTTTGCGCGCAAACTGAAAAACGAAAACGACCTCGAAGCCGCCAGTAAGTTGGTGCTCTCGCACCTGCGCGTGGTGGTTTCTGTGGCACGTCAGTACTTGGGCTACGGCCTGCCCCATGCCGACCTGATTCAAGAAGGCAACATCGGTTTGATGAAAGCCGTCAAACGTTTCGACCCCGATCAGGGCGTGCGCTTAGTGAGCTACGCCATGCACTGGATCAAGGCTGAAATTCACGAGTACATCTTGAAGAACTGGCGCATGGTCAAGGTGGCCACCACCAAGGCACAGCGCAAATTGTTTTTCAACTTGCGCTCCATGAAGCAAGGCCTCAAAGCCGAAGCCGATGAAGCCACAGGTACGCACCGCGACACCCTCACCGCAGCGCAAATTGACAGCATGGCCAAAGACCTGAATGTCAAACGCGAAGAAGTGATGGAAATGGAGACACGCATGTCAGGCGGCGATGTGCTGCTCGACCCTGCGCCGTCCGATGATGGCGAAGTGGCCTACGGTCCCATCGCTTACTTGGCCGATGCGCACCACGAACCCACCGCCATGATTGAAGCGCACCAGCGCGACATGATGGCCAGCGATGGGATTGCCACTGCTTTGGCGTCCCTTGACGAACGCAGCCGCAGAATTGTGGAAGAGCGTTGGCTCAAAGTGAACGACGATGGCTCGGGTGGCATGACACTGCACGACTTGGCCGATGAGTTTGGCGTGAGTGCCGAGCGCATTCGCCAAATTGAAGTGGCGGCCATGAAGAAGATGAAGGCAGCTTTGACCGAATACGCTGAAGCTTAATCAGCTGCAATCAGCAGATGAAAAAGAGGGCCTAGGCCCTCTTTTTTATTTCAGCAACCATTTGAAATCTTCGGCCAACACTTTGGCGCCAGAGCCATAACGGTTGAACAAGCGAACACGGCCTTGCGTGTCAAACGCATAGCTCCCCGCAGAGTGGTCCATGGTGTAGCTGGTGGGTGTTTTGCCTTCTACCCGTTTGAAGTAAATCTTGAATTCTTTGGCAATGGCTGGCAATTGCTCTGGCGTGGGCCTGAGCGCCACAAAGCTAGGGTCAAAGTTTTCAACATAGGCCTTGAGCAATTCGGTGGTGTCACGCTCTGGATCGACCGTGACAAACACGGCTTGCAACTTATCACCATCAGCACCCAGCAAACGTTTCACATCGCTCAGCTCTTGCATGGTGGTGGGACACACATCCGGGCATTGTGTGTAGCCAAAGAAGACCACCACAACCTTGCCGGCAAAATCTTTAAGAGTGCGTGCTTGACCATTCTGATCGGTGAGGTTCAACTCTTTGGCGTAGTCTGCACCTGTGATGTCAACGCCATGGAAAGACATTTTTTGTTCATTGCAAGCACCCAAGCTTAGAACCAAAGCAAGGCTTGTCAGTAGTTTGGCAATCATGTTCATCTCTTAACGCTCCATCAACGACCAGGGGCTCGCGTGCAGCTGAGCATCCAAGTCAACACCATCATCAAAGCACCCGCACCACCCGTGTGCGCCACGGCTGCCAACAAAGGCCAATCCAACACCACATTGGACAAGCCTGTCAAAAATTGCAGCGCCAGCAAAGCAGCCAGCCAGCGCGACAAATCTTTTAAAACACCATTGCGCTTGAAAGACCACAGCATGAATGCGCCGTAAGTGAACACGACCAAGGCCATCAAGCGGTGCACCATGTGCACCGACTGCAAGGCTTCAAAAGGCAAATTCTGACCTGCCGCGTCAACACCTAGATGACGCCAAATTTGAAATGCAGCACCATTCCAAGCGGGCCACCATTGGCCATTGCAATCTGGGAAACCGGTGCAAGCCAACACAGCGTAATTGGTACTGACCCAAGCGCCTAAAGCAATTTGAATGACCAGCAACACGGCTGCTAACCACAGCATGGCGCGCAAACGCGCCGACATGACTTCGCGTTGTACAGAAGGCACCCACGCCACTTGCGCACTTAGCAGCACCAACAAACCAATTCCGCCCAGCAAGTGCAGTGTGACGATGGCGGGGAACAATTTCATGGTGACAGTCAATGCACCAAAGGCCCCTTGCATGCACACCCACACCAAAGTTAACCAAGCCCAGAAGGGGCGAACCTGCCAAGCGTCTTTTTCAGCCACATGACCTTTGAATTTTTGCCAGGTGCTGACCACAGCCAAAACCAAGATCAAAAATCCCACCGACATGGCCAAATAGCGATGGATCATTTCAATCCACGCTTTGTTGTGCGTCACGGGACCCGTGGGCATGGCCGCCACGGCCGCATCGATGTGATCGTCGGCACCAATGGGGCTGGCATGGCCATAACATCCTGGCCAGTCGGGGCAGCCCAAACCAGAGTCGGTGAGGCGCGTGAACGAGCCAAACATCACCAGGTCAAAGGTGAGGAACAAGGTGAGCACCACCAAGGCGCGCATTTTTGAATTTACATTGCGACCTCGGTTTTTGTACAGGGTCAACAACAGTGGTACCACGGCAATGAAAAACCCCACACACAACAAACGTGCGGTGGGACTCAGGTTGTACAGATCGACTTCGGTCATGGTGGGGGTGGATTCTGATTAATGCGGTGCGCGCGGTTGCTTGAGCATTTGGCGCATGTCGTCCAAACCGATTTGACTTTCGGAAGCCACTTTCAATCGGGGTTGTGGTTTAAGGGCATGTCCATAGACCACTTCAAAGCTCAGAGCCAAGCGGCCGTCTTCATCAGGTTTAGCCAGGCTTAACAAAACTGAGTGAAGTTGCTTCAACCAAACTTTGCCTCGCAAGCCGTCAAATCGGTCCACGTGAAAATTGCGGCCCATGCTGCGCAAATCTTCCAGCAATTTGTCTGGGTTTGCATAAGTCAACGTGATCTTTTCCATGTCCATCACGGGCTCGGCAAAGCCCGCATGAACCAACATGTCACCCCAATCGTGCATGTCGGTGAATTCATGCGCTGGCATGGGCCAGCCAGCTTTCGCATAAGCCGCGCGCAACTCGATCAGGGTATCGGGACCGAAACAAGAAAACATCACAAAACCATTGACCGCCAAGGCACGATGCCACTGCGCCAGCAAAGCTTCTGGCTGCGAAGCTTGGTGCAACAACATGTTGGCCCACACCAAGTCGATGCTGTGGTCTGCAAATTGGGTGGTTTGCAAACGTGATTCAAACCAAGCGGCTGGCTGCCACCATGGCTTGCGTGCCCATGTTTGCACTTGCGCGGCTTCGCTGGGCCGTTGCGCTTTCAAAAAGCCCTTGGCCTTGGGATAACGCTGTTTTAGCAAAGCCAAGGCATTCAGGCCTGCCCGCACGGGGTCCCAACACACCCACGACTGAGGTTGCAAAGTGATGAAGGCCAAACGCTCTTCCATGCGGCGCGCCACTTCTTCGTGCAACCAAGGCGAACTGAGCGAGCGCGCTTGCTTGCCTTTGGCCAACGGCAGCATCGCCCAGCGACTTGCGGCGACAGGGTCTAGGCTGGGGGGGCGTTCTTGGGCCATGTGATTGTTAAAAGAGCAGACAGCAGCGTTTGAAAATTTGCGCCATGCAGGGCAATGAAGGCCCCCTGGCAAGCCTGTGCAAGGGTCACAAGCGATGTCCAGAAGTATATTGGTTCGTGATTAACCTTCCCAGCCAATGTGCAATTTGCAAAGCTTGGCCTGCCATCCCCATTTGCCACGCCTGCGTCAGTGCATTTGGACGGCCCCAAAGACGTTGCTCACAATGCGCTTTGGCCCTTCCCGTCTCTTCCTGGAATGCCGTTCATACCGGCCCCAACCATGCCTCTCGGCAATGTTCCAGCTGCCTTCAAAGCCCTCCCGCGCTAGACGCCTGTTGGGCCGCCACTTCCTATGCTTGGCCGTGGACGCAACTGGTGGCGCAATTCAAATTTCAAAACGATTCGGCTTGGGCCCGCGCTTTGGCCTTGCTGATGCAAAGTGCCCCTGGGGTTGAAGATGTCTTAGAGCAAGTCGATGTCATCCTGCCCATGCCTTTGTCTGCACAGCGTTTGGCCGAGCGCGGGTTCAATCAGGCCTTGCTTTTGGCCAAAGCTTTGAACCCGCACAAAACCCAAGCTTTGACCTTGCTCAAGCTTAGGCACACAGCACGGCAAAGCAGCCTTAAAAGGTCTGAGCGACTTCTCAACTTGGCAGGTGCTTTGGCTGTATCGCCATTGCGCGCAGCGTCCCTCAGAGGGCAACATGTGCTGCTGGTGGACGATGTCATGACCAGCGGCGTCAGCCTCAACACGGCAGCGCAAGTCTTGAAGCAAGCAGGCGTTCAATCGGTGAAAGCTTTGGTGTTTGCGCGTACAGAAGTGTGAACGCCTGTTCAAGCTGCGCCAATTCCGAAGCACAATAGCGACTTATGTTTCACATAGTTTTAGTCGAACCCGAAATCCCGCCCAACACAGGCAACGTCATTCGCTTGGCGGCCAACACGGGCTGCGCCTTACACCTTATTGAGCCCTTGGGTTTTTCGATGGAAGACAAGCACATGCGGCGCGCGGGCTTGGACTATCACGAGTACACACAGGTCAAGCGCCATGCCGACTGGGCCACTTTTTTGGCCACAGAAAAGCCCGATGCGGCGCGCATGTTTGCGCTCACCACCAAGGGCACGCGCTTTGTGCAAGACACGCAATTTCAAGCGGGCGATTGGTTTGTGTTTGGCGCAGAAACTCGGGGCTTAGCGCCCGAGTTGCGCGAGAGTTTTGCGCCTGCGAACCGATTGAAACTGCCCATGCTCGAGGGCCAGCGCAGTCTCAATTTGTCCAACAGTGTGGCCGTGGTGGCTTACGAAGCTTGGCGCCAGAATGGCTTTCAAAGTTAAACGCCTTGGCGTTTAACTTCCTGCATCAAACGTAATAGCGTGCCAAAGATTCGGCAATGCAGCTTGGCTTCTCAGAGCCCTCACGCTCAATCTTCATCTCCCATGTGAACTGCATGCCGTTGCCATCAATGGCCACAGCATCTAGCAATTTCATGTGACCGCGCACCTTGCTGCCCACAGGCACAGGCGACGTGAAGCGCACTTTGTTCAAACCGTAGTTCACACCCATGCGCACATCTTCAATTTTGATGGCGCTTTGAGACAACTTGGGAATTAAAGACAGGGTTAAAAAACCATGTGCAATGGGCGCACCAAAGGGGCCGGCCTTGGCTTTTTCCACATCGATGTGAATCCATTGATGGTCGCCTGTTGCTTCGGCAAACATGTTGACTTGTTCTTGCGTAATCTCGGTCCATGGCGAAACAGCCACCGTTTGACCAACACAAGCCGCGAGTTCTTTGAGGGTTTGAAATGTTTTCATAGCCCGCACTCTAACCAGCTTTGTCTCAGAGATCAATCACCACATTGCCTAATTGACCTGCTTCAACGGCTTCATGCGCTTTCACAATTTGGTCCAACGTAAATCGGGCACCAATGGTGTGTTGTAACTGACCTCTGGCCAGCAATTCATTCAGGCGATTGACACACCATGTGCGATCTGCAGGCAGCAAGTCGTAGACCAAGAAAAATTTCAGACCAATTGAATTGAACAACAAGGGACGGAAGGTCAAAGGAATATCGCCCACCACGTTGGAGCCATAACCGATCAATTGGCCATGGGGCGCCAAGCCACCGGTGGTGACCCACTGAGATGCCGTGGCAAAGTCCATGTCGATGATGACATCAACACCTCGTCCTTGGCTGAAGGCTTTCAAGCGCTCGACCACTGGCTCTGTTTTGTAAAAAATAGTTTCAACAGCACCCGCTGATTTGGCATGCGCGGCTTTTTCTTCGGAGCCCACAGTGCCAATGACCTGACCACCATAAAGCGTCACCATTTGCGTGACGTAATGCCCCACCGCAGAAGATGCGCCAGTGACCAAAACCTTTTTGCCACGCAAATTTTCGTCGCCTGCCAAATGCACTGCATGCACAGCTGTCAAACCTGGAATACCCATACAAGCACCCGCTGCAAAATCGGTGTTGTCGGGCAGTTTCACAGCTTGCGCTTCAGGCACTACGATGGCTTCAGAAGCCGTACCGTGCGGGCGTTGCCACTGCGCGTTCCAAATCCAAACACGTTCGCCCACGCGCTGGTTTAAAACACCCTCACCCACAGCCTCAATCACACCAGCGCCATCGCTGTGCGGCACCACCCAAGGGTCGGTCAAGGGCCGTGCACGGCGCGACTTCACATCGGAAGGATTGACACCCGAGGTGGCCAAACGCACGCACACCTCACCTCTGCCCAGCGCTTTGAGTGGCAGTGAACCCAAAATCATGACGTCTCGGGCTTCACCATTTTTTTCGTACCACGCTGCACGGGTTGAGAGGCTAGTTGTCATGTGAAAATCCTTAGACGCGTTCCAGAATCACGGCAATGCCCTGGCCCACGCCAATGCACATGGTGCACAGTGCATAGCGACCACCGGTGGCATGCAAACGGTTCACGGCGGTTGTGGCCAAACGCGCACCCGAGGCACCCAAGGGGTGACCCAAGGCAATGGCGCCACCCCAAGCATTCACGCGCTCGTCGTCGTCTTTCAAACCCAACATGCGCAGCACGGCCAAGCCTTGCGCTGCGAAGGCTTCGTTCAATTCAATGACATCGATTTGATCCAGGGTCAAACCTGTTTGCGCCAATACTTTCAAGGTGGCAGGTGCGGGGCCAATGCCCATCACGCGCGGTGCCACGCCAGCAGTGGCCATGCCCACCACACGGGCTTTGGGTGTCAGGCTGTACTTTCCCGCCATGGTTTCGTTGGCCAGCAACAAGGCACATGAACCATCGTTGACGCCACTGGCATTGCCCGCTGTCACGGTGCCATCAGGGCGCACCACGCCTTTGAGCTTGGCCAAGGATTCGAGGCTGGTTTCGCGGGGATGTTCGTCAGTGTCCACGACGATGGCATCGCCTTTTTTCTGAGGAATGCTGACAGGGGTAATTTCTCGAGCAAGGTGGCCAGCTTTTTGTGCAGCCACTGCTTTCATTTGGCTGGCCAAGGCCATGCGGTCTTGCGCTTCGCGTTCAATTTTGTAATCGGTGGCCACGTTTTCGGCGGTCTCGGGCATGGAGTCCACGCCATATTTTTCTTTCATCAATTTGTTGATGAAGCGCCAGCCGATGGTGGTGTCATACACCGCATTGGCGCGACTGAAAGCAGACTCGGCTTTGGGCATCACAAAGGGTGCGCGGCTCATGCTTTCCACACCGCCGGCAATCATCAAACCGGCTTCGCCTGATTTGATAGCACGTGAGGCAGAACCCACGGCGTCCAAACCAGAACCGCACAAACGGTTCAAGGTGGCACCTGGCACTTCAATGGGCAAACCTGCCAGCAAGCTGCTCATGTGCGCCACATTGCGGTTGTCTTCGCCGGCTTGGTTGGCGTTGCCGTACAACACGTCGGTGACAGCAGCCCAATCCACTTGCGGATTGCGCGCCATCAGGGCACGAATGGGGATGGCACCCAAGTCATCGGTGCGAACACTGGACAAGGCGCCGCCATAACGGCCGAAGGGCGTGCGAATGGCGTCACAAATGAAGGCTTGGGTGATGTTGGAACTCATGGTGGCTCTTTGAAGTTGGACTGAGGTTTTGATGAATCATGCAATATAGTGCATGTTTGGGCTAATTTCAAGTCGGAATTGACCCTAAGCTTTGGCCGCAAAGCCCTTCGGAGACAATGTTGGCATGCTGATACAACCTTCCCAAGCCGATGTGCGCAGATTCTTCTGTGGCACCTATGCCAAAGCCCGTTCAGGCGCCACGCTAGAGCCCATTGAAATTCTGGCCAGCCAGTGGATTGACGAGCATCCCGAATACCACGCCGACTTCGCGGACGTTGATGCCGCCTTGGCCAGCATGTTGAACGTGGATCCCAACAAAGAGAATCCTTTTTTACATTTGTCCATGCACCTGTCCATCAGCGAGCAGTGCAGCATTGACCAGCCCCGGGGCATCCGTCAGGCGGTGGAACTGCTCACCCACAAAAGGAACTCCTTGCACGAGGCGCATCACGCCACCATGGAGTGCCTCGGCCGCATGATTTACGAAAGCCAAAAATCGGGACGCATGCCCGATGGTCAGGTTTACATCGACTGCGTGCAAAGGCACGCCACCCAGGATTGATTTTCGGTCACTGAAGCGACATTCCAAGCGGTGAACCCTAATCCTCAAGCGGGTGTTCTCGCGCACAATCAAAACAAGCTTAACCACTCCATCTAGTTCATTATGAAATTCCAAGGTACCGACAACTACGTTGCCACGCAAGATTTGAAATTGGCTGTGAATGCGGCCATCACCTTGAAGCGCCCTTTGCTTGTCAAAGGCGAACCCGGCACGGGCAAAACCATGTTGGCCGAGGAAGTGTCTGAAGCCTTGGGATTGAAACTCATTCAGTGGCACATCAAGTCCACGACCAAAGCGCAACAAGGCTTGTACGAGTACGACGCCGTGAGCCGTTTGCGTGACAGCCAATTGGGCGATGAAAAAGTCAAGAACATCGAGAACTACATCATCAAGGGTGTGCTCTGGCAAGCCTTCACGTCTGAAGAGCCTGTGGCCATTTTGATTGACGAGATTGACAAGGCCGACATCGAGTTCCCCAATGACTTGCTGCGCGAAATCGATCGCATGGAGTTTTATTGCTACGAAACACGTCAGCTGATCAAAGCCAAAACACGTCCCTTGGTATTCATCACCTCCAACAACGAAAAAGAATTGCCCGACGCTTTCTTGCGCCGCTGCTTCTTCCACTACATCAAGTTCCCTGAAGCCGACACCATGAAGCAAATTGTGGATGTGCACTTCCCCAATTTGAAAAAAGAATTGCTCACGGTTGCGTTGAAAAATTTCTACGATGTGCGCGGTTTGCCTGGCCTCAAAAAGAAACCTTCTACCAGCGAGTTGCTCGACTGGCTCAAGCTGTTGGTGGCAGAAGACATTCCTTTGGAAGCCTTGCAAAGTGCCGACCAAAAAGTTAGTGTGCCGCCACTGGTGGGCGCCTTGCTGAAGAACGAGCAAGACGTCAGCTTGTTTGAAAAGCTGGTGTTCATGAACCAACGCAACCGCTAAAACATGTCACGCAATTTGCTCGCTGAAGGTTTGTCAGACGCTGTCGGCTTTGTCGGTGGGGCGCTGCTGGGCTTTTGGGCTGGGCAATTGCTTGGCTGGAACATTTTTGCAGCAGGCTACGGCAACGACAGCATTGGCGGCATTGTGTTGGTGGGCTTGGGCGGTGGCTTGGGTTTGCAATTGGCCAGGCGATGGCAAGCGCATCAAGCGGCCTCGCGATCAGATGAAGCAAACGATGCCTCAGGCAACAGCTCATCGAAAGACAAATGATGAGCACACCAAACGCATTCACGCAAACGGTTCACCTTCAAGGCAAACATGCTGAGTTGGTACCTTTGAACGCGTCGCACCATGACGATTTGGTCGAAGCCGTGAAGGATGGCGAGCTTTGGCGCCATTGGTACACCTTCATTCCCACGCCAGAAAAAATGGCCGATGAAATTGCGCGGCGCTTGAATTTACACAAGGAAGGCAGCTTGCTGCCCTTCACCGTGATGGTGAACGGCAAGGCTGTGGGCATGACCACCTACATGCACATCGATGCGGCCAACCTGCGTGTTGAGATTGGCTCCACGTGGTATCGCAAAAGTGTGCAACGCTCACCCGTCAACACAGAATGCAAACGCCTGCTGTTGGCCCATGCCTTTGAGCATCTTCACTGCAATGCGGTTGAATTTAGAACGCATTTCTTCAACCAACAAAGCCGCCGCGCCATTGAGCGCTTGGGCGCCAAGTTGGATGGCGTCTTGCGCAACCATCAAATTAACCATCACCCCGATGCAGCAGGCGCCCTGCGTGACACCTGCGTCTACAGCATCTTGAACACCGAGTGGCCTTCAGTGAAAGCGCACTTGGATTACCAACTCAGTCGTTCGCGCGAGGCCTGAAGCATGCTGATCGATTTTTTCTACACCCTGCGTGCCGCCAAATTGCCGGTGTCTGTGCGCGAATACCTCAACGTTTTAGAAGCATTGCAAGCCAACGTGGTGGGCCCTGCTTCAGACGCCTGCAGCATTGACGACTTCTACCACTTGAGTCGCACCATCATGGTGAAGGACGAGAAGCACTACGACAAATTTGACAAGGCCTTTGGCGCCTACTTCAAAGGCGTTGAGATGCTCACCGACTTCACCAAGGAAGTGCCCTTGGAATGGTTGCAAAAAATCTTAGAAAAAGAACTTACGCCCGAACAAAAAGCCGCCATTGAAAAAATGGGCTGGGATGAGCTGATGGAGACCTTGAAGAAGCGTCTCGAAGAACAAAAAGAACGCCACGAAGGTGGCAACAAATGGATTGGCACAGGCGGCACCTCGCCCTTTGGCAATGGCGGTCAAAACCCCCAAGGCATTCGCATTGGCGGCAAAGGCGGTCAACGCAGCGCGGTCAAAGTGTGGGAACAACGCGCCTACCGCGATTACGATGACACCCAAGAACTGGGCACCCGCAACATCAAGGTGGCTTTGCGCCGTCTGCGCAAATTTGCGCGCGAAGGCTCTGTTGAAGAACTCGACTTACCAGACACCATTCGCTCAACAGCAGCCAATGCGGGCTACCTGGACATCAAGATGATTCCAGAGCGTCACAACAATGTGAAAGTTTTGTTGCTGATGGACGTGGGCGGCACCATGGACGATCACATCGCTCGCGTGGAAGAATTGTTCTCGGCGGCCAAGGCAGAGTTCAAACACTTAGAGTTTTATTACTTCCACAACTGTGTGTACGACTTCATGTGGAAGAACAACAAGCGCCGTTATGCCGAGAAGTTCTCAACCTGGGACATCCTGCGCAAGTACAACAAAGATTACAAACTGATCTTTGTAGGCGACGCCACCATGAGCCCCTACGAAATTCTGCAGCGCGGCGGCAGCGTGGAATACAACAACGAAGAAGCCGGTGCTGAATGGTTGCAGCGCCTCACGCACACCTTCCCAAAATTTGCGTGGATCAACCCCGAGCCACAAGGCGTTTGGCAATATCGCCAAAGCATTGCTGTGATTCAACAACTCATGAGCAACCGCATGTTCCCGCTCACCCTCAAAGGGTTGGAAGATGCGATGCGCATGATGAGCAAGTAATTTTTGAGTTTAATTTTCTTTTAGGAGCCACCATGGCCAAGGCATACATCATTGGGCAAGTGACCGTTCACAACCCAGAGGGTTACACCAAGTACTCGCAGCATGTGCCCGCCACATTGGCCCAATACGGCGGAAAATATTTAGTTCGGGGTGGTGACTGCACACAACTCGAAGGCACAGCGCAAGGCAATCGCCGCGTTGTGATTGAATTTGCAAGTCGAGAAGCGGCCCAAACTTGGTACAACAGTCCTGAATACCAAGCCATCTTGCCGCACCGGAAGGCCAATTCAGAAGGACATATTGCCCTTGTCGATGGATTTGAAGGCTAAAATTCAGCCTCCGCCGCCGTAGTTCAATGGATAGAACGAGTGCCTCCTAAGCGCTAGATACAGGTTCGATTCCTGTCGGAGGCGCCAAGCATCATTTATCTTAAATGCTTGCCTGCATTCCAAGTTCTTTGCCCCGCAGTTTTGACTGCAATCTCATTGGGCACATCTTCTAAAGGTGTCGCCATGCTGTCATTCCATCTGTTGAGGAATCCAAACATGGCCACCACACCCAAAATCTCAACAATCTGACCATCTGTCCAATGCTGTTTCATGTGCTCAAAAAGTTCATTTGTGACGGCATTGGGCTGCGAAGCAGCAGCCAAAGCAAAATCAAGTGCCAGCTTTTCTTTTTCTGTGAACAGGGGGCTGGTTGAATACTGCCAAACATCTGCCAATTTTTCTTCAGAAACACCAAAGTTGTGAGCACCTAAGAGGGTGTGCGCTTGGCAATATAAACAACCTGAAGCCTTACTTGCAACATGGCCAATGAGGCGTCTAAAACCCAAATCAACTTCGCCTTCAGGGTCCATCACGGCAGCATTTAACTGGGCAAAGGCTTGAACCAGTTTAGGTTTGCGTTGCATGGTCAAAACGCTGTTCGGCGTAAAACCCAAAGTGCCTAGAAAAAAATCAAAGTAATTTTTTAGCGCAGGTGTGGTTTCGGGGGGCAATGGGTCGAGTCTGGACATTTGTCTGCAATTTTCAGCTGTCTAATTCAATTTTTCTGTCGCGTGCAAGCTTGGTCCAACGCTCAATGTCGGCCTTCATGTAAGCAGCAAAAGCATCTGGTGACAAAGGCATCAGTGCAACAGCTTCAGACGACAGTTTGTCCTTGAAGTCTTGCTGCGCCAAGACTTGGGCAAGTGCCTCACTGAGTGTTTTGACAATGCTTTGTGGCATGCCGGCAGGGCCGACAATGCCATACCACTGTTGCCCATCAAAGCCCTTGTAACCCAGCTCCTCAAAGGTTGGCACATCTTTGAGCAGTTCATGGCGCTTGGGCCCCGTCACAGCCAAGGGACGCATCCTGCCACTTCGAATGTGTGGCAACGCACCTGCCAAGCTAGGAAATAAAGCTTGCGTCTGTCCAGAAATTAAATCGACGTTGGCAGGCGCAACACCTCTGTAGGGAATGTGGATCATGAACAAGCCGGTCTGCTGCTTGAACAACTCTCCCACCAAGTGCGTTAGAGAACCAGCGCCAGCAGAGCCATAGGCAATTTTGCCAGGCTGTTTGCGGACGTATTCCACAAATGTTTTGACATCGTTGGCAGGCACGCCCGGATTGACGCACAACACATTGGGTGCAGTTCCAATCATGCCTACGGGCGTGAAGTCTTTAAGGGCATCGTAATTTAATTTACGCGTTGCGGGCGATGTGCCGTGTGTGGCCACATAGGCCTGTAACAAGGTGTAGCCATCAGGGTTGCTCTTGGCCACGTTTTGACACGCGATGGCACCACCGCCGCCAGAGACGTTTTCAATGATGATGCTTTGCCCCAAAACTTTGGTCAAACGCTCACAAGTGGCGCGGCCAATCATGTCGGCGCCGCCACCTGCAGCCACTGGCACCACATAGCGAATGGTCTTGTTGGGATAAATGCTTTGCGCATTGGACCATGGTGCCAAAGTTGATGCTGCCGTGGCCAAAAGCAATTGCCGTCTATTTTTTGAAATCATGTTTTTTGTCTCCGTCAACATCTTAGTCGGAACTCAAAAATCATGCCGCAAAACACTTATTTTTAAGTGACAAAACCTCTTGGTGCAGGTCTTGCGCCCAAGCCCTGCGATCGCGATCTTGAGCTGTCTGCATCTGGCCAAAATTGACAATGGCCTTTAAGCCTTGCGCATTCAAGGTTGACCACACAGACGCCAACAAGGTGTCATCGTCAATGTAGCGCGCAGCCATGCTGATCTGACCCGAAGCAGAATCTACAAACTGCAAAGCCATGGGTTGAATGGGGGCATCCGCTTCAATGGCCGACTGAATGAGGTTGGCATGGAAAGGCAGCATGCCAATGCCGTCGCCCGTGGTGCCTTCTGGAAACACGCCCAACACATCGCCATTGCGCAAAGCTTGCGCCATGTCTTTGACCATGCGCATGGCATCTTTGCGCTGCGCGCGTTGAATGTACAAGGTGCCACCGCCAGTGGCCAAGGTGCCCAACACGGGCCAATCTCGCAACTCCGATTTCGACACAAAACGGCAGTGCCGGGTGGCATGGATCACCAAGATATCGAGCCAAGAGATGTGATTGCAAACCAAGAGCGCAGGACCCGACACAACAGGCTGCCCACGCACTTCCAGATCAATGCCCCAAATGCGCAACAGCTGCATGGCCCACACTTGCACGCGCGCATCACGTTGCTGCTGGCTCAGTTGTGGAAACCGAAAATAAATGGTCACCCACCCTACCAACACGTGCCAAATGCCACGCAGCAATTTGAGGGCTGCGCGCATGCTTAGGCTTGATAGGCCACTTGTCCGCTGACCAAGGTGTATTGCACCCGCCCTGGCAAGTCATAACCCGCAAAAGGCGTGAACTTGCCTTGGCTGCGCAAATTGCCAGCGGTCACTTGCCAATTGGCTTCGGGATCCAAAATGCAAACGTCGGCTTGTGCGCCCACTTTCAATTGCCCAATGTCTTTGCCCAGCACACGTGCGGCTTCGCTGGTGACGGTGGCAATGGCGCGGGTCAGAGGTACTTTGCTGTCTTGTGACCATTTCAAAGCCAGGCTGAGCAACAACTCGAGGCCGGTGGCACCAGGTTCTGCTTCGGCAAAAGGCAGGGCTTTTTCATCTTCACTGACGGGGCTGTGATCGGACACCAAGGCGTCAATGGTGCCGTCGGCCAAGGCTTCGCGCAGCGCATCGCGATCGCGCTGTTGACGCAGCGGTGGCGACACGCGCGCACGGCTGTCGAAGTAGCCCACATCGGCGTCGGTGAGGTGCAAGGAGTTGATGCTGACATCACACGTGATGGGCAATCCTTCGGCTTTGGCCTGACGCACCAAGGCCACGCCAGCAGCGCTGCTGATGCGGCACAAGTGCACATGGGCTTTGATGCTTTTGAGCAATTCAAAAATGGTGTGCAAGGCAATGGTCTCCGCGGCCACAGGCACGCCGGACAAACCCATGCGCGTAGCCAATGGGCCGCTTGCAGCCACGCCTTTGCCCAAATGCAATTCTTGGGGACGCAGCCACACGGTGTAACCAAAGGAGTTGGCGTATTGCAGCGCGCGCTGAAGAACTTGAGTGTTCTCCAACGCCACTTCGGCTTGGCTGAAACCCACGCAACCCGCTTCTGTCAGTTGAACCATTTCAGTCAGCACTTCGCCTTTTAAGCCGCGTGTGAGTGCACCCAAAGGCATCACATGTGCACGGTGGTGTTTCTCTGCTTTGAAGCGAAGCATTTCAACCAGGCCTGGCTCGTCGAGCACTGGATCGGTATCGGGTGGGCACACCAAGCTGGTCACACCCCCCGCAACAGCAGCGGCCAATTCGGAGTCGAGCATACCTTCGTGTTCATGGCCAGGCTCTTTGAGTCGCACCGACAGATCCACCAAGCCTGGCATCACGATGAGGCCTTTGGCATCGATGGTTTTTTGCGCTTGAAAATCTGCGGGCACTTTGCCAATCGCCACAATTTTGCCGGCCGAGATGGCGACATCGGCCACTGTGTCGGTTTTGCTGGTGGGGTCGATGACGCGGCCGCCTTGGATCAAAATTTTCATGGTCTGTTGTCTTTCTTCTTCGACTTCTGCGGATTAGGCTTCGTTGCCCGCCACGATGCTCATCACCGCCATGCGCACCGCGATGCCAAATGTCACTTGCGGCAAGATCACGCTTTGCGGACCGTCCACCACCGCAGAGTCAATTTCCACACCGCGGTTGATCGGGCCAGGGTGCATCACGATGGCGTCAGGTTTGGCCAGTTGCAACTTTTCAGGCGTGAGGCCAAAGCGTTTGAAATACTCTTGGCTGGAGGGGAGCAAGGCACCGCTCATGCGTTCGTTTTGCAAGCGCAAGGTGATCACCACATCGCAGTCTTTGATGCCTTCTTCCAAGTTATGGAACACCTTCACGCCCATTTGCGCCATGTCAGACGGCACCAGCGTTTGCGGACCCACCACACGCACTTCGGCGCAGCCCAAGGTGGTGAGTGCATGAATGTCGGAGCGCGCCACGCGCGAATGCAACACGTCGCCCACAATGGCCACGGTGAGGTTGGCGAAATCTTTTTTGTAGTGGCGAATGGTGTACATGTCGAGCAAACCCTGTGTGGGGTGTGCGTGTCGGCCGTCACCGGCATTGACCACGTGCACATGGGGTGCCACGTGCTGTGCAATGAGGTAAGGCGCGCCCGACTCGGAGTGGCGCACCACAAAAATATCGGCCGCCATGGCCGACAAGTTGGCGATGGTGTCGAGCAGCGATTCGCCTTTGGATGCCGATGAGCGTGCAATGTCGAGGTTGATCACATCGGCCGACAAACGCGTGGCCGCAATTTCAAAGGTGGTGCGGGTGCGCGTGCTGTTTTCGAAGAACAAATTGAAGACGCTCTTTCCGCGCAGCAAAGGCACTTTCTTCACTTCGCGGTCGCTGACGCTGACGAAGTTAGCGGCTGTGTCGAGGATGTGCGTGAGGATGTCGCGTGACAAACCCTCGGTGGACAGCAAGTGAATCAGTTCACCGTTTTTGTTGAGTTGGGGATTTCGTTTGTAGAGCATTCTTATTTTTTCCCTGCTGTGCTGTTGTCTTCTTGTACTTCAAAGCTGAACTCGCCATTGGCCAAGCGGGCCAGCGCCAAGGATTGGGTGTCGGGCAAAGCCACGCGCGCGGCTGCGTAATCGGCTTGAATGGGCAACTGCCGACCCCCGCGGTCGACCAGAACAGCCAATCGCACACTGGCCGGACGGCCGTAGTCAAACAACTCGTTGATGACGGCGCGAATGGTGCGGCCGGTGTAGAGCACATCGTCCAAGATCAGCACATCGGCGCCTTGAATCTCAAACGGCAGTTGCGTTTGGCCGCCGGAGGACAAGCCGCGTTGCGCAAAATCATCGCGGTGCATGGCCGATGAAATGCTGCCGTGCTTGCCGCTCAAGCCCAAATCTTTTTGCAGACGCTCGGCCAACCAAGCGCCGCCCGACGTGATGCCCACCAAGCGGGTTTCAGAGGTGCACATGGTTCGCACACCGCACAAGAGTTCGCTGTACAGCGCCTCTGCATTCAAAGCCAATGCACTCAAGGCAGACTCCTTAAAAATTGTTCCAAAATGATGCAAGCCGACGCAGCATCGGCATCTTTGGCACCGGCCGAAATGGCTTCGGTGGTGCTGTAACGTTCGTCCACTTCGTAGACGTTCAAACCAAAACGTCCCCGAAGTTGTCTCGCAAATTTTTGTGCGCGAAGGGTGTTCTCGTGGGAGGCCCCATCGGGATGAAAAGGCACCCCGACGACCAAAGCATCGGGCGCCCATTCTTTGATGCGTTTCTCGATGTGCGCAAATCGTGCATCACCTTCCGCCACCACGGTGGCTTGGGGTGTGGCTTGGCGCAGCATGCGATTGCCCACGGCCACGCCGGTGCGCTTGAGACCAAAATCGAAAGCTAAAAAACTCTGCTGCGACGCAGGCACAGAGAGCGCCTGGTCCAGGCTCATGCGTGACCCGCCTCTGACGACAACATCCACGCTTGCAAGCCCAAGAGGCTGAGGGCTTTGTCGTAGCGCTGCTCAATGGGTGTGTCAAAAATCACCGCAGGATCGGCAGGCACTGTGAGCCAGCTGTTTTCACCAATTTCAGATTCCAATTGGCCTTCGCCCCACGAGGCATAACCCAATGTGACCACCACGCGCTGGGGACCTGAACCATTTGCCAGGGCTTCAAGCACATCCTTGGAAGTGGTCATGGCCAACCCGCCAGGCACACTGAGGGTGGAGGCGTAGATGGAATTGGGTGTGGCGACTGCTTCTGTGTTTGAATTTTCTGAATCCACCGAATCTTTTTCCAACACGGGATCGTGCAACACAAAGCCACGTTCTGTTTGGACCGGGCCACCATGCAATACATTGCATTGCAAAAGGTCTTGTCGCTGCAGGGGTAACTCGACTTTCTCGAACAAATGCTTCAGACTGAGATCGCCGGGCTTGTTGATGATCAAGCCCATGGCACCCCGCTCAGAGTGCTCGCACACGTACACCACACTCTTGGCAAATGTAGGGTCCTCCAGTCCGGGCATGGCAATCAAAAAATGATGCGAAAGCTGAGTGGAGGCAAAATCGGCAGACATGCCCCAATTTTAACGGCCTCAAACCCATGCACAAACCCTTTTCTACCGGCTTGGTCTGGTTTCGGCGAGATTTACGCGTTGCCGACAACACAGCCCTGTTTCATGCCCTCAAAAACTGCACCAAAGTGCAATGCGTGTTTGTCTTTGACACCGGCATCCTGAACGAGTTGCCCCGAAAAGATCGCCGGGTCGCCTTCATTCAAGCTTCTTTGGTCGAATTGGACCAATTGCTGCGCCAAGCCGCCCAAGAGGCAGGGCTCGACGCCAGAGCAGCCGCCCAAGTGGGTCTCATGGTGCTGCACGGCAACCCCATCCAAGAAATTGCGCATCTGGCCAAGCAAATTGAGGCACAGGCCGTCTTTGCCAATCACGACGACGAGCCGGCCGCCTTGGCCCGCGATGCCCAAGTGCGCGGCGCCTTGGCCAACGCTGGCATTGCCCTGCACACCTACAAAGACCATGTGGTTTTCGAGCGACAAGAAGTGCTCACCTTGGCCGGCAACCCTTACACCGTTTTCACACCCTACAAAAACGCTTGGCTCAAGAAGTTGCAGCCCCAAGATTTGGCGCCTCACCCCATTGCCGAGCACGCAGCGGCATTGGCGCCCCGCCCCAAAGCGCTCCAATTGCCAGTGCCTACCCTGTCCGACATCGACTTCGAAGAAGTCGACCTCACGGCCTTGCACTACAAAACGGGCTTTTCTGGCGGCCAGGCTTTGCTAGAAGACTTTCTGCACCGCATCGACCGGTACGAAGAAACCCGCAATTTCCCTGCCGTCAAAGGACCCAGTTATCTCAGTGTGCATTTGCGTTTTGGCACCGTTTCTGTCCGGCAATTGGCCCTCGAAGCATGGCGTCGCTACAAAACCAGCGAAGGCGCCAGCGTCTGGTTGTCCGAACTCATTTGGCGGGATTTTTACGCCCAAATCTTGGCCAACTTCCCCCACGTGGCCGAGCGAAGTTTCAAAGCCGAATACGACGCCATCCAATGGGACCACGGCCCCCACGGCAAAGCCCTGTTTGCCGCATGGTGCGAAGGCCGCACGGGCTACCCGCTGGTTGATGCGGCCATGGCCCAAATTAACCAAACGGGATATATGCACAACCGCCTGCGCATGGTGGTGGCCTCTTTCCTCACCAAAGACCTGGGGGTGGACTGGCGTTGGGGCGAAAAATACTTTGCCCAGCACCTCATCGACTTTGACCTCTCGGCCAACAATGGGGGCTGGCAATGGGCCAGCTCTAGCGGATGCGATGCCCAGCCCTACTTTCGCATTTTCAACCCCGTCACGCAAAGCGAAAAGTTTGACCCGCAGGGCAAATTCATCAAACGGTATTTGCCGCAACTTGCGGGCTTACAAGGCGCAGACATCCATGCGCCATGGGATGCCAAACCACTGGCTTTGCAAGCGGCTGGGGTGACATTGGGAAAAGACTATCCCCTGCCCGTGGTGAACCACGCAGAGGCCCGAGAGAAAACGCTGGCGCGCTACGCCGTCGTCAAAAAAACGGTCTAAGCTCAGCCAGGCAACTGGGGGGGCCGTTTTAGATGGCCACCATCTCAAAGTCTTCTTTGCGGGCGCCGCACTCTGGACAAGTCCAGTTCATGGGCACATCGGCCCAGGCGGTGCCGGGCGCAATGCCGTCCTCTGGGCAACCAGCGGCCTCGTCGTAAATCCAGCCGCAAATTAAGCACATCCAAGTTTTAGTATCTGTCACAGTGTGGCACCGGTGTCGAATAGAATGAAACGATTGTATCGGGCTTCACTGTAACCCATGACCACTTCTTTACCTCCGTCAGATGCCCCCGATCTGGCCAACGACAGCGAAGACGACGCGTCAATTGCCTGTGTCTTGGTGTTCAATGCCAGCGACCCCAGCGGCGCCAGCGGCATCAGTGCCGACGTTCTGGCCATCGCTTCGGTGGGTGCGCACGCCCTGCCCGTCCTCACTGGCGCCTACGCCAAAGACACCGCACAAACATTCGACTTTTTCCCTTTGCCCGAAGAGGCTGTCGGCGACCAAGCCCGCGCCATCTTGGAAGATGTACCCCCTCAGGTCATCAAAGTTGGCTTTGCCGGCAGCGCCGAAAACATCAGCATCATTGCCGAACTCACGGCCGACTACGACGGCGTGCCGGTGGTGGCCTATATGCCCAACCTGTCTTGGTGGGAAGACGACCAAATCGACCAGTACCTCGATGCCTTTCGCGAACTGTTGTTGCCGCAAACCAGCGTGTTGGTCGGCCATCACAGCACTTTGCGCCGCTGGCTCTTACCCGACTGGTCGAGCGAAAAAAATCCAGGCCCCCGCGACATTGCCAAAGCGGCATCTGAGTTGGGCGTACCCTACACCTTGGTCACGGGCCTTACAGCCTCTGACCAGCACATCGACAACGTCTTGGCCACACCCGAAACCGTGGTGGGTCATGAAAAATTTGAACGCATCGAAGCTGTGTTCAGCGGCGCAGGCGAAACCCTGTCCGCCGCACTGGCGGCCTTGATTGCCACTGGCCTCGATTTATCCGTGGCGGCCAGCGAAGCTTTGCACTACCTCGACCGTTGCCTGGACGAGGGTTTTCGCCCGGGCATGGGTCACGTCATTCCCGATAGACTCTTCTGGGCTTTACCCGAGTCCGAAGAGGGCGAAGAAGGCGATGAAGGCGGCCCCGACATGAACGCCGATTTTTTTGAAATGCCGATCAATGAAACCAAACACTGACCTCAACGACACCCTGTTCGAACGCGCACGCCAAGTTATTCCTGGCGGTGTGAACTCACCTGTTCGCGCCTTCCGCGCAGTGGGCGGCACACCCCGTTTTGTGAAGCGCGCTGAGGGCGCTTACTTCTGGGATGCCAACGGCAAAAAATACATCGACTACATCGGCTCTTGGGGCCCGATGATCTTGGGTCATGGCCACCCCGCCGTTTTAGAAGCCGTGCAAAAAGCTGCGCTCGATGGCTTCTCGTTTGGCGCCCCCACCGAGCGCGAAGTCGAGTTGGTGGAAGCCTTGCTCAAGCTGGTCCCGTCCATGGACATGGTGCGCTTGGTCAGCTCGGGCACCGAAGCCGGCATGAGCGCATTGCGCTTGGCCCGCGGCGCCACAGGTCGCAGCAAAATCATCAAGTTTGAAGGCTGCTACCACGGCCACGCCGATGCCCTCTTGGTCAAAGCCGGTTCGGGCTTGGCTACGTTTGGCAACCCCACCAGTGCAGGCGTCCCCCCTGAAGTGGTGCAACACACCTTGGTGCTCGAGTACAACAACATCGAGCAATTGGAAGAAGCCTTCAAAATTCACGGCAACGAGTTGGCGTGTCTGATGATCGAGCCCATCGCTGGCAACATGAACTTTGTGCGCGCCAGCGTGCCTTTCATGAAACGTTGCCGCGAACTGTGCAGCCAGTACGGCGCTTTGTTGGTGTTTGACGAAGTGATGACCGGTTGCCGCGTCGCCTTGGGCAGCGCGCAAAGTGTTTATGCCAAAAGCATTCCTGGCTTCGAGCCCGACATGACCGTCATGGGCAAAGTGATTGGCGGCGGCATGCCTTTGGCTGCCTTCGGTGGCAAGCGCGCCGTCATGGAGCAACTGGCACCTTTGGGCCCTGTGTACCAAGCGGGTACTTTGAGCGGCAATCCTGTGGCCACCGCGTGCGGCTTGGCCACCTTGGCCGAAATCAGCAAGCCTGGTTTCTTTGATGCGCTGAGTGCGCGCACACGTTTATTGGTGGATGGCCTGTCGGCTGCAGCAGCGGCAGAAGGTGTTCCCTTTGCAGGCGACTGCGAAGGCGGCATGTTTGGTTTCTTCTTGCTGCCCACCTTGCCCAGCAACTACCCCCAAGTGATGAAGACCGATGGCAGCAAGTTCAACACCTTGTTCCACGGCTTGCTAGACCGCGGCGTGTACATTGCGCCAGCACTTTACGAAGCTGGCTTTGTGAGCGGTGCACACACTGCGCAGGACATTGCCGACACAGTGAGCGCAGCGCGCGAGATCTTCAAGACGCTCGCCTAAGTTTCGAGCTTAGGCGTCGGTTTTATGACTCGCGGGTAATGCCCGTTTCCTTGACGATCCTAGTCATCAGCTCACGGTCGGCAAGGAACACTTTGTTGAAGGCGTCTAGGTTCCACTGAGGCGAATCCATGCCCAATGCCAGCAAACGCTCTTTGACATCTTTGTTGCCAATGATTTTGTTGACAGCAGCATTGATCTTTTCTTGAATGGCTACGGGCGTGGCTGCAGGCGCCAGCAAACCAAACCACGATTCAAAGTGGAAACCAGCCAAACCCGATTCCGCCAGGGTGGGAATGTTGGGCAACAAAGCTGAGCGTTTTTTGGACGTGATGCCAATCACGCGAAGGCGCGTGTCTTGCAAATAAACACCCACACCTGCCGTAGGCACAATGACTGCGTTGCCGCGCCCACCTGACACATCCGTCACGGCCTCAGCGGTTCCTTTGTAAGGCACGTGCACCATGTCGATGTCGGCCGTCTTGGCAAAATAGGCCATGGCCAAGTGCGTAGAGCTGCCCACACCTGCAGAGTTGTAATTGAGCACACCTGGTTTGCTCTTGGCATATTGAATGAACTCACCCGCAGTTTTCACAGGCACGCTGGCGTTGACCATCAGGATGTAGCTCTGATTGCCAATGTTGGCCACCGGAGCAAATTCTTTGACTGGATCGTAAAACGGACGTGCGCCCATGGCCGATGTCACAAAGTGGCTGGAGGCTGCCATGAGCAAAGTTTTGCCATCGGGTGCCGCTTTAGAAACAAAGGCGGTGCCAATGGCGCCGCCTGCACCGGGCTTGCTTTCGATGATCCAATTTTGGCCGGTCTCTTGTGACAACTCTTGCTGAATGGCACGGGCTGGCATTTCACGTGCACCGCCGGGTGCAAACGGCACGATGATGCGCGACACACCACCCGATTGCGCAAAGGCTTTGCCCAAACCAGCTGACAACAAGGCTGCCAACATGAGTTGGCGACGACCTAAAAAGTTTTCTTTGAATTGCATCATTTTCCTAACAGGTCACGGGTTTCATCAAACAATTCGTCCACCGAATAAGGTCTGGGAATCAAACCTTGTTGGTAGGTGTAGCGAATCAAGACCTCAAGGGCTTTGCGGTTGGGCTCGATGCCAAACGGGGTAAGGTCCATCTCGCCTTTGACGGCGTGCACGCTGCGGCGAGGGTTTTCGTCTTTGGCCATGGCTTTGCTTTGAGCCAGAACTTGGTACACCTCTTGAATGACATCGGGGCGGTCTTTGCACAGGTCCATGTCGATGGCCATCATGTGATTGATGGGCAACATTTGCAAACGACGACTCCAAGCTTGCGCGGCATCGTGCGGATCAGGGAGCACCGGCTGCAAACGTGGATCGTCTGGCAAGTCGCTGCCGATGATGGCCGCATCGAGTTCGCCCGACAACAGCATGTCGACCATCTTGCTGCCTTCTGGCGCACGCTCAAAACCCTTGGGATCAGGAAACTCAGCCAAGTGACCATGCTCAAACGTCACCCATTGCACTTTGGGTAAGTCGACCCCATAGTCGTTGGCCAACACACCGCGCACCCACGTGACAGTGGTTTGCGCATGCGCACGAATGCCCACGCGTTTGCCATTGAGTTGGGCCACCGTTACTTTACCGCGCTCAGCGTTGTACACCAAGCAGTGGTGTTGGAAGCGGCCTTCGCCCACCACCGCAGGCAACAGTGCCAAGGGTTTGCCGTAGGCTTTGGCTTGCAAGTACGTGACCAAGGCCAACTCGGCCACATCAAATTCCAATTCACGCACCACGCGCTTGAACGCACGGTTGGGCGTTTTGACGGGGTCAAATTCAAAATCAAACAGCTTGGGCCGCAACACGCCGTTTTTCAAAGCCATGGTGTTGGGGTAATCGCCCAACAGGGTTTTGAGTTTGAGTTTTTCGGGTTTCAAATGAGAAGACATGCTGCTTAGCCCTTGTTCAGATCTGGGTACAAGGTATGCGCCGTTCCGGAGTAAATCCAGCGTTGGTCTTCCAAGGTCAATGACGCTGTGGCCTCGAGGGCTTCTTGCAAATGCTTGGTCAAACCACCGGCAGACGCTGGGAAGTTAGAGCCCCATGCGATGCGCTTAGCACCAAAGGCGCTGACCACCGCTTTGCAGAAGGAGGCCTGTGTGGCTTTGCCTTCTTTGGATTCACGCACATTGTGGGTGGTGAATTTGAAATTCAAATTCTCGTACTTGGCCAGTGCAAACAAACTCGCGGCTTGCGCGTATGGCGCCCCCTCTTCCAACACAGGGCGGGCGAAGTGGTCCAGCAAGACGATGGCTTTGGGGAACTGCTTCAGGAGCGTTTCGAGTTGGGGCAAACCGTCGGCGCGCAGTTGCACGCACATGGGAATCTTGTGCTGGGAGATGTACTCCCAAACGGGAAAGCTGCGGGGGTCGTCCAAACGCACACTGTGGTCCGCGGCGGTATGACCGGCAATGAAAACGCGGGTGCCGCTGAGGCCAGCGTCTTTCCAACGCTTCACTTGCGCCACAGCATCGGGCAGCAAGGTGTCCACGGAATACACACCCACAAATTGCGAAGGGTTGGCTTTGACACAGTCCAGCGTGTAGCTGTTGTCGTGGCCATAGCAGGTTGAGGCTTGCACCAAAATGGACTTGGCCACGCCGGCCTCTTTCATGGCCTGGGCCATGCCTACGCCATTGACTGGACGCTCTTTGGACCAATCCGATTGTTTGCCGCCCATAGGCGCCAGCGGATAGCGAACAGGATCGTCCGCAATCACGTGGCTGTGAGAGTCCACCACGGGCACGCCCAGCGAAATGGACGTCAAAGGGGAATTTGTAGATGCAGTCATGAGGCCTTGGATGCGAGATTTCGCTTGAGTCTGAACAGGCTCACATCATGCCTTTTTTCAAAGGCATGTTGCTCTACAAAATTTCACAGCTCAATGACGGAAGTGGCGCACGCCCGAGAAGACCATGGCCACACCGCGCTCGTCGGCCGCCGCAATCACTTCGGCATCGCGCATGGAGCCGCCCGGCTGAATGACGCAATTGGCACCGGCGTCCACCACCACATCGAGGCCGTCACGGAACGGGAAAAAGGCGTCGCTGGCCACCACGGTGTTTTGCAAGCTCAATCCAGCATGGCCGGCTTTGATGCTGGCGATGCGCGCAGAGTCCAAGCGGCTCATCTGGCCTGCGCCCACGCCCATGGTCATGCCATTGGCACAGAACACAATGGCATTGCTCTTCACGTACTTGGCCACTTTCCAGGCAAACAACAAGTCTTGCAGCTGCGCAGGTGTAGGCTGCACTTTGGTGACCACTTTGAGGTCGGCCAATTGCAGCTCGTGGTTGTCGGCGGTTTGAATGAGCAAGCCTGAACCCACGCGCTTGATGTCTTGTGCGTTGCGACCTTGCTCGAAGGGGGTGCCGCCTGCTTTGAATTCGGGCAAGGCAATTTGCAACACGCGCACATTGGCTTTGGCTTTGAAAATTTCCAGCGCTTCGGGTGAATAAGCGGGTGCCATCAACACCTCAACAAACTGCTTGCTGATTTGCTGCGCTGCCGCAGCGTCCACGATGCGGTTCAGCGCAATGATGCCGCCAAACGCGGATGTGGGATCAGTTTGGAAAGCTTTACTGTAGGACTCGAGTGCATTGGCACCCACGGCCACACCACATGGGTTGGCGTGCTTCACGATCACGCAAGCTGCTTCTGAAAAGCTCTTGACGCATTCCCAAGCTGCATCCGCATCGGCAATGTTGTTGTACGACAGCTCTTTGCCCTGCAGCTGCACAGCTGTGACCAGTGAGCCAGGCGCTGGATACAAGTCGCGGTAGAAGGCGGCTGTTTGATGCGGATTCTCACCGTAGCGCAAGTCTTGCAACTTCACAAAGCGGCCATTGGACTGCGCTGGATATTCGGTGCGAGTGCCTTCTTCCAAGTTGTAAGAAGACAGGTAATCGCTGATGGCAGCGTCGTAATTGCTGATGCGGTTGAATGCAGCGACAGACAATGCAAAGCGTGTTTTGTCAGACACTTTGCCGCTGGTTTTGAGCTCTTCAATCACAGTGGCGTATTGCGATGCGTCGGTGAGTACGGCCACGTCTTTCCAGTTCTTGGCGGCACTGCGAACCATGGCCGGACCGCCAATGTCGATGTTCTCAATGGCATCTTCCAAGGTGCAACCAGGCTTGGCCACCGTAGCTTCGAAGGGGTACAAATTGACGATGAGCAGATCAATGGTTTGAATGCCGTGCTCTTTCAGAGCGGCCATGTGTTCAGGCACATCGCGGCGTGCCAACAAACCACCATGCACTTTAGGGTGCAAAGTTTTCACGCGGCCGTCCAGCATTTCTGGAAACTCAGTGACTTGCGCCACTTCGGTCACGGGCAGACCTTGCTCGGCCAACAACTTGGCTGTACCGCCTGTAGACACCAACTCCACCTTCAGCGCATGCAGCGCTTTGGCGAGTTCGACGATGCCAGTTTTGTCAGAGACAGAAATCAGTGCTTTCATTTTTTTCACTTCAAAAGTTTGTGTTCGATCAGTTTCTTGCGCAGCGTGTTGCGGTTCAGGCCCAGCCACTCCGCAGCGCGCGATTGGTTTTGGTCGGCTTGTTGCATGACCACATCCAGCAATGGTTTTTCAACGGCATTCAACAGCATGTCGTACATGCCGTGAGGTTCTACGCCGTCCATGTCTTGAAAGTAAGCGTTCAAGCTGTCGCGAATGCACTCATCTATTTTCTTCTTGCTCATTCCATCGTCTCCAGCGCCATGTCAGGCTGAATGCCCGCCACAGCCTTTGGCATGCGCTCGATGCGCGCTGCCATCTCTTCAAAAAAATCTGCCACCGCGCGCGATTGCAATTCAGCCGTTTCCAAGGTGTTCATGTGGTCTCTGAACACATCACCCCCTGGCAAATCGCGGACGTACCAGGCAATGTGTTTGCGCGCAGAACGCACCCCGGTCAGTTCGCCGTACAAGCCATAGTGGTCTTGCAAATGGTCGAGCAATGCACGCTTCACCTCTGCCACCAAGGGCGGCGCCAAGTGTTCACCCGTGGCCAGGAAATGAACGATCTCGCGGAAGATCCAAGGACGACCTTGGGCTGCGCGGCCCACCATGAGGGCATCGGCACCGGTGTACTTTAAAACGTGCAGTGCTTTTTCAGGTGAATCAATGTCGCCATTGGCCACTACCGGAATTTTGACGGCCGCTTTCACGGCGGCCACGGTGTCGTATTCGGCAAAGCCTTTGTAGCCTTGCTCGCGAGTGCGTCCATGCACGGTCACCATTTGAATGCCCACACTTTCAAAAGCTTTAGCCAAGGTGAGCGCATTCTTTTCTGTGTCGCACCACCCGGTGCGCATCTTCAATGTGACGGGCACACCGCGCGGTGCACATGTGGCCACCACGGCTTCTGCAATTTCAATCGCCAAGCTTTCGTTTTGCATGAGCGCAGAGCCCGCCCATTTGTTGCAAACTTTTTTAGCGGGGCAACCCATGTTGATGTCAATGATCTGCGCACCCTGATCGATGTTGTAAGCGGCGGCCTCCGCCATCATGGGCGCATCGGTGCCCGCAATTTGCACCGCAATAGGACCTGGCTCGCCATCGTGGTTGGCACGGCGCGAGGTCTTCAAACTTTTCCACAAGTCTTTGCGGGACGTGACCATTTCGCTCACGGCATAGCCCGCGCCAAACTGTCTGCACAGCTGGCGAAACGGCCTGTCGGTGACGCCGGCCATCGGCGCCACAAACACAGCATTGGGCAAGACATAAGGTCCAATTTGCATGGGAAAAGGGGGTGGGTGTGGGGGCGGGCTGCTTAAAAAGGAGGCACGATTGTATTGCTTAAATTTTGAGCAAGGGCATTATTTTCAAAGAAATTTCAAAATTGAAACCTTTGGCTACACTCTATTGACATGGAAGATTGGATCACCCCTCACCTCTCGCAGCTTTTGGCTTGGCTGGCATTTCCTGAACACGGTTTGTCGACGGTGTTCTTGATCGCGTTCATCTCAGCCACCTTGTTGCCATTGGGCTCTGAGCCCGCCGTTTTTGGCTTGATCAAAATCAATCCCGACTTGTTCTGGTCGGCCATTTTGGTGGCCACCGCCGGCAACACCTTGGGCGGCATCGTCAGTTGGTGGATGGGCTATGGGGCACACCAAGCGGTGGACTTGGTCAGGAAAAAACAAAACCCAACAAAGTCAGAGCGCACCAGCTGGGGCGACAAATTTCACGGCCAAGCCTTGGCATGGCTTGAAAAAATGGGCCCTAAGGCCTGCTTGTTGTCTTGGCTGCCTGGCGTTGGTGATCCGCTTTGCGCTGTGGCAGGTTGGCTCAAAATGCCGCTCTTGCCTTGCGCCATCTACATGGCCATTGGCAAGTTCCTGCGCTATGTGGTGATGACGTCTTTGCTGTTGTGGGTTTTTTAAGACCACTCAACGCTTTAACTAAACGCTTTAACGGAGCACCAACAAACTGGCCACCAGCACCAAGAAGGCCAACAGAACTTTTCTGAAAGCGTCTTCACTCAGTCGGTGACGCAACTTTTGGCCTGTTTTCAAACCCAAGGCCATGGGCACCAAAGCCAAAATGGAATAGCCGAGGTCTATCAACTCCATACGCCCAAAGCCATACATGGCGATGTACAGCGGCCAGGCGGCATTCAAGTAAATGACACTGATGCAGCCCACAAACTCGTCGCGCTGCAACTTCAAAGACATCATGTAACTGATCAGGATGGGACCCATGAGAGAGGACACGCCGCCCAGCATGCCCGACAAGGTGCCAACCAAGGCTCCCACCCACCGCTCTTTTTTCGGTGGAATTTGGAAGCTGGGTTTGAACAACATGGAAACAACCGCCAGCACCACGGCAAACGCCACCAACATGTTGAGTTGCTTCACACTGAAAGACAAAGTCCAATGCACTGCAAAGACTGTCATAACAGCCTGCGTCAACATCAAAGGCCAAAAGCGTTTGATGCTGGCTTTCCAACTGGCCTCTTGCCAGGCCTGCCATATGTTGGAGACCAGCACAGGCACGGCCACCAGCGCAATGGCTTGGGTGCTGCCAATCATGAGTGACATGATCGGCACAGCAAACAAGGGCAAACCAACGCCCAATGTGCCTTTGACGATGCCGCCAAACAGGATCGCTGCAGCGCAAGCTGCAACGATCAACACCGTATCGGTGTTGAGCAAAATATCCATGAGGCGGACCTTGTGAATTTCACGCGCGTGAACTCACGCAGCGCGAAGGGATTTAAATCTTGAAAGCTTCCAGCGATTCTGGTGCAAACAATTCTTGCGGGCTGAGTTTGCGGGGTGACAAACCTTGTTCTTGGTGGTAACGCGTGAACGTTTCCAACACGTTCAGGTTGTTTTCCAAACCATACGACCACCAGTCATTGCCAAATTCACGACGTGCATCTTCCACATGGGCGGTCAACCAAGGCAACATGGCCTTGAGCGCTGCTGTTTCGTACAAATCTTCGTACGTGCGGCGCTGCGCTTCAATGAAGGCTTTGGTGAGCGATTGCGCAATCCAACGATTGGCTTCATACACTTCACGGCGAATCACCACAGTGTGCATGATGGGGAAAATTTTGGTTTGACGGTAGTACGCGCGCTCAATGTCCACGTAGTTTTCAAACAAGCGCTTGACCTTGCCATCGCCCTTCAAGAACGACGAAGGCATGCGCGCGGTGTAGAGCGCATCGAGTTCACCGTCGTGCAGCATTTGCGACAAAGTTTGGTGTGGCTGAATAGGGTGCACTTGAATGTTAGGCGGCAGATTCAGCTTTTGCTTTTCAATGCGGCCCGTTTCTTCTTCGCCACCGAAAAGGTAAGGCTGCGCATCGACAGGCACACCATAGTGGTCTTGCAAAATGCCACGAATCCACACAGGTGCGGTCATTTGGTACTCGGGGCTGGCAATGCGTTTGCCGATCAAATCTTTGGGTTCGTTGATGCCCGAGTTGGCATTCACATAGATGCAAGAATGACGGAAGAAGCGTGAGGGAAACACCGGAATCGCAATGAAAGGACGATCGGGTTTGTGCAAAGACACGCAATACGATGAGAGCGACATTTCGCAGACATCGAACTCACGGAAACGTGCCATGCGGAAGAAGGTTTCCTCCACGGGCAGGTTGAGGTAGTTCAAATCGATGCCGTCGACTTGAACGCTGCCGTCCATGAGGGCGCGTGTGCGATCGTAGTTCCAGCAAGCAAAGCTAAGAGGGAGTTTGGCCATGATTGAGTTTCCTTATTCTGGTTTCAAGCCAGCCAAAGCGACTGCTTTGGCCAATCGTTCGTTTTCGGACTGAATGGCTTTGCCATAGTCAGCGGCTGTGCTGCCTACGGCATCAATGCCTGCCGTGCCCAAGGTGGTCAACAGTTCGGGATGATTTTTCACCGCCGCGGCCTCTGCACTCAAACGTGCAATGGCACCTGCTGGCGCATTGGCTGGCGCAAGCGCACCAATGATGACGGCGAAATCAAAACCGGGAATGATTTCAGAAATGCTGGGCACTTGCGGCATCAAAGATGAGCGCTGTCCTGCATTGCTGCCCAAAATTTTGACTTGGTTGGTTTTTGCAAACCCGGCCAAAGAAGGCAAGGCTGAAAACAAGCACTCAACCTGACCACCGACCAAGGCCGGCACCGATTGACCCGAGCCCCTGAATGGCACATGCCGGATGTCAATGCCCAAGGCCGCCTTCATGGCTTCCATGGTGAGGTGGTGGCTACTGCCAATGCCAGAAGAACCATAGTTGAGTTGATCGGGACGCGCTTTGACGTATTGCACAAATTCTTGCAAAGTGTTCACAGGCACTTTGGGATGCACAGCCAAATACAAGGGCGAGCGCGCTAGCAAAGTCACTGGTGCAAAGTCGCGCTTCAAATCATAGGCCAAGCTTTTGTAAATGAGGGGGTTGATGGAGAACATGGATCCATCAGTCACCAAAAAAGTGTGCCCATCATTGGGACTGCTGGCCAAAGCCTGCGCAGAGACCACGCCATTGCCACCTGGTTTGTTTTCAATCACAACCCCTTGGCCAATGCGCTCACCAATGCGCTGCGCAAACACGCGCGCAACGGTATCTGGCAAGCCACCAGGTGCATAAGGCACGATGAATTTGACGGCCTTGGTGAAATTAAATGTGCTTTGACTCCAAGCAGGCATTTGCATGCCGGCCAACCAAGGGGCGGCAGAAACTGCCAACAGATCGCGACGTTTCATAAATGTCTCCAAGCGTTCAACAGATCAGACGGGTTGGGCGTCAAACTCACGCCAGTCTGTGGTTTTAGGGATGATGGATTGATAGGCACAAACCTGCGCAGGAATGTGGTTCTCGCCGGTGCCAATGGGCGTTTCACCAGCCATGAAGCTGCGAACGGCCTGCAGCATTCTTTGCCTGAACTCCACGATGGCCAAGTCGGATGCGCCCAATCGATCGAACGTTCTGTCCACGATGGGGCCCATCGACACCCACATGGCCATGTCTTGATTGGGAATGCCTTGAATCCCCGTGAAATTGCCCGCTTTCATGGCGGCACGGTCTTGACCAAACCGGTTCTCGTGCGTGCGTTTGGGATGGTATTGCGGATCTAAATCGGGGCCCACTTGCGCATGCAAAAATGCACGCCAAGTTTCATGATCAGGCGTTGTATCGGGAGAGCCCCAAGCCATGAAGTGAAAGGCTGTGTGGTGATCGTCGATGGGCACATTCATGTTGGCCACGTTGTACTGATCATTGGGCGGAATGAGGGCGGAGGCTGGTGCCACAAACACGGTACTGCGAACATAGTCGTGGGTTTGCGCATCCTTGATCGGCCTGCGTATGGCTGCATACCTGAAGCCATAGGGCGTGCGCTCCACTTGCATGCGCGGCGATTTGTCGGTCGAAGGTCGCAGCCATTGGGTGTCGGTGGCCTTGGCGCCATCTACACGCGCAGGCACCATGTCGGAGGAATGCAAGCTGGAACTGTGCGCAGAATCAATTTGTCCTTCCAAGATCTGCGCCCAATTGCAAGGAATGATGATCTTGGCCACAGCCAAACGCGACTCGGCATTGGGCGCCCAAGGGGGTGGCGTGAACTCGGGTTGGTGCTCGGGTGGCCCCATGTAAGCCCAAACAAAACCGCCCCACTCATGCGTGGGATATGCGCGGTGTTTGACTTTTTCAACCAAACCACTGCCCGCAGGCTCGGAAGACATGTCCACGACATTGCCCGCTACATCCATCTTCCAGCCATGGTAGAGGCAACGCAAGCCGCAGTCCTCGTTGCGGCCATAGACCAATGAAGCTTTGCGGTGCGGACAATATTCGTCCATCACGCCCACGCGACCTTTGGTGTCTCTGAAGACCACCAAGTCTTCGCCCAAAATTCTGGCCTTGATGGGCGTGCCATCGGGTTCAGACACTTCTTCTATCAAACAAATGGCAATCCATTGACGGCGCATGAGTTGCCCCATGGGCGCTTGGCCTTCAACGCGGCACAGCAAGTCATTTTCTTCAGGGGTGATCATGGTTTGGGCATTCAGAGCGCAAGTTCAAGCTGTTTGACACTTGCGAAATTATTCTTAGGGCTCTAAGATAATGGAAAAACATGACCGATGTCAAGTTTTACATTTGACAGACCCTTTTCTTAACTGATCTTTGGCCAAGACTCACCACAGCACTCTCAATGACCCAAGCGATTGACCCAGAATTTTCTTCTTTGCTGGTGCAGCACAAAAGCCAAGTGGCCAAAGACATTTGGCACTTCAAGCTGGTTCACCCCAATAGCCAAGATTTGCCCTCCTTCAAAGCAGGCGCGCACATCACCGTACAAACCCCCGCAGGCCAACGCCGCAATTACTCGCTTTGCAATGATCCAGCGGAAACAAGTTTTTGCGAGATCGCCATCAAGCTGGAAAGAAACGGACGGGGTGGCTCGCAAAGCATGGTGGACCAAGTTCAAGCTGGCGATTTACTCAGCGTCTCGTCACCCCGAAATGATTTTGAGTTGCTCGACAACGCCAATGAGGTGATCTTCATTGCAGGTGGCATTGGTGTCACGCCCTTGTTGTCAATGGCCAGGCAAATGGCCAGAGTGAAGGCAGACAGTGGGCAGGGTCACTTTCGGTTTTATTACTGCGCACGCGATGCAGAAGGCGCCGCTTTCATGCCTGAGTTGCTGGCCTTGGAAAGCGCGGGGCAAGTCAGTTTTCACTTTGACGGCGGCAACCCCGACGCAGGCTTGGACTTTTGGCCACTGCTGGAAAAACCCAGTCAAGCTCACATTTACTGCTGCGGACCGCAGGGCTTGATGGATGCCGTTCGAGACATGAGCGGCCACTGGCCACAAGGCCGCGTGCATTTTGAAAGCTTTGGGGCCAGCGCTTCGTCTCAAGCCGCCAACAGTCCCTTCAGCATTAAGTTATCGCAATCGCAAACAGTATTGCCCGTTGCCGAAACCGAAAGCATTTTGGAAGCGCTACGCAAAGCAGGCTACCGCGTCCCCAGTTCATGTGAAAGCGGTACTTGCGGAAGCTGCAAAACAAAATTGGTATCTGGCACTGTAGAACACCGCGACTTTGTGTTGAATGAAGATGAAAAGTCGACCCACATCATGGTCTGTGTGTCACGTGCCAGCTCACCCAACGACTTGATTGAAATTGACCTGTGAACATGGCAAGCGACAACATTTCAAGCATCAAAATAGGCGTTGCTGGCTTAGGCCGGGCCTTCACTTTGATGTTGCCGACATTTTTGCAAGACCCTCGTATTCAGCTGGTGGCAGCCACCGATCCGATTGCGGCAGCCAGAGCGCAGTTTGAAAAAGATTTTCAAGCCATCACCGTCGACAGCGTGGAAGCTTTGTGTGCCTTGCCCGACGTCGAGGTGATCTACATTGCAACACCGCATCAATACCACGCTGCGCATGTTCAGATGGCCGCCCAACATGGCAAACATTGCTGGGTCGAAAAACCCATGGCCATTTCTTTAGAGGAATGCACCCGCATGATGGAAGCCTGCCAAAAAGCAGGCGTGCAACTCATGGTAGGTCACAGCCACAGCTTCAATGCACCCGTGTTGCGCGCACGCGAGCTGATTGCATCAGGAGAGTTGGGGCAAGTTCGCATGATCACGGCCCTTAACTACACCGACTTTTTGTACCGTCCCAGACGTCCTGAAGAATTGAACACCGCATTGGGTGGCGGCGTGATCCACAGCCAAGCCGCCCATCAAATCGATGTGGTACGTTTGCTGGGTGGCGGCAAAGTGCGCAGTGTGCAAGCTTGCACTGGCCAATGGGATGCCACACGTCCCACCGAGGGTGCCTACAGTGCACTGCTGCAATTTGAAAACATGGCTTTTGCCACAGTCACCTACAACGGTTACGGCCACTTTGACAGTGATGTCTGGATGGACCATGTGGGCGAAATTGGTCAGCCCAAACCTGCCAACGAAAGCGCGCAGCGTTATGGCCAGGCGCGTCGCAGACTAGAAACAACCCATCACACGGACGAAGAATCAAGCCTCAAGGCCGCACGCAACTATGGCGGTCCTTTGTATGCGCCCGCAGCCATCACCAGCAATGCCTATCAACATTTCGGTCCTGTTGTGGTCAGCTGTGACAAAGGCGACATTCGTTTAACGCCCTTGGGGATGTGGGTCTATGGCCCAGACAAAGAATATTTCGAAGCATTGCCAGAACCAGCCTATCCGCGCAAAGAGGTTATTGACGAGCTGTTTCAAAACCTCCGAGGTTCGGGCGCATTGACGCACAGTGGTGCCTGGTCTCGCGCCAGCACCGAAGTTTGCTTGGGCATCTTGGAAGCTGCAACACATCAACACGCGGTACTGATGCACCACCAAGTGGGAGTGCAAGATGGCCACTAAGATTCCTGGAAACACCCAAAGTATTTTGAAACACTGGCACGAGTCCGTGCCAGATGATCGCCTGGCCCACTTGGTTCGTGATGCTGGCAGGGCCTTCAACAAACGACTGCAAGTGCGTTTGCAAAAATACAATGTGTCGTTTGGGCATTGGACATTTTTGCGAATTCTTTGGACCTCGGATGGCCTGACCCAAAAAGAACTCAGCGACTTAGCAGGTGTGATGGAGCCCACCACCTTCAGCGCCATCCAAGCCATGGAAGCCTTGGGTTATGTGGTGCGCAAACAAAAACCCGAGAATCGCAAAAACATGTACGTGCACCTCACGCCCAAAGGCAAAGCTTTGAAAAAAGCTTTGGTGCCCTTGGCCGTCGACGTCAATCACGTGGCAGTGCATGGCGTCAGCCAAGCCGAGCTCCTGACAACGCGCAAGGTGCTGTTGAAAGTGATCGAAAATTTAGCGCAAGAAGAAGCACAGATGGACATACGTCCATCGACGCCTTAACTGCTGAACAAGAAGTTCATCACGTCGCCATCTTTGACGACGTATTCCTTGCCCTCAGCGCGCATCTTGCCGGCATCTTTGGCGCCCTGCTCGCCTTTGAAGGCAATGAAGTCTTCGTAGGAAATGGTCTGTGCACGGATGTAGCCTTTTTCGAAATCCGTGTGAATCACACCCGCTGCTTGCGGTCCTGTGTCGCCCACATGAATGGTCCAAGCGCGCACTTCTTTCACGCCAGCGGTGAAATAGGTTTGCAAACCCAACAATGAATAAGCGGAGCGAATCAAGCGGTTCAGACCCGGCTCGGATTGGCCCAACTCTTCCAAGAACATCTGACGGTCTTCGTCTGACATTTCCGACATTTCGGCTTCGAGCTTGGCGCAAATGGCCACCACCGGTGCGTTTTGTGCCGCAGCGTAGGCTTTCAATTTGTCGAGCAAGGGGTTGTTTTCAAAACCGTCTTCGGCTACGTTGGCCACAAACATGGCGGGCTTGGCCGTGATCAAGAAGAATTGATTGAGCAATGGGCGTTCTTCTTTGCTGAACTCAATGGTGCGAACAGGCTTGCCTTCGTTCAGGGCGGCTTGGCATTTTTCCAAAATGGCCACCAACTTGATCGACTCTTTGTCGCCAGAACGCGCCGTTTTTTGCACGCGATGCAAACCTTTTTCCACCGCCGTCAAATCGGCCAAGCACAACTCGGTTTGAATGACTTCAATGTCAGAAATCGGATCCACACGGCCTGCCACGTGAATCACGTTGTCGTCTTCAAAGCAGCGCACCACATTGATGGTGGCGTCGGTTTCACGGATGTGCGCCAAGAATTTGTTGCCCAAGCCTTCGCCTGTGCTGGCACCGGCCACCAAGCCGGCAATGTCCACAAACTCCACAATGGCGGGCACGATGCGCTCGGGGGAAATGATGGCGGCCAACTCTTGCAAGCGCGGATCGGGCACCTCCACCACGCCGGTATTGGGCTCAATGGTGCAGAAAGGGTAGTTTTCGGCCGCAATGCCAGCTTTGGTCAAGGCGTTGAAAAGGGTGGACTTGCCAACGTTGGGCAAGCCCACAATGCCGCATTTGAGGCTCATGAGGGACTTTCTTGGATTCTTCGAACAATCCGTGATTTTAAAGGGTGCGCGTGGTCTAATTTCTGCCCATGACCCAAGCCCGCTTTGATTGCACCCTCCCCGCACCCTGCCCACGCCTTCGCGTGGTGGCCATTGTGTTGGCAGCAGGCACCGCGTCCCGCATGGGGGGACGGCCCAAATGCCTGTTGCAACGCGACGGCCAGACGCTGCTCCAGCGCCTGCTAGAGCGCCTAGAGGCTGCAGGCATTGACGAAACCGTGCTGGTTCTAGGGCACCATGCCGACGCTGTTCAAAAGGTACTGGACACCTCACCCCCTGCCTACACCTTTGGGCGTATGACCCTCCACCGCGTGCTGAACCCCCAACCTACAGATGGTCAAAACAGCTCTTTGCACCTGGGTCTGGCCAAGGCACAAAGTTTGGCGCCCGATTGGTTGATGGTGGCACTTGCAGACCAACCCCTGCTTGAGACGCAAGACCTTCAAGACTTGGTGGCCGCTGTGAAACACGCGCCCCCTGGCACGCAAATGCTCCAACCCCAGGTCGCAAAACCTGGCGAATCGGCACAACCGGGCAATCCTGTGATGTTGAGCAACGTGGTCATGACCGACCTCCTTCAAAAGGGCCAAAGCTTGGGCACCACAGATCTGTCCAAGCTGCCTGGTGGCAAGGAATGGCGGCAACGCAACCCTGCCCAGTTTCATCCTTGGACCACAGCCAATGTGCATTACCGAGTTGACATGGATACGCCCGACGACTTGGCGACATTGCAAAGGCAATACGGCATTCAACTGGTCTGGGGCCAAGGTCTTTGAGTGGCTTCTACAATTCACACCATGACGCACTCTTCCACCCCTTTTGACGTCTGCATTCGAGGCGCCGGCATTGTGGGCCGCAGCTTGGCCTTGCTGTTGGCGGCGCAGCAGTTGCGCGTGGCCTTGGTTCACAAGGGTGCCGTAGACCCTTCCGAGACGGGTCACAGTGATGTGCGCGCCTATTCCCTGAACACGGCGTCCAAGCAATTGCTGTCTGATCTGCGTTGCTGGCCCGAAGGCGATGCCTGTACCCCCATTTTGCAAATGCAGATTCAAGGCGATCAAGGCGGTGATTTGCGCTTTGATGCCGCAGCGCAAGGCGTTGAAGCCTTGAACTGGATGGTCGATGTGCCCGTGCTGGAAGCCAAATTGGCGCAAGCAGTGGCTTATCAAACCTACATTGAAGAGATGACCGAGCCTGCACCGGCCCCCCTCACCGTGATCTGCGAAGGACGCGCCAGCCAAACGCGTGCAGAGTTGGGTGTGAACTTTGAAGTCAAGCATTACGCACAACACGCGCTGGCCTGCCGCATTCAAACCTCTGAAGCGCACCACCAAGTAGCGCGTCAGTGGTTTCAAACCACACATGGCCCCGAAATCTTGGCCCTCCTGCCCATTGGCGGTAAAAACAGCCATGCGTGGGCGGTGGTGTGGTCCCTCACGCCAGAGCGCGCACAAAATTTGTTGCACGCAGATGCCGCCGATTTTTGTGCCCAACTGGCATCTGCCTGCGAACAAGTCGCCGGCACAGTTCAACTGACCAGCGAGCGCGCTGTGTGGCCCTTGCAGTTGGCCAAAGCCGAGAGATGGATTGGCGTGATCCCGCAAGCTACAGCTGCAGCTAAAGCCACTTCAAAACTCCAAGCCTTTGCATTGGCAGGTGATGCAGCGCATGCCATTCACCCATTGGCTGGCCAAGGCTTGAATGTAGGCTTGGGCGACGTGGCCGAATTGGCCCGTGTGATTGAAACCAAAGAATTCTGGCGGCCCTTGAACGATCCCAAACTGCTGCGCCGTTACGAGCGCGCACGACAAGCCGAAGTCTTGGCCATGGGCTGGGTCACGGACGGTCTTCAAAGCTTGTTTGCCCAGCCTGCCTTGCCTCTGCAAAAACTTCGCAACTGGGGCATGTCGGGCTTCAACCAATTCAGTCCCCTGAAAAAATGGATGGCCCAACACGCCATGAAATCTGCATCTTGAAACATGTGCATTGACGACCTCTTCACCTTAGGAATTTGAACCCATGCGCTTGATTCAAGCTTTCACCGCCACATGCCTGGTCCTTTGCAACACCAGCCTTTGGGCACAAGACGCCAACTTGAAAAAAACCTTGGCTGAGCGTTTGCCGTCGCTACCCAAAATTGAAGAGGTCAGCAAGACTCCCATGCCTGGCGTGTTTGAAATTCGTGTGCAGGGCAATGAGATTTTTTACACCGACGCCAAAGGCGATTTCCTGATTCAAGGCGCACTCATTGACACCAAGCAAAAGCGCAACCTGACTGAAGAGCGCAACGACAAACTCTCGGCCATTCCATTCGACAGCCTGCCGCTTAAGTACGCTTTTACCCAAGTCAAGGGCAATGGCAAACGCAAGCTGGTTGTCTTTGCCGACCCGAATTGCGGCTACTGCAAACGCTTTGAACGCGACCTGCAAAAAATCGACAACGTCACCATCTATCACATGATGTACCCCGTGTTGGGCGAAGACTCTAAAGTCAAATCGCGCAACATTGCCTGCGCCAAAGACCGCGCCAAAACATGGAATGACTGGATGCTGCAAGGCATCGCACCGCCTGCCGTCGCTTGTGACAACCACAACATTGACGCCATCGTCGAGTTTGGCAAGAAGAACCGCATCAACGGCACGCCCACACTTTTTGTGGCCGATGGCACGCGTGTGCCAGGCGCCATTGAAGCCGCTCAAATTGAATCGCTCTTGAATGGTGTCAAGCCATGAACCCCCACGCAGATCAAACCCGCAAGCACGTCAAACGCTTGGCCTATGCAGGCCTCATTCCCTTCGTGGGCATGGCCATGTTGTTGTGGCTGATCGATGCCGATCTGCACCCTTTTGTGGCCTTGGCATTGGCAGGCTACGGCGCCGCCATCGTGTCGTTTTTGGGGGGCATCCATTGGGGCATCGGCTTTCGCAATGTGGCGCGCATGCACAACGCCCCCTTGTTTAATTTTGGCTGGGGTGTGGTGCCTTCTTTGCTGGCTTGGATTGCCATCACCATGCCGGCTTATGCGGGCCTGCCCTTGCTGGCCTTGATTTTGATCATTTGCTACACCGTCGATCGCAAAGCCTACCTTGAAGCGGGCTTGCAAGACTGGTTGCCAATGCGCTTGCACCTGACTGTTGTGGCCGCCTTGAGCTGCCTGATTGGCGCTGCCGCCACTTGATGAAGAAAACAATGCCTGCCATTCACTACACCGTTGACGCCAGTCAAACCCACAGCCACCTCTTTCAAATTTCATTGCACATTGCCAAGCCCGATTCGGGTCAGGTGGTGTCACTGCCCGTGTGGATTCCTGGCAGCTACTTGGTGCGCGAGTTTTCTAAACACCTGCAAAACCTCAAAGCCAAACAAGCAGGCAAATCCGTCGGGGTGTTTCAAGACCATAAAAGCCAGTGGCACATCGATTGCAAAAATACCGCAGCCCTTGAATTGACCTACGAGGTCTATGCGTTTGACAATTCAGTGCGCACCGCATGGCTGGACACCCAACGCGGTTTCTTCAATGGCACCAGCCTGTGCTTGCGTGTCCATGGCCAAGAAGACGCGGCGCATGGCCTTAGCTTGACGGCCCCCAAAGGTTCAAGCTGGTCAGTGGCCACAGGCTTGCAAAGCGTCAAGGTCAACAAGCAAGGTTTTGGCGAGTACCTTGCGTCCAATTACGACGAGTTGGTCGATTGTCCGTTTGAGATGGGCAACTTCTGGCGGGGCGAGTTCACAGCCTGCGGCATCCCCCACGAATTTGTCATTGCAGGGGCCATGGCTTCATTTGATGGCGCGCGCTTGTTGGCTGACACGCAAAAAATTTGCGAAACAGAAATCAAGTTTTGGCATGAGAAAAAACCAGCTGCCCATGCCCCCTACAAACGTTACGTCTTCATGCTCAATGCGGTTGAAGAGGGTTATGGCGGTCTAGAGCATCGCAACTCCACCGCCTTGATTTGCAATCGGCGCGATCTGCCTTCTTTGGACATGAAAAAAATGTCCGAAGGCTATGTCACTTTGTTGGGCCTCATCAGCCACGAGTATTTCCACACCTGGAATGTGAAACAACTGCGCCCCGCCGAGTTCAAGCGCTACGACTACACCCAAGAGAATTACACCGAATTGCTGTGGTTCTTTGAAGGCTTCACCAGCTACTACGACGACCTGCTGCTGCGCCGCGCCAAATTGATTGACGATGCGCAGTACTTCAAACTGCTCAACAAAACCATCAACCTGGTTTTGCAGGCACCAGGGCGGCAGGTACAAAGTGTGGCGCAAGCCAGTTTTGACGCGTGGGTGAAGTACTACCGCCAAGACGAAAACACACCCAACGCCACCATCAGCTACTACACCAAGGGTGCATTGGTGGCTTTGTGCATTGACCTCACCCTGCGCGCCGAAGGCACGTCTAATTTGGACAACGTGATGCGCGGCTTGTGGGTGCGCTGCAAAGGGGGCCCCTTGCGTGAAGCAGATTTGTTGGCCGAGTTGGAAATGCAAACCGGCAGAAGCTGGAAGAAGGAACTCAAAGCTTGGGTGCACAGCACGCAAGAGTTGCCACTCAAAACTTTGCTGTCCTCGCACGGTGTGGTAGTTCACGAAGATGCGCCACAAATGGCACAGCGCTTGGGCCTGCGCGTACTCGAGGCACAAGGCGTGGTGCAAGTCAAAGCGGTGCTGCGTGGCGGCGCTGCAGAAAAAGCAGGCATGGCCGCTGGCGATGAATGGTGGGCCGTGGCCAGTGCCAAAGCCAAGTCACAAACTTGGCGCTTGAAAAAACTGGAAGACTTGTCGCTGCTGCTGGGCAATGAGAAAAAAGCCGTTGCCACCATCACGCGTGATCAAAAGGTGTTTGCACTGGCGCTGACATTGCCCAGCGATGTGCACACTTGGCGCTTAAGCCAAACAAGTACTTCGCTCAACGCCCGCACCAGCGCTTGGCTGGACGGGGCTTAGGATTTATTTGCCACGCAAGTCAAGCACGCGCTTGGCTTTGCCTTGGCTTCGCTCTACGCCACCTTCGGCGCGCAAATCAATTTCCACGCTAGAGCCGATGTAGACCTTGATCTCGTGCTGCAACATCTTGGCAGCTGCACGCGCTTCAATGCTGTCAGGCTGCATGCCGGGGCGTGTTTCTACGGCCACCTTCAAGTTGTCCATCGGACCTTCGCGCGTCAGCACGCACTGGTAATGCGGCGCCAGCTCCGGGCGCTTCAAAATGAGTTCTTCAATTTGCGAGGGGAACACATTGACACCGCGAATGATCATCATGTCATCGCTACGGCCTGTGATCTTTTCCATACGGCGCATGGTGCGTGCTGTGCCAGGCAACAGACGGGTTAAGTCGCGGGTGCGATAACGAATGATGGGCAAAGCCTCTTTGGTCAAACTGGTGAACACCAACTCGCCCATTTCACCATCGGCCACAGGCTCGCCTGTTTCGGGGTTGATGATTTCAGGGTAGAAGTGGTCTTCCCAAATAGTGGGGCCATCTTTGGTTTCGATGCATTCGCTGGCCACGCCAGGGCCCATCACCTCTGACAAACCATAAATGTCCACTGCATCAATGCCCATGCGCTGTTCAATGGCCGCTCTCATGTCATTGGTCCAAGGCTCGGCGCCAAAAATACCAATACGCAATGAGCTGCTTCGGGGGTCAATGCCCTGACGCTCAAATTCGTCGGCAATGGCCAGCATGTAGCTGGGCGTGACCATGATGATGTCGGGTTTGAAATCTTGAATCAGCTGTACTTGGCGCTCGGTTTGACCGCCGCCAAATGGCACCACGGTCAGGCCCAATTTTTCAGCTCCGTAGTGCGCACCCAAACCTCCAGTGAACAAACCATAGCCATAACTCACATGGACCATGTCGCCAGGTTTGGCGCCACCTGCACGAATGCTTCGCGCAACCACGGTGGCCCAAGTGTCAATGTCGCGCTGGGTGTAGCCGACCACTGTGGGCTTGCCTGTGGTGCCGCTAGAAGCATGAATGCGTGAGCAGCCGGAACGCGGTACCGCAAACATGCCGTAGGGGTAACTGTCGCGCAAATCGGCTTTGGTGGTGAAGGGGAATTTGGCCAAGTCGGCCAAGGATTGGCAATCACTGGGGTGAACGCCCGCCTTGTCAAACTTGGCCTTGTAAACGGGCGAGTTGTCGTAGGCGTGTTGCAGCGTGGCTTTGAGCCGCTTGAGCTGCAAAGAACGCAGCTCATCAACGCTGGCTTTTTCAATTGGCTCTAGGGGCAATGGGGAGGCTTTGCTCATCTCTGTATTTCCTACTTGTCCAAATTTATTCGGGGATCACGGTACCTGGAATCTGCGCGCTCTTGCCGCGGAACATGGCAATGACCTCGCCCTTTTGGTTGGTCACTTTCATGTCGTAAATGCCGTGACGGCCACTCAGTGTTTGTTCTTGTCCTACACAAGTGAGCACATCGCCCAATTGGCCGGATTTTAAAAATTCAATGCTGCATCCTGCTGCCACAGCCACCTTGTTGTAGCTGTTGCAGGCGAAGGCAAAGGTGGAGTCGGCCAAGGTGAAGATGAAACCGCCATGGCAAATTTTGTGACCGTTCAAATGAAGTTCTTTGACTTCCATGCGAATGACGGCGCGGCCAGGTTCGCAGGAAATGAGTTCCATGCCCATGGTGTCTTTGCTGGCCGTGTCGACTGCAAACATCGACACGCCCACTTGCTTGGCCAAATCGATGGCTGCTTGTGAAGGGGCTGCTACAGGATTTGCATGCGTGCTCATGTTCATTCGCCTTTAAATTGCGCGGGGCGTTTTTCCAAAAAGGCTTTCACGCCTTCAAAGTAATCGTGCGTTTTGCCCAACGCCGATTGCGCATCGCGCTCTTGGTCCAGCTGCTCAGACAAGCTGCGGGTGTGCGCGCCCATCATGAGTTTGCGCGTGGCCACCAAAGCCTTGGTGGGCATGACGGCCAATTTTTCGGCCATGGCCATGGCCGCGGCCAATGCGTCATCGGCCACATCCCAAATCACGCCCCACTCTTTGGCTTGTTGTGCGCCCAATTTGTCGCCCGTCATGGCCAAGGCCAACGCGCGAGGCATGCCCAAGCGTTCGACCAACAACCAACTGCTGCCGGCATCAGGGATCAAGCCAATCTTGCTAAAGGCCTGAATGAAGCTGGCATTGGGTGAGGCAATGGCAATGTCGCAGGCCATTGCGATGGAGGCACCTGCGCCAGCCGCGACGCCATTGACCGCCGCAATGATGGGCATGCGCAGCGATTGAATGCGGCGCGTGCTGGGATTGAAGGCTTGGTCAATGATGGGGCCGGGATCGGCGCGCTTCACCATGTCGGGGCCGGGCGTGAAATCAAATTCAGACAAATCGGCACCGGCGCAAAATCCGCGGCCTGCACCTGTCAGCACCACGGCGCGAATTTCTGGATCGGCTTCCGCTTGATCAAATGCCGCCCACAGGTCATGGTGCATTTGACGGGTGAAACTGTTCAGTGCCTGCGGACGGTTGAGCGTGACCAAGGCCACGGCACCGCGTTTTTCGAAGGTCACAGATAAAGTGCTGTCTTGGGTCATGGTCTAAGCCCTGCTTGTACGCCAAAAGGTCAAAATGTACCATTAACCGACCGATCGGTTGGTTAATGTTTTCCCTTGATTTTGGGCCTATTTTCATCCCGTTATAGTCAGGGGTAACGACATTCAACCCCCATTGGAGAACTGTTTTGGCTTACGAAAACATTGAAGTCCGCACAGAAGGCGGCAAAGTTGGCATCGTCACCCTGAATCGCCCCAAGGCTCTGAACGCCTTGAACGGCCCTTTGATGGACGAGTTGGGTGCTGCTTTAAAGGCCTTTGACGCCGACGAAGCCATCGGCTGCATCATCGTCACTGGCAGCGAAAAAGCCTTCGCGGCCGGCGCCGACATCTCAGCCATGGCCAAGCACAACTTCAACGATGTCTACAAACAAGACTTCATCACCCGCAACTGGGAAACCATTCGCAGCATTCGCAAACCGGTCATTGCCGCCGTCAGCGGTTTTGCATTGGGTGGCGGTTGCGAGTTGGCCATGATGTGCGACTTCATCATTGCCGCAGAAAACGCCAAGTTTGGCCAGCCCGAAATCAAACTGGGCATCATTCCTGGTGCAGGCGGTACGCAACGTTTGCCCCGCGCCATTGGCAAATCCAAAGCCATGGACCTGGTGCTCACAGGCCGCATGATGGACGCCACGGAAGCCGAACGTTCAGGTTTGGTCAGCCGCGTGGTGCCCACCGACAAACTGATGGAAGAAACATTGGGCGCTGCATTGCTGATTTGCAGCATGGGCCAATTGGCAGTGATGGCCGCCAAAGAAAGCGTGAACCGCGCCTTCGAAAGCGGCCTCACCGATGGCGTGATGTTTGAGCGCCGTTTGTTCCACGCCATGTTTGCCACGGACGATCAAAAAGAAGGCATGGACGCGTTTTTGAACAAGCGCGCACCCAACTTCACACACCGCTGATCAGCCTTTACTTTTGCAACACGCACTGACCACCGCGCCCATCGTTCCAACGATCTGGCGCTTAGCGTTGCCCAACGGCTTGGCCATGACGGCCGCAGCCTTGGTCAGCATTGCCGAGACTTGGTACGTTGGCCAATTGGGCATCATGCCCTTGGCTGGCATGGCACTGGTTTTTCCATTGGTCATGTTGCAACAAATGTTATCGGCAGGCTCGATGGGGGGTGGCATTACCTCGGCTGTGAGCCGCGCCATGGGCGCGAACAACTTGGAGAAAGCCAATGCATTGGTGTTGCATGCCGCCATCATTGGTTTGAGCGTTGGCCTGTTGTTCACGGTGGTGTTTTCGCTCTTCAGTGAGTTCATTTTCAGCGCGCTCGGCGGCAAGGGCGAGGCGCTTGCGCAATGCTTGTTGTATGCACATGTTGCGTTTGCAGGTTCTATCAGTGTTTGGCTCACCAATGGCTTGGCTTCTGTGATTCGCGGGTCTGGCAATATGCGCACCCCCTCCAAAGCTTTGCTCATCACATGCTTGGTCCAGGTGGTCTTGAGCGCAGTTCTAGGTTTGGGCTTCGGGCCGGTGCCCAGCTTTGGCATGGTGGGTATTGCGACGGGTTTCTTGATTGCTTTTACGGGCAGTGCACTTTACTTTCTATGGTTTCTGCGCTCAAAAAACAGCACCCTTCGATTGAACTTCAACAGCCCGCTGTCCAAAGAATTGTTTGTGGACATCCTCAAAGTGGGCGGCATGTCCAGCATTTCCTCTGTGCTGACCGTGGCGACCATTTTGGTGGTGACGCGATTGATTGCCAACTTTGGCCCTGAAGCTTTGGCGGGTTATGGCATCGGCACACGCCTGGAATTTTTGTTGGTGCCCATCACCTTCTCCTTTGGCGTTGCTTGCTTGCCGATGGTGGGCATGGCCTTGGGCGCCAAGCTTGTGGCGCGCGCCAAAAAGGTGGCTTGGACGGGCGCCATGATGGCTGCCGCCTTGGTGGGTTGCATCGGCTTAGTCGTGATGATGTGGCCGGGCTTGTGGGCCAATTTGTTCAGCAGCAACCCCTTGGTCTTGGCCAGCGCCAGCCAATACTTTCTGACGGTGGGGCCTTGTTATGGTTTCTTCGCATTGGGCTTGTGCCTGTACTTTGCATCACAAGGTGCTGGTAAGTTGTGGGGGCCCATTATGGCGGGCACCTTCCGCTTGGGGACGGTTGCCGCAGGTGGCGTCTGGTTATCGCAGAACAATGGCACGGCAGACCAGATGTTCATGGTCATTGCAGCCGGCATGGTCAGCTATGGCGTGCTCACCGCTTTGACCGTTTGGAAAACCAACTGGGCGCGATAAAAAAGCCACCTCGATGGTGGCTTTCAAGCTTTCAGGCTTTCAGGCCTTGTCATTCAAGCCGTTTGAATTTTGAAGATGGGGCGACGCTCGCCCACATTCAAACCTTTGATGTTCTTCAAGGCATGCGCGCGCCAAGGCATGAGTTCTTCACGCTGCTTGGCATCCAACCATCCCAATTGGTCCAAGGCCTCAATGGTGGCCGCAAACAAAGCTGGCTTGTTGCCATCGGCAATTTTCAGGGCCAAGGCTTGCCCACGTGAACGGTTGCCGATCACTTGAACACCATCGGCGCCCACCTTGCTCACCCAGTCGCCGCGGCCAACACGCATCAAATCAGCATCACTGCGGCCCGTACCCGAGACCAACTCGGGATGCGCCGTCATGGCTTCGCCCAACAACTTCAAACTTGCACCATAGACATCGTCTGCTTCGGGCTTGGCCAGACGCGCATAGCTGCGCGCCAAATTGGACAAAGGCACCGCAAAGTTGGGCGCCGAGCAACCATCGATGCCCCACCCCATGTCTTCGGATGCAACACCAGTGACATCGGCCACGGCTCTGCGAACTTGTTGTTGCAAAGGATGTTCAAGTTCGGTATAGCTTTCTTTGGCCACGCCATGCAATGAACAGTAAGCCAAAAATCCACTGTGCTTGCCGCTGCAGTTGTGATGACGTTCGTCCACCACAAAGCCCTCGGGCAGGGGTTGATCGTTGAAACTGAAACGGTAGGGCACATGACAGCCGCAACGCAACTGTTGGTAAGTGTTGCCACTCTTTTGCAGGATCGATGAAACTTGCTCGACGTGCATGTCTTCACCGTTGTGACTGGCGCACATCACCGCCAACTCTTTGGATGTCAAGGCCAGTTGTTGTGCGCCGCCACTTTGAATCAATGGCAAGGCTTGAAGCGCTTTCAAAGTAGAGCGTGTGAAGCACAGCCAATGGGGATTGCCCACATGCGCCACGACGCGGCCCTGTGTGTCGGTCACCGCCAATGCCCCCAAGTGCAAGCATTCCGAAATGCCGTTGCGGGTCAGTTCAATCATGGGGGAGAAATTCATAGAACCTCAATTCAGTTGTCTTGTACACATCGGAATCCAATGTAACCCACCCGTGTGTCTTTGGGTTTGGTGGCCACATCCGATTCTATTTGGCGATCGGCGTCATACCACCATGAACCCCCACGCGTCATTTTTTCTGAGCCTTGGCCAGTGTCAACCCACTCCCACACATTGCCGCCCATGTCAAACAAACCATTGACACCCGGCGGTGTGGTCATCACGGGCACATGGCCTACCCCACGCCAAAGGGCACCTTGTGGCGCAGTGCCTTGATAGTTTCCACAGCCATTTAAACAGTGGCTTTTCTGTGCACTTTGACCGTTTGGATAGGTATAACGCTGACCTTTTTGAAAGCCCGTTGGCGGCTGATCGCGCTGCTCCAAATAAGCGGCCTTCACCCACTCATGGTCTTTGGGCAATCGTTTGCCCTGAAATCGACACATTTGCTGCGCTTCATCAAACGTGAGGTGCACAGCCGGTTCGTTGTCTTGTGCCAATTTGCCAAAAGGGGCTCGCCAAGTCCAACCCGCTTTTTGAGTCCACCCAGCTTCATAAATGAAGCCACCCCGCTCCTTTTCAGCCTGACTGACAAATCCTGTTTGATGGGCGTACTGCTTAACCTGCCCAACACTCACTTCGTGCACATCCCACATCAGGCCATGAGCCCGCACTTGGGGTGCCCAATCCTTTGCCAAAGCTTGAGAAGTCACAACGCCGGCATGCCCAGCTGACAACAAGATCAAAGTGATTTTGAGTAAAGCGCAAATGAAAGAAGTCATGTCAAAAATGGCGTGAACAACATGCGTTGAATGCAAATTATTTTTTCAAAACTTCACGCTCTTTTTCATAGCGGTCGTAATTGGGCAACGCAGCAGGTGTTTGGGTGGTGCCCGTGGTTTTGGCTTTCTCAGCGCCTCGAATGCCATCGTAGACCGACTGGCTTGAAACAAAAGCACAGGCTTGTAAACCTGCAACGGCCAAAGAAAGCGCAATTAGTCGCATTTGGAAGTTTGAATTGAAATGAGACATAACAAAAAACACTAGAAAAAGGCTTATTTAAACGCTGTGTAAAGTTTGACCGAATTTAACCCAAATGACTAGAATGAGCTGAGCCATCACTCATTTGGATAAGGTCATACGTTGGCACGCAAACCTTTGGTTACGGCACAAGAACTTGAAGCACTGCTTTCAAAACCAGTGGCAGATACGCACACGGTTGACCCCTATTTCCCCCTTCGGTTGGCCATCCTCACCTTTTTCTCCGCCCTTTGGTTTTTGCGCCTCACGCTCTACACCAACGAAGTCGCCAACGACCTCTTCTCCAATCCAGATGTGCGCAATTACATGATGCCCGCCCTTTATTTCAGGGCTTGGATTCTTTTTGTGTTCATGTCGGTGGGCGTTTGGTCCTACAAAAACGGCAAATACCCCGCCATTCTGTTTGGGCTGCTCTTTGTGGCCAGCCTGTTCAATTTGATGTTCGATGTCACCGTCTTTTATGCTGAAAAGCTAGAGCAGCGTGATGTTCGCATTACCTTTGTCATCATTGGACGGCTTGTGATCTCGTACATCTTGTATATTTCCATGCGCCGAGCCCACCGCATTCCTTCAGGGCGCGACAAATGGAATGTATTTTTACCCTTTAAAAAGTAAACCATTACGCCGGGTCAAACGTTAGAGACTTAGTTAGCGCCTGATCCACCGGAGACTGCCATGAAAAGATTAATTGCCCTTGCCCTCATCCTCATGACCTTGAGTGTTTCTGCCATGGCGCAACACGGCCATGGACATCGCCATGGTCACGGCCCATGGGTGCGGGGTTACGGCAGCGGTTGGGGCTGGGGCGTACCCGCCGTCATCGGTGGTTTATTGGTCTACGAAGCCGTCAAACAGCCCACCTATGTTCAGCAACCGGTGTATGTGCAGCAACAGCCCGTCATTGTTCAGCAACAGCCAACTTACACCACATCCTCTAACCCCACCTGCACCCCTTGGACTGAAGTTCAATCGTCCGATGGCACCATCACTCGCACGCGCACCTGCACGCAATAAATCCATCAGTGGCTTTAACTAAGCCCTTTTGAGGCTGCAGTGTTCACGATAGGTCATTGATAATGTGGGCATGCTTGACAAAACACCAGCCTACAAGTTTCTAAGCACGTTGCTTGTAGCAAGTGTGATGAGCTCAAGCAGCTATGCAGCCGAGGTCTTGGTGGCCGTCGCTGCCAATTTTGCAGCGCCCATGCAAAAAATTGCGCCTCTGTTTGAAAAAGACACCGGACACAAGGTCATCCTTTCTTTCGGCGCAACAGGTAGCTTTTACGCGCAAATCAAAAACGGTGGCCCCTTTCAAATCCTGTTGTCTGCCGACGATGAAACGCCTCTGAAATTAGAAAAAGAAGGCCTAGGCATCGTTGGTTCTCGGTTTACCTACGCCACCGGCAAATTGGTACTTTGGAGCAAGCAACCTGGCAAGGTCGATGACGCAGGGCAAATACTCAAAGCTGGGAACTTTCAACGCCTGGCCATGGCCAATCCCAAACTGTCACCCTACGGTATGGCAGCGCATGAAACTTTGGCGAAGTTGGACCTCTTGCAAACGGTTCAACCCAAAATTGTGCAAGGCGACAACATTGCACAGACCTACCAATTTGTCTTCACCGAGAATGCACAGCTGGGTTTTGTAGCGTTGTCACAGGTTTATGCTGATAGCAAGATTGCACAAGGATCCGCGTGGGTCGTGCCCTCGCATTTGCACAGCCCATTGCAACAAGACGCCCTGCTTCTCAATCTAGGTAAAAACAAGCCAGCGGCTGAAGCGCTGATGAATTACCTCAAAACAGACAAAGCCAAAAACATCATTCGCGCATTTGGTTATGCTGTTTAATTTATGATGGCGCACGCCAAATAGGCGGCACTGTTCTAACCTAAATCAGCACAAGGCAAGCATCATGCGCATTCCCGACTGGACCCCCGAACAACTGGCTCAACCCCAAGCTTTGGTCGATGCCATCTTGGCCCGCCGTGGCGGCGCACTGCTCAACCTCGACAAAGCACTGCTGTGGAGCGAGCCTGTGGCCTCGGGTTGGAATGTTTATTTGCGCAATGTACGCACTGGACTGTCTGCATCACGTCAATTGTGTGAACTGGGCATTTGCACGGTGGCTTTGCTCACGGGTGCGCACTACGAATACCATCACCACGCCCCCGACTTTCTGAAGGCGGGTGGTACGCAAGCTGAATTGGATGCGCTTAAGCGTGCCGTAGAAGCGCAGCCCGCCGATGGTGTGACCGATGCCGCTTTCGATGAAATGTCCCAATGGGTGGTGCAATACGCCGCTCAAATGACACAGCGCGTCAAAGTGGATGACGCACTGTTCAAGAAATTGCAATCTCGTTTAAGCACCACGGAGATTGTGGAACTCACCACCGCCATAGCCACCTACAACATGGTGGCCCGGTTGTTAGTGGCGCTTCAAATTACGCCTGAAGAATAAGCGCATCAATCTGGCTTGATGCCGTTGTCTCGGACCACTTTGGCCCAGACATCAATTTGTTTGTCGATGAAAGTTTTGGCTTTGTCGACACTGCCGCCAGAAATATCAATGCCTTGCGCACTGAGCTTGTGCGCCACCTCGGGGTTGTTCAACACCTTGTTAAGCTCTTCGTTCATGCGCTTCACGATGTCGGGTGGTGTTTTGGCAGACGCCAATACTGCCCACCAAGCTGGGGCCTCAAAGCCTGCAAAGCCCGCTTCGGCAATGGTGGGCACGTCGGGAAACTCTGCCACGCGTTTGGAAGAAGTGACCGCCAGGGGTCGGATGCGCTTGTTGTCGATGTGGGGCTTGCTTAAGAAAACAGTGCCCATGGCCAAGGGCACATGGCCCGCAACAGCATCGGTCATGAGAGGGCCACCGCCTTTGTAGGGAATGTGGTTGAACTCCATGTTGCCATTCTTGCCCAGCAAAGCCATGGCCAAGTGACCTAAGCTGCCATTGCCAATGGTGCCAAATGACACATTCTTTTTGGCTTTGGCTGCGGCCACCACATCGGCAAAGGTTTTGTACTCATTGCCCACGTTGGAAGTCAGCACCATGGCCGAGGTGCCCACCAACACCAAAGGCACGATGTCCTTTTTGCTGTCGTAGGGCATGTTGGGTATCAGGCTTTGGTTCACACCGTGCGTATCAAAGACCACGGCGAAGGTGTAGCCATCTGCAGGTGCCGACAACATGCTGGAAGTGCCAATGACGCCTGATGCACCGCCTTTGTTTTCCACAATGATGCTTTGACCCAACTGCTGGGACAACACGGGCGCAATGATGCGCGCCACCTGATCCACAGAACCGCCAGGCGGAAACACCGCAACCAGTTTGATGGGTTGTTTGGTGGGCCAGGCTTGAGCCATGGCCACAGCAGGCAAGAAAGCTGCTATCAGCAGCAGAGATTTGACAAAAGAGCGGGAGCTTTGTTGCGCATTCATGTTGAGAGATCCTTTCTCTCGATCCTAGTGTCGGCCATCATCAAATAGGCAGGTATTAACCCTAGGATTTGCGCTTAACTGCCGCTCCAAGGCACGGCGACAGGCGTCTCTGGTTTTTCGTAACGTTGTTTGTTGAATCGGGGCAAGCTGAGAACTGAATCAAAAACCAAGAGGTAGGTGGCAATGCACACCAAAATGAGCACGAAGTGATGCGGACGCATTGAAATTCCTTTGATATGCATCCTATTTTTTGCCAGATGAAATTTCAATTCTACGAAGGTCCTAGAACCTTATATGGGTTGTAAGCCCAGAACAATATATGCAGTACGCTGACTGCATTGGTAAAAAGGCAATCTTTGACTGTCCATAATGCTTGCTGAAGAATTTTTTGTATGAACCCTAAGGGAAATGGACATGATTTCAGCCAAATACGCTCAAGCCTTTGCCCGCTACAACCGTTGGCAAAACGCGTCCCTGATGGCCGCGGCAGATCAGCTCTCAGAGGCGCAGCGCCAACACAATGCCGGCGCCTTCTTTGGCTCCATCCTGGGTACGCTGAGCCATATCCTTTGGGGTGACTCGGCCTGGATGAATCGTCTGACGCAAACGCCCTTCACTCCCACTCCCATCGATGAATCGGGTCGACTTTGGAGCGATTGGTCGGCCTACAAACTAGCGCGTGTTGCCATGGACGAACGAATCATTGAATGGGCTTATTCGGTGGACGACAGTTTTTTCAAAAAAGATCTCACTTACATCACTGCCAAGGGCATTCAAGTCACAAAGCCACTAGACCTGGTCGTGATGCACATCTTCAACCACCAAACCCATCACCGGGGTCAGGCTCATTGCTTGTTGACGCAGTTTGGCGCCAAGACAGCCGATACTGACATTTTGATTTACAGAGAAAACACATGAGCTTTGACGTTCAAGCCGCAACAGACAATTACATCAACGCCCTAGGGCCAGAAGCACTGGCCAAGGCAGCCGCTTACACCTCTGGGTCGCATTGGACCATGCTGTGGGGCTTCCTCATTTCGACAGCAGTGGCCTGGTTGGTGATCAAGTCACAAGTGCTCGATAAGATTGAAGGAAAGCTGAGCCACAGAAGCCTGTGGTTTCGTTCGTTTGCGATCAGTGCCGCCTACCTAGTCTTGTCCTCCTTGCTCGTACTCCCATGGACGTTGTATGCCGATTGGTGGCGCGAGCTGGCTTACGGAAAAACAAACCAGCCTTTGTCTGATTTCTTAAGCCAAGGTTTTGTGATGCTGATCATCTCTTCACTTTTTGGCGGCTTGTTTTTATCGGGGATCTACTTTTGTATCCGACGTCTGGGCACTTACTGGTGGGCTTGGTCTGGAGGCGTGGCAGCTGTCGCCGTGACAAGCATGATGCTGATCGGTCCCATTTGGATCGAACCGCTGTTCAACAAGTACACACCCTTGCCGCAAGGTGAGGTACGTGAAGCGCTTGAGGTGTTGGCCAAACAAGCCAACATTCAACCCGACCGCATCTTTGTCTACGACGGTTCAAGACAATCCAATCGATTTACCGCCAATGTTTCTGGCTTAGGTTCGAGCGCGCGAATTGCCATCTCAGATGTGGCGCTCACATCGGCATCTTTGGACGAAGTCAAAGCGGTAACTGGACATGAAATTGGCCACTACGTATCAGATCACATCTGGAATTTGATTGGCACAGCCGTTTTGATGTCGATGATTTTCTTCTACCTCTCCAATGCCATGTTCATGAAAGTGGCGAACCTCATGGGCGCCAAGGCCAGCATTGCAGAACCTCGAGGCGTGGCCGTCTTGCTGGTGTGCATCTCTTTTTTAAGTTTGTTGGCACAACCTGTCACCAACTACGTGGTTCGACTGGGTGAAACAGAAGCTGACCAATATTCTTATAAGGCTGTGAATCTGCCAGATGCCATGGCCTCTGCGCTGGTTAAAACGGCAGAATACAGAGATCCGCGGCCGCATCCTTTGCAAGAGCTGATTTTTTACACACATCCATCCGTGGAGAAGCGCGTGAAGGCTGCCATGGAATGGAAAGCGCAACATTCAAACTAAGGTTTGCGCCATTGGCATCCAACTGAATCTCATTTATAAATCGATCAAAGTTCAAACCATTCAAACAGGTACACCATGAACATTACCGTTGAAACCACTGTTCACGCCCCAATCGACAAAGTGTGGACGGCATACACCACACCCGATGACATCGTTCAATGGAATGCGGCCTCAGATGACTGGCATACCACTTCTGCCAGCGTGGAGTTGCGAGTGGGGGGACAGTTTTCTTCGCGCATGGAAGCCAAAGATGGCAGTTTTGGATTTGATTTTGCAGGGACCTATACCAAGATTGTTCCCAATGAATGCATTGAGTACCAATTTGGAGACCGCTCTGCTTCAGTTGAATTTATTCAAACAGACAAGGGTGTGAAGGTTCGCATCAGCTTCGTTGCGGAGGAAGAGCATTCCGTTGAGCAACAACAAGAAGGCTGGCTGGCCATTTTGAACCGCTTCGCCAAACACGTTGAGAATAAGCATTGATTTCCTAAGTCGGCACTAGATCAATCTTTTTGCCGACGTCCTTCAATGTTGACAGGCAAGGGCTGAATGTCCAGCATGCCATAGGGTCCCACCACCTCGCCAGTCAGTGCATCGTCTTTGACTTGGGCCTTGACCGACTTCAACTGGCCCTCAGAGTTCACAAAACTGAAATGCAACGCATTGCCGTGAATGCGCGCACCCAATAGCGTTTGCTGTTTTCCTTGATGGTCCAAGATGCCGCCAATCCTCTGATGCACTTGCACCAATTTCAAGCTTGCGGGTATTTTTCCGTCGATCCCAGAGACAGACCAAACACCAGACACCTTGGCAGGCACAGTCCAAAAATAACCTGTCCCGTTGCCAACACGTATCACTTCGTCAGGCTCCCAATCCCCCATCGAAAATGTGTTGGACAAAATGCGTGTACCAGGCTTCATGTTCAACAAAGTGGGTCGCAATTGGGCATTCAATTCTTCCAACAGATACAGCGTCACCACGCTGGCCTTTGAAAAGTCTTCTTTGAAAATATCACCATGAACAATGTTGACACGACTGGCAACGCCAGCACGTTGCGCATTGCGGTTGGCCAAAGCCGCTAACTCTTTGTTGTATTCAATGCCCCAAGCACGTGCGCCAAATTGTTTGGCAGCCGCAATGGGAATTTTTCCGTCGCCCGCACCCAAGTCAACCAGTTCATCGTCGGAGCCTACTTTGGCAGCTTCCAGCATTTTGTAGACCAAATCGTCACTGGTGGGCAGCCACATCACATCCTTGCCCATCTGTCCGCGTTTAGGGACATAGGTTTCTGGCAGGATGGTGCTGCAAGCTTGCAAGCCTAAGGCGATGCAGAGGATGAAAGCGCGAAATAAAGTTGGGGACTTAGACCCAAGGCGAGTGTCCGTCATAAAACCATCATTGCAATACTGAATGGCTCTGAATGTACACAAATCAAGAAATCCGTGTCATGTCATGAAAGTAAAACCTTGATGGCTCATGAGTTCATGGACATGTGGCTTACTGCATGGCTGTGGTCATCGCTTTGCCTGGGTGAATTAACTTGCGACGACCATCTGGTGTTGCTTCTGCAGTGTTCTGAATCAAGGCAATCACTTGCTCAGGCTTTAAGGCCGGTTTGACTGCCAAAATTTTGGCGGCCAAGTTTGCCACATTGGGTGAGGCCATGGATGTACCCGACAAAGCCACGCGTGCACCACCGGGTAAATAGCTGTCCACTTGGTAGCCATTTGCGTGAACTTTGACTGTGGGACCATAACTGGTGAAAGGTGCCTCATCACCTGCTTTGTCTACAGCACCGACAGTCAGTAAGTTGGGTAAGACAATGCTTGATGGGATAAATTCACCAAAAGAAGAATCCGAGTTGCTGTTACCCGCAGCTGTGATGAACAAAATTTCAGGCGCACTCGAAAAAGCTTTGATCAAAGCTTTCTTTTCAATTTCAAAATAAGTACGAGCTAGCTTTTGGCGTTCTTCTGTGGTTTTGCCAATGCCACATTGCTCAAGGCTGTCCTCAATTCCCTTGACGTTGCCGCCCCAGCTCATGTTGACCACGCGTACTTTGTTTCTCTTGAAAAAGTCGACATAGGCTTGGTGCGCTAGAGCACCACGCTGTGCCAGTGCCATGCTGGGACAAGGATTGGGTTGCAATTTGTAATCAAACGAAATGCGCGCGTTCAACAAACGCGCCCAAGGATTTCCTTCTACCGCGATACCCGCTACGTGGGTGCCGTGGACATAATTGCCCACAAGGCCCAGTTGCTCCATGGTTGATTTGAATTGTTCTGGCTTGAGCGAGGACAGTTGCTTCTTAACTTCCGATGCTTCAGCACTGTCAATGTTGGATTGCAAATCGGAAAAGCCCTTGGTACGAGACAGCATGGCAGGCAATTCTGAAAGCATCTCCTTAGGAATGGGGTACAGCGCATGCTTTGAAGGTTTGGCCTCTAAATCAAAGGCAATGGTGGCTGGTTTTCCCTTGGCATCTTTTAGCAATTGCTGGGGAAATAATTGACTGTCAACGCCACTGTCCCACACAGCCACATGCACTGGCTTGTAATTGCCTGATGAAGGAAGCGAGATATTGCGTGCTGCCCAAATATCGGCCTTTTCAATCTTGTTTCGGTCTAGATAGGCACTGTAAGTGGCAATCAAAGTTTGCTTCAATGGCACTGCAGTTTCCAACGCATAGCGCACAAAGATCAAATCTGCCACGACGTCAGAACTGATATTGCCGTTGTTCTTGTCCACTGTCTTTTGGAGCACATCTTTGACATTACCCAACAACTGCCCCTCACCAATCACTTCTGCACTGGCTTTGTAAGATTTAATGTCATTGGAAATCACCGCATAGGGATGTATTGAAAGCTCCTTGTCGATGAACTGGCTGACTTCTGCAAAGTACTCTGGCGTATTGAGAGTGCCTGTTTTCTTGACAGCGGCCACCATAGCGCGCAGTCGCAATGCCGACAGCAGCTTGTCCGCAGGCTTTTCCTCTAAAGCTCTCACTTTTTCTGCTTTGATCAACGCTTCATCGTAATTTCCCAGCAGAAAGTCGAGCAGCATGATGGTTTGCAGATAACGGCGGTGTGCTGCTTTGTCGGAAATATCATATTTAGCCAAAACGCCTTCCATGTCCTCCCGAACTTTGAGCGTCGTCTTGGCAAATAAAGCTTTGTCTCTGACGATCTTCTCAAGTGGCTCCGACAGGGTGTAAGTGAATCTGGGAAGGTCGGCTTCTTTTTCTATGCGCTGCTTGTCTGCTGCAAAACAAAAAGCACTGATAGACAGCGCCACGACGGCAAACAAGGTTCTTTGGGCAATGCGACGTTTTAACATTTGGATCTCAAAAACAACAATGCCCAATGTTAAACATTGGGCATTGCTAAGTGTCAACTTCTTTTTAAGGGTGCAGGTAGAAAACAATGAACAATGCGCCACTTGTTGGCGCATTTTCATTTCGGTCAAGTGGACCGAGTTGACGAGGCGGATCTGAGTACAGATATTTAACCTAGCAATGCCTCAAGCTTGTCAAAACTGCCGGTCCATCCCATGGACATGCCAGCTCTTTCATTGACAAATTGAAGGATGTCTTCTGGGGTGGACTGCTCCGGCGTCCAGCGAAGTGTGAGTCGGCTTGTATGCGCATCTTCAGGAGCCAAATCAATGCGCGTGTTCATTTCCAGAGGCCAATTGGAAAAGAAAACAGGCCGAATGACTTGCTCGTTGGCATCGCAAAATTGCTGGGTATAAACAATGCGATGCGACGGGCTCAACTCAAGGTATCTGACCAACCCGTACATAGGCTCACCCCCGTTGAAAGACATCTCATAAAAAGAGGTTTCATTCAAGGATGCTGCCGTTCTAATAAACTTCATGGACGCGCCAGTGGGCGGTAGCCACTGTGAAAGCTGCTTGGGTTGCGAACACATCTCGTACAGTCGATCGACAGGTGCATTGAAAGTTCTGGCAATTAAAAATATGTCCTGCCCTGTGGTCTTTTTGACAAGGAACTCACCCAATCGATCCCAAGTGGTTTCACCTCCAGCTTGACGGATGTGCCCCTTCATTTCATGTGCAATCTCAGCTGAGGCAAACGCCATTTCCATGGTCATTTCAGTTAGGCCCTGCAGTTCATTAAACTGCACAGTCACCCTGAACAAAGGTGGACGATCTTTGTGGCCCCCGTGGTCGTACACCAAGCGCTCCATAGGGACCACGTCGAGGTATTGGGTTGTGTTTTCATAATCAGTACCGTCGGGCCCATGCATCGTGTAATGCCAGTGCCCGCCCGATCTAAGGTCACGATCATGCACGGTCAACGTAAATCCACGAGGACCCCACCACTGCGAAATTTGTTCGGGTGTAGCCCATGCTTCCCATACAGCTTGTAGTGGTGCGTCATAAATGCGGTTGATCGCGATGACGTTGGATTTTGGGTGAGTCGCCATTTGGATTTATCGATTGAATTGCTTATGACTTTCGTGCGACCCAGAAGGTAGCGCCATTGGGACCATATTGCTCTGCGTGCTCAGTTCCACGGGGGATGAAAAAGCCTTGTCCCGCTTCAAATGTTTGCGCACCTGTCGCAAGGGTTAATTTCACTTGACCTGTGGCCACCTGAACTCTGGCATCAAAGGGGTGTGTGTGCTTTTCAATGACCAGATGGGGGGCCCACTCTTTTTTAATGATCTCGTCGAAGCCGTCGTCCATGGCTTGGGTTGAAAAATCATTGAAGTTGGCGTGTGACTTCATGGTTTATTCTTTCATCAGATACGTTAAGCTCAGGTTGATCTGGAGGCTTTTATGACACACAAATTTGCAATCATCGGGCTCGGCATCATGGGACGGCGCATGCTTGAAAACGTGATGCGCCACCCTGAATTTGAAGTAAGTGGCCTATGGGACCCCTCGGCTGACGCTATTGCCAAAACACGCCTCATCTTACCAAATGCGCCCATTACGCAAAGCCCCCAGGAGGCCATGAAAGGCGCAAACGTGGTGTACTTGGCTTGTCCACCAGCTCCTCGCAAAACTTATGCGTTAGAAGCCGCAGCCAACGGGCAAGGTGTGTTCATGGAAAAACCCTTGGGCACGGACAATGCACAAAGCCGTGACCTCTTGAAACAATTGGAGAAGGCGCGCTTGCCTAGCGTGGTGAACTTCACGCAAGCAGCCTCTCGTGGCTTTGAAGAATTGACCCGCGCCATACAAGCTGGCGAGGTCGGTGAATTGCTGGGCATTGACATCGTGGTGAACTACCCCGCTTGGCCTCGGGCGTGGCAAAAGGAAGCCGACTGGTTGCGCTTTCGTCATGAGGGCGGCTACACACGCGAAGTCATTTCGCATTTCTTGTTTTTAGCTGGCCGCTATTTAGGCCCATTGAAACTTCAGTATGCGTCACCTCGCTATCCTCAAGACCCCTCTCTGTGTGAGTTGGACATGCTGGCCAGACTGACCACGGAAGATGGCAGTCCCGTCACTGTGATGGCCACCACCGGTGGCATGCAACCAGACCGACAAGAAGTGACAGTGCGTGGTAGTCGAATGAACTTTCAATTCAGAGAGTTTTTTCAGCTGTGGTGCTCAGATGGCGGCCCTTGGAAAGAGGCCGTGGACTGGTCGAAAGAAGACCCACGCGCAAGCGCGTTGCAACGCCAATTGGATGAAGTAGACAAGTGGCTTAAAGGACAAGCTCACAAGTTGGCTACTGCACAAGAAGCTTTGGCAGTTCAAGAGTTGGTGGAGGCCATGCTTCAAGGACATCCCAATTAATCATTTGAAATATGAAACTTGAAATTCGCATTGACGATCTATCAACCGAGACATCGCAATCCATCGTTCGTGAGCACTTGGCTGGCATGATGGCAAACACCCCTATCGAAAGCGTCCATGCACTTCCTCTAGAAAAACTTCGGAGGCCATCCATTACCTTTTGGACAGCTTGGATGGGCGATGATCTTTGCGGCTGTGGGGCGCTGCAAATGCTGAATCCCGAACATGGGGAAGTTAAATCTATGCGAACGCGTCAAAGGTTTTTAAGACAAGGCGTAGGTCAAGCCATGTTGCTGCACATCATCAATGAAGCCACGGCACGTGGGATGAATCGTTTAAGCCTTGAGACTGGTTCATCGGAAGATTTTGCTGCAGCCAGATCCATGTATTACAGGCATGGGTTTGAAATCTGCGGGCCATTTGGCGATTACAAATTAGATCCTCTAAGTGTGTTTATGACCAAACAGCTATCGCCTGTGCCAAAATCTGAATCACTTTCTGTATTGGATCTGAAAAATGATTGAAGGCTCTTGTTTGTGTGGCTCAGTCACTTGGCAATTGGATGGCCAACCTGATGGCGCCACTGCCTGTAATTGCACGGCATGTCGAAGGTACGGAACTCTATGGGCGTATGGCTATGTCGATGAAGACATCCGGACCCAAGGTGAAACACGTGCCTATGTTCGTCACAATGCCGTACTGGAATTTCACTTCTGCCCTAAGTGTGGATGCATGGCATTTTGGCGTGGGCTAGGAGCGGACGAAACAGGAAAAACTCGCATTGCTGTGAATTTAAGACTGTCTGAGCCAGGCGTTGTGGCTCAAATTCCAATCGATCATTTTGATGGTTTGGACACTTTCACAGACATGCCGCGAGATGGAAAGTGCGTTGCCGATTATTGGTCCTAGTGAGAATCTGAAAACAGTTTTAAGATTCTGGATACCACTTACTTCATTCAATGAAAAACATGCCAACAATACGTCAATATGCAGATGCCACTGACCGAATTCAAGTTGTTGAACTATGGCGTAATGTCTTCGGCTACGAAACTGCACACAACGAACCCAACCTGGCCATTTCAAAAAAAATCGCCATCAACGATGGTTTGTTTTTTGTTGCAGTTGAAAACGAAGCTATCGCTGGCACGATCATGGCGGGCTACGACGGGCATCGTGGATGGTTGTATTCTGTGGCGGTAGATCCTGGCAAACGACTCCATGGTTTAGGCAGTGCACTCGTTCACCATGCTGAAAAAGCACTGGCTGAATTGGGTTGCATGAAAGTCAATCTTCAACTGCTGGATACCAATGAAGCAACTGCCGCTTTTTATAAATCGATTGGCTACGCAGTTGAACCTCGTGTGAGTATGGGTAAATTGTTATAACGAGCTGTCCAGCTGCTTAAATTGAATCACATTACCTTCTGGGTCACAGCCATCTAAAACAACATAGCCACGAATACGCCAAGCTTGCTTGAGAGGTTTGAGATAGCCACCATTCACTTTAGCGGCGGCTCGAACAATCTCTAGGTCATCTACGACAAATACAGGCTTTAAGGCAACATCATCTCGCTTAATGGGCGGCGACTCAATTTCGATGCTGTCTGCATATGCTTTTGAAATGGCATGAACCACAACTTCGTGGTTTTGTCCTACCAAGAGATCATGCGTTTTATCGGAAGCTTCAAGCTTCAGTCCCAAAGCTTGCTGATAAAACAATGAAACTTGTTCTACATTTTTTGCAAAAATGCACAAAGCTTGCAAGGGTGACTGATTTTTCTTGGCCATTTGCTGTCCGAGGAATGGATAAAGTTGTTTTTATACCCGATAAGAAACCAAACTTAACGTGCATACCAGTTGAAGCAGGCAGCTCAAGTTGGCAATTCAGCGTATTGTGGCAATGCGTCTTGAATCTCATACCAAGAAGCCTTTGAAGCAACATAGATGTGATGATCTGGTTTGCAACTGGGTTCATCTTTTACGACACAGACTGCAATGGCAGAAAAAATCGTACTTGAAGTCATCTGGGATTTCAGATTGAATGACGCGACACACGCGATTTGTTTCTAGTTCATCAGCCCCAAATACGACCAAACAATGCCACCTAGATAGCGACTTGGAAGCAATGTAAAAATTCCTGCGCCAATACAAGCGCCCAGATACAAACCCACCATTGCTTTGCGATGTTTTTCAATCTCTTTCATAGCCAAGGCTCTGAACGCGTAAACAAGCCAAAAAGCTGTAAACGGAACCAATAAATGTATAGGTGTGTAGCCCCATATATTTGGCAACCCATAGTCTCTAATGAAGATGGCTGAAAGGGCAGAGACGATCATCATCGTTACCCAGCCATATCCAATGGCCCGGTGAATCCAAGGTCGTTTTGTTTGACCCAAACGAGCCCACATAGCAATAGGACCGATCACCAAAGCAGTCAAAGTTGCAGATAGATGAACGGCAATGACTGGACTCATTTGCATAGAAATCTTTTCCAACTAATGTAGACATAGTCTACCCAAGGTGTCAGGTCAAAAAATCAATGCTTGCGTCACTTTTCTCTTAAAACTATCAAGCCCTTGGGCTCACTACTGAACCAAAACCAAGCTGTGTCTGTTCCACCTTTGCGTAAGACCCACTGATAAACATTGAGATAAATTACGCTCAAGCCAACAAGATTTATGGCTAAAGCGGCAAGTCCAAAAAAGACATAAGCAAACAACTTGGCGTATGAGATATTGGGTGCCAAATCTTGTGCCGCTACAACAATCAGCCCTGCAATCAGAAAGCCAGCAAGGAACAACTTGGCAAGATATTTAAAGGGGTGGCGATTTGAATTGATCATAAAAAGTTGAACAGCGATCAAGTATTACTATGAGTCTGAAGCATTCACTTGAGCGAGTCAAGGAATTTTGCAGTATTGGCCAAACACTAATCTCCACGTAAGGCGATACTTGCCGACCCAGATTAATTTTCTAGTTCAACAGCCACAAAAGCGACCCAATAACGCCACCTAGATAGTGACTTGGCAGCATTGTAAAAACGCCTGCGCCAATACAAGCGCCACAGTACAAGCCTAACATCGCTTTTCGGTGTTTGACAAACTATGTCTATGTAATTTACTAAGGGTCGAATACCAAAAAATTTATCCTCAATTTCTGTAAACGATTAAATCCATTGGTTGAATTGCTTTAACAAAAGTACCAAGCAGAACAACCAAATCACCAAAACAAAAAGGAGGCCAACATAGCTCTTTGGTTTTGCTTGATTGCTATTGATCCGTTCAACTGCTTGTTCCCGCGCTTGTCTCATCACATCAACTGGAATCAATTTCAAAGCGAGCCAGATCAAAACAGGAACAATGATCAAATCATCCAAATAGCCTAATACCGGTATGAAATCTGGTATCAAGTCAATCGGACTTAAAGCGTAGGCAACAGCGCAAAAAGATACAAGCTTTGCCCAAATAGATATGCTTGGATACTTTAGAGCAAACCACACAGCAAGCACATCAAATTTGAGTGCTTTAGCCCATGCAGTGATTTTTGGAAATAAGTTCAATCTAGCCTTCAATTGTCAAAGTTCACAATCACGGCATCCACGCTGAATACAACTTAGGACAACAGTATTTACTTAGCCGCGTGGAGAGCGTTTTCTAATCCAATCAGCATAGCAAGAAACTTTGTCCAAAAGTTCTAATGGTGTAAAGATTGATCTTTTAAGTCAATTTTGAGTCATCGCCAAACGACCTCTGAAATTTAATATGACCCAGGAAAACCCTTGTTAAATGATTTCCAAAAGCTATTTCATTTCTAAAGTGCTAGCGTTAAATTGAAACCCGTGGATTAACACCACATGCACTTCTTTATCCGGAGGAACTTTAAATGGGATAAATAATTTCACAAGCAGTATTTAAACCCAATCCAGGCGCTGACATGGCCAAGTTCATGGGCTTCGTGTCTGAGAGCGTTGCCATCTGGCGCAAACACGGGGCAGATGTATCAATATGGGCCGTGTCAACAGGCGAAGTAGGCAACATGGTATTTGCCGCTCGCTTTGACAGCTATGAAGCCTACGGTAAGTGTGTAGACGCAGTCTATGGTGATCCAGCATTTCAAGATTGGTCTGCTCGCGCAACTGGCAGCGGATTGAGCAGTTGGGTACGAAGCAACTTAGCTCGTCAATTACCTATTTAATTAAGGAGACACATCATGGCTTTATATCTAGTTCGTTCTCGCTACACCACCACAGCTTTCCAGGGCATGCTTGCTGCCCCCAGCGATAGAGGAGATGCTGCAAAAGCGCTTTTCAAATCCTTGGGACTTAAAACTCATGAAGTATTGTTTTCAATTTCAAATGGCAGCATCGTTTGTTTAATTGAAGGAACTGCTGAACAAATTACCGAAGCACAAATGATCACGATGGCAAGTGGTGCCTTCCAAGAAATTCAAGTAGAAGAATTAGTTTCAACCAAAGCGATGAGATCTGCTATGGCAAACGCTGGTACAAAAGCTGCCAAATACAAGGCACCCAATAAATAATAGACTGCTGGCAGAGACCTCACATCATTTTGTACGCAGTGATGTGAGTTTCTACAAAATTAGAGGAATGCCAATCTCTAAATAGAAAGGCCATGTTGAAAAAATTCATCATCTTCGTCATAGACGATTTGTCTGGATCTGGCACACCTGAAGAAATGGTTGCCATAGTTGCCTTCAATGATTATTTGAGAGACAAGGGGCATTGGATTTTTGCAGGCGGCTTAACAGCCCCTGTTCATGCCAATGTGATCGATAACCGAAACGACAGCAACTTCACAACAGGCAAGCCTCTGTTCGATACCAAAGAAAATTACAGTGGGTTTTGGCTAATTCAAGCGAACGATGATGAAACTGCAAAGAGACTGGCTTTTGAAGGGTCAAAGGCGTGTCATCGCAGGGTGGAATTAAGACCTCTACTTGGCTGATTAATACCCCACACCAACTGTCCTGTAAAACGACACTTGATGACAACGACTCGCCAGTAGCACGGTAGACCCGTCAAAGCCAAACCTGACTTAACGATTTATACGCATAGTTTGCCCTTTTAAAGGACATCCTTCTAGACCCCAAACTTTATTCAAAAGTTTGGTAAATCAAACAGGGAAAAATTAGATCCATTAAGTCAATCAAGCGTTATCCTCTGACGGCATACTCCAAGCTAAAACCATAGATGGGAGGCTTGCCATCCAAATACAAATTGAAAAGAGTGAAGTTGAAATATGAGCTTCCTTATTTGGAAATAGTACAGAAGTTGCTTCTCTGTTTATCAAGTAGTAAAAGCAAAAATAAATCAGGGTGATGTAAGTCATCCACCTGTAAGCGTATATGTACGCATTGTTGCGAAGTTTAATTTGCCTCTCGTCTAACAACTCTGAGGGAGCATCTGCTAGCAGGCGTACAGCCTTCCGCAATAATAGGTAAAACATCACAATTGCTGCCATCAGAAAAAATTCCACATACGATTTAATTTTGGGTTGATCAATAAAAATCGTCAGCAAAAGGAAAATGATAAAAAAAGTGCTGCAACCAGTACTTTTCTGTTTCTTTGATTTCTAAATATTGAAGGCTTGTTATCGTTCAAGCTGTTTATCACTTCTTACTTAGTGACACCTTCTGCCCAATAAAACTTTTTGTCGGTCTTATCATTCATTTCTTTTACCTTTAGGAAATGGTTTGATGGAAAACAAACTTTGAACATCAATGTTCAGTGCTTCTGAAATACGTAGTGCTAAAACCAAGCTCGGGCTGTATTCGCCTCGCTCTAAGTAGCCAATGGTTTGATAGTGGACATTGACCATTTCAGCCAATTGCTGACGGCTCATACCGATCAGTTCACGCTGCTGGGCAATACGGTTATAGACTGGGGCTTCTTCATTTCTACTCATAGACATAGTATAAATGCTACATAGCATAAATACAACATCACTCGTAAAAAGCCCTAGAAATTTTGGGTCATTCTTTTTTTTGAAGATGACTTTTTTGAAACACTGATGATTTGAAGATGATGTAGTTTAGAAAAAACTTCAAAGATTTCGCAGCATCCTTACAGATCCAAACTTGATCTCCACCTCAACCCACAAGCACAGTCTCTACGCTGAGCACAAACTTGTTGAGACGGTTCAATCAGTATGGAGATAATAGCCTTCATATCGCAATCACCAGAATCTTCAATTAAACGTTTTGTGGATAACAATTTACAACTTAAAGGTCTAGCTCAATGATTCCATTTCTAATTGCGGCATTCGTATTAGCCATCACACCTGGTCCAGGCATTGCATATGTTGTAGCAAGAACGGTATCTGGTGGTCGCAAAGAAGGTTTGGCATCTTGTCTTGGAACAGGCTTAGGCGGCTTGATACACGTGATGGCATCAGCACTTGGCGTTTCGCTAATCATTGCCCAATCAGCATTTGCTTTTAGCATTGTGAAGTATGTGGGAGCTGCCTACTTGTTTTACTTAGGCTTTCGTATGCTCTTTTCAAAAAATGCTGCCCCTATGAATGAAGAAATATCACCACAAGGAGCTCGTCGTGCTTTCTTTGAAGGTATAGCTGTTGAAGCCCTCAATGTTAAAACTGCCCTTTTCTTTCTGGCATTTCTACCTCAATTCACTAACTCCTATGAACCTTTAATGCCACAACTTGTTTTGTTAGGGGGTATTTGCGTCGTGCTCAATACATTTGTGGATGTTCTTGCAGTCTTGGGGGCAAACCGACTGCTTACATCAAGCGCAAAGCGAGCTCAGCGAGAAAAAATAATGGTTAAAACTTCAGGCGTCACAATGATTGGATTAGGCGCTTACTTAGCATTAGCTGAGCGAAACTGATCCAACAAAACGTAAATGCCCTCCAAAAGCACGGTCTATACGCGGAATCAAACCTGAGAAATCATCGTCCCGTTACTGGACGCTTGATGTCTTCCATCCTTGCTTAAAAATCGAGCAGGATAGGCAATTGGGGTGGCTCAAATTTGGATGCAAATTCAATTCAAAGTGATTTTTTTGCGTTGTTCAACACTTTTACTTTCACTTTGTGACTTTCAATGCAGTCATAAACTCAACAACGAAGCTGCAGTCAGGTTCATTTAACACTCGCATATCACCAATTGCAACGGGCTCCACATAGTCTCGGATTACTTGCAGACTTGCAATGCGCTCATTTATTTTTGCCAGCACATTGGATGCCAGTTGTTGCAATGCTTTTTCATCAAGAACTCCTTGATCGCGATCCGCCAGTAAAAGTGCGATTTCTGCAAGCGTGAGTCCAAGTTCCTTTAGATGAAATATTACCTTAAGGCGGTCAATTGTCTCGCTACTATATTGACGATAACCTGCATCTGTTCGTCTTTGTGGTGAGATGAGCCCCTCTTTCTCGTACAAACGCAACTGACCGCGAGTTACGTTTGCAGTCTTACATAAGGCACCAGTTGTTTGCAAACTCTTAACGGCGTTGGCGGTCATGACGTTTTCATAGCTTTTTTGATTAATTAAGGATGGGCACACATATCCATCCTAAACCTGGCTCATAAGTACCAAGTCAATGTATTTCTATGACCTTGATTTGATAAGTCCAAACACTTGACTCGGCATATTAGTACCAAGTTTCTAATCCTAGTATTGATAAATCAACTCTGGGGAATATTCTTGACAACATTACCAACAACACTTCGCAAGACAGCACTCATTACAGGTGCATCTTCTGGTATCGGCAAGGCGCTTGCTTTTGAATTTGCCAAAGATGGGTACGATGTCGTACTTGCAGCTCGCAGCATTGAAAAGATGAAGTCTTTAGCAAATGAATTGCACTCTCACTTTAAGGTCAATGTCATAGTCATAAGTGCAGACTTGGAGATCAATGGTGGTGCGACAACGCTACACGCAGATATCAAAGCGCGAGGCATTAGGCTGAATGCATTGGTCAATAACGCAGGTTATGGGACTTTTGGTGAGTTCAAAAACTCTTCACTGACTGCTGAATTGTCTATGATGAAACTCAACATGGAGGCAGTGGTTGTTCTGACTAGATTGTGCCTGCCCGATCTTTTAGCAACAAAAGGTAAGCTGCTCAATGTTGCATCCACTGCAGCATTTCAGCCGGGTCCCTATATGGCGGTTTACTGCGCTACAAAATCGTTTGTTCTGAGCTTTACAGAAGCCATAGCTTGCGAGCTTGAGGATACGGGAGTTGAGGTAACGGCGTTTTGTCCTGGTCCGACAGCATCGGGATTTCAAGAAAAGGCTGAACTCGGAAACTCTGCACTGATAAAAGGTAAGAAACTACCAACGTCAGAATATGTAGCGAAGCTGGGCTATCGCGCCATGCAACGAGGTCAGAGGGTATACATTCCTGGCTTCATCAATTGGGTTATGGCTCAAAGCATGCGCTTCACGCCTCGTAACCTTGCTACCAAAGTCGTCAAAATCATGATTAAACCTATTTAAAAGAGTCGTCGCAATGATTAATAACTTGAGCAGCTATTTCGCTGCAGAGAAGCAAGAGAGCGTCATTTTCATTTCTGTAGGCATACTTGCAATAGCAGTAAGTATCTGGCTGTGGATCAATGGGCATCGACTGAAGTCCATGGCTTACCCGCTAGTAATCATCGGACTCATGCAAATGGCAGTAGGCTCCACCATATTCTTTCGTACCGACTCGCAGGTATCCGCTTTAAGCACACAGTTACAACAGAATCCAACCGCAATGCGAGTTGAAGAGTCGGCTCGCATGGAGACTGTCATGAAAAACTTTTCAATCTACAAAGCTATTGAAATGATACTTTTGATAACAGGCGTCGGGATCATTATTTTTCTGCAACAAAAAGATGTGGCAGCAGGCATTGGCATCGGATTGATTTTGCAATCTGCCATTACGCTTACCTTGGATATATTTGCTGAAGCTAGAAGTGCAGATTACATGTCCGCGTTGGACAGAGTTCCGATCTGATATATATCTTTAATTCATTCCGTAACTCTGCACAAGCACGGTGCACCCTCAGAAACCAAACCTGATTCAACGATCTTCACTAATGGTCTAATGATTCAATGGACAAAGTAATAGACCCTTCAAAGTGCCCCATTTGCGGCGACCCTAACCAGTGTGCTCAAGAGATTGCCAAAGCCACTGGAACGCCGCCTGAGAGGTGCTGGTGCATTACTGAAACCTTCTCGTCAGAGGTTCTTGATCGCGTACCGGAAGAGGCAAAAAACAAGGCTTGCATTTGCTCAAAATGTGTAAGTGCGACTGCCTTTTAAACACTGACTTTCAACACCAACTGTCGTGTAAAACGACACTTCTTGACCACGAGAAGCCGACAACACGGTAGCCCCGCAGAAATCAAACCAGACACAGCAATTCATACGCGCCACCCGAACACCCTGTAAGCAAAACCAATCGGCAAGGTCCCAAACTTTATCCAAAAGTTCTAACAATCAGCCCATTTCATTTGCTACAATCTCGGGCTCAGGCTCTTTAGCTCAGTCGGTTAGAGCGATGGAATCATAATCCACAGGTCCGCGGTTCGAATCCGTGAAGAGCCACCAAACTTAGAGCCCCCCGTGCATGCACAGGGGGCTTTTTTCATGTTCATTGAACAGGCAGGCCCCATGAACGCAGACAACCGCCGCGGTATTTTGGCCATGAGCCTGGCCATGGCTTTGTTCATTGCCAACGACGCCCTGGTCAAGCAAGTCAGCGCTTCACTGCCTGGCCCCCAACTCATCTTCATTCGCGGCCTGATGGCCACCACGCTTGTGCTCATCATGGCGCAGGCCATGGGTCATTTGAAAAACTGGCGCCTGATGCTCAACGGCAAGCTTTGGCTTCGGGGCGGCGTCGATGCCATGGCGTCGCTCACCTATCTCACCGCCGTGTTTCATTTGCCGCTAGGCAATGCTACCGCCATCAATTTGGCGTCGCCATTGTTCATTACCGTATTTGCGATTTTGTTTTTCAAAGAGCGCGTCACGTTTCAGCGTGGGGCACTCATTTTGTTGGGATTTACCGGTGTATTGATGGTGGTGCAACCCAGCACAGATGGCTTCAATGTTTACGCTTGGATTTGTGTCCTGGCCACTTTGTTTCATGCCACCCGCGACACCCTCACACGCGCCATTGGCCTGCATGTGCCTTCCTTGCTCATCACACTGTCGACTGCCGTTTCAGTTGCCCTGGCTGCAGGCAGCATCACGCTGACTCAAACTTGGGTGCCCGTCACGAACACGTCTTTGGCGCTGCTGTTTTGCGCCTCCTTGTTCTTGTCCATCGCCTATTACTTTTTGATTGTGGCCATGCGCTCAGGCGAGATGAGTTTGGTGGCACCGTTCCGCTACAGCGGCTTGCTGTTTGCCTTGCTGATTGGCTATGTGGTGTGGGACGAAGTGCCCAACCTGCTGGCGTGGTTGGGCATTGGCTTGCTGGTGGTTTCTGGCCTGCTTATTTTGCGGGCCGAGCGGCTTAAGCATCCAACGTGATATTGGCCTTGCGCACCACTTGTGCGTACTTGTCAATTTCTGATTTCAAAAACTGCGCAAACTTGTCGGGCGTGCCCGACATAGAAGCAATGCCACCTTTTTGAAAAGCCTCCAACACGGCGGGGGCCATCAGGGCTTTGTTCACTTCGGCATTGAGGCGCTCCACAATGGCATCGGGCGTGTTGGCAGGCGCCAGCAACCCATTCCATGAATTAGATTCCAGCGGCACGCCTTGCTCTGCCAAAGTAGGAATGTCTGGCGCATACACAGATCGTTTGCTTGTGGCCATGCCCAGTGCCACCAATTTGCCGGACTGCACGTGGCTTCTAAATTCTGGCCAATTGCCAAACATCAAAGTCACTTGACCGCCCAACAAATCGGACAGTGCAGGCGCCTGGCCTTTGTAAGGCACATGCACCCAGTTCATGCCCATTTGCTGCGCCAATGCAGCGCCAGACAAATGCGCCGAGGTACCGTTGCCAAATGAGGCGTAACTGATTTTGTCGGCCGCAGCTGCAGTCAAGGCTTTGAGGTCGCTGAGTTTTTTAAGGCCACTGCCAGGATGCGTGGCCAGCACATGTTCCGACATGCCCATAAGGGCCACGGGACGTAAATCTTTCAGAGTGTCGTAAGGCAGTTTTTTAACCAGGGTTTGATTGGCTGCAAAGCTGTTGGCCACCGTGACAAAGCTGTAGCCATCGGCGGCCGATTTGGCCACCGAATCCACACCAATCACAGTGCCTGCACCAGGCTTGTTTTCTACAACAACGGGTTGGCCCAAGGCCTTGGCCAGTTCAATGCCCACCAAACGGGTGACGTAATCTGTGGTGCCGCCAGGTGTAAATGGCACCACCAAGCGCAACGCTTTGGATGGCCAGCTTGTTTGAGCTTGCGCCATGGCGCTGGCAAATAAGCTACTCGATACGGCCATGGCCACAGGCCACTGCGCGAGCTGATTCAAGCATTCACGGCGAGAAATTGTCATAACATGGCCCCTTGGTTTGAATCAAAATAATAACTGACATTCGTTTTCATCTTTGTCCAACAGGAGTCAGCATGACCCGTCTCAATATCCACCGCAGAACAAGCCTCATTCAATCGGCAGCAGGCCTCACATTGGCCGCTTTGAGTTTGTGGGGCACCAACACTTGGGCACAAACCAGCAGTCCTGCCACCGCAGCTGTTAGCGCTTGGCCCAACAAGCCCATCAAATTCATTGTGCCCTTTGCCTCCGGTGGCGCCAACGACTTGTTGGCCCGAGCCGCTGCCGAGGGTGCCACCAAAGTATTGGGACAGCCCGTTGTCATTGAAAACAAACCCGGCGCAGGCGGTACCTTGGGCACCATGCTGGGTGTCAAAAGCGCGCCCGACGGCTACACGTTTTTGATCAGTGCAGCGGGTGTGATTTCCAACACCATGATTAAAAAATCTGCACCCTACAAAGACAACGAGTTGGTGCCTGTGGTCATGATTGGTTTGGCACCGTCCATCATCGTCACATCGTCCAAGTCCAAGCACACCAACTTGAAAGAGTTCATTGAAAACGCCAAGCAAGGCCAAGGCGCACACTTTGCAACTGCAGGTACGGGCAGCACGCCGCACTTTGTGGCAGAGATGATGAACATGAAGTACGGCACCAAACTGATTCCCGTCCCCTACAAAAGTGGCTCAGAAAGTTCAACAGCGGTCATGGGCGGCCAAGTAGAAGGCACCTCCGAAGCCAGCATTGTGTCTTTGCCGCACATTCAACCCGGCGGTAAATTCAGAGCCTTGGCCACCACATGGACCAAGCGCATGTCGGCCGCGCCCGACCTGCCCACCACGGCCGAGCTGGGCTATCCCGACGTGCAAATTGCCCACTGGGCGGGCATTCATGCCCCTGTGGGTGTGCCGCCTGAAATCATGGACAAAATGGCCGCCGCTGTGGATGCCGCCATGAAAAACCCAGAGATAGCCAATCGCCTTAAAAGCATGGGCATTGAGCCCGTTGGTGGCACCCGCGCCAGCTTCAATGAGTTTGTGAATGCAGAACGTTCCAAGCTGGGTGCCATCATTCGCGCCTCCGGCATGAAAGAAGATTAAATGACCACGAGTTCTGTACACCCTGGCACATTGTTGCGCCAGCGTGTGAATCAAAAAAATGGCTTGTTGGTGGCCGGTGCCGCTAATGCTTTGGCCGCACGTGTCATTCAACAAGTGGGCTTTGAAGCCGTGTACCTCAGCGGCGCTGGCATCACCAATACGTTTTATGGCATTCCCGATTTGGGCTTCATTGGTCTGAGCGATTTGGCGCAACACACTGCGGCTGTGCGCGATGCGGTCGATCTGCCCATCATCGTGGATGCAGACACAGGCTTTGGCAACGCTTTGAATGTGCGCCAATCGGTACGCACACTCGAGCGCTCCGGTGCCAATGCCATTCAGCTTGAAGACCAGTTGATGCCCAAGAAATGCGGTCACTTTGCCGGCAAAGCCGTGGTGCCTGCTGACGAAATGATTGGCAAGATCAAGGCAGCTGTCGATGCCAGACAACACTCCGACTTTTTGATCATTGCGCGAACCGATGCAAGGTCTGTACTGGGCATCAACGAAGCACTCGACCGGGCTGCTGCCTATGCCGAAAACGGCGCCGATATCACTTTTGTCGAAGCGCCAGAAAGTGTGGATGAGATGCGCCGCATTGCCGGCGAGTTGACTTGCCCGCAAATTGTGAACGTGGTGATTGGCGGCAAAACACCTGCACTGCCTCAGCAAGTGTTGGCCGACATGGGCTTTGGCTTGGTGCTGTACGCAAATGCCGCACTGCAAGGTGCGGTGCGGGGCATGTTCAACGCTCTCGCGCAATTGAAGGCCACCGGTGAACTTCAAGAAGACCCTCAGCTGGTGGCCACATTTGCAGAGCGTCAATCTTTGGTCCAAAAACCATTCTTTGACGCGCTTGAAGCCAAGTACAAGTAAGGGCTGACCAAGCAGCCCTTACTCTCCGATCAGGGCTGCATGGCTTTTTGCCAATAGCGCTTGTCGACATACTTGCTGGCATCGTTCAGTTTTTGGCCACTGTCGCCCAGCTTGCTGCGCAAGTCCATCACGGCTTGAATGCCTTTGTCATCCAGCTGCACATCCGAGAAAAAGCCCGACTGTGGGTATAGCAGCAAGTCGCAAGACTGCGCTGCAATTTGCGCGCTCATGTTGGGCACGTACTTCATCAGCAAGGCTTGCGCTTGGGGTCTGTTTTCGGGCGCTTTGAGCCAGCGAATGGCATCGCGATAAGCGCGAATGAAACTGACCACTTGCGCTTCGTTGCTAGCAGCCCAACTTCTGCGCGTAGCGCCCACAATGCCCATGTAATTGCCGATGGTAGAGCGTGTGGTGGCCAATTGATTGAAGCCTCTGTTTTTGGCTTGCAAGTCAAACGGCGCACGCAGCATGGTGGCGGCATGTTGACCTTCCATCAGGGCTGCAAAACGGCGGTCGGTACCGCCAGCGCGCGCCCATTGCACATCCGACTCTTTGATGCCATTGCGCGCCAACATGTCGCGCAGTGCAAACGAGAAACCGTTGCTCATGGCGTCGACCGAAATGGTCTTGCCTTTGAGGTCGGCAAAGCTTTTGACTTCGGGTGCAGCGACCAAACTCAAAAAGCCATCGTCGGATCCCATAAAGCCAAAGAAATCGCTAGGTGGGTCAAACTTCACTTCACCTTGGCCTTCTTGGTAAGCCAAGATGTTGTCCAAAGCCGTGATGGCCACATGGTATTGGCCCGCCATCAGGCCAGAGAAAACCTGTTTAGAGTCGGCCGTGATGGTGTGCTGCACCTCAATGCCATGGCGCTTGAAAAAACCTTGTTCTTTGGCGGCCCAAAGTGGCAAATTGAAGCCACCCCCAAAACTGATCACTTGGATGGCCCCGGGAATGGGTGCCGCTGGGGCTGCTGCGGGTGCAGTTTGCGCCTGAGCGCCCAGGCAAGCCGCCAACGGCAGCATGGCCAGCCAGCGAATCCAACTTCTTTTGTCAATCGTCATGCATGTCTCCTCTTGGTGTGAGTGGTCAGGCTTGTCTTATGAGTATTTGTACGGTGACCTTGTTCAAGCCCAGACTTCATAATAATCGTCAACGCAAAATTTTGCTCACACCCATCTGGAGATAAAGATGACCTTTGTCACGCGCGACAACATCACCGAGAAGGTTGCTGAGGTATTTCAAAACACACCCGATCCTCGCCTGCGCGAAGTCATGACCTCCTTGGTCAAGCATCTGCACGCCTTCATCCGCGAAGTAGAGCCCACAGACTCCGAGTTTGAAATGGGCTGTGAATTTTTGGTCAGCCTAGGCAAGGCCACCAGCGAGAAAAAGAACGAGGTGATTTTGGCCTCCGACATTTTGGGCGCCTCCACCCTCATCACCTTGATCAACAACGACAAGCGTTCAGAGTCGTCCGGCAAACTCCGAACCGACTCCGCTTTGCTAGGCCCGTTTTGGCGCAAGAATGCACCGACTTATGAAGCAGGTGCCAACATCTCGCACGGCCCAGAAGCCCAAGAAACAGAACATGCATTCTTCATCTCTGGCCATGTGCGAGATGCGCAAGGCAAGGCGCTGGCCGACGCCACTGTCGATGTATGGCACGCCTCACCCTTGGGCTTTTACGAAAACCAAGACAGCGCGCAGCCCGACATGAACTTGCGAGGCCAATTCAAAACAGACGCCAACGGCTACTTCCATCTGCAATCCATCCTGCCTGCTGGCTACCCCGTTCCAGTGGATGGCCCTTGTGGCGACTTGCTGCGCAATCAACAACGCGACCCATTCCGTCCTGCCCACGTGCATTTCATGGTGTCCAAGCCTGGCTACCAAGTGCTGACCACGCAAGTTTTTGCTGACAACGATGCGCGTCTTTCGACGGATGTCACCTTCTCTGTTCTCAAAAGCTTGGTGGGTACGTTTCAAAAACGCACAGGCCCTCACCAAACAGGGTACGAGTTGACTTACGACTTTGTGTTGCAGGCCGGCGAAACGCAATTCCCCACACCCCCAATTCCTTGATTATTTTGAAAGCTTTGCATGACGTTTGAACCTACATCGCGCCTCGACGGTCGCGTGGCCGTGATCACTGGCGGCAAGGGTGCCATTGGCTTTGCCACGGCCCGCCGACTGGCCACCTTGGGTGCTCGCATTGTGTCCATTGACCGCTCCGACCCAGAGGGTGTGCAGCAATTGCTGAACACCTTGCCAGCTGTTTCTTCTGGTGCACACTTTGCGCTGACCGCTTCCATCACCGACTCTGCCGCACTCAAAGCTGCAGCCGAACAAGTGACCCAACGCGCTGGCCGCTGCGACATCCTGATCAACAGTGCGGGCTTTACCAAGCCTGTGGCCGCCAACGACTTGGAAGGCCTTACCGACGAATTGTTTGACGAAGTGGTGCAAACCAATTTGCGGGGCGTGTTCTCCACCATTCGCGCCTTCACACCTTTGCTCAAAGCTTCAGGCGATGGCCTCATTGTGAATGTGTCGTCCATTGCTGGCTTTACCGGCGCGGGCAGCAACTTGGCCTACGCAGCGGCCAAAGCTGGCGTCGACTTGCTCACTAAGTCATTGGCCAAAGCCTTGGCGCCTCAAATTCGCGTGTTGGCGGTTTCACCGGGCGTGGTTGACTCAGCCTTTGTGCCTGGCCGTGGTGCTGACTTCAACGAGAAGGCGGCTGCCACCATCCCGCTTAAACGCATTGGCCATGTCGAAGACACCGCTTCAGCCATTGAAGCGTGTGCCACCACCATGCGCTTTGCAACAGGCTCTCGCTTTGTGGTCGACGGCGGAAGGAGTTTGTAAATGTTAGATCGCCCCACCCTCATCACTTGCGCTGTCACGGGCAACATCACCAAGCCCGAGCAGACACCCTATTTGCCTGTCACGCCAGAGCAAATTGCCAACGAATGTTTGGCTGCTGCAGAAGCAGGCGCGGCCGCCGTGCACATTCATGTGCGCGATCCCGCCACGGGCCGCCCCTCCATGGAGCTCGAGCATTACCGCGATGTGGTAGACCGCATTCGCAAGCGCAACGCCGAGTTGGTGATCAACCTCACCACGGGTCCCGGCGGCCGTTTTGTGCCCGATGCCAACGACCCCAAAATCTACGCACCCGGTACCACCTTGGTGCCGCCAGAAAAACGCGTTGAGCACATCGCCATCATCAAACCCGACATTTGTTCTTTGGACCTGAACACCATGAACAGCGGCGCCGATGTGGTGATCAACACACCGCGCAATGTGCGCATCATGGCCAAAGTGATTCGCGACAGCGGTGTCAAACCCGAGTTAGAAATTTTTGACTCTGGTGATTTGCACTTGGCTCGTGACCTGATTGCCGACGGCACGCTAGACGGCCCTGGCATGTGGACCTTTGTGTTGGGCGTGAAGTACGGCTTTGCCGCCACGCCCGAAACCTTGATGTATGCACGCAACCTGTTGCCCCAAGGCGCCATTTGGTCGGCCTTTGGTTTGGGCCGCAGCGAGTTTCCCATCGTGGCGCAAAGCTGGTTGTACGGCGGCCATGTGCGCGTGGGCATGGAAGACAACATCTATTTAGAAAAAGGTGTGTTGGCCGAAAGCAATGCACAGTTGGTGGCCAAAGCCGCCGACATCATCAAGCAAATGGGTGGCCAAGTGGCCACTGCCGCGCAGACGCGCGACATGCTGAATTTAAAGAAAGTTTGAGTTTCATGACCGCCTCTTCCGCACACGCTTTGCACGTTGAAAGCAAAGCCACTGGCATCGACACCTTGCAACTGCAATGCGTGCCGCAAACCGCTCCCAGCATTCAAGCCGGTGAAGTATTGGTTCAAGTATTGGCCGCAGGCGTCAACCCCAGCGATGTCAAAGCCACCTTGGGCATCATGCCCCATGCTGTTTTTCCACGCACACCGGGTCGCGATTTTGCAGGTGTCGTGATCGACGGTCCTGCAGCGCTCAAAGGCCTCCAAGTTTGGGGTTCTGGTGGTGACATCGGCATCACGCGCAACGGTTCCCATGCGCGCTATTTGGTCTTGCCTGTGGCCGCTGTCAAAGAAGCGCCTAAGGGCATCAGCATTGAAGAAGCTGGCGCAGTGGGTGTGCCCTTTGTCACGGCGTGCGAAGGCTTTAGCCGCGCAGGTGGCGTGAAAGCTGGTCAAACCGTGGTGGTCTTGGGTGCCAATGGCAAAGTGGGTCAAGCTGCGGTGCAAATTGCTGCGCGCGCAGGCGCCAAAGTCATTGCAGTACAACGCCAAGACCATTTGGAAGGCTTTGCATGCGCCGATGTTGAGGTGATCAACAGTACCCACATCGAGCCGGCCACACGCATCATGGATTTGACAGGTGGCAAAGGCGCCGACCTGGTCTTCAACACCGTCGACAAGGTGTATTGGGAAGTGGGCCACGCCGTGATGGCGAAAGGCGCAACGCAGATTTTCATCATTGCCACCAAGGGACAAACGGTCGCCTTTGACTTGTTCAAGTTTTACCGGGGCATGCACAACTTTGTAGGCATCGATACTTTGGCGCTTGACTGCGTTCGCTCTTGCGAATTGCTCGATGAGCTTCGGCCAGGCTTTGAAGACGGCACGCTCAAACCTTTCCCAGTCGATGCAGCCGACATGATTGCGCTACCTCACGCAATGGACGCCTACAAAGCCGTTTTGGCGGGTGCTAAAAACAGAATGGTGCTCAAGCCATGAACATCACCCGCTTTAACCAAGCGCCTGAGTACAAAGCGCCCAACCATTTCGACATGACCTGCTTGCGCCTGCAAGGGCATGAAGCAGGCCCTTCCAAAGCTTTGTGGATGGGCGTCTCGCAAATTCAACCTGGCGGTCATACCGGCCTCGACGGCTCGCCCATGGAAAAACACTATGTGGTGTTGTCTGGCGAAGTAACACTCGTGTCCGAACTCAACGGCGTGGTCACCGAGGCCGTGCTCAAGGTTCACGACTCTGCTTGTTTTGCACCCGGTGAGAAGCGCCAGCTGGTCAACAAAACCGATCAAATGGCCAGCATCTTGTTGGCCATGCCCTATCCCCCAGCCACCCCTACTTAATTCAAGACAACTGCAACTGGAGACAACATGACCGCACCGTTTCACAAAAGAACCTTGGCCAAACAATTGCTGAGTTTGGCGTTAACCACGCTGGCACTTTCTGGCTTGAGCCTGAATGCGCAAGCCCAAGACTGGCCCAAGCAAAGCATCAAGTTTGTGGTGCCCTTCACAGCGGGCAGCGGCACTGACATCGTGGCGCGTGCTGTGGCCGAAAAACTTGGCACTGCCTTGGGCCAACCCGTTGTGATTGAAAACAAACCCGGCGCAGGTGGCACCATTGCAGCCAACCAAGTGGCCAAAGCCAACCCCGATGGCTACACACTGTTGGTGCACTCTTCTGGTCACGTGGTGAATCCCGCCATTTACCCCAACCTGCCCTACGACACCTTGAACGACTTGGTCGGCATTACATCTTTGGCCAGCCTGCCCAATGTGATGGTGGTGTCACCCAGCAAAGGCTTCAAAGATGTCAAAGACCTGATTGCCAAAGTCAAAGCCAAACCCGATGGCTTCAATTACGCATCGGCTGGCACAGGTTCTGCCACGCACATCAATGCCGAGAAGTTCCGCGTGGCGGCTGGCATCAATGCAACCCACATTCCTTTCAAAGGCACGCCTGAAGCCCTGACAGAAACCATCAGTGGCCGCATTGATTGGTTCTTCGCGCCCATCGTTTCAGCATTGCCGCTGATCAAGGATGGCAAGCTGCAAGTCTTGGCAGTGGGTACACCCAAGCGGTCAGACGATTTGCCCAACACGCCAACAACAGTTGAAGCAGGCGTACCTGGCTCTGAATACACATTCTGGGTCGGCATGTTGGCACCCAGTAAAACTCCCAAGCCAGTGCTCGACAAACTCAATGCTGAAGTAGTCAAAATTTTGAATTCAACTGAGTTCAAAACCAAATTGGACAACATTGGCGCAGCGCCGATGCCCATGACCAGCTCGGCTTTCAATGGCTTTATCAAATCCGAAACTGAAGGCATTGCCAAGTTGGTGCAAGCTGCGGGCATCAAAGCTAACTAAGTGTCTTCATAGGCCACTAGGCTTCCATGCTTGACTACTACAACAAACGTTTAAGCGAGTACGAGGCCATCTACGCCAAGCCAGAGCGCCAATCTGATTTACAAAAATTGATCGCGCAGCTTCAGGCCGATGTGGCCCACTGCAGCGTTTTGGAATTGGCTTGCGGCACGGGTTGGTGGACCGAGCGCTTGGCACCTCATGCCAGCGCTTGGGTGGCCACAGATGCCGATGAGGGCGCACTTGAAGTGGTACGGCACAAAAATATTCGAGGCCTCAGTGCCACGCAAACCCTCAACGCGTATGCGCCTCAAATCACTGCCCCAGTGGATTGCGTGTTTGCTGCGCATTGGTATTCACATCTGTTGCACAACGAGTTGGACACCTTCTTTGATTCAGTTCGCACCTGTCTCAAACCAGGTGGTCGCTTGATCATGTTGGACAACAAGTATGTGATGGGTTCTAGCACGCCCATCTCCCGCACGGATGCACATGGCAACACTTACCAGACTCGCCCGCTCAAGGATGGCAGTACGCACGAGGTGTTGAAGAATTTTCCAAGTCATTTGCAGCTTCAATCTGTTGCTGAAAAGTACTTTACCCATTGCAAATTTGAAGATGATTGGACGAAGGACGTTACACACTACTGGTATGTCGTTATGCTCAAGGGCTAAGCCCCATTAGCCCAAGCCACCAGCCATCCGCTATGCACCAGCCCAGCACACAACCCCGCCCGTCAATCTATTACCAGTACAAAGTCTTCAAGCCTTGGTTGGCGTCTCAAAACGCGCCTCAACCAAAACACAAAGTGGTGATTGTGGGTGCTGGCCCTGCCGGCATGGTGACAGCCCTTGAGCTGGCCAGGCACGGCGTACCTTGTGTCTTGCTCAGCGCCGAATTGCAATTCTCACAAGGCTCGCGCGCCATTGTGTTCACACGCCGTTCGATGGAAATTTTGCAGCAAGTGGGCGTGGCGCATCGCGTGACGGAAAACGGCCTGCCCTGGCGCTGCGGCAATTCAATTTACCGTGGGCAAAAAGTGTTTCGCATGGAAACACCGCACGATCCCGATGATCGTTTCTTTCCCATGATCAACATCCAGCAACAGTACCTCGAAGAGTACTTGCATGATGCCTGCGCTGCGAATCCGTTGATCGATGTGCGCTGGGGCAACAAACTGGTGAAGGCAGAGAACATTGAAGGGGGTGTGAGCGCCGAGATCGACACACCCGAAGGCCCCTACACCCTAGAGACAGAATGGCTGGTCGCCGCTGACGGCGGTCGCTCGGAAATTCGCAGCAGCATGAACTTGAAGCTGGAAGGCGCGTCGTTTGAAAGCATCTTTGTGATTGCTGACATTCGCATTGACCTGCCTTATCCCACCGAACGATTGGCCTTCTTTGACCCCGATTGGAACCGTGGCAACACCATTTTGATGCACCGCGAGCCGCACGGTATTTGGCGTGTGGACTACCAACTGCCACCCGGTGAAACACCCGAAGAAGCCTTGCGCCCAGAGTCTTTGAAACAGCGCATCGATGCACAACTCAAGATGATTGGTTTTGAAGGCACGCCTTGGGAGATGGACTGGAACTCGGTGTACTCCGCCCGCACCCTGACCTTGCCTCAATACGTGCACCAGCGCATTGTGTTCACAGGCGACGCCGCGCACTTGCTGCCCATCTTTGGTGTGCGCGGTGCCAACACCGCTTTCCAAGATGCGCAGTCTTTGGGTTGGCATTTGGCATTTGTTCTCCAAGGCCATGCACCCGAAAAATTGATGCAAAACCACAGCACAGAACGTGTGGGTGCTGCGCGTGAAATCATCACTGAAGCGGGCAAGAGCACGCGCTTCATGGCGCCGCCTAGCCGTGGCTTTAGGTTGCTGCGCGATGCCGTGTTGTCTTTGTCACTCACACAAGAATTTGTGCGACCGCTGTACCACTGGCGCACCTCGCGGCCACATGAATACAGTCGCTCGCTACTGAACAGTCCATGCGACGACAATGCGCAGTTCACAGGTGGTCCTGCATTGGGCGCACCACCGCAAAATGTGCAACTTCAAACAGACAACTATTTACTTGACCACTTAGGTGGCGGTTTTGATTTGGTCTATGTGGCCGATGCTAAAGGCATCCCCAAAGAAACTGCGCAAGCCGTGGCTTCGCTTCAAGCACAAGGCTTGCCGGTCAAGTTGATTGCCATCAGTACACATGCACATGCAGTTGAAGGTGCCAATCTCACACTGCACGATCCACACATGCGCTTCCAAGAGCGCTATGCCGTTCAAGCCGGTGGCGCTTATTTGTTCCGCCCCGATCAACACATTTGCGCGCGATGGTTGCAAATGGACGCAGCGCGCTTGACGCAAAGTTTGGAAGTTGCATGCATGCGCTAAGTAGAAGAACTATCTAAGGATTGAGTTGAACTGATGAACACACACAAGACATTAGACATTGCAGGCCTGGAGCAGGTCTACGACGCATTGGCCAGCGCCATCGATCAAGCAGGCGCTGACAAGTCAGAACTCTTTTTGGTCAAGCTGGCTTTGCTCAATGCCAAAGCACTGGGCGACCCGCAAAAGTTTGAGTCGCAAATTGCCGCTGCACTTCAAGACCTCTGATACCCAGACAAGTTCATTGCGGCAAGGCGCATTCAACGGGCTTGGCACCCAACTCGTTCAGTAGCACCTGCGGGTCTAGGCCCACCAAAAAACCTCTGCGGCCGCCATTGATCCAAATTTTGGGTAAAGCCAAAATACTGGACTCGACATACACCGGCATGTCTTTGCGCAAGCCAAAGGGTGAGGTACCGCCCACCATGTAACCCGAGTTTTTCTGAGCGACATCCGGTTTGCAAGGCTCAACCCATTTGCAGCCAATCTGTCGCGCCAGATTTTTGGTGGAGGTTTTGCAGTCGCCATGCATCAACACCACCAAGCCCTTGCCGTTTTCATCCTGCATAACCAAGGTTTTGACGACCTCGTGTTCGGGCACGCCCAACTGTTTGGACGATTCGGCTGTGCCCCCGTGGTCCACATAGTCGTAGGGGTGCTCGGTGTACGAAACTTTTTTTTGCTTTAACCACTGGGTGGCTGGGGTTTCAGAAACGTGTTTTGCCATCGCTTTTGCTACTTTTTGGGGAGATCTTCACATTGGCCCAGCTTGACCAGCACTTTCGTGGGGCAGGCCTGATGGATCTGCCCATTCTTGGGGCTTGCCAGCATTTTCTACGAAACATGTCAGCAATTACCCGCGGTTTTTACAGCATTTTTTCATGCAAAATGTGCTTTTCTTACTTTCGGAGCTAGTCCATGAAATCCATTCGCAAATTGATTCAACGCCCCCTGCTGGCCACTGCCGCTTTGGCATTGCTCGGCACTTTGGCAACCCCCGCATTCGCGGGCAAAACCATCGATGCCATCAAGGCTCGTGGCACTTTGAATTGCGGTGTGAACCCCAGCTTGCCAGGCTTTGCTGCAGCTGACAGCCAAGGCGTTTGGTCAGGTTTGGACATCGACGTTTGCAAGGCTGTGGCCGCCACAATTTTGGGCGACGCCAACAAAATCAAATACACCCCCCTGAACGCTGCGCAGCGTTTTGCCGTGTTGCAAGCAGGCGAGATTGATATCTTGTCACGCAACACCACTTGGACCCTGAACCGCGATGCCTCGTTGGGCTTGCACTTCACAGGCACCACTTACTATGACGGCCAAGGCTTCATGGTTCCCAAGAAATCCAAAATCACCAGCGCCACCAAACTCAAAGGCGCCACAGTGTGCGTGCAATCTGGTACCACCACAGAGAAGAACTTGAATGACTACTCCAAAGTCATGAAGCTCAACATGAAGCCCGTGGTGTTTGACACACAAGAAGCCACCAACAAGGCTTACTTCGCTGGCCGCTGCCAGGCTTACACCACAGACGCCTCTGGTTTGGCTTCTGTGCGTAACAAAGAAGCGACCAATCCTGATGACCACGTCATCTTGCCCGAGTTGATCTCTAAAGAACCCCTTGGCCCCAGCGTGCGCCGTGGTGACGACGAGTTCTTTGCTATTGTGAAATGGGTGACATACGCTTTGATCGAAGCCGAAGAATATGGCATCACACAAGCCAACGTTGACCAGCTCAAAGGCAGCAGCACAGACCCCGTAGTTCAGCGTATCCTGGGTACTTCTGAAGACACAGGCAAATTGTTGGGCTTGGACAAAGACTGGGCTTACCGCGCCATCAAGGCCGTCGGCAACTACGGCGAAATGTTCGAGCGCAATGTGGGTCCCAAGTCCACTTTGAAACTGCCACGTGGTTTGAACAACCAGTGGAACAAAGGCGGCTTGATGTACGCACCTCCCGTACGTTAATTTCGGCTTTGCGTTTTCCTCCATGAGGACAACTTCTTAAACCAAAGACTTCCGGCCCGCCTTGTGCGGGCCGGTCTATTCTCATGAGCACCCCTCCTCCTCCCAAACGTCAGTGGTCTTGGCGCAGCCAAGCCTTCCGCGGACTGGTGTACCAAATCCTGGCGATCTTGGTACTGGTTCTGGCCATGGGCTACTTGATGTCCAACACGTTTGCCAACATGCGCGCACGGGGCATTCAAAGTGGTTTTGATTTCTTTCTCCAGCCAGCCGGTTTCGGCATTGGCGAAAGTCTCATTGAATTCGATTCCTCGCAGAGTTATTTGATGGCCTATGTCATTGGCCTCACCAACACTTTGCGTGTGGCCTTGGTTGGCCTTGTTTTGGCCACCCTTCTGGGCACCCTGATTGGCATTGGCCGCTTGACCAAAAACACCTTGGTCAAATCCTTGTGCGCCAGCTACGTCGAAGTCACCCGCAACATTCCGCTGCTGCTGCAACTCTTCATGTGGTACTTTGCCATGACCGAGTTGTTGCCGCCCATTGAATCACCGCTGAAGCCTTTGGCAGGCGTGTTCTTCAGCAAGAACGGTTTGCAATACCCCTTGCCCGTTTGGGAACCCGGACACTGGGGCACGCTCATTGGTTTGTGCGTGGGCATCGGTGCTTGGAAATTCTGGTCTCGTCACGTCAAGCAGCACTTTGAAGCCACCGGCTACACCAAGCCCTCTTTCCTGCCTGGATTGGGTTTGTTTGTGTTGTTTGGCGTAATTGGCTGGCTGATCGGCGGCGCGCCAAGTGAAATCGACATCCCTGAAGTGACCGAGATCAACGTGGTGGGCGGCGGCTCCGTCACCCCCGAATACCTCACCTTGTTGATCGGCCTCACTGTTTACACTTCGGGCTACATTGCCGAAGTGGTGCGCGCTGGCATTCAGTCGGTGTCGTTTGGTCAACACGAAGCCGCTGTGGCTTTGGGTTTGAAGCGCACACAAGAGTTGCGCCTCATTCAATTGCCACAGGCCATGCGCGTGATCATTCCGCCACTCACCAGCCAGTACCTCAACCTGATCAAAAATTCTTCGTTGGCTGTGGCTGTAGGCTACCCCGACTTGGTGTCCATCAGTTCAACCGCCCTGAACCAAACAGGTCGTGCCATTGAATGCATTGCGTTGGTCATGCTCATTTATTTAAGCTTGAGCTTGCTGACCTCCGCACTCATGAACATTTACAACCGCCGTGTGCGAATCAAGGACCGATGATGCAAACCACCGGTTATCAACAACATTTCGAACCCATCGAAGCACGCCGCCCCCCCGTCAATGAATCGGGTGCTTGGGCATGGATTCAGCGCGGCTTCTTTGACGGCCCAGTCAACAGCTTGCTCACCGTGGTGTTCTTGGGCCTTTTGGTGTGGGCCATTCCACCCATCTTCAACTGGACCATTTGGTACGCCATTCCCGATGCCGACAACGCGGCTTGCCGTGCAGCACATGGCTTGGGTGCCTGCTGGGGTGTGGTGGCTGAAAAAGGCCGACTCATCTTGTTTGGTCGCTACCCCTTTGAAGAGCAATGGCGTCCCTTGGTGGCCAGCGCTGTCTTGGTGGCCCTGCTGATCGTGTCTTGCTTGCGCACCTTTTGGCGCCCCGCATTGGCCGTGGCTTGGGTGGTGGTGTACGCCTTCTTCTTCGCCTTGATGTACGGCGGCTTTGCTGGCCTCACCAACGTTGAAACAGCGCGTTGGGGTGGCTTGCCCCTCACCTTGCTGCTGGCCAGTGTGAGCTTGGTGGTGGCCTTCCCCTTGGCCATTTTGCTGGCCCTGGGACGTCAATCCGACTTGCCTGCCATTCGCACTTTGTGTGTGGTGTTTGTCGAGTTTGTGCGCGGTGTGCCACTCATCTCCGTACTGTTCATGGCCTCGTTCATCTTGCCACTCTTCATGCCCCAGGGCACCAAGATTGATGTGCTGGTGCGCGTGTTGGTAGGCATGACTTTGTTCACGGCGGCCTACTTGGCTGAAGTGATTCGCGGCGGCTTGCAAGCTTTGCCCAAAGGTCAAGTTGAAGCGGCGCATTCATTGGGTCTGAGCTACTGGCAAATTCAACGCATGATTGTGTTGCCACAAGCCTTGCGCTTGGTAGTGCCTGCCATTGTGAACACCTTCATTGGTGCCTTCAAGGACACGTCCTTGGTGACCATTGTGAGTCTGTACGACCTCACCGGTGCGGTGCAATTGGCGCTGGGCGATGCCGACTGGCGCAAGTTCTTCATTGAAGGCCAATTGTTTGTGGCCGCCATTTACTTCATCGCATGCTTTGCGATGTCACGCTACAGCCAATGGCTGGAATCCCATCTGAATACTGGAACACGGAGACAGTGAAGTGAGTACCTCAAGTCCCATCATCGAATTTTCTAAAGTCAACAAGTGGTACGGCGAGTTCCACGTGTTGCGTGACATTGACTTGTCGGTGGCCAAAGGCGAGCGCATTGTGGTGTGCGGTCCATCAGGCTCTGGCAAAAGTACCTTGATCCGCTGCATCAACCGTTTGGAAGTGCATCAAGCCGGCACCCTGAAGGTAGATGGCACCGAACTGACCGATGACGTCAAGTCCATTGAAGCGGTGCGCCGCCAAGTGGGCATGGTGTTCCAGCAGTTCAATTTGTTCCCTCACCTCACGGTGCTGGAAAACCTCACGCTGGCCCCCATGTGGGTGGGCAATGTGCCCAAGGCCGAAGCCGAAGAGCGCGCTATGCAACAGCTCAAGCGCGTGCGCATTGCTGAACAAGCCAACAAATACCCCTTGCAATTGTCAGGCGGTCAACAGCAGCGCGTGGCCATTGCACGCTCCTTGTGCCTCACACCCAAAATCATGTTGTTTGATGAGCCCACTTCGGCGCTCGACCCCGAGATGATCAACGAAGTATTGGACGTGATGGTGGAGTTGGCCAACCAAGGCATCACCATGATTTGCGTCACGCACGAGATGGGCTTTGCCCGCTCCGTGGCCGACCGCGTGATCTTCATGGACCAAGGTCAAATCGTGGAACAAAACACAGCGACCGAGTTCTTTGCCAATCCAAAGAACGAACGCACGCAAGACTTCTTGTCCAAAATTCTGGCGCACTGATGTCTGTCATCTCAAAGCCCGTCGGCCCTGCCGGCGGGCTTTCTTTTTTAGACCCGCGCGGCGATGCACTTCCCCGCCCTCACGGCAATACCTATTGGCTGTGGGCTGGGCATGTGTTGGCGGGCGAGCATCCTGGCAAAGAGGGTGAGGCCCTGTTGCCCGAGCGTTTGCAGTTGTTGGCGAAAATGGGCATCACGCATTTCATTGACCTGACCTCTTCCAACGATCCTTTAAAGCCTTACCAACCCTTGGGCGGTGCTGTGCGCATCAACCACCCCATCACTGACTTTGGTGTGCCCAGCACAGCGCAAATGCAAGTCATCTTGCGCAGCATGGACGAAGCTTTGGCACAAGGTGGCAAGGTCTATGTGCATTGCCGTGCAGGCATTGGTAGAACGGGCACGGTGGCGGCCGCATGGCTTGTGAACCAAGGCCTGAACGGACAGGCCGCGTTGGACTTGCTGCTGCAAAAGTGGCAAGCCGTGGACAAACGCCTAGAAGAGCCGCATACGCCAGAGACTGTGGCGCAGCGGCAATTTGTATTGGCTTGGGAAACTCATCGTTCGAGTTGACTAGCTCAACAATGGAATTGCCGAACTGTTTTTGACTTCCTCCATCACCGCATAGGTTCTCGTCTCTCTGACGCCGGGCAATTGCCACAAAACACTTCCGGCGAATTCACGGTAGCTGTTCATATTGGCTGTTCGAGTTTTCAACAGGTAATCAAAGCCACCCGCCACCATGTGGCACTCCATAATTTCATCACGGACCTGAACCGCAGCCTTGAATTGCTCGAACACATTGTGGTTGGTTCGGTCCAGTAAAACTTCGACAAACACCAACATCCCCGCGCCCAATTTCAATGGATTGAGGCGAGCTTCATAGCCCAAGATGTAACCCTCTTTGGTGAGTCGTTGCACACGCGCTAATACCGCCGTGGGTGAGAGGGCCACCGCTTCTGCCAACTTGAGATTGCTGATGCGGCCATTCTTTTGCATGCAGTCCAATATGCGCAAGTCAATCCGATCAATACTTTCTGAAATATCTTTCATACAAAATATTATCCAGTTTTAAATCATTTATTTAGAGAAATATACTATAAAAAACATGGATCATAGGTATTCAAATATCAGCAAATGCGCTGATTCAAGGAGACCCTATGGACCACAGCACGCCATTACGCCAAGCCATCACGCAAGCCATTCGACGACCTGAACCCGTTGCGGTGCAAGCGTTGCTGAGCCAAGCGCGTCAAAGCAAGTCTGTCGCGACGCAAACAGACACGCTTGCCAAGAAACTCATTCAGGGAATGCGAGATGGGTCAAGACGCACAGGTCGTGCGGGTCGCGTTCAAAGTTTGATGCAGGAATATGCCTTGTCGAGCAATGAAGGCATCGCACTGATGTGTTTGGCCGAAGCATTACTGCGCATCCCCGATGCGGCAACGAGAGATGCGCTCATCAGAGACAAAGTCAAAGATGGAAATTGGATGCACCATGCGGGGCAATCTGACTCCTTGTTTGTAAACGCCGCATCGTGGGGTCTGGTTTTAACCGGCAAGTTGATGTCAAGCCATGATGAGCACGAACTCATGTCAGCCTTGACACGCTTGATCGGCAAACAGGGTGAGCCTTTGATTCGAAAAGGCATGCAATTTGCCATGCAAATGTTAGGTGAACAATTTGTAACGGGGCAAACCATTCATGAAGCATTGAGCCGTTCTCAAAGCATGGAAGCAAAAGGCTTTAGATACTCTTACGACATGCTAGGCGAGGCAGCCATGACGCGCCAGGATGCACAGCGTTATTTCAATGCATACGAAGAGGCCATTCATGCCATTGGCCAGTCTGCCCAGGGAAAAGGCGTGCAAGACGGCGCGGGAATTTCTATCAAATTGTCTGCGCTGCATCCACGTTACTGCCGCGCTCAAGTTCAACGCGTCAAAACCGAACTCATTCCACAGGTTTTGAAGTTAGCGCAGTTGGCTAAGCAATACAACATGGGCCTGAACATAGATGCTGAGGAAAGCGAGCGACTGGACATTTCCTTGGACATTCTTGAAGCTTTATGTTTCGCCCCAGAGCTATCTGGCTGGGATGGCATGGGTTTTGTGATTCAGGCTTATCAAAAACGTTGCCCCTTTGTCATTGATTACCTGATTGATTTGGCCCAACGCGCCAATCACCGCTTGATGATCCGTTTGGTCAAAGGTGCGTATTGGGACAGCGAGATCAAACGCGCACAAGTTGAAGGCCAAATCGACTACCCAGTTTTTACACAAAAACATCACACTGATGTTTCCTATTTGGCATGCGCCAAAAAATTGTTAGGTGCCATTGATAAAGTCTTTCCTCAGTTCGCGACACACAACGCACATACCGTCGCTAGCATTGTGAGCATTGCCGAAGATGTTTGTGGCAAGTACCAAATCGGTCAATATGAGTTTCAATGCTTGCACGGCATGGGAGAACCCCTGTATTTGCAGGTGGTCGGGCCTGCGCAATTGAATCGACCTTGCCGCATTTACGCGCCTGTCGGCACGCATGAAACTTTGCTTGCATACCTGGTGCGAAGACTGCTAGAAAACGGCGCCAACAGTTCTTTCGTCAATCGCATGGCCGATGCATCCGTGTCCATTGAGTCACTGGTACAAGACCCTGTTGTTTTGACAGAAAACGAAGCGAATCGCCTCCATGTCGCACCAGGACAACCGAATGCACACATACCCATGCCGAAGAACTTGTATGGCACAGAGCGCTTAAATTCCAACGGATGGGATCTCAACCACGGACCTACACTGGCACGCATCCAACACTACATTGAAAACACACCACTTCAAATCCAAGTCAAGCCGTTGCTGGCTGGTACGGTTGAAGGCGCACAAATAGACACGGTGGTCAATCCCGCCAAGCATTCACACATTCTTGGAAGCTTGCAACATGCGAGCTCCCGCGACATTGAAACAGCCCTCCAAGAAGCTGATGCATTTGCATCAACCTGGGCTCAAACATTGCCGCACGAAAGAGCAGAGGCCTTAGAGCAATCGGCTGCACTGCTAGAAAGTGAATCCTTGCAGTGTCTTCATTTGCTGATTCACGAAGCAGGCAAAACATGGGCACATGCTGTGGCTGAAATACGCGAGTCAGTTGATTTCTTGCGTTACTACGCTTTGCAAATACGCCAAGAATTCAGCAACGCAACACACCATCCCTTAGGGCCAGTCGTTTGTATCAGCCCTTGGAATTTCCCATTGGCCATCTTCATAGGACAAATCTCGTCAGCACTTGCTGCAGGCAACACCGTTCTTGCCAAACCCGCAGAGCAAACCTCAGGCATTGCAGCCTTAGCGGTTCAATTGATGTGGCAGGCAGGTGTACCTCGGTCTGCACTGCAACTTTTGCCTGGCACTGGCTTGTCTGTAGGAAATGCTTTGGTGAGCGATTCTCGGGTGCAAGGCGTCTTGTTTACAGGCTCCACTCAGACTGCTCAGAAACTGAATCAAGTTTTATCAAAACGGATGAACCGACACGGCCAGGTCGTACCTTTGATCGCAGAAACAGGGGGGCTCAACTGTATGGTGGTTGACTCATCCGCCTTGCTCGAGCAAGTGATTGGTGACGCCTTGACCTCTGCCTTTGAGGCAGCCGGACAACGCTGCTCTGCCCTTCGAATTTTGTGCATTCAAGATGAAGTGGCAGACCCAGCCATTGAAATGCTCAAAGGCGGCATGGCGGAGCTGACTATGGGTAATCCAGCAACACTGGAAACCGACGTGGGACCTGTCATCGACCTCAAAGCTCTTGAAAAAATTGAGTCACACGTCAGAGAACTTGAAGGCATGGGTAGACGCGTACACCGTCTTCAGCATCGAAATGGGAGTGATCTGACTGGCACCTATGTTGCCCCCACCATCATCGAGATCGAAAGCATCCAAGATGCACCCAATGAAATTTTTGGTCCTGTCTTGCATGTGCTGCGCTACGCACGAACTGACCTCGATCAACTGCTACTCGACATCAACGCAACTGGCTATGCCCTGACTTTTGGCGTGCACTCTCGCATCGATGAAGCAATTCAAAAAATGACCCAAACTGTTCATGCGGGCAATGTGTATGTCAACCGAAACATGGTGGGAGCCGTCGTCGGCGTTCAAGCTTTTGGTGGCGATGGCTTATCGGGTACAGGCCCCAAAGCTGGCGGTCCTTTGTATTTGTTGCGTCTGTTGTCGGCATGTCCTGATGATGCGGCATTGCGCAGTGTTCAACGCGTGGGGGGAAGCACCCTCCCCCCTACAACAAAAGCGCTAGAAGCACTTTACAACTGGGCAATTTCAAATCACCGCACACAACTTGCACAAATGTGCGCGCGATTTTCAGCATGCAACCCTGCGGGGCTTATCGCCGAGATGAAAGGGCCTACGGGTGAAATTAACCAGTATTTTGTCAATGCAAGGCCTCATGTTCTTTGCAGCATAGGCACTCAGGCATCCTGGGAAGACGATTTACTTATTCAACTGGCGGCGGTGGCTGCCGTAGGTTCTAAGGCAATTGTTTTGAAGGCGTTGCAATCCTTCGTTTCCACATTGCCCATGGCTGTGCAAGACATTATCAGCTTCACAACCAGAGATCAACTTCCCAAGACTCAAACAGTTTTGATGCATGGCTCAACCGAGGAAATTTTAAATTTTTCTCAGTTTTTGTCTCAAAGAGAAGGTCCTTTGGCCAGCCTGATTGGGCTTCAACCTGGCACGCTAGACCTCCCACTTTCACGCTTGGTTCAAGAGCGCTCTATCAGCGTCAACACCACAGCAGCTGGCGGTAACGCATCATTGATGTCTTCCGTTAGCTGAACACACCGCCATAAGTTTTGCGGAGGTCACCCTTTTGAACTTTACCGGTACCACCGACAGGCAGGGACTCTAAAAAGATCACGTCATCGGGCACCCACCACTTGGCCACTTTGGTTTCCAAGAAAGCCAAGATCTCTTCTTTCTCAACGCTCTGACCTGGCTTGCGCACCACAAACATCAAGGGACGCTCGTCCCACTTGGGATGCTTCACGCCAATGACAGCGGCCATGGCCACAGCAGGATGCGCTATGGCAGCATTTTCTAAATCAATGGAGCTGATCCATTCGCCACCCGTTTTGATGACGTCTTTGGTGCGATCGCGAATTTGCATGATGCCTTGCGCATCAATGGTGGCGATGTCGCCTGTGGGGAACCAACCGTCCACCAAGGGTGATTTTTCGCCTTTGTAGTAGCCCGAAATGATCCACTGACCGCGCACCATCAACTCGCCTTGTGATGTGCCATCACGTGGCAGCGTGTTGCCCTCTTCGTCCACCACCTTGATGTCGACACCAAAAACCGAGCGGCCTTGTTTGCCTACCAAAGCATGGCGATCGGCTGCGGGCATGGCCTTTTGTTCTGGCGTCATGCTGCTCATGGTGGCCACAGCAGTGGTTTCAGTCATACCCCAGCCATGTCGAACTTCAACGCCGTAGTCGTCGTTGAATTTAGCTATAAGGGCAATGGGCATGGCGGAGCCGCCTACTGCGGTGCGTTTCATGGTGCTGAAGCGCAACTTGTTTTGTTCCACGTGCTGAATGAGCGCCATCCAAATGGTGGGTACGCCTGCGCTGATGGTGACTTTTTCGGATTCCATCAGTTCGTACAAACTGGCGCCGTCCAACTTGGGGCCGGGCAACACCAGCTTGGCGCCAGCAACAGGCGCTGCATAAGGAATGCACCACGCGTTGATATGGAACATGGGAACCACTGGCAGAATGGCCTCGTCTGGCGACAAATTCAAAATGCTGGGCAAGCAATCGGAAATGGCATTGATCACAATGGCACGGTGGGAATACATGGCTCCTTTGGGATTGCCCGTGGTACCAGAGGTGTAGCAAATTGCGGCACCCGTGCGCTCATCAAACTCAGGCCAAACAAACACATCGCTGGCAGGTGCAATCAGTTCGTCATAGCAGAGCACATTGGCCACGCCTTCAATTTCAGGCATGTGCGCACGCTCGGTGAGGCAAACCCAAGCACGCACGTTGGGACAATGTGCTGCAATACCTTTGATCAGAGGTGCGAAAGTCGTGTCAAACAACACCACTTCGTCTTCGGCGTGGTTGATGATGTAAATGAGTTGCTGTGGATGAAGGCGTGGGTTGCAGGTGTGCATCACCATGCCACTGCCCGACACGGCGTAATACGCTTCCAGATGGCGGTGGTTGTTCCATGCGATGGAGCCCACCACACTGCCCTCTTTCAAATTCAAACCTTTGAGGGCATTGGCCAACTTGCGTGAACGCTTGGCGCACTCTGCATAGGTGTAGCGAAACAGCGGGCCATGCGTTTCACGCGAGACCACCTCTTGCCCCCCAAACTGCGCCGCAGCATGCTCCAGAATGCCAGACAAGAGCAACGGACGGTCCATGATGAGGCCGGGTTTGAGCATGAAAAATCTCCGAATGAATTAGATTCGAAGATGATAGGCGCAAAGCCTATCTTGTCTCTTGGGATTGACCCGTAAAAGGCGCTTGGTACAGCCACACAGGCCGGCCAGGACTGGCCTCTGTTTTGGCCGTGTGCTTGAGTTCGGCCGCTTCAAATTCCAAGCTCACCAGCCACGCGCCAGGCTTCATTTCTGCCTTGGCTTTCTCAACGGCGCGCGGCATGGTTTCGGGACGTTGAAACAAATAGACCATGTCGTAAGCACCCCAATGGTCTTGCCAAATGTCGCCACACCGCACTTCGGCCCATGGACATCTGAACTTGGCCAACCAGCTTAATGGACGGCTGAACTCAATGCCAATCCACTGTGCATTCACGTAGGCCAAACGCAAGGCCTTAAGGCCATCGCCAGCACCACAACCGGCATCCAATATTTTGGCTTGCGCAGGCAAGATGGCATAGCGCGGCACATCGCGCAGGGCGTTCAGCGGCGTTGGAAACACAGGGGCGTCACGCCACGCACGCATGGGGTAAATCCAAACAATCATCACCAGGGGCAGCAACCAAACCCATGCGGGAATGCTGGCTGTCCCCAACAACCAAAACGACACCGGAAAACCCATGGCCAGTGCCGCCGAGCGCGCTTGCGACATACCCCGGTGCCAGCCCATGGCAGCCGCCGAGACGCCCACGAAGGTGGAAAACAACATGGCCACCGAGGAATGCATGCCTTGTTCCACCAAGAAGATGAACACATACCAAGCAGCGCCCCAAACCCCTAGGGCAGTCAAAGGCCAACGGATCATATTTGACAATTGATTCTTCTTTCAGATAATTTGGGTCTGATTAAAGCCGACAATGGCCCTTGTTTCAATGCGCATCTTAATGGCTACCCATGTTTAATTTCAGCATCACATCTTTGACCGCCGTGTTGGCGCTGAGCGCCAGCCTATGGGCCATGCCCTCTGCTTGGGCCTACAAGGTTGAAAAAATTTGCGAAGACTTGCCAGCGACCTCCAAAGAGCCTGCCCAAAAGAAATGCAAAGTGGTCAGGGTACAAGAAGGCGGCGCAGCCAAAGCAGGTGATGGCAAAGGTGACGGCAAAGGCGATGCCAAGAAAGACGCCAAACCGGCAGGCGGCCACTGATTTGAACCCCTGACATGGCTCTAGAATGAACCCCAATCCACAGGGGTCTTCAAGGAGCATCATGTCAGCACCCATCCAAACCGAGGCCTACAGCCTTTTCTTGGCGCAGCAAGCTGTGCCCTTGGTGATGGACTCACCGCATTCCAGCCCCACCTTTCCACAAGACTTCAATGCCTGCTTGCCACTCGATGACTTGCGTGATGGCGAAGACGTGTTCATCGATGCGTTGTGGTCACACGCTCCCCAGCACGGTGCTCATTTGTTGTTGGCCGAATTTGCCCGCACCTACATCGACCCCAATCGCCATGTGGGCGATGTCGACCTGTCGATGATCGACGGCGAATGGCCCCACACCTATGTGCCCAGTGGCAAAGCCAGCATTGGCAAGTCACTGATTTGGCGCACCTTGGACGATGGCCGCCCCATCTACGATCGCAAACTGAGCATTGATGAAGTGCAACAACGCATTCAACGCTATGCCCTGCCCTACCAAGCGCAACTGCAAAAGCTGATAGATGCGCACCACCAGGCCTTTGGCGTTTGCTATCACATCAACTGCCATTCCATGAATGCTGTGAGCGGCAAGATGGGTGAAGGCGGTGCGGGCATTGCCCGCGCAGACGTGGTGCTGGGCGATCGCGATGGCACCACCTGCGATGCCGAGTTCACCCACTTGGTGAAAGATTTCATGCAAGGCTGCGGTTATGAGGTGAAGATCAACGACCCCTTCAAAGGCGTTGAACTGGTGCGCGCGTTTTCCAATCCAGCACAAGGCAAACACAGCCTGCAAGTTGAGCTGAACAAACGCTTGTACACCGATGCCACCGGACGCGGCAAAGGTGCCAGCTACGACAAGTTGGCGCAAGACCTTCAACAACTGACCGCTGTGTTGGCGCAGTTCGCCAAATCCAAAGCTGCAAAGTGATCGCACCATGACCCTCTCGCCACCCTCACTCAAAGTTGAGCTGACCGCACCCGACATCAGCGCTTACCGCCAAAGCAATGTGGGCATTGACTACGTCACCCGCCTCGACTCTGGCAAACCTGGCCCGCACGTGATTGTCCAGGCCCTTACGCACGGCAACGAGTTGAGTGGCGCCATCACCCTCGACTATTTGTTCAAACAAAAATTTCAGCCCACGAGCGGTGTGGTGTCCTTCATCTTTGCCAACGTAGCGGCTTATGCCATGTGGGATCCGCAAAACCCCGATGGCAACCGCTACGTCGAAGAAGATTTCAACCGCGTCTGGTCTGACGAGGTGCTCAATGGCCCCCGTGACAGCGTGGAGTTGCGACGCGCGCGCGAACTGGTGGCCTACATCGACACCGCCGACTACCTGCTCGACTTGCATTCCATGAGCGCGCCCAGTGCACCCTTGATGGTATGTGGCGTCCGTCCCCAAGGTGGGCAAAAATCAGTCAATCTCTCTGCCAAGATTGGCTTGCCCGAATGGCTGATGATGGACACCGGCCACGCCAATGGCCTGCGGATGATTGAGCGCGCAGCCTTTGGTGACCCCCACAAACACAACACGGCCATCTTGCTAGAAGCTGGCCAGCATTGGGAAAAAGCCTGCGAACAAATTGCCCGCGAAACCACGCTGAAGTTTTTGAAAGTCACTGGCGTTGCAGATGCGCAATGGGTTGATGCGCGTTGCAGCTTACCGCCCGTTGAACAAAAAGTGGTGCAAGTGACCGAGGGCTATGCCGCCAAGTCGCTCGACTTCGAATGGCTGGACGTCTACAACGGCTTGGAAGTGATTGAACAAGCTGGCAAAGCATTGGCCGAAGACGCCGGTCACACCCTGCGCACACCCTACGACAACGCCGTGTTGGTCATGCCCACACGCAGCAAACGCTTTGCGGTGGGCAACACCATGGTGCGATTTGGCCGCATTGAAAGCCTGACCTGATGCGGGTCTTCTTTCGCAAAATCAACGTGGTGGGCGCCTTGGTGTCGGCCATCAAATTTTTTGTTCGCAAAAACAAAGACCGTACGTTTCGTCAAAAGGTTTACGCGCTGCTCCATGCAACGCCTTACTCAGGGCCCCTGCACCGCTACATTGACCAACTGATCATTTGGTCCGTACTGGTCTCGGTGGTGTGCATTGTGTTGGAAACGGTGCCCGGCATCCATGCCATTTTCAAATACGAATTTGAAGTCTTGGAAATTGCCACCTTCTCCTTGTTTGCGGTCGAGTACTTGGCCAGGGCTTACGCAAGCTGCGAATCGCCGCATTACAGCCATCCTGTCAAAGGTCGACTCAAATACCTGGTGAGCATTCCCGCACTCATTGACCTGGTGTCCATCCTGCCCTACTTTTTGGGCCTCTTGCTCAACCAGTTCATGGACACCCGCTTCTTGCGAATTTTCAGGTTAACGCGCTTGCTCAAAGTCACGCGCTACACCGGGACCTTGAACACCTTGCTCAAAGCCATTCAGCGCGAGAAACGCGTGCTGTTTGCTTCTGCGTTCATGATGCTGCTGCTGGTGGTGCTTACAGCCAGCTTGGGCTATGAGTTGGAACACGACGCGCAGCCCGACAAATTCAACACCATTCCCGATGCCATGTACTGGGCCGTGATCACCCTGGCCAGTGTGGGATATGGCGACATTTCGCCCATTACCCCTTTGGGCCGCGCCATGACCGTGATCATCAGCCTCATTGGCATTGGCATCTTTGCCATTCCAGCTGGCTTGATGGCGTCAGCCTTCACCGACCAATTGCGCATTGACCGTGAAACTTTCGAAAACGAGTTTCGCGACGTCTTGGCCCGTGGCCAAATCTCCCACACTGATCGCAACGCCCTCAATGCCGAAGCCGAACGTTTGCACCTCACCGAGCAAGACGTGAACCGCATCATGGAGCGGGTGAAGCATGAAATGACCGTCAAAGGCCATCTGGGCTTGGGGCACCTGAATGCCCAGCAATTACTTGAAAAATATCGCCAGGAGGTCAGTTCCCTGCGCAGCCTGGTGCAAAGCGACGACTTTCAAGAAGCTGAAGCATTGATTCACGATACGGGCAGAACCACCCCCTCAGAACGGGCTGTTTTAGAGGCATTGCGCAAATAAGCGCGTATTGCGCGCAAATGACCCCTTGCAATTTGCAGAACCGGCCTAAAATACGAGGCTTGGGGCTGCACTGGTTTCGACATGGGTTCGGACGCGTGGCAGGGCATGTCGAGGTTCTGATCCTCGTAAAACAGCAGAAAAAAAACTAACTGCAAACGACGAACGTTTCGCACTCGCCGCTTAATCCGGTGAGCCTTGCAACAGTTGGCCGATAGGCTGGGCAAGGGGGCAATAGGCGTTAAAACCTAAAGCTTCCAGGCTGCAAGGGAAAACATATGGGCTGGCGTCACATCGGGCATCTTGGTGTGGCGCGAGAAAATAGGATGCTGGTTGGATCAATAGCGTGTCGCTGCGCGATTGGTTTGACGAGACTCAAATCAGACGACTACACATGTAGAACTGTACGAAAATGGCTTGTGGACGCGGGTTCAATTCCCGCCAGCTCCACCAATACCAAAACCCCAACTCGTCTGAGTTGGGGTTTTTTCTTGGGCGATCGCGCGTGTTGCCCCGTGTTCTTGCGGGTTCCTGCGGAAATTTGCGGACCTCGCGCACCGCACCACCTGGCCGG
>NZ_NESE01000018.1:0-766 GCF_003063605.1 Limnohabitans sp. Hippo4 | reverse complement strand
CGGTGACCGGTTTAAGCGGCCAGGCTGTAGAACTGCTCAGCAGCTGAAACGCTTGCACCCTTGGGGCAGTTCATCTGCCCCTTGGCGATCATGTGCATGGTCTCGATGCCTGCAATCAGGCGCCGCGCCGTGTGGAAAGTTTTCAACCCCAGCATGGGCCTGAGCCGGCGTTTGATCGCTCGGTGGTCCTGCTCTACGATGTTGTTCAGGTACTTGGACTGGCGCAACTCTATGTGCAGTCCGCTGTCCTCGATTAACCCTTTGACCGCGGCCGTGTTGGCTCCACTTTTATCGATCGTGATCTTCTCGGGAAGGTCATGCAGGCTGATGGCCCGTTCGAAGAACCGACGTGCCGCCGCCTCATCACGGCGGGCGGTCAGTAGGAAATCCACCGTCTGACCCAGCCGGTCCACCGCCCGGTACAGGCACTTCCATTGCCCGCTTACCTGAATGTAGGTCTCGTCCATCCGCCAGGAGCCTCCCACCGGGCGCTTGCGCTGGCGAAAGACTGCGGCGAGCACCGGCAATATCTTCAGCGCCCAGCGGTGAACGGTGGCATGGTCAACACCCACACCACGTTCGGCCATCATTTCTTCCAACTGCCGCAGGCTCAGCGGATAGGCCGCGTACCAGCGCACGCATACCAGCATGATCTCCAGCGGGAAATGCAATCGCTTGATCACCCGCCGCAGGGTGGAATTTGACAGTTGAAGTTGCAGTGGTGCCATCGCTCATTGTCCATCGACGGCCTTATTGCGACAGAACC
>NZ_NESE01000017.1:0-1145 GCF_003063605.1 Limnohabitans sp. Hippo4 | reverse complement strand
GGTGTAGTTGGTGTAGTTGGTGTAGTTGGTGTAGTTGGTGTAGTCGGTGTGGTTGGCGTTGTAGGCGCAGTAGTAACCGAGCTAGAGATGGCGCTGGCCAAAGCCGAGACCACCGCCTGGCTGGCACTGGTAGCGTCGGCTGCTGTGCTGCCTTTGCTAATCGAAGTAGACGCCTGCGCAATGACCGTAGCAACTTGCTGTTGCACTGACAGCAGTGCAAGCGCAGCTTGCTTATTGGCCGTGCTATCGGTGCTGCTAGACAGTGAGGCCAGAGGATCAAAGCTGAGCACGTCCACAGTGCTTGGAATACCAAGCGCCGTTTGCACTTGCGACGTTGCGGCAAACAAATCAGTGGCCAAGCCCTGTGAGACCATCGACTCAATCAAGGTGCTCAAAGGCGTGACCAGCGTAACGCCAGCAGGTGCTGTTAGTACACCAGTGAAAGCTTTGCCTGTGAGCAAGTCGGTGCCGCCGGTGGCAATGAGCTTTCCCGCAGGTGCGCTAGGGGGCAGCACAATGTTGCCCGATGCATCCGTTTTGCCAACGTACTCACCCGGGTCTTGCTTACCGTTGCCATTGGCATCTACCAGCACGCTAGCGCCAGAGATATAACCATCGATGAGTGTCAAAGAGATGCCTGCATCTTTGACAGAAGCCAAGAACTTATCAAGCGCAGCGTTGGCAAGCTCTGCCGACTTGGCCGTGTCTTTGACAGTCATCAAAATAGAGTTGATCGCCGCCTTGGCCACAGCGCCTTCGTCGAGTGCGGCCTTCTTGGCCGCCTCTGCAGCCGCAGAATAACGCTGCGCCACTTGCTCACGCTGCGTCATGGTGTCTTTGCCAGGCCCGCCTACCGTTTGCATGGCCAGTGTCACCAAGCCTTCAAAGGTGATGTTGCCGTCTTTAACGTACTTGCCCCAGAACTCTAAATCGGGATCTGACAGTTGCAAGCCCCAACCGTTTTTTGCCAACATGTTGATGACGCTGGCATGACTAGAGATAGAAGCAACATAACCCAAATAATCGTTGATGATGCTGTTGAGCCAGACCCATCCTTCGGCTTCAATCTTTTTAACGAATACATCTTGCATCTGCACGTCCATGGGCACGCCAAGGATGGTGAAATGCAACTTTTGAAGGGTTTG
>NZ_NESE01000016.1:0-1196 GCF_003063605.1 Limnohabitans sp. Hippo4 | reverse complement strand
GAAATGGCAAAAGAGAAATTTGAGCGGACAAAACCGCACGTGAACGTTGGCACCATTGGTCACGTCGACCACGGCAAAACAACATTGACAGCTGCGATCACCACCGTGTTGGCAGCCAAGTTCGGCGGCGCTGCTAAAGCGTACGACCAAATCGACGCAGCCCCTGAAGAGAAGGCTCGCGGTATTACGATTAACACAGCGCACGTTGAGTACGAGACAGAAAACCGTCACTACGCACACGTTGACTGCCCAGGCCACGCCGACTATGTGAAGAACATGATTACTGGCGCGGCTCAGATGGACGGCGCTATTTTGGTCTGCTCTGCTGCTGACGGCCCTATGCCCCAGACACGTGAGCACATCTTGTTGGCTCGCCAAGTGGGCGTGCCTTACATCATCGTTTTCTTGAACAAGTGCGACATGGTGGACGACGCCGAGTTGCTCGAGTTGGTGGAAATGGAAGTTCGCGAGTTGTTGTCCAAGTACGACTTCCCAGGCGACGACACACCGATCATTCAAGGCTCAGCCAAGCTGGCTTTGGAAGGCGACAAGGGTCCTTTGGGCGAAGAAGCCATCATGAAGTTGGCAGCAGCTTTGGACTCTTACATCCCTACGCCTGACCGCGCAGTGGACGGCTCTTTCTTGATGCCTGTTGAAGACGTGTTCTCCATCTCTGGTCGCGGCACAGTGGTGACTGGCCGTATCGAGCGCGGCATCATCAAGGTTGGCGAAGAGATCGAGATCGTTGGTATTGCTGATACGCAAAAAACCACATGTACAGGCGTTGAGATGTTCCGCAAATTGCTGGACCAAGGTCAAGCTGGCGACAACGTGGGTATTTTGCTCCGCGGTACAAAGCGCGAAGACGTGCAGCGCGGCCAAGTGCTGTGCAAGCCCGGTTCTATCAAGCCCCACACACACTTCACAGGCGAGATCTATGTCTTGTCTAAAGACGAAGGTGGCCGTCACACGCCCTTCTTCAACAACTACCGTCCTCAGTTCTACTTCCGTACGACTGACGTGACAGGCGCGATCGAATTGCCAGAAGGCAAAGAGATGGTGATGCCTGGTGACAACGTGTCGATCACTGTGAAGTTGATCAACCCGATCGCCATGGAAGAAGGTCTGCGTTTTGCGATCCGCGAAGGCGGCCGCACTGTGGGCGCTGGCGTTGTTGCCAAAATCATCGCTTAATT
>NZ_NESE01000015.1:0-1233 GCF_003063605.1 Limnohabitans sp. Hippo4 | reverse complement strand
CTGGCATTCCCCCAATTCAGTAGACAAATATTGTTGTCAAAATCTGAATGGGAGAAATGCAAATGCAAAGAGCCAAATACACAGCTGAATTCAAAGAAGAGGCAGTTCGCCAAGTTATCGACAGGGGTCACTCTGTTATCGATGTAGCCAAGCGACTAGGGATTGGGGATGGCCTGCTGTACACCTGGGTCAAGAAGTTCAAGGCAGCCAATGAGCCAGTTGCCATTGATGACATGAAGTCAATGCAGGCAGAGCTCAACCGTTTGAAGGCTGAACTCAGGCGCACCACAGAGGAGCGCGATATCCTAAAAAAGGCCGCCGCGTACTTTGCCAAACAGTCCGAGTGAAGTACGCGTTTATCAAGGCACACCGATCTGAGTTCACCTTGAGCGGCATGTGCCGGGTGTTGGACGTTCACCGCAGTGGCTTCTATGCCTGGTTGCTGGAGCCCTTATCGGCAAGGGCTGTTCAGAACCAAGCCCTGACAACGCAGATCAAAGAGTTCTATGACCAGAGCATGGGCATCTATGGCAGCCCCCGAATCTTTTGTGATTTGAGGGAGGCTGGTGTTGCGTGCAGCGAGAACCGGGTGGCCAGGCTGATGCGGATGGCTCAAATCAAGTCTGTGCGGGGCTACAAGCGGCCTCGCTACAAGGTGGGCCGGCCCTCGCAGGTCTCGCCCAACCAGTTGCAGCGCCAGTTCCAGCAAGACGCGGCGGATCAAGTTTGGGTGACCGATATCACGTACATCCGCACGTATGAAGGGTGGCTTTACTTGGCGGTGGTGCTGGACTTGCACTCAAGGGCTGTGGTGGGCTGGAGCATGCGAGGCAGCATGGAGACCACTTTGGTTCTTGATGCGTTGACGATGGCGGTTTGGCGTCGCCGGCCTAAGGGCTCGGTGATCATCCACTCGGATCAGGGCTCGCAGTTTGGAAGTGATGAGTTCAGCCGCTGGTGCAAGGAAAACCGATTGAGCCCCAGTATGAGCCGAAGAGGCAACTGCTGGGACAACGCGGTGGCTGAATCGTTCTTCAGTAACTTGAAGAGTGAAAAAATCAAAAAGAGGATTTACAAAACAAGGCAGGAGGCCAGGTCTGAAGTCTTTGAGTACATTGAAGGCTTCTACAATCCAGTTCGACGTCACAAACATCTTGACCAACTCAGCCCCCTTGAGTTCGAGAGACGTCAAATTGCGCTATGAAGAGTGTCTACAAAATTGGGGGAATGCCA
>NZ_NESE01000014.1:0-3838 GCF_003063605.1 Limnohabitans sp. Hippo4 | reverse complement strand
CGCGGCGCCTGATTGCAGGCATCGAGACCATGCACATGATCGCCAAGGGGCAGATGAACTGCCCCAAGGGTGCAAGCGTTTCAGCTGCTGAGCAGTTCTACAGCCTGGCCGCTTAAACCGGTCACCGGCCCCTGGCATCAACCCGTTCCGCTGCCCTTATTGCGACAGAACCCCACGCAAGGGGTTCGCGCAATTTTCCCCTTCAGGCGCCTCGCGGCATCCTCGATCTTCGAAAGCTCAAGCATATTTCTCCCGTGGTCACGCAGACTCGCTGATGCCAGTTACGAAGGTCAACGTGGCACACCGTTGAGAAATGCAGCTTTGATGGACACCGGGTCGTTTTCTTCCAGGCCCAGCACGCGTGCCGTGCGACCCGTGGCTTCGAAGTCGGTATCGCAGAGGATCCCGCTAATCCTGATGAAAGCATCCGTAAGCGGAAGCGGCAGTCCTATTTGTTTGGCCAACGAACTCCAGGTGACCAGACCGAAGGGGATGTCCTCCGTGAAGTAACGGTGGGTCAACGAGTCGGGTTCGGGGAACGCCTGGCGTCCGTAGCCCTGGACAATCCGCTCCACATAAGTGCCGTCGGTGACGCCGTAGGCGGCTTCGAGAAACTGCCAGAAGCTGTGTGTCTTTACGTCAAGAGCTGCCGCTAGAGACAGGCGCTCTTCATCCAGGGCGTTGATGACTTCTGCAATTCTGGGAGTGACCAGCGTGTGCTGAGGGAGCTTGTCCGAGTCCTCCACCGTTTTGATGTTCAATACTGCGGGGGGAACGTGATAGATCGCGTTGCAGTTTCCAAGGCCTACCGAAAGCGTGTCGGTGCCGGCCACGTAGCGATTGCCGAAGTACTGGCTGAGTCGGTTGAGTGCCTTGTCACAGGCCATGTGCGGTATGGTTGCCAGTTGCACGGCTTGCTTGATGGCTCCGATGTAGACCTTGGCAGGACCGCGCAGGCGGCAGGTATAGAGGCTGGTTGGCGTTTCCGCGATCAGGCAGGGAGGACGCCGAGCCGACGCAAAATGCCTCGCGAGTTCCAGCGAACTCCCCAGCACACTGGGCTGGAAAACCACCAATTGCTCCGGCTCCAGCAATACAGCAAGCTGCTGCGACAGGTATGCATGGGCGAACGCTGGTGCTGCGACGATGACGGTGTCTGCGCCCTTGACCGCCCTCTCGATATCAGTGGTTAGCAGAGGTTTCGCCGCACGGCCTTCCACATCGCCTGATAGCTCGATGCCGCCGGTCGAGTTGATCGCTTCGAAATCGCGTTCCCACCGTGAGTACAGTCGGACATCGTGGCCGAGCAGAGTCATGTGGCCAGCGATGGCTTGGCCAACGTTTCCAGCGCCGACAATTGCAATTTTTCCCATGGGGTATGTTTCTTTCATGCAAGGTTATGAATGCACCGTTCGCATGAAGGGTGCGTGAATGAATTCGTGCCGCACCGCTTGCGGCGGCAACAAACATCCGAATCCGGGCTGTTGTCCCGATTGCCGGGTGAAAACCGGATACGTTCTGTACGGTCTAGGGGAAATTAGTCGGCCGTGATCCGGCCCTTGCGGATGACTTCACCCCACTTTGCGAGATCCGACTTGATCATCGCCGCGAACTGCTCGGGCGTCTTGATGTCGGTTTCGGAGCCCATGGCCTCGAACTGCTTCTTGAAGTTGGGATCCGACAGGATCTCATTGATGGTCGTATTTAGCCTCTTCACGATCGCGGGAGGCATGCCCTTCGGACCGACGATCCCCGCCCAGGTCACCATCTCGAGGTAAGGCGCTCCCGCCTGAGCGACGGTCGGTACGTCGGGCAACCGCGGCGAGCGCGTTGAGCTTGTGATGGCCAACGCACGAATACGGCCCGCCTTGACCTGTGGCTCCATCGAAGTGAAATTGCTGATCATCAGCTGGATATGGCCAGCGGCAAGATCGCCTTCGGCTGCCGGCGCGCTCTTGTATGGCGCATGGACCATCTCGATGCCTGAGTTCATACGCAGCATTTCTGTCAGGACGTGAAGAGACGTACCTTGACCCGTCGAGCCGAAGGAGATCATGTTCGGGTTCGCCTTCGCATATGCGATCAGTTCAACGAGCGTCTTCACCGGTAGGCTCGGCGTAACGCCAACGAGATTCGGCTGCGTAAACAGCGAGGCAATTGGCGTGAAGTCGCTCTCGATGCGATACGGCAGCTGCTTCGCAGTGAGCGTACCCACGATGAACGTGGCGAGGTTGTTGCTGCCGATGGTGTAGCCATCAGGCGCTGCCTTTGCAACCACGTCCATACCAATCGCGCCGGATGCACCGGGCTTGTTTTCAATGACGAACGGCTGCCCCAGCCGCTTGTGGAGCTCGATGGCCAGTGCGCGTGCGTGGTTGTCCGCTGCGCCGCCTGGCGCCGCAGGGACGATCAGTCGGACGGGTTTTTCAGGATACTCCGCACGGGCAGCCTGCAGGGGGGCGAGGACGCCGATCATGAGCGCTGCAGCAAAGCTGGGAATTCGGTACTTCAAGGCGACCTCTACGGTTGATTGATGGTGCACTGGATCCTAGGCAAATCGGTGACCTGCATCCATGCCGCCTGAAGCAACAACCTATTCGCGCGTGGTATGTGTTCGAGCCGCGTCGGTGGCCGACTTGAGCAGCTGGAGCAGCTCCCGCGCAGGCGCTCCCAACCGCGTGTCACTCATCGCGGTCGCGTATACGGTGTAGGTGCATGCAGGCCGAAGCGGCAACGTGATACCTCCACGCTGGTGGTGCTTGGCACCGGTCAGCGGGTCTACGACCGACACGCCCATTCCACGCAGGACCAAATCACTGACTGTCTGGAAGAGCGACACTTCGATCATTGCGTCGACCGTCACGCCGTTGGCCGACAGCAGCGCATCCAATTGCCGTTGGAATGTGCCGGTTAACGCCACGAATGGCTTTCCTGCTAACTCCTTGACATCGACTTGCTTCGCGGAAGCAGTAAGCCACTTGCTCGTGCCGATGCAGACACAATCGAACGTGAACTCCGCGACGGTCTCGAGGTTGCCGATGGACAGCTTGTCCGCCGTGAGACCAATGTCCGCCTGCCTGTTCCGGACGTTGCGCGCCACCTCGAGGTACGAAGACACCGTGAGACTTACGACGACATCCGGGAACTTGGCGCGCAGGTGCTCGATGATCTCCGGCATCACCGAGTGTCCAATCGAAGGGATGGTACAGATCGATAGCCTCCCAGTCATTTGCTTTTGCAGCTGTGTCGAGAAGCTAGTGATTTCTTCGAGGCCGACGAACGACTGCTGGACCTTCGTCATAAGAACAATGGCTTCGTCGGTAGGCTTGACGCTTCGCCCGCTCTTCTGGAAGAGTGGAAAGCCGACGACCTTTTGCAAGTCAGCGATGAGTCGGCTCATCGAAGGTTGGGGAATCCCCAACGCATCGGCGCCCGCGCTGATGCCGCCATGCAGCATCGCTGCTCTGAACGCCTCTATCATGCGGTGGGTGACGGGTCGCTTTGCCATAGCTTTTCAGTGGATGCCGAGAGATTACGCCATTGCCAGTGTTGACGGTACTGCCGTCAAGAGCCACGTGTGCATGGCAGCTTGTGGCCGATAGCCGACCTCCATATTACAGCATCGAGTGACGGCAATCAGCCTCAATCGGGCAACTGAGGGAATGTGGTTCTGTCGCAATAAGGGCAGCGGAACGGGTTGATGCCAGGGGTCGGTGACCGGTTTAAGCGGCCAGGCTGTAGAACTGCTCAGCAGCTGAAACGCTTGCACCCTTGGGGCAGTTCATCTGCCCCTTGGCGATCATGTGCATGGTCTCGATGCCTGCAATCAGGCGCCGCG
>NZ_NESE01000013.1:0-8314 GCF_003063605.1 Limnohabitans sp. Hippo4 | reverse complement strand
AATAATCGTTGATGATGCTGTTGAGCCAGACCCATCCTTCGGCTTCAATCTTTTTAACGAATACATCTTGCATCTGCACGTCCATGGGCACGCCAAGGATGGTGAAATGCAACTTTTGAAGGGTTTGGGCAGCGCTTGAGGACATGACTCTCCGATTTTCTCAAGTCCTCAATTTACCATTACAAATACTATAAGTAAACGCAATTGAGGAATACTTTTGGGTCCGTATTGGTTTATTGCAAACTTACTTTGACTGCAGTGCAAAAGTAATGGTGACGTCTTCTAAAGGTACGTCCGAAAATCCATTCAAAACCCCCGTTTGCTTGGTAGCTATGGCGTCCACCACGTCAAGTCCTTGCAATACATTACCAAACACAGCATAGCCGGGTGAGCCTTCATTTTTGTAATCCAAAAAGGTGTTGTCAACCAAATTAATGAAGAACTCAGAAGTGGCCGAATTGGCCACATTGGTACGTGCCATGGCCACGGTACCACGCAGGTTAGACAAACCCTTGTTACTTTCTAAAACAATGGGAGAAAACTGTCCTGGTTTTCTGGCCATACCGGTGGTGTATCCCCCACCTTGGATCATGAACCCAGCAATGACACGGTGAAACAAGGTGCTTCTGTAATAACCCGTGTTGACATAGTCCAGGAAATTACCCACGGTTACTGGCGCCACATTAGGGTTGAGTTCCATGGTGATATTGCCCGCACTGGTCACCATCGTTACCTGAGGCAACGGCACATTCAGGGTGCTGCTGTGAATCAAATTGCCCTCTGCCGACTTAATGACCATGGGCCAATCGCCCACTTGTTTGACTTTGCAATTGAGTACCAATGTGTCGGTACTGCTATTGGATGCAAAGCTTGGTTCGGTACAAGCGCCATTGGTTTCAACCACTACAGAGGAGCGCAGATCCTTACCTCCAATGTAAATGGTGGCGGTGCGTCCATATTGAAGTGACTGAACCTTGACTGCTGTAACCACTGGCGGGAAACCTGTGCTACCGCCACATGCTGAAAGTAGAGCAATAAGTACTAAAGAAGAAATATTTTTGAGCGAAAACATACAAATTTAAACAGGGCGAACGAATGAACAGCGTGGGTGATGCGTGGGTATTTTGAAGCTACTTTAGGGCAATTTTGAGGGGATAAGTTCTATTTGCATTCAGATACCTAAATTTATGTGCGTGGGTATAGCGTGGGTGGAATCAAGCATGTGAATTAATAGTGGCAAATCTGCATTTTGAACAACTGCTTGTAAACATGCAAACTAGGACACTCACTACTAGTGTGGACACAATCGTTGGCTCCGCTGGCGACGACACAATCACTGCGCCCGCTACAGTTGCTACAACTGGCGCTGCTCAGACAACTATCAACTCTGGTGACTCCATCGACGGTGGCGCTGGTAACGATACAGTTACTTTGACAATTACTGCAGCTAACAACAATTCTTTGACTGGCTTGACCATCAAGAACGTTGAGAACATCTCTTATGTTGGTTTGAATAACTTGGCCACTGGCAACGCTGACTACGCTGCTGCTGTAACTGCTAAAGCTGCGACCGCTACGAGTTTAGCTGCCGCAGTTGCTGCTAAGGTTGCTGCTGATGCAGCAGACGCCGCAGCTTTGGGTGCGAAAAATGCTGCCGCGAAGATTGCTGATGCATTTGCCGCAACGGATGCAACAACTGCTGGAGCAACGGTTGATTTAATTGTTGGCGCGTTGCTTTGGACTAAAGAACAAGCAGCCAATGGAGTCGCAGGTTCAACTGATACTTCAACTCCCACAACTACTGCGGCAACTGCTTACTCTGCAGCTGATCTTAAAGCCGCAGCCGCTGCTGCCCTAAAGGCTATTGACGGCACAGCATTGACATCAAATTTGGCTGTAGCTGCCCGTGCTGATGTATTGAAAACAGATACCGCTAATGCTAAAACAGCAACTGCTGCACTTGCAGCAAATGCATCAACCGCAGGTTCAGCTGCTGCTGCAGAAGCTGCAGCGTACTTGGCTGACGTTGCTGCTGCAGCAAAAGTAACTGCAACCAAGGCTTTGGTCGGTACAGTTTCATTAGCTGCAAACGCTGATGCTACATCCATCACCATCGACGGTACTACAACTACAGTTACCGGCCTGAAAGATACTCAAAAAGTTACAATCGCAGCTTCATCAGTTGCCAACAAGTTGTCTTACGCAGCTTCTTCAACAGTTGCCAATGTAGGTCTGACTTCAGCTAACGGTACTGTTACATTCATTGATGGTGCTACAGCTGACACTTACACTAAAGTTGCAACAGCTAACGTTACTGGTTCTGTGAAAGTTGCTACAGCAGCTACAGCCACAACTAACGCAACTGCTGGTACAGTCACTTTGGTTGATAGCACAGCAGCAGCTCAAGCTGGTGGCATCAAAGCTTTGACATTGGGTTTAACAACTGATGCTAAGGTTTCTACAGCGGGTATGGCTAAGTTGACTTCTATTGACGGTTCAACTTCCACTGGTGGTTTGGATTTCAGTGCTGGTGCTATTCCTGCTACAGCATTGAACATCAAAACTGGCGCCGGTAAAGACACCATTACATTCACAGCTGCGACAAGTTCTACATCTACAACCAACCCAACTGCATCTTTGGATACGGGCGCTGGTGATGACACTATTACTGATAGCACAACAGGTACTGGAACTGCCACAATCGTTGCTGGCGCTGGTAATGACACAATCACAACTGCTCTTGGTAAAGCTGCTGTTGATGGTGGCGATGGTACAGATACTGTTCTGCTGGCTAACACTAGCTTCTCATTTGGCGAGTACGGCACAGTAAATACTGCCTACACAAACATTGAAACTTTGGGTTTGAATGCCGCTACAGCTGTAACAATTAATGCTTCTAAGGTTGCTAAGTTCACTGGTATTACATTTGCCAATACTGCTGCGACTGCTCAATTGAACACAAATTTGGCTAACAAGGTAACAGAAGTAGCTGATACACAAACTGTGACTCTCAAAGGCACTGACGCAACTGTCTCAGCAGCTGGTTACACAGCTAAGTCTTTTGATACAGTTGCTGGTGATACAGTTACTGCAACAGTTTATGCTGGCGCTTTGACTATTAACGCATCTGGTGGAACTAGCAATGCTACTGCAACTGATCGAGTTGACGTGACGGTGAATGCATCTTCAGTAACCTTGAATGTTGCTGCAGCGAAGTCCGGTCTGACAAACACTGCCTCTTTTGTGACTTTGACTGGTGACGTAAAGACTGCAACCATCAACATCGCAAACACTGTTGACAACACAAAAACAGCTGGCGCTGACGTTGCTAACAGCGTGTCTTTGACCGTTAAATCAACAAAAGGCCTAGACGCTACAGGTCTTATTGCCAGTGGTGGTGCATCAGATGCACTGGGTAACTTGTCAGCTGTCACATTGGTTGGCTCTGGTAATGTCTCAATCAACAATGCTAATACAGCTGCAGGTACGGCAACAAAACTGACGACAGTTGACGCTTCAGGTTTGGGCGGTGCTTACACATTGGCTGTTCTTGATGCTAATGGTGCAGTGACTACTAAAGTTGGTACACCATTGGGCGGCCTGACATACACATCAAATGCTGTGGGTATTGAGTCAGTTTTGCTTGGAGCTGGCAAAGACACAATCAATGTTGCGTCAACTTACGAGAAGATGGACACCATCACTGGCCTGACATTGGTAGGCAAACTTGATGGAGATTTGGACACAACCAAATCTGATGACATCGCTGTTGCAGGTAACACGGCATTCGTCAAATTAACATCTGGTTTGTCAGGCTCGCTGAGTGCTATGTTGACTACGATTGCTGCAAAACTTGGCCCAGCAGCTTCAACTACAACATACAACAATGTAGTTTTCCATAATGGTGGCAACACATACATCTTTGCTGAATCTAGTTCTGGTAGTGCCACCCTTGACTCTGGCGACACAGTGATCGAGTTGGTTGGCTTGGTTGACTTGGACTTGTTGTGCTTGGCTCTTAACACCTAATCACCCCTGTTCCCCAACTTCGGTTGGGGTACTTGGACGATTCCAAACCCTGCCCTCCACAAGGGGGTGGGGTTTTTCCGTTTGTGCGTACTGAACTGAGTGGCAACGTTGCCAGATGGCAGACTTTATCGTTTGACCGGAATATTGCAAACCGGAATAGTGACTACAAGCCTGCTAAAGAGTTGTGCACGGTTGTTGGAAGTGAGGGGTTTAGCAAATGCCAACGGCCGAGCGCTTGGGAAAGGCCCTGCATGAATTGGTTGACCTATTTAATCGCAGTAAATGATTTGTAATTTTCAGCGCTTACACACGTCTTGTCTTTTTGATGAATCAACGTATAGCCTTGATCCATTTAATCCGAGCCTATTGAATGAATTTCTTTCCAAACTGATCAATCAAATCTGCTGCCTCTTTTTCAGCACCAAAATACATATGAAATCCTGACAGACATGGGTCTTTTTGTTCAGCGCTTCCTCCTCTGACTATAGAAAGTTCAGTCTTTTGGTTGCCATTTTTTTTGAGTTTTTCAAAAACCTTGTTGGCCTCTTTCAAGGTGGTCACTTCACAGCCATCAGTTTCATGGTGCAAGAACAGCACAGGAAGAAAAGTATTTTCATCAAAATCTGAACCGTGAACGGCTGCGCTGTAAATGAGTCCTGCTATTGCATCACTTTTTTTATTCTTTTGGATTTTTTTGTAGTACTCGGTGATACTTGCCGCACCGTTGCTGTGACCCATAAGCCAAACCGGTTTGTTGAGCAATTTTTGGTAATGATTTACTACGCTGTCAATTCTGACTAAGTGATCCGAAGCTGCTCTTGAAGCGGGATAAGCATACTTAGATGCTTGAGCAAGTATGGTTGGGTTGTCAAATATGACCACATTAAATTGGCCACTGCTGTCATTTTGACTGCTCAGCCTTTTAAGCATCAGACTGAAGTGATATCTCGTGAAATATGGCGAAGTATCTGGCGTAGTCGCCTTTAAACCGACATGTCCAGGTCCACCCGGAATGAATATCAAAGTTGCCTTTGCATCAGCAGCTGGATAAAGGTATGTGATGGTTGGTGTGGATGAAATGAAAAATGAACTTTCATTTTGTTCAACAGCAATTAGTTGTGCGCAGGCTGCTTTTGCAAAAAATACTAACGTCAAAATGAGCTTTGGGCCAGACGACTTACGCAGATTTATGGAGATCATTTGAGAAATTAATTTAAAAAGTAGAAGAAAAAATTTAATTCAAGATGCTTCTCTAATTTGATGGCTTGGGCAAGCTGCCAAACACAAATTGATCAATAGCACCGAAGGCTTCTTTGGCTGCGCCATTGAACATGTGAAAACCTGTGGTGCAAACATTTTGCGCCTGTGCTTCTCCGCCTTTAATCACAACATATTCCAATTTGCTGGTGTTGGTCTTTTGTTGCTTTTGAAACTCTTGCAATGACTTGCTGGGGAGTGACTTGTCACAGCCATCTTTTTCGTGTGCCAAAAACAAGATGGGAAGTTGGGTTTCCTCATTGAATGTTGCGCCGTTTCTGGCGGAGCTGTAGATGGCGCCAGCAATCAATTTCTCGTTTTTGTTTTTTTGTAGAAATTTATAAAACTCTGTAATACTGACAGCACCATTGCTGTGCCCCATGAGCCAAACGGGCAAGCCATATTTGTCTTTGTAGTGATTCACCACACTTTGAATGCGAAGCAAATGCTCATTGCTTTGGCGTGAATACGGATAGTCTGTTCCCGAGGGCAACATTACAGGCGAATCAAATACCACTACGTTGAATGAGCCGCTGCTTAATTTGTCATCACTTAAGGGCCTCAACGTAGCGCCATAAAAGCCACCCAAGTTGGTTCGGTCTGGCGCTAAGCCTAACTTGCCTTCGCCACCAGGAATAAAAATCAAGCTTGCCTTGGGTTGTTTGGCTTGCCAAAGAAAGGTTTGTGTAGGGGCGTCACTGAACAAGAAGCCTTTATCTTTGAATTCAATGTTGTGAACTTGAGCTAAAACCAAGATAGGGGTGAATGCAAAGAGAAAACTTACAAGCCAGTTCATAGTGTCTTTCTGAAGATTGACTGATTGTGATGCATGGTTTCTACATTTTAGAATTGATAAACTAATTGACTGCAAAACCTTGAAGGATGACCTATGAGCGATTGGACCTCTGGCTACGTGGCCGACATTGGATATACCTATGGTTACTATGCCGAGCTAAATCCGCTTCGCATCAAGTTGGCGTTTCTAAGTCAAGGTTTGGTTTGCCCCGACGTAGGCGCAGCTTGCGAGTTGGGTTTTGGCCAAGGCTTGTCTGCCAACATGCATGCAGCAGCTTCTACCGTGCAGTGGTCCGGTACCGATTTCAACCCCAGTCAGGCGGCCTTCGCACAAGAGCTAGCAGTTGCATCGGGTTCTGGCGCAAGGCTTTTTGATGAAGCGTTTGCCGACTTTGCAAACCGCGCAGACTTGCCAGACTTTGATTACATCGGGCTGCACGGCATTTGGAGTTGGATCAGCGATGAAAACCGTGCTGTCATTGTTGAATTCATTCGCCGCAAACTTAAGGTGGGTGGTGTTTTGTACATCAGCTACAACACTCAACCGGGCTGGGCTGCGTTTGCTCCGATGCGCCACTTGATGGTAGAGCATGCAGAGACCATGGGGGCGCAAGGACAAGGCATTGTGAGCCGGGTAGAAGGGGCTCTGAACTTCGCAGAAAAATTGATGGCCACCAACCCAGCCTATGCACGCGCTAACCCATTGATGAGCGAACGACTCACTAAACTCAAAAGCCACAGCAGAGAGTATTTGGCGCATGAGTATTTCAATCGCGATTGGCATCCCATGCACTTTTCAAAAATGGCTGAGTGGCTAGAGCCGGCCAAGGTGCAGTTTTGTTGTTCTGCCAATTACATTGAATTGATAGACGCCGTGAACATTTCTGCAGAGCAAGCCGCCTTGCTTGCAGAAATTCCAGATGCCATGTTGCGCCAAAGTATGCGCGACTTTATGCTGAACCAGCAGTTTAGAAAAGATTACTGGGTGAAAGGCCTACGCCGTATTTCTGCAATTGACAAAGCAGAGATGCAGCGTAGCCAGCGCATTATTCTGACCACCTACCGAGCCGATGTTCCGCTTAAGGTAACCGGTGCACTGGGCGAAGCCACACTTCAAGAAGAGGTTTACAACCCTATTTTGGATTTGCTGGCTGATCACAGGCCACGCAGCATTGGCGACATTGAGATGGCGCTGAAAGATCAAAATATTCAACTTAGCCAAGTGATACAGGCGGTAATGCTTCTCAGCGGTATGGGGCATTTGTATCCTGTGCAAGAGGTAACGCCACAAAACAGCAAGAAGGCCAACAGCCTCAATCTGCATTTGATGCAACAAGCCAGAGGCAGCAAAGATGTTATTTTCTTGACCAGCCCCTTAACGGGTGGTGGACACGAAGTGCACCGCTTTCAACAGCTGTTCTTACTTGCCTATAAAAATGGCAAGAAATCGCCTGCCGATTGGGCGCAATACGCTTGGAGTGTGTTGAGTGCCCAAAATCAGAAGTTGCTTAAATTGGGGCAAGTGTTGGAGTCTGCAGAAGACAACTTGGCTGAACTAAATACCATGGCGCGCATCTTTGAAGACAAGCAACTGCCTGTATTGAAGGCATTGCTAATTGCTTGATTGTTTGTAAGTTGATGCATTAATTTCTATAAAATCAATCAACTTTCAACAAATTTGTGATCATAAAGAGAACATAACCATGGCAATTCGTTCGGACTACTGGTCAGCGCTCACAGAACTCAATATCCCTTCTGGCTACAAGTCCAACTACAGCTGGTACAGCATAGAAAAATACGGTTCTCACATTGCCAATGGGGTGCAACTAATTCCTGGCGCACCAGGGTTTGACGCTAAGGCGGCCTACCTGATGTGGAATTTTCTGTTGGGTATTCCTGCAGAACCGTTAACCCTGCTTGGTTACAGCAGCAGTGACACCCTGACCGGAGACACCGGCAATGACTATTTAAGCGGTGGTTCAGGCTCGGACATACTGACAGGTGGTGCAGGCGCAGACACACTAGATGTGGGCATAGACAGCGACGTGGACACAGTTGTGCTGAAGTCAGTATCCGACAGTTTTGCAAGTTACTTTTACTACGAAACTGGCATTCCCCCAATTCAGTAGACAAATATTGTTGTCAAAATCTGAATGGGAGAAATGCAAATGCAAAGAGCCAAATACACAGCTGAATTCAAAGAAGAGGCAGTTCGCCAAGTTATCGACAGGGG
>NZ_NESE01000012.1:0-15915 GCF_003063605.1 Limnohabitans sp. Hippo4 | reverse complement strand
CCGCACCCACCACCAATACCCAATCCCCAACTCGTCTGAGTTGGGGATTTTTTTCGTCCGTTGGTGCGAGTTGCCCCGTGTTGTTGCGGGTTCGTGCGGAAACTTGCGGACTTCGCCCTCTGCGCGGTCAGACCGGTTCTGCGCCTGACTCTCTCTCTTCCGGCCATTTCTCTCAGTACCCCAGGCCCCCGGAAATGGGCCGAAGTCCACAAGGCTCTTTGTCTATGGCCAAGAAGATCAACAACTTACGAGTGGACGAATCGATCGGTTTATTTGCGGCATTGGTAGGTGACCAAAAATCACAACCAAGCGGTTTCGGATGTGGTGGACTGAGAAAGGCAGGAGCCGGCCAGAAGCAGACGCCCACTGACACATTTTTAATGTCGCCTTTGGGTTGGCGGAATGGGTACTTGTGAACGGCCCCGGGTATCAAGGAGGCTGGTTGGCTTAAGTTGATACCTCTGTCGAGGTGCTGGCAGCAGCAAGCTGGCGCCAGTAGTTTGCCTCAGCTTCTGCCGGAGGGATGCCCCCAATCGGCTTGAGCAGTCGGATGTGGTTGAACCAGTGCACCCACTGCAGGTTGGCCAGTTCCACGGATTCCCTGTTTTTCCAGGGTCCCCGGCGGTGAATCAACTCGGCCTTGTACAGCCCGTTGATGGTTTCGGCCAGCGCGTTGTCGTAGGAATCGCCCTTGCTGCCGACCGATGGTTTGATACCGGACTGGTCCAGTCGCTCGGTGTAGCGGATGCTCACGTATTGCGAGCCCCTGTCCGAATGGTGGATCAAATCGTTGGCTGCAGGCTGGCGTTCGTACAAAGCCTGCTCCAGCGCATCCAAAACAAAGTCAGTCTGCATGGTGCGGCTGACTCGCCAGCCCACGATGCGGCGGGCAAACACATCGATGACAAAGGCCACGTACAGCCAGCCCTGCCAAGTACTCACGTAGGTGAAGTCCGACACCCACAGCTGATTGGGTCTGTCGGCCTTGAAGACCCGGTTGACCCGATCGAGCGGGCACGGCACCGAAGCATCCGGTGTCGTGGTCCGCACCGATTTGCCCCTGCGCACGCCTTGCAGCCCCGCCTTGCGCATCAGCCTTTCGACGGTGCAGCGCGCCACCTGGATGCCTTCACGGTTCATTTGCAACCAGACCTTGTCGGCACCATAGACCTGCCAGTTGGCATGCCAGACACGCTGGACGTCAGCCATGAGCTGCTCGTCTCGCTTGGCTCTGGCACTGCGCAACCCAGGATTGCACTTGCGCGCTGCGTGGCGCCAGTAACACGATGGGGCCATCTGCAGCACCTTGCAGATGGTCTCGACCCCGTAGGTGTCACGGTGCAGGTCCACGAATCGTTTCAGTTCTTCAAACGGCGGTCGAGCTCCGCCTGGGCAAAAAACGCACTGGCCAGCTTGAGGATTTCATTGGCCTTGCGCAGCTCGCGATTCTCACGTTCAAGTTCCTTGAGCCGATCTTTGTCTACCGTGGTCGTGCCTTGACGTACCCCGCTGTCAACCTCGTGCTTGCGCATCCATTCGTACAGCGTATGGGGCACACATCCGATCTTGGGTGCCAGCGATTCCACCGCCGCCCACAACGATGGGTATTCCTCTCGGTGCTCCTGCACCATGCGAACGGCCCGCTCGCGGACTTCTGGTGAAAACTTGGGTGACTTGTTCATGGCTCCATTCTCTTAAAGGTTGGAGCCTCCTCGATTCCCGGGGCCGTTCACAGCGCTGTGGAATTGAAACGGCAAGTTTGTTCCACCCGGCACTGTGGCCATGGGACTGGCCCCTTTTTCGGCTTCCTCGGAACTCAGGACAAATCCCCCACCGACCGAGTAGTAGGTCTTCTCAAGTAGTGTGCTTCCGCTAGCATCGAAGGCAGTGAACCTCATTCCATTTGAGTGAAACGCCAGCGTCTGGAGACCACTGAGCATCAGGTCCGCTTCTTCGTCAAGAGCGATTCGATGCGCTCCCTGGAGGAGCAGGGAACTTGAGCCTCGTATGCCCTCCAGAATTGCGGGTACCTGGTCGACATCGACGGTATCGGGCTCGTGACCCGAAAGTCCGAGCAACACCGCCGAGTCAGTGCCATGGCCCTTACCAGTGGCACCCAGCGATCCGAACATCTCGGAAAGGACGCGCGTGACCGAAGTCATAACTCCCTGCTAGGCCAGAGCAAGGGTGAACATGCGTGCCGCGCGCATCGGCCCCACCGTATGTGAACTGGAGGGACCAATACCTACTTTGAAAATTTCGAGAACACTGACTGCCACTTTGATTCCAAGGCTTGAATGACTGCTGACGATCGATCCCGTCGGATCTCCACGGACAAGCGCCGAACACCTGTCATGTTCGCCGCCTCGTCGTCAACCATCTGCTGGATGATCTTTGTATCGACCTGATGCCCATCGTTCATCATGCGATGGTGGACTGTTCCTACCAGCTGGCTGCGGATACGCTGATCGTAGGTCAGGGCCATGGCCGCAAGTTGACGCCTCATGTCTTGGGGCCAGACTTGGTCTTGCCGCAAGCGCTCATCGCAGAAAGTGAATTCCGGAGTGTCCGCCCTGGTTCTCTCCCGTCGCCTGGCGGCAGTCGCCACCTCGTCGATCTGGCCATGCTCATCAAAAACAACCGCATAGACCTGACTGGCCCGTTCGGTTGACAGCATCCCGTTGCGGATTTCGCTGGCAATCGCAGCAAGGTCTCGTTCCATCGGGTCACCGAATCCACCGCCCGTCGGGCTTGTGATCTGGATCACATCACCTCGATTGAGTTCGAGCACGGAGATCTTGCCGATGGAACGTTCATCAGGACGGCCTGGGTTCAGGACAGCAGTGCCTTTGACGCCGTGTTCTCCGCCTCTGAAGCCCCAGGCCGAAAAGACAAAGCGATTCATGTTGCGCACAGTCATGACTGCGCGGTGGGCGGTATTTTCAATCTCCATCTGGAGGGCGGCGCCGCTGACATAGCGACCCGCACGCCGGCTGTCGGGAACGATCCGAATGGCCCGCATGATCATCGCAGTCTCCACCTCAATGATTTCCACAGGAACGCTGCGCTGCGAGTACCGGACTGCTGTTCCATCGACGCCGTCGCGACTGCGACGCGCTCCGCCACCGCCATGAATCGTGTTGATGACGTTCACGCGATCACGCCCGGTGCGCGGATCTGGGGCTGCGACGACAATCACGCCCGCATTGCCCGAGTCGGCGGCAGCGAGTCCCTCCGGCAGGGCCTGGTTGATGCACCCCAGGAGAACGTCGTAGGCACGCGTTGCAGATGCCGCGCGGGATCCGCCGGATGCAGGGAAAACGGCATTCAATACCGTACCGCGCGGCGTGTACGAATAGATGGCACGCAGGATTCCGGCGTTGCGTGGGGTTAACGGGTCCATCGTCAGGATGAACGCGTAAAGGCATTGAACAACATAGGGGTGCGTTGATGCGCCGCTCACCAGGTTGTACGCAGCCGGAAGTTGTGGGTCTGTCCCTGAGAAATCGAGGTGGATCTCTCCCTTGCTTACGGTCATCCGCGCCGAGAAGAAAGCAATCTGGCGGTCATTGATTCCCTCCAAGTAGTCGGAGAAGTCGTAGACGCCGTCCGGGATGGATGCAATGGCTGTGCGAGCCTTGGATTCCGCGTAGGAAATGACATCCTGCATCGCCTGCTCAACGGCTTGACCGCCATATCGGCCACACAACTCATTGACTCGACGGTCAATGCTCTTGAGGCCGGAGATCATGGCCTGGATGTCTCCCCATACTTCGCCGGGGATGCGACTGTTGTCGGCAAGAATCGCCTTGACCGTGGTGTTGAGCACGCCGCCCTCATAGAGCTTGACGGGCCTGAGTCTGAGCCCCTCCTGGAATACTTCAGTGAAGGCGGGAGAAATGCTGCCCGGCACGGCTCCGCCGATATCCGACGCATGCACGAAGGCCCAGCCAATGGCAATCAACCGATCATCCCGAAAAATCGGATAAAGCAGCGTGATGTCCATCAGGTGCGTAACCAGGCCGTCTGTTGTGAACGGGTCATTGGTGATCACGATGTCGCCCGGCTTCAGGTTTTCTCGCCCGATGGCGTCAAGGGTCGGCTTCAGAGGCGAGCCGACAAAGACATTCACCCCCGAGAGCATGGGATAGGCAAACATGTCGCCATCGACGGTCGCGACTGCGCACTGATAGTCTTGGACAAGCTTGACGAACGTTGTATGAGCGGTGCGGTACACCGCTGCAGACGCTTCTTCAACAATCGCGTTAAAGCGATTGCTCATAATGGCGGTACGAACTGCATCCATGGGTCAACTCCGGGTCATGAGAATGGTGCCGTAGGCGCCCACGCGGGCCACAAAGCCGGGTGGCACTACGAGGGTGGCGTCAGATTGCTCGATCACGGCGGGACCGGGCACTTCGTCGGAATGGGTGAGGCGAGACCTCTCAAAGACAGGCGCCTCAGGAAAAATCTCTCCCTGGAAACGCATCGACCGCGAGCCCTTGAATGCATCCCCGACGGCCGATGAAGATGGTGCAGCGGGCTCTGGTATCGACATGGCCCCCCGGATCCGGACGCGCAGGTCGACAAATTCAACTGGCGCTTCGGGATCGCAGTGGTTGTAAATTCGCTCGTGCTCCTTATGGAAGATCGCATGCATTGCGCTGAGGTCTGCAGACTCGACCGCAGAATCCGGCAAGCGCACATCGACCTGGAAGGACTGGCCGGTGTAGCGCATCTCGGCCCAGCACTCGAAGCCGGTCGATACCAAGCGCTCAGGCGGTGCCTGCCGGGACAGCCATTCACCTGCCTCCTGGCGAAGTGCTTTGTACTTTTCGGAGAGTGCGGTCCCATCCACACGTTGCCCATGCACCGTTTCCATCACGTCGTGACTGAGTTCGGAGACAAGCCCGCCGAATGCGCAGAATGTTGAAGGGCTTGTGGGCACAAGCACGCGATTGATGCCGAGTTCAGCGGCAAGGAGGGGGCCGTGAATGCCGCCACCGCCGCCGTACACGAGCAGTGTCAGGTCTTCGGGGTCGACCCCCTGGCGCGCCAGGTAGGGAAGCACGCCAGCCACCATGTTTGAACTCGCTACCGCCACGCACATATCGGCCGCGCCGAATACATCAGCCTTCAGCCCACTGGCGACGGGAGCCATCGCACGCTCAGAGGCAGTTCGATCAAGCCCCATCTTCCCGCCCAGGAGAGCTTCAGGAAGATATCCGGCTAGCAGGTAGGCATCAGTCAGCGTGGGTGCCGTTCCGCCGCGAGAAAAACAGGCTGGCCCCGGATACGAACCCGCGCTTTGCGGCCCAATCCGCAGCACACCATCATCGATCATGGCGATGGATCCTCCGCCCGCACCGATAGCCTCGATGCCTGTGACCGGCATCACGACAGGGAAGTCGCCGACCTCGGCGGCATTCGATGTCATGGCTTGGCCATCTCGCAGCAGCGAGATATCGGTACTCGTACCGCCCATGTCCATCGTGAGGATGTTGCGCTCACCAGCCGCTCGGGCTAGGTATTGGACGGCGGTGACGCCAGAGGCCGGACCGGAAAGCAGCGTGTGCACCGGGAAGCGCCGCGCTTCAGCGGCCGCCATGGCGCCGCCGTTGGAGCGCGTGACAAACAACTGCGAACCCGGCAGCCGGCTCTCAACATACCGCTCAACGGCGCCGATGTATTCATTCATGCGCTTTCTAACAAACGCGTTGAGCACGCTCACGATCGCCCGCTCATACTCACCGACACGCGGCCAGATTTCGCTGGAAAGACTGACTTCCGCATCGGCACCCACCACGGTGCGAATGGCTTCTTCGACAGCCCGTTCGTGCGCTGGATTGGCGTAGCTGTGAAGCAGTGCCACCGCGTAACCGTTCGCGCCTGCATCCTTGGCCTGCTTGACCAGTTCCTGAATCGCCTCTTGACGAATTGGGGTTCGAACCGTCCCCCCGTGCAAAAGCCGCTCGTCCACCTCAAAGACCATCGCGCGTTCCACCAGTGGCTTGGTCCGCGTCTCAAAGATGTTCAGCGGATTGCGAACCCCCATTCGCTGTAGCTCCAGCAGGTCGCGGTAGCCTTTGGTCACGATGAAAGCGACCTTCGGCCCCTTGCGCTCGATCACGGCATTCGTGCTCACGGTCGTGCCGTGCATGACGACCGCCGGCTCGCCGTCCTGGGGTCCCAATCGCTCTAGCAATAACTCGAAGCCCTGGCGAAAGCCCTCCTCGAAAGCCGGAGGCGTAGAGGGAACCTTCAAGCTGATGACTTCAGTGCCACTGCCTTCTCGCCACCCACAGAAGTCTGTGAAGGTGCCGCCTATGTCAACGCCGATGCGAATCATTGTAAAAATCCTTTAGTCGTTTCTCAGTGCAGAAGCTCTAACGCCAGGCTACGCAAGGGATCTTTGCCAGGCCGTTGATATCACCGGAACCTGAAGATCTATTGCGGCCATAGCCCATGCTCATGACTCGGTCGTGTTGATGTAGTTCTCCCAGTAAGGAGCGCGATTCACGCCGATCAATCAAGCAGGTCTGATTTTTCCTGCCGCCATCCCATCAAGCAAATCAATATTCAAGACCGGCCAATAAGTCACATTTATTTGCATGACGACCTCTCACTGCGGGAAAGAGACGCAAGCAGACAATCTGCCTACGTTGGTTGAGCAAAGGTGATGAGGTTGCGGCGTCTACGCCCAACAGATCAGCTTAGGAGATTGGCACGACCATGTGCCTGGAAGGCTGCATGCCGCCTGACGCTGCAAGGTGGGCCGGAGGCATTCGCTTGGCCTTCTGGAGCCATCGGCGGCATGCGCCCCAATATCTCCAGAAACCAGCAAGTAGGCTCAAGCTGTGTGATCAGCCTTGCATGCCATGAGCACTTCCGGCTTCACTACACAAACGATCACTCCATGGTCTTTGCCGCGCCTGCGGCATCAACTGCAGCCTTCCAGCGGGCCGACTCGGTCTGGAGGAAAGTGGCAAAGCGCTCCCGCGGCAAATCCATCGGGGTCAGCCCCATCTCAAGCAGACGCTTGCGCACATCTGATTCTTTGACGATAGAGTCCATCGCATTCCTCAGGCGGAAGACGATCTGGTCCGGTGTCTTGGCCGGCACCACCAACAAGATGTAGCCCTGCAGGTTGAAGTCTTTGACGCCTTGCTCCTGGAGAGTCGGAACGTCCGGAAGCGATGGAATCCGCTCGGCTGTACTCACACCCAACGCCTTGATCGTGCCTTCGGCAATCATGCCCCTCACAACGGGCACGGTGTCCGACATGAAGTCGATGACGCCGCCTCGCAGATCAGTGATTGCCGCCGCACCGCCTCGGTAGGGGACGTGTTCGGCCTTGACACCCGTTTGCTTCAGCATTTGGGCCACGATGAGTTGCGGCACCGTTCCCACGCCGGATGAGCCGTAACTCAGTGTGGCGCCGGGCTTCTTGGCGTAGGCCAGAAACTCCTGGAAGTTCTTGACAGGCAGGTCCTTTTTCGCGACGAGCACCTGCGGCGCCCAGGCGATGGCGCCGACCACCACGAAATCGTTAACCGGGTCATACGGGAGGGGTCTCACAGTTGTCCAGGGACCAACACTGAGGGGGCCGGGCGCACCGATGGCCAGGGTGTAACCGTCTGCAGGCTGTTTGGCCGCATAGGCGGTGCCGAGTGTCCCGCTTGCACCCGCACGGTTTTCGACGATCACCGGTTGACCAAGCTGCGCTGCCAGTTTTTCACCGATCAGTCGAGCTGCAACGTCTGAGGAGTTTGCTGCTGGGTAAGGCACCACGATCTTGATGGCGCGATCCGGCCATTGCGCATGTGCGCTAAAGACGGCGCCAACAGCTATGCAAATTCCCAGAAGATTTTTGAGATACCGATTCATTCATTTCTCCGATTCATTTGGACACCCCGCTGATGTCACCCTTTATGCCGCAACCAACTGCTTTTTTGGGGTAATTTCAGTGGACTTGGAAGCCGAATCGATTGTCTTTCGAAACCGTGAAATAAGCCCATCAAAAGATCCGGCCGGTCTATAAGTCCCTTTGATAGGGCAGTCCTGTCTGCCGGCACAGGCTAGTTTTTTAGGCTGACCCGAAGGGATTCGACAAGGGCTTGCGCCGCTCGATTTGGGTGCTGCATCAACGGAACAATGGCTCCGATTTCAAAATTTTGTATGGGATCGAGAGGTAGCGTAATCAGACCTGCCCGTTGATGTTCAGGCAAGCTGATGCTGGTGACGATCGTCACACCCAGGCCAGCACGAACCAGCTCGATGGCAGCCCCCGCATCACCGACCTCAATCACGAACTTTGGACTGACGCCCGCCGTGGCAAACCAGTTTTCGACCATCGGCCGGATCACGCCCCCAGGTTTGATCCCGACGACAGGTATGCCATCAAGGTCAGCGGGCGAGACATTCACTCCGCCATGAAGGAAGCCAGGCGCGGACGCGACACACAGGAGCTCGCTGTCGAATAGCTTCGTCGCAATAGCCCCTTCCATTACCGGCGGCAACGAAAGAATACCCAAATCCGCTTGGGCAGAGCTGATCCGATGCATGATGGTCAGCCGATGGTCCACATCGACATCCAGTTTTAGCCCCGGATGAGCGACTGCAAATTGCCCGATCGCATTCATGATGCGGCCGCTCGCAAGAGCCTGTGTGAGGAGGACGCGAACAGTAGCCCGCTCATGGTTGGCGATCTGTTGCGCGGCAGCCTTGATGCCATCCAGGCCGTCGTAGAGCCTGTTGACCTCTGCCATGAGTTGCAGAGCCTCCGGCGTCGGTGTCAGCTTGCCACCGCGTCGACTGAAAAGCTCGAACCCCACCTCTTTTTCGAGACCACTGATCAGGTAGCTAATAGCGGGTTGCGTGATCGCCATCGCCGAACTGGCGCGCACCATGCTTCCCTCGCGCATGACGGAGCGGAACGCCTCGATTTGTCTCAACTTGAGTACCACGGCATTGCCCCGACAATGAATTCAAATTACGACGCTAGAGACTCGCACACGAGACAGGAGTCCTTCGACGGACGATGATGCGAGTTCCAGATGAACGACCAAATCATTGCCCGCTAGAAAATCCTCTCCAACGATCAGTTCTGCCATGCTGATCATGGCCTGCGTGTAGGGCATATTGACGTTGGCCACACGTCCAAGTGCCAGGAGGAATACGAGCCCATATGGCACGTCTTCCGACAGGTATCGGGTATCGATCCGGGTCGGCCCGGGCGGTCCGCCACGCTTCTTATGCAGCTCGGCGGCTATGTCCTCTAGACGATCCCCTTCGGCCTTGAACGATTGCGAGAAGTGTTTCTTGACGCTGCGCACCTCGATACCGAATGCACCGGCAACGGCCAGGCGTTCAGCGTCGATGGCCTCAATGGCGGAGGACACGCGAGGCGTCATGTAGTGATACTGGGGCCAGTTTTCTGCTCGCTCAATCCTCGTCCAATTGAACAATGCGAGCGGCACGTGTGTGATAGCGCTGGTATTCGCAAGGCTTGAGACAAGCGGGTCTTTTTCCTCGTTGAACCCGTCGCCAAACAGCGCCTCACAAGCAGCGAGCGCCTGAGGTGCGGCCGTCTGTGGCAGACATGAGATCGCGACCTGGCTACGCCGAGTCATGATGTTCACCTGAGTCGGCCCCTTGCGCCGCGCCGTGAGAGCGGTCGTGCCGAAGCTCGCAACACAAAGGTCAATGCCGCGCGCGACGGCGCGCTCATACAAGTACAGCGACGACAACGATCCCATTGAGCTGACAATCACCAGATGTCCGGAACGCAGATTCGGCAACAGTGCGTCCATCACTGCCTTATGGGCATTGAGTGGAACAGCAATCAGGATCACGTCGGCCTGATCCGCCAGCGTCTGCGCGCTATCGGAGACCCCCACGGCAAGCGTCGCTTCCAATGCGCCCGTTGCGCTCAACGGCTCGTTTCGCAGCGCATTTGCGCTACCACTAGGTGCCCACACTGAAACCCCATGACCGCGATGGGCGGCCCAGGCCGCACTCGCCAAGCCAATGCCCCCGGCACCTACAATTCCTACTTTGATCCGATTCACTTTTCTTCCATCTTCGTTTCGCATACGCTCAGCCCTTTCGGCTTTTAGGGATTCACCCACCGAGCGGCACAAGAAAATCCCGAGCCAGCGCCGTGTGCCGTGCCCCGGATGAAAACAGCGGCAGCGGGAGATGATGGGGCCCCCGACTTGCCTGCATCAGTCTGCTGTGATGTTGTTTTGACGGACAACGGCGCCCCAGCGCGCGTTTTCCGACTGGACCAGGCGGTCGAAGTTTTCCATAGTCGTCGGGTCGACATCGCACCCGATATCGGCAAGCTGTTTGATGACCTTCGGGTCCTTCACTGCGGCAGTGAACTCCTCATGGATCTTCTTGGCAATGGCAGGCGGCAGCTTCGCAGGCGCCATCACGCCAATCCAGGTCGTGACCTCGGCGGCAGGAATGCCGGCTTCGGCCATCGTCGGCACGTTGGGCAACAGGGGCGAGCGCTTGGGGCTGGTGATGGCGAGCGCACGAATCTTGCCGGACTGCACATGGGTGGCCATCGTGGCGAAGTTGCCGATCATCATTTGGATCTGGCCGCCAATCAGGTCCATCTCCGATGCCGGAACGCTCTTGTAGGGCACGTGGGTGATCTTGATGCCCGCGCTCGAGCGGAAAAGCTCCGTCGCCACATGCAGGGCTGATCCGTTACCGGAGGAACCATAGTTCAACTCGGTGGGCCGGGCCTTGGCGCGGGCGACCAGTTCGGACACCGAGTTCACCGGCAGGCTCTGCGTCACCCCCAGGAGGTAAGGGCTGGTGCACAGCTTGGCGATGTTGGTGAAATCTTCTGCGGGTTTGTAGGGAAGGCGGGGAAGCACATGGTTGGACATCACGTAGGTCGACATGGTCGCCTGACCCAAGGTGTAACCGTCCGGTGTGGCTTTCGCCGTCGCGTCATTGGCGATCGTCCCGGTGGCCCCCGGACGGTTATCGATGACGATCGGCTGTCCCCAGCGCGCGCTCACCGCATTGGCAACGATGCGGGCGATGGCATCGGCCGCGCCGCCCGCAGCCCCCGGGATGATCCATCGGACGGGCTTTTCAGGGTACGCCGCGTGCACCGTCTGGAGCGTACCGGCGAAGCAAAGTACCAGCAAGGCGCTCTTACGTCGCATGGTCGAGATGTTCAGTCGCATAAATATTTCCTTTACGAATGGTGAGGGACAAGCCCCTCTTGTCTTGATACCCGCCCTGAAGCCTTGGGCCTGTGCAGCAGGCCCTCACTGAGACGACCACGTGGTTTGCCGTGTTCATGCCTATTGCTCGTCCATGTTCAACGTTGCCAGTTCCGCAAGCGTCACCGGCTTGAGCGGCGGCCGGATGCGATAAAACCCCACCTCGGCGACCGTTCGGCCTTGCTCCTGGGCAAGGATGTGCGCGACGGTGTAGCCGCATTGACGGCCTTGGCAGGGTCCCATGCCCGCACGGGTATATGCCTTAAGCTGGTTCGGACCGGGCTGACCGATGGCAGCGGCTTTGCGGATGTCGCCGGCCGTTAGTTCCTCGCACCGGCAGACGATGGTGTCGTCGGTTGGCGTGGCGATGTTTGCGCGCGGTGGGTACAGGGCGTCCAGCATGGGGCGCAGTCGCAATAACTTCTTCAGTTTTTCGCGAAGGGGGGCCGCTTGCACCGACGCTGCCTCTCCCGACAGGCGGCCAGCTCGCTGAGCTACTCCAAGCGCCACCAGCTCCCCGCGTACACAGGCTGCATAGGCGCCGCCAATCCCGGCGCCGTCGCCAGCCACGTAAATGCCTGGCTTGTCGGTTTGCCCCCATTCGTCGAGAACCGGCGCCAGACACGCCTGCTGCGAGCTCCACTCGTGGGCACACCCGAGCGCCTGCGTCATGTGAATCGAAGGCACGACGCCTTCATGGGACAGAAGCAAGCTGGCCGGCACGCGCATGGTTTTGCCATTGGCCTGGATGTATTCAATCTCCTGCAGGCGATCCTGGCCCAGGGCACGGACAGCCGTGACGCCGCGCACGCGCTTGACTCCGGCGGCTTGAATTTCCCGCATCCAGGCCAACCCCTTGAGGAGGTCCTTAGAGCTGGCCATGGCCGCACCGATCCAGGGCAACGCACGGCGCCAGCCGCCAGCGGGCGACGTATCCAACCACCCGGCGATCTTGCCGCCAGCTCGGACCAATTGAGCCATGTAAAGCAGGGGTAGTGGCCCGCTGCCAACGACCCAGACGGGCTCCGAGGGGATTTGTCGCGATGTCTTGAGCAGAATCTGGGCCGATCCGACGGTCATGACACCAGGCAAAGTCCAACCCGGGAATGGCGCGGGTCGCTCCTGCGCGCCCATTGTCAAGATCACGTGGCCGGCGGCCACCGATTCCGCCTGACCGCTGCGGGTCATGTAGACCTTCCATTCGGGCTCAACCTGCCAAACCCTGGTCTCAGGCTCATAGCTGGCGCCACAGGATCGAAAGCGCGAGGTGAGATCAGCACCGGCAAGGTACTCCTTGCCCAACAGGGCGCCAGTTGTTGTCGGTGCCACCGCCTCCACTGCACGCCAGATCTGCCCGCCAGGCGTCGGCTGCTCGTCCACGACCAGAACGGACAGGCCCTGAGCCCGCAGTCCAATCGCTGCGCTCATTCCGGCCGGGCCCGCGCCCACCACCACCGCATTAAAGGATCTCATGACGCCACCTTCGGCCGGCCGAGTTGACGCTCAACGCACATGCCTTCGGCGACCGGGACCAGACAGGTCTGGGTTGACGACGCACCGTCGACGATTGCCAGGCAGTCGAAGCACACGCCCATCATGCAAAACGGTGCACGCGAACTGCCGTGAACGGGCGTGTGGCGGCAGCTGGGATCCGCCTGACGCATCATCACGGATGCCACCGTTTCACCGCGCTCGGCAGTGACTGACTTCCCATCAATGGAGAGCGTCAGCGGTGGTGTGCTGGGGGGACTGATTTTTCGAAACATTGAATCGCTCGAGAGGAAAGGCATTGAGAGTCTGGAGATGACGGCCGCTGGCCAGTGCCTGCGCGTAGGGGCCAGCGTGGAATGACGCGAGCGTCACCCCAGAGTGGCAAGTTGCGATCTCCGCGCCTGGGTACATCTGGGAGCTGGCATAGACGGGGTACCCATCCGGCGTCATCACTCGCAGGCAGGACCATTGGCGCACCAGGCGCGCTTTGCCCAATTCAGGGAGGATGCGAAGTGCTTTTCGGGTCATCCTCACAGCTGCGGCGGAAGTGGTACTTAGGTCATACCCCACGTCCTCCTGAGTCACGCCGATCATCACTGTGCCCTCGCCGGTTTGACGCAGCCCGCTTGCGGGTACAGGCAGAACAGGCGCCAGGCGCTCGGTCACGAGGATCTGTCCTCGCTCGGGATGCAAGGGGACGTCCAGTCCGATCATTCTCCCGAGCGCCACCGACCCAAGGCCGGCAGCGATCACGACACGTTCGGCTCGGGCCGTTTGCTCACTGGTCTTAACCTCAAAGCCGCCGCCTGCCAAGGGCTTGATCGAGGTCACAGGGTGCCCGTTGCGCACCATGCCGCCCCGGCGCTGGAAGGCGGCTTGGAGCGCAGCCAGGAGTCGAAGCGGGTTCGCCTGACCGTCCTGCTCCCCCAGGCTCGCGCCCACGACGTCAGGGCCGAGTCGCATCGTGGGGTAACGACGCGCCAGTTCGCTGCGATCAAGAATCCGCACGGAGGGGGCCAGTTCTGGCGTCTCAGCTTCCCAAGCATCCAGCATCTTGGCGCGAGCAGACAACTCGTCGTCGCTCAGGCAGAACTTCAGACCGGAGCCGGTTTGGTAGTCAAGTGAAATTCCCGTCTCTGCCTCCAGTCCCGCAGCAAACTCCGGCCATGCATCAGCTGCCGCCGCCGACAGCCGGTGGTACTCGGGGTAGCGGTAACCCTTTCCTTGGACCCAGACCAAGCCGAAGTTGGCCTTTGCCGCCCGGTAGTCCCTGTCGGCCCCATCGAGCATCAAGACCCGCTTGTCGTACCCGGCCAGGCCGTATGCAATGGCGGCACCCACGATTCCGGCGCCCGCAACGATCACGTCATATTCACGCTGCATGTTCAAAGACCTTTCTTCTTCGGGGCGATGCGCAGGCTGCGCGCGGTCCCCGCAGTGCCAGAACCACCAGGGTTCAGCAGCGCCGTCAAGTGGATCGCCTGGGGTGAATGGAAATGAGGATTCATTGACCGAGAGGTGAGTTGCGATGGCTGCGAACCGTCTGACGTTTGCTTCAACATAGCCTTCATCGTAAGCAAGATCACCTCAGGTCGCCAGGGTAAAAACCATAGTCAATGTTTTTATGCAATACCTCTTTGCTTCGATGCTAAATCATTGTTTTTATTTAACATTTTATCTAGAAAATGTCATTAAAATAGCATCTTGAAATAAAACCATGTCTAAATACTATGAGCATGAAAATCACGCTGCGCCACTTGGAGGCTTTTCGGGCGGTCATGGTGCGCAGGACCGTCACCGGTGCCGCCGAGATGCTTGGGGTGACTCAACCCGTCGTCACCCGCCTGATTGCCGACCTGGAGCAGCGCATCGCGATTGCGCTGTTTACCCGAGACAAGGGACGCCTCGCTCCAACGCCAGAGGCCACACTGCTTTTTGCCGACGTCAATCAGTCATTGATGGAGATCGAGCGGATCGCGAATGCGGCAAGCGGCATCAAGGCACTGAAGCTGGGCCACCTGGAGATCGCCGCGGCCCCCAACATGGCCTTGTCCTTCCTGCCACGCGCCATCGCCAGCTTCAGCCTGGAGCGTCCAGAGACCTTAATCACAATGCACATGCATAGCTCTTCAACCGTTCTGGATATGGTCCAGAGCGGACGCTGCCATCTGGGATTCGCCATGGTGCCCGTTCATGCGACGAGGCATGGCAATAGTGAGACCCTTGTTTCGGCCAAGATGGTTGGAGTGATTCCTGTCGGGCATCGACTGGCGACCCGCAAGGTCCTGAACCCGGAAGATTTCGAGGGAGAAAGCTTCATCTCCATGGCGCCGCTGATGGAGACACGCATGAAGATCGACTCCTTGATGCTTTCCTACGGCGTGAACAGAAGGATCAATGTCGAAACGCAAATCTCGTCAGTCGTGATCCGATTAGTCGAAGCGGGCGCAGGAATTTCTATCATCGATCCGCTGACGGCCACTGGCTACACCGGTGACCAGGTCAGGTTCATCCCCTTCAAGCCAGATATCGTGACCGATTACTCGATGGTCATCTCACCGAGAAACTCCTCGACCCTGGTTCTCAAGCCTTTCATCGACCACGCGCGGCGTGAGATCCGCAAGATGGTGCCCACGCATCTGATCGTCCGAGGTTGACGAGCCGCACTTCGTGCAATTGCGTGATTTCCAGCTTGCTGAGAGCGGCTTGGCCGTCCGGTCTTCAGGTGCTTTCTCTGGTTGACTACAGCGCGTACCGCTGCACAACGTTCATTGCGAAGACATACCGATTTACGGGCGGGAGGGGGCAGGTCAAACGGGCGAGACCATCAACAAAGTCAGCGACGACATCAGCATTTCCTCGAAAGGGACCACTTACACGAGAACTGGCTCCACGGTGGTCGGTAGCGATGGGAGCTTGTTTACCAGTATGGGAGGTTCAACGAGTTCCGACGGCAGCTTCCGCATGGGAGACTTTGCGACCGGTAGAGGCGCCACTTTCGAAGATGACGACTCGAAATGGTGACTTGAACGGATTCGGAATCCTGCGGACAAATGAGGGTGAGACCTAAACAGGTCCAGACTTCCGCTACTATCCGCAGGACTTGGATGCGTCAGGTAAGGTTTAGCAGGCCTACACTTGCACGGAATTGAACCCGGGTCCGCAGCCACCACCA
>NZ_NESE01000011.1:0-16728 GCF_003063605.1 Limnohabitans sp. Hippo4 | reverse complement strand
ACGTGCAAATACTAAGGAGCGGGAGACATGTGTGTGTACCTTTCCGCATCCTTCCGCAGGTTCATAACGGGTGTTAGTAGGCACCTATTGGCAGGGAATTGAACCCGGGCCCGCACCCACCACCAATCACCACCTGGGGTCAAATTCATCGCTGAGTTTGACCCCTTTCTTTTTCCCCTTGCATATCAACCACTTACGCGATCTGCCTGCGGTGCGTTGACCTTCTGGCACACCCTCCAAAACACCTGTTTCAGGCTCAAACAGCCGCTGTTTTTCGCTGTTTTCGCTCAGACCCTCTGGTGCGCACCGCACCCGACCCACGTATTTATGCGGCAAAACGTCAAATAGTTGGAGTGGACGACTGGTAGAGCAGTTGGATCAATTGGGCGAATTTGCTTACGCAAGGGGCAGCAGTCGGCCAAGAGGCATCGTTGGCGTGTCCGTCCCGGAGGACCGGTAAAGGCTGGTTGCGGTCAGTGGGCACTCAGCTTTCTAATGGCAACTTGGGGACAGTAACCAGTCGTTAAGCGCGAATTCCCGGATAAGCCGCCTTGATGGAGAGCGTTTTACGACGCTTCAGGGCACCAAATCGGGCGGGCCGATATTCTGCGGCGGATGCAAATGATCTTCCACTTATGCTTTTTCATTTGACCTTGAGCTAAGAATATTTCTGCGACCAATTTTCGAATTGGCATATGCTTGGAGTTTCCACCCAGCCTGAAGGGGTGCCCGCGCCCTAGTTGTGCGAAAAATGCAGATAGAAGGCGTCCTGATGCGAAAAATACCGCCCCTCAACCCGCTCAGGGTCTTCGAAGTCGTCGCCAGGACGGAGAACCTCACACTGGCCGCCGCCGAGTTGAGTGTCACACAGTCGGCGGTCAGTCGCCAACTGGGTTCGCTCGAAACTTACCTCGGCGTCGAATTGGTCAAGAGGGAGCGTTATGGCGTGACACTCACACGCACAGGAAAGGCGTATGCCGAGACCATTACGCCTGCTTTCGCTGCCATTGCAGATGCCACAGCTAGGCTCACCGAAAGCCAGGTCAAGAACATTTTGCGGGTCAGAACCTACACGACCTTCGCGGCCAAGTGGCTGATTACGCGGCTGGAGGATTTCCACCGCCTCAATCCAGATGTGAATGTCCGAATCACCAACGCCGTGCCTGATGTGGATTTTGACAAGGACGCGGTAGATGTGGCCATCCAATATGGCCTCGGCAAATGGGTTGGGGTGAATTCCGACCTCTTGTTTCTTGACGAAATTGAACCGGTCTGTTCGCCTTCTTTTTTGAAGAAATTCGCGCCTAATCCAAAGTTTCCGAGTTCATTACTCCGCCATCGCCAGTTAATTTCGCGTTTCAGGCGCAACGATTTTAAGGACTGGCTCGAACACACCGAACTGGCCAAAGAAGCTGATGGTGCCGAGGAGATGACTTTCAGCACTTCGGTGCTGACTTGGCAGGCGGCCATCGACGGTCTGGGCCTCGCGATCGGTCAGAACGTCTTGCTTCACAAGGAGTTCGAAGCCGGCACGCTGTTGCGTCCCTTCAACCGCCCTGTCAGGACCGGGAAGGGCTACTTTCTGGTTCGACCAAGGCTACAGCGCGAGTCCCGCAAGGTCACGGCATTCCGGGACTGGTTGATACAGAGTACACGGGCCCATCCGGGCCGCGAGGGTTCAGATCAGGCTTGAGTCTGGGGCATCGAGTCGCCAGAGTTGCGCCAGCCGTGCACGGGCGGCGGCCTCGCCGAGGATGGGGCCGGCCAGTTCAAGAAACTTGTCGCTCAGGTCCTCGTCGCTCAGCGGGGCGTCGGGATCGCCTTTCCGCGTGGGTTGCAGGTGTTCGCTGCGGCGACCGTCCATCGTTTCGATCGATACCCGTGCTGCTCGCTGACCCGGAAAGGCGCGATCGAGATCTTCGTCCACCGATAACTCGATCCGCGTCATCAGGGCACGCACAAGAGGATCGCCGAGTCGTTCCTCAGCAAAAGCAGCCAGCCGCACGCTGCCGTATAGCAGGGCATTGGCCACCACGTAGGCCACGCTGAAACGGGCTTCGGCGGCTGTGCGGGGGCTCATGTTTCCAGCCACCTCGAGGGCCGGACGGTAGGTGGCGACCTCGACCTTGCGGATCTGCGCGGCATCGATGTTCAAGGTTTGCTGCAGCGCCAGCGCGCCGTCAATCGGGGCAAAGGTGTGGCCACAGCAGGCGTGGTTCTTGAAAGTCATCTGGGTGATGTTGAAGCGCTGCCCCAGTGAGGCTGTGGCCTGTGACCATTCCGGTCCGTTGCTCATGGCCTGTCCCAGGCCGGCTTCGCCGTCAATCACATCGAGCGAACCGGTTACCCCCGCCTGCGCCATTTGCGCTGCCATCAACCCCGCCTGGGCGGCATGGCCAGCGTGCAGAGGTTTGGACATGGAGTCCATGCGAAAGGCCTGCTGCAAGCCAGAGGCCAGCGTTGCGGCGGTGCACAGCGCATGTGTATAAGCCTTGCTGTCGAGCCGCAGCAGGCTGGCTGCGGCAGCGGCCGCCCCGAAGGTGCCCACCGTACCGGTGTTGTGCCAGTAGTGGTAATGGGCTCGTCCCAGGGTGGCGCCGATACGCGTCGAGATTTCATAGCCCGCGACCACGGCGGTCAGAAAGTCCAGTCCCGAAGCCAGGCAGGCCTGGGCTTGTGCCAGCGCGGTGGCAATCGTTGGTGCGCCCGGGTGATAAATGGCTTCGCGGTAGATGTCATCCACCTCCACCGTGTGCGCCGCTGTCCCGTTGATGAGCGCCGCTGTGCGCGGGGTGGCCCGGCGGCCCAGGGCCAGTTGCGAAGGCCCGCGGTCCAGGTCGTCGGCAAAGGCCTTTTCGAGCAGGGTGGCCGGTGCCTCCACCGCGCCCGGAATCCAGGCGGCATACCAGTCCACCACGGCCCGCTTGGCGTGGTGTAGCACTTCGGCGTCGAGTGTCTTACCTAGCAAGGCTGCGCCATATTCGCCAAAACGTTGGGCTGCTGTCATGAAATTGCTCCTGTGCTGACCGGCACGTAAGTGTGCCAATGAATCAGATCATGCCCTTTGCATGTCAGATCCATGTGGTCAAAACAGCCATCAGAAATGATCTTAAGGAATGTCTGGACGCGAAATGCGCAACACCGCAACCAGGTGATCGGGAAGAAGATCTAAGCCTTGAACAAACCCAACAGGAACAGGACCCATGGATTTCGCCCTCAGTGAAGAACATCAAACGTATGCTGACTCGGTCGCCCGTTTTGCGCAGGACAAACTCGCCCCCGGAGCGCTGGAGCGTGCACACTCCAAGACCTACCCTTGGGAGACGGCCGCTCTGATGGCCCAGCAGGGGCTCCTCGGCATTGCCTTTCCTGAAGAGGAAGGTGGCCAGGGCGGCACCCTGATGCATGCGGTGCTGGCCATCCAGCAGGTGGCATTGGCCTGCCCCAAGAGCGCCGACATCGTGCAGGCGGGCAACTTCGGTCCTATCCGCACTTTTATCGAATACGCCAGCCCTCAGCAAAAAGAGCGCTTCCTGCCAGACCTGCTGGGAGCGCGAAAGCTCATTTCGCTGGGCATGAGCGAACCCGATGCAGGTTCGGCGGTGACCGAGCTCAAGACCACGGCAACTTTCGATGGTGACGAAATCGTCATCAACGGCAGCAAGGTGTTTTCGACCCACAGTCCCGAAGCCGAGCTGTTCCTGATCTATGTGCGTTTTGGTCCTGGCGTGCAGGGCATCGGCTCGGTGCTGGTTGAAAAAGGTACGCCCGGCTTTGTCGTTGGCACGCCCTCGAACTTCATGAATGGCGAGCAATGGTCACAGCTGTACTTTGACAACTGCCGTATCCCTAAGGAAAACCTGTTGCTGGGCGAGGGCGGCTTCAAGAAGCAGATCTCGGGTTTCAACGTTGAAAGGTTGGGCAATGCGTCCCGGGCGCTGGCGCTGGGGCGTTATGCCTTCAATGTGGCGCGTGACTACGCCATGACGCGTCAGCAGTTCGGTCGTCCTCTGTGCGAATTCCAGGGCCTGCAGTGGAAGTTCGCCGACATGCATATGAAACTCGAACAGGCCCAGATGCTTCTTTACCGTGCTGCGCTGGAGGGCGAACACGGGTTGCCCAGCGCGCAGAGCACCGCCATGGCCAAACTGGCCTGTAACCTGGCAGGCTGGGAGGTTTCCAACGAAGCCATGCAGGTCATGGGCGGCATGGGCTTCAGCCAGGAGTCGCTGGTCGAGTACTGTGTACGCCGTACCCGCGGCTGGATGATTGCCGGGGGCTCGATCGAAATGCTCAAGAACCGCATCGCCGAAGGCGTCTTCGGCCGCACTTTTTCACAACGGAATACAAAACCTGCTTAACCCAAGGAGACTTCTCATGCAAAGACGTGTGTTTACCCAAGCCCTCAGCCTGCTGGTGGCAGCCGCCTGTGCGGCGCCGGTGCTGGCCGATCCTGTCTACCCCAACAAGCCGGTGAAGATTCTGGTGGGCTATTCGGCCGGCGGTCCCACTGACATGGTGGCGCGCATGCTTGGCACCAAGCTGCAGGACAAGCTCGGGCAGCCTTTTGTGGTCGAAAACCGTGCTGGCGCAGGCTCCAACCTCGCCTCCGAGGCGGCCGCCGCCGCGGCGCCTGATGGCTACACCCTGCTGGTGGCGGCTGCGCCCATCACCATGAACGTTTTTGCTTACAAGAACCTCAAGTACCACGCTGACAAGAGTTTTGAGCCGATTTCGCAGATTTCGTCCTCGCCTGGTGTGCTGGCGGTCGCGCCCAATTCGCCTTTCAAGACCGTGGACGAACTGCTGGCCTATGCCCGCAGCAACCCGGGACGTCTGAACTATGGCACCACCGGCCTGGGCGGCTCGCAGCACATGGCGACCGAACTGCTGCAGTTGCTGACCAAAACCAAGTACACCCATGTACCGTACAAGGGGGCCAGCGCCGTACTGACCGATCTGATGTCGGGCCATATCGACATGGCTTTCATGACGGCTTCGGGCGCCATGCCTCATCTGCAGGCGGGCAAGGTCAAGCCGCTGGCTGTGGCCGGGGAGACGAGGCTGACGAGCCTGCCCAAGGTCCCGACCTTTGCCGAATTGGGCATCAAGGGCATGGTTTCGGATTCCTGGAACGGCTTGCTGGCACCCGCTGGCACGCCCCCTTCCATCATTCGCAAACTGTCCTCGGCGGTGAATGAGATCGTGAAATCACCTGAATTCAAATCCAGGTTGCAAACCGCTGGCGCCGAAGTGATCGGCAGTTCGCCAGAAGAGTTCAAAAAAACGATCCGTCAGGAACTGGTCCAATGGGAGCAGCAATTCAAAGAAATCAAGATTGAACTGCAGTGATATGACATCCACGACACCACCTTCTGGCCTGTTGCAGGCCTTGATCCATCCGCGCAGCATTGCCCTGTATGGCGCCTCCGATGACGTCAGCAAAATGGGCGGCCGTCCGGTGCAGTTCCTGCAGCGCTCGGGGTTTGCTGGAAAGATCTACCCCATCAACCCCAAACGCAGCGAGGTGCAGGGCCTGCCGGCCTGGCCCAGCCTGGATCGCCTGCCTGAAGTGCCCGACCATGTGTACGTGCTGACACCGACCGAGACGGTCGAAGCAGCCGTGCGCGAATGCGTGGCCCTGGGCGTGCCGGTGGTGACCATTCTGGCCAGCGGCTTTGCCGAAACAGGGCCCGAAGGGCTGGCACGCGAGCAGGCCCTGCTCGCCTTGTGCCAGGGCAGCCGCACACGGCTGCTGGGCCCCAGCAGCCTGGGGGTGGTCAATCCGCGCACCGGACTGGTGCTGACCGCCAACGCCGCATTTGCCGAGCAGGACATTCCGCCGGGCAAGGTCTTTGTGGCTTCGCACAGCGGCAGCATGATCGGTGCGCTGGTCTCGCGGGGCAAGGCGCGTGGCGTGGGTTTTGCCGGCCTGGTCTCGGTGGGCAGCGAGGTCGACCTCAATGTGGGCGAGATCTGCAGCGCCACGCTCGATGACCCTGGCATCGAAGGCTATCTGCTGTTTCTCGAAAGCATGCGCCACGGCCCCGAACTGCAGGCCTTTGCGCGGGCCGCGCACCGTGCCGGTAAGCCGGTACTGGTCTACAAGCTCGGCCGTTCGGCTGCGGCGGCCGAGATGGCCGCCACCCACACCGGCGCGATCGCCGGTGAGGACGATGTGGCCGACGCATTTTTTGCCGACATGGGCATGGCCCGACTCGGCGTGCTCGAGGCGCTGCTCGAAGCTTTCCCATTGGCCCGTCGCATCGCCCTGGACAGCGCACCCCGGCGAGTCGGCGTGGTCACGACCACGGGCGGTGGCGCCGCCATGGCGGTCGACCAGCTGGGCATTCGTGGTGTGGAGGTGCAGGCACCGTCGGCGCAGACCCTGCAGCGCTTGGCCGATGCCGGCCTGCCCTGCAGCCCCGGACGCGTGCTCGACCTGACGCTGGCCGGCACCAAGTACGACATCATGAAAGGGGCCCTGGACATTCTGCTGACGGCCCCCGAATTTGACCTGGTGCTGGCGGTGGTGGGCTCCTCGGCCCGCTTCCAGCCCGAGCTGGCGGTCAAGCCGATCCTGGAGTGTGCCGGTCATGCCAAGCCGCTGGCGGCCATGCTGGTGCCCGATGCGCCGCAGGCGCTGGCCTCGCTCACGGCAGCCGGCGTGCCCTGCTTTCGCACGCCAGAAGCGTGTGCGGACGCCATTGCGGCCGTCTTCAAACGCCGTCAGCCTGGCCCGCCAGCGCTGTGCCAAGGCGGCAATTTTGCGGGGGCCAAGGCTCTGAGCGAAGCGCAGGCCTATGGGGTGCTCTCGCAGCTGGGTGTGCCGCATGCGCCCTTCGAGCTCAGGCGCCTGGATGCGCCGGTCGACAACACGGCTGCACCGGGCTTCGGCTTTCCGGTGGTGGCCAAGGTCTGCTCGGCCGAGATTTCGCACAAGACCGAAGTCGGTGGCGTGCTGCTGAACATCGGGGATGCGCAGGCCCTCGACGCAGCCGTTGGCACCTTGCGTGCCAACTTGCAGGCCCGTGCGCCGCAGGCGGCCTGTGATGAGGTTCTGATCCAGCCCATGACCCGAGGCCTTGGCGAAGTGCTGGTGGGTTACCGCATCGACCCCGAAGCCGGTCCCATCGTGATGCTGGCCACAGGCGGCATCTGGGCCGAGATCGCCAAGGACCGCAGCATCCGTATGGCACCCGTGAGCGTTGAAGTGGCGCGGGAGATGGTCAGTGAAGTCAACGCGCTCAAGCCTTTGACCGGCTTGCGTGGCAAGCCCCGTGGCGATCTGGATGCTCTTGCCCAGGCGGTCAGCGCGCTGTCGCAACTGGCGCTCAGGCCCGATCTGCGGGTGCATGAAGCCGAAGTCAACCCCCTGCTGGTGATGCCGCAGGGACAGGGCGTGGCAGCTGTCGACGCTCTGGTGTTTCAGGCGTGAATGCGGGGGCTCGTGGGCGGGCGGTGGTGAGCCACCTGACTCACGCGCCCTTGTTTCGCCTCATGCAGACCGAAGGTCGGCGTCACGATGTGCGGTCTGATGCTGACCGGATCCTGCGCTGACCTCACCCCACTCACTGCCTTCACAGCTTGCGAGCCATGCCAATCTCGGCATGGCTGTACTCCAACCGATTGAACACACCTCCTCGACCATGAACCAAGCCTACATCTGCGACGCCATCCGCACCCCCTTCGGCCGCTACGGCGGTGCCCTGAGTTCGGTGCGCACCGACGACCTGGGCGCTGTGCCGCTCAAGGCCCTGATGGAGCGCAACCCCAACGTGGACTGGGCGGCCGTGACCGACGTGCTGTATGGCTGCGCCAACCAGGCAGGTGAGGACAACCGCAACGTGGCCCACATGAGCAGCCTGCTGGCGGGCCTGCCGATCGAGGTGCCCGGTGCTACCATCAACCGCCTGTGTGGCTCGGGCCTCGACGCCGTGGGCACGGCCGCACGTGCAATCAAGGCGGGTGAAGCCGGTCTGATGATCGCTGGCGGCGTAGAAAGTATGAGCCGCGCACCGTTTGTGATGCCCAAGGCCGAGAGCGCTTTTTCCCGTGCCAACGAGGTGTACGACACGACGATCGGCTGGCGCTTCATCAACAAACTGATGAAAGCCCAGTACGGCGTCGACTCGATGCCTGAAACCGCCGAAAACGTCGCGGTCGATTTCAAGATCGAGCGCGAAGCACAAGACCGGATGGCCATGAACAGCCAGCTGCGTGCGGTGGCTGCGATCAAGGCCGGTCACCTGGCCCGCGAGATCTGCGCGGTGACCATCCCCCAGAAAAAAGGCGACGCGATCGTGGTGGACACCGACGAGCACCCGCGTGCCACCAGCCTGGAAGCGCTGGCCAAGCTCAAAGGTGTGGTGCGCCCCGACGGCAGTGTGACCGCCGGCAACGCCAGCGGCGTGAACGATGGCGCCTGCGCGCTGCTGCTGGCCGATGAAGCCACGGCCGCCAAGAACGGCCTCACGCCCAAGGCCCGCGTGGTCGGCATGGCCACGGCTGGTGTGGCCCCGCGCATCATGGGCATCGGCCCCGCGCCGGCCACGCAAAAGGTGCTGGCCCAGACCGGCCTGACGCTGGAGCAGATCGACGTGATCGAGCTCAACGAAGCCTTTGCGGCCCAAGGTCTGGCCGTGCTGCGCCTGCTGGGCCTCAAGGACGACGACGCCCGTGTGAACGCCTGGGGCGGCGCGATTGCGCTGGGCCACCCGCTGGGCGCCAGCGGTGGACGTTTGGCCACCACCGCCATCAACCGCCTGCACACCACCGGCGGCCGCTACGCGCTGTGCACCATGTGCATCGGTGTGGGGCAGGGCATTGCGCTGATTCTGGAAAAAGTCTGAAAGGTAGACACATGAAAATTCTCGTTGCCGTCAAACGGGTGGTGGACTACAACGTCAAGGTCCGCGTCAAGAGCGACAACAGCGGTGTCGACATCGCCAACGTCAAGATGAGCATGAACCCCTTCGACGAGATCGCCGTGGAAGAGGCGGTGCGCCTGAAAGAAAAAGGCGTGGCCACCGAGGTCATCGCCGTCTCTTGCGGCATGGCCCAGTGCCAGGAGACCCTGCGCACCGCCATGGCCATTGGCGCCGACCGCGGCATCCTGGTGGAGACCAGCGAAGAGCTGCAGCCCCTGGCCGTGGCCAAATTGCTCAAGGCCCTGGTGGACAAAGAACAACCGGGCCTGGTGATCCTGGGCAAGCAGGCGATCGACGACGACTGCAACCAGACCGGCCAGATGCTCGCTGCACTGGCCGACCTGCCCCAAGCCACCTTTGCTTCCAAGGTCGAAGTCGAGGGCGGCAAGGCCAGCGTCACGCGCGAGGTCGATGGCGGCCTTGAGACCCTCTCGATCGGCCTGCCAGCCGTGGTCACCACCGACCTGCGCCTCAATGAGCCGCGTTACGTCACGCTGCCCAACATCATGAAGGCCAAGAAAAAACAGCTCGACACCGTCAAGCCCGAGGATCTGGGCGTCGATGTTGCGCCGCGCATCAAGACCCTCAAGGTCATGGAGCCGGCCAAGCGCAGCGCCGGCATCAAGGTGCCCGACGTGGCCACGCTGGTGGACAAGCTCAAGAACGTTGCCAAAGTCATCTGAGGAAGAAGAACATGACCGCACTCGTCATTGCAGAACACGACAACGCGTCCATCAAGGGCGCCACCCTCAACACCGTGACCGCCGCCGCTGCCTGTGGCGGTGAGGTGCATGTGCTGGTGGCCGGCCACAACGCGGCGGCCGCTGCGCAGGCCGCTGCCCAGATCGCTGGCGTGGCCAAAGTCATCCACGCCGACAGCGAAGCCCTGGCCCATGGCCTGGCCGAGAACGTCGCTGCGCAGGTGCTGGCCATCGCGGGCCACTACAGCCACATCCTGTTCCCCGCCACCGCCAGTGGCAAGAACGTGGCCCCGCGCGTGGCCGCCAAGCTCGACGTGGGCCAGATCAGCGACATCACCAAGGTCGATGCGCCCGACACCTTCGAGCGCCCGATCTACGCCGGCAACGCCATCGCCACCGTGCAAAGCGCCGACCCGGTCAAAGTCATCACCGTGCGCACCACCGGCTTTGACGCCGCAGCCGCCAGCGGGGGCTCGGCCGCCGTGGAGAGCGCCAGCGCGCTGGCCGACAGCGGCAAGAGCCGCTACGTGGGCAGCGAGATCGCCAAGAGCGACCGCCCCGAGCTGACCGCCGCCAAGATCATCGTCTCCGGCGGCCGTGCGCTGGGCAGCAGCGAGAAGTTCAACGAGGTCATGACCCCGCTGGCCGACAAGCTGGGCGCCGCCATCGGTGCCAGCCGCGCCGCAGTGGATGCGGGCTACGCGCCCAACGACCTGCAGGTCGGGCAGACCGGCAAGATCGTGGCGCCGCAGCTGTACGTGGCTTGCGGCATCTCGGGCGCCATCCAGCACCTGGCCGGCATGAAGGATTCGAAGGTGATCGTGGCGATCAACAAGGACCCGGAAGCGCCGATCTTCTCCGTGGCCGACTTCGGCCTCGAGGCCGATCTGTTTGCCGCCGTGCCCGAGTTGGTGGATCAGCTGGCTTGAACGTGCAGGAAAACATGGCGCGCCAGAGTGCCCCCTGACAAAGCCCAAGTGCATGTCCAACCACCGTTTCCAGCCTGGATGATCGGCAAGTCCACCGTGAGGCAACCATGAACGAAATGTCTTTTTCCGCCCAGGTGCTGCGGGCCTTGCACGCGGCAAGATCGCCAGGTTGGATGTTTCCTGCGCATTTGCTGGACATTTACTTCGAGCAAGACGTCTCCGAGCGAGGCGCCATCGGTCTGATGGACGTTGCCGAATATTTCAAGGACGCTTCAGGACAGGCCAGCAAGGGCGCTCTGGCTGTCTTCGCGGACGTCTCCATGGCCGCTGCTGTGCGCGGGTATGCCGGAAGGAGTGTGCGGATCGCCACCATGACCCTGCGCTTGTCGTTCGGCACGCTGCCGCGACAAGGTCGCCTCCGCTCCGTTTCCCGCGTTCAGTTCATTCGGCGAGACACCGGGATGGTGGTCTCCGCCGTCACCCTGCAAATGGAAAACAGCGAGGGGCAGGTGTGCTGCATTGGCGAGGGGACTTTTGCCGTGTTGGAGAACAGGCAGGGCACGGCGCAACATCCCTTGCCCACCCGCAGCACCCTGACCGGCAGCCTGACCCTTGATGAGCTGGATGAATCGGAAAAAGCCGTGTGGCAGCGAGCGCTGGAGAGTGAGGCTTGCGCCTGTCCGCTAGAGCGATTCTGGGACTACGGAGCAACAGCACACCTCGGCGGGACCGAGGGCCAGAGTCGGTTGGTCCTGGCGAAACACAACAGCAATCGGTCTGGCCATCTGCAGGGCGGGATCGCCGCTGGCCTGTTGCTCAACGCTTGCCTCCACACGCTGGATGGGTCCTTCGAACCGGTGGATCTGTCCCTGCAATACCAGGCGACTGTGGACGGCAGCCACACGCAAGTGAGGGTCTCCCCGCTGAAAGTTGGCCGCAGTGCCGCCTTCCTCATTGCAGACCTCACGAACAACGAGGGCAAGGTGCAGGTGTCGGCGCAATGCAATCTGATCAAATAAGCAGATTAGTCAGTGACCGACCGCATCTGGCCGACAGCTGCAGTTTCGCTTGCGACGATCTTTGACCTCAATCGCAGCATTGCAGTCGTTGACAGCCTGAGACAAGAGTCTGGTATGGGTCAGGCAGCGACGGTCGTGGTAGTGGGGACTCAGGGTTTATTGGTTTCCTCATAAGCGGCAGTTCCTAAGACTTTGGATCAATCTGGGTGATTCGAAGGAGCGGTGGACTTGGGTTCAATTGATCAAATGGTCCACCAATACACAATCCCCAACTCGTCTGAGTTGGGGATTTTTTTCGTCTGTTGGCGCGTGCCGCCCCTTGTTCTTGCGGGTTCCTGCGGAAACTTGCGGACTTCGCCAACCGCACTACTAGGGCGGTTCTGCGTCCGGTTCTCTCTCTTCCGACCATTTCTCTCAGCATTCCTCACGCCAGGGAACGGGCCGAAGTCCACAAGGCCGTTTCGGACACTCAACTTGAACCAACAATTGCGAGCCACTTGGTGTGAGTGCGCATCACGATGACGCATGCAGTAACCCCATGTTGGATGAGTAAAATTTGACAGATAAGATAGTAACTAGTTACTATCTACTAATGCCTCCTGACCAAAACCCAAAACACCTGCCTGCTGACGAACGCCGCACCGTCACTGTAGAAGCCGTTGTCGCCCTAGCCGCGCAGCAAAACCCCACTGACATCACAACTGCCGCCATAGCCCAGCACATGGGCCTGACCCAGGGAGCAATTTTTCGACATTTCCCGTCAAAAGAATCCATCGTGCAGTCCGTGCTCGACTGGGTAAGTGACAAGCTGATGGGCAAAGTAAATCTGGCTGCGCAAACACAGCAATCGCCTATAGCTGCCTTGGAAGCAGTGTTCATGGCGCACATGGGATTCATTTCAGAGCATCCGGGCGCCCCGCGAATGCTCTTGGCTGAGCTCCAAAAGACCGGAGACACCATACCCAAGCGCATGGTGGTCACACTGATGACCAACTATCGAGCTCGAATCATCGAATTGCTAGAAAAAGGAAAAGCTTGCGGAGAAGTCTCTGCAGAGCTCGACCTAGATGCTGCGTCCACCCTCTACGTGGGAATGATTCAGGGCCTGGTAATTCAGTCGCTGGCGAAGTCCGACGCCGATTACCTGATGGCAAATGCGAGCAAAACCTTTGCCGTTTTCAAGCGAGGTCTGGTGTGCGCAAATTAATCAATCCCGCGCTGCTCAAAAAGGTAGGCATGGTTGTGGCGGGTATTGCCCTGCTAGTGCTCGTTGCCTTGGTATTTATGCGCTCAGGGCCACTGGCGCCCGTGCAAGTCGTGGTGACAACAGTCAAAGAAGGTCGCATACAGCCTGGAATATTTGGTGTCGGAACCGTTGAGGCTCGCCGAAGCTGGATGGTTGGACCAACAACCGCAGGACGCGTACTCAACGTCACCGCAGATGTGGGTGACCAGGTAAAGGCAGGAGAACTACTGGCAGAAATGGATGCGGTGGATATTGATCAGCGCCTTGAAGCATCACAGGCAACGGTAGCACGGGCAAGCAGTGCATTGAATGCAGCGCATGCCCAGCTTGCGGATGCCAATGCACGACGTGACCTTGCCAGCATCAATGCAAAGCGAAACCAAGACCTGGCCACACAGAACTTCATCAGTGCCGGTGCGCTCGAAGCGCGTCTGCAGGAAAAAACTTCTGCGGACGCTGGCTATCAAGTCGCATTGGCCAATTTAGAAGCAGCGAGACAGGACCTGACGCGAACCAAGGCAGAACGCGACGCCTTGGGTAAACAGCGTGCAAACGTCCGATTGATGGCACCCAACAGCGGTGTCGTTGTTAGCAGAGAAGCGGAGCCTGGAAGCACTGTGGTGGCCGGTCAGGCCGTGTTGCGCATGATCGATCCCAACAGCTTGTGGGTCAAGATGCGCGTGGACCAGGGACGATCAGCTGGCCTGACTCCCGGCTTAAATGCAAAGATCACACTGCGTTCTCAGCCGGAAATGTTGCTTAGCGGCAAAGTCGCCCGCGTGGAAATGCAGGCCGACAGTGTTACCGAGGAGCGCATCGCGCAAATTGCGTTTGAATCAGGAAGTGATGCATTGCGCAAAACCTCCCTGGGCGAGTTGGCAGAAGTCACGTTAGAGCTGCCACAACCTGCACCTGCACTGATAGTTCCAAATGCAGCGATTCAGCGCACTCAGGGCAAGGTGGGTGTTTGGAGGATTCAAGACCACAAGCTTGAATACGTCCCAGTGCGATTGGGTGCATCTGACCTCGATGGTCAAGTTCAGGTGATAGAGGGATTGAAGTCTGGCGACAGTGTTGTTGTTTACAGCCAGAAAGCACTTAAAGACGACACGCGTATCAAGGTAGTCGAAGCACTAGTTCAAAACACTGAGAGGTCGACGTCGCCATGATCAGTCTAGCCGGCCGGGACATTGCCCACAGCGCCGGGAAATTCGCACTAACAGGTTTTGGTTTGGGATTGCTGATTGGCGTAACACTGACCATGGCGGGCGTTTACCGAGGGATGGTCGATGACGCCCATGCGCTTCTTAACAATAGCAACGCCGATCTTTGGGTCGTGCAAAAGGACACACAGGGCCCCTACGCAGAAGCTTCTAGCATCAAAGACGATGCCGTACGCAGCGTTCGTGGGATGCCCGGAGTTTCACGCGCCTCCAATGTCACCTACTTCACCATGCAGGTGCAGTCCCACAATGGCGCCGATGTGCGGGCCATGGTGGTTGGTATTGAAGAAGGTCAACCGGGAGAACCAGGTTATTTGTTAGCCGGGCGGCAAATCACGCGCGGTCACTATGAAGCTGTCGCGGACATCAAAACCGGATTCGCTTTGGGGGACCGCATTCAGATACGCCGCCACACATACACGGTTGTGGGAATTACGCAGCGAATGGTGTCCTCAGGTGGAGATCCCATGGTCTTTGTAGGAATCAAGGATGCCCAAGACGCCCAGTTTTTGAAGGACAACGATGCAATCCTGAATGATCGGGCGCGCAATGCGTCAAACCCTGCCATCAATCGCCCAGGGGTGCCAGGACTGTTGGAAGCGGTTCAGGCATCACAGTCCAGCAGCCACAACGTCAACGCGATTCTGGTGCAGGTGGATCAAGGTCATGACCCAGACGAAGTGGCGATGCCCATACGGCGCTGGAAACACTTGCAGGTCTATACCCGTGCAGGGATGGAAGAAATCCTCGTAGCAAAGCTGATTGCGACTTCGGCTAAGCAGATTGGCATGTTTCTGGTGATTCTGGCCATTGTCAGTGCTGCGATTGTTGCCTTCATCATTTATACGATGACCATGGGCAAGATCCGCGAAATCGCCGTACTAAAACTGATCGGTACACGCAACATCACGATCGCCAACATGATCTTGCAACAAGCGCTGGGGTTGGGTCTGATCGGATTTCTCGTTGGAAAGATAGCAGCAACGATATGGGCACCGGTGTTTCCAAAATACGTCTTGCTGTTGAACCAAGACGCTGTGACCGGACTGCTGATCACTATGGGCATCTGTGCATTGGCAAGCACGCTGGCGATACGCGTTGCCTTGAAGGTTGACCCGGGTGAGGCTATAGGATGAATGCTCCAATGCAAGAACCTGATCGAGACGGTGGAATCTTGATTGAAGGACTCAGAAAAGTCTATGGCCACGGTGATACCGCGGTCGAAGCGCTCAAGGACATCAACATGCATGTGCGTGCGGGTGAAGTGGTCGGACTGGTGGGGCCTTCAGGCTCAGGCAAAAGCACCCTGCTCAAGTGTTTGGGAGCGATCATTGAGCCCACAAGCGGACGCATGCAACTCAATAGCGATGTCATTTACGACGATGGTTGGAGAGTGAATGACTTGCGAGCCCTGCGCCGAGACCGCATCGGTTTCGTATTTCAAGCGCCATATTTGATCCCGTTCCTCAACGTTACCGACAACGTCGCGCTCTTACCCATGTTGGCCGGAGTACCAAACGTGGAGGCCCGAAAACGGACGGTTGACTTGTTGCAAGCACTCGATGTGGGTCATCGCGCACAAGCCCAACCATCGCAGCTATCCGGCGGAGAGCAGCAGCGTGTCTCTATTGCCCGTGCGTTGGTAAATCGACCACCTGTCATTCTTGCCGATGAGCCGACAGCACCACTGGACAGTGAGCGTGCACTTAGCGTTGTACGCATCCTCAATCGGATGGCCAGGCAGGCACAGACAGCAATCATCGTAGTGACCCACGACGAAAAGATCATCCCGACGTTCAAACGCATCTATCAGATCAGGGATGGTCGTACCCACGAAGAGGCAGGACAGGGAATTAGCGTTGAATAGGTGAAAGATTTATGCAGGAACTCCGAAGACTAAAGGTATTGGCTTTGATCGCTGTGGTGTTCGGTGCAATGACCATCTTTAGCGGTGGACGGGTACTTTTTGGTGATGAGCAAGCACGTGCTGCGGTCGGTAATGCTGTGCCGTTTGTATTGTGGTTCAACTTCCTTGCGGGGTTTGCATACGTTGCGACGGGAGTCGGCCTCTGGAAACACTGTCACTGGACGAAAGCAGCGTCGATTGCCATTGCGGCTTGCACAGCATTGATTGGCGTTGCGTTAGTGGTGGTTGTAATTCAGGGATCGGCCTATGAAATGCGCACTGCGGTGGCGATGGTGTTGCGTCTTTCAATTTGGACAGTAACCGCCGTTATCGTTCGGAATGCGTTACCAGCTTCAGGTCAAAAAGCTGCGTAACGCCTTGGCAATTCATTTTGTGCCACCGATGCGGATTGGGGCAAATGCAATAGTCAAATCGAACGGCAGCTTTCAGGGCCCCATTGTTGCAATGCCCAGGTTCCGCTTTGGGTCGGAATAAGCCATTCCGCTCACGGTGTAGCTAAATCGGAAAGATGCGGAGATTTGCGGTCAGTGCTGAGGCCAGCGCAGGCTTAAGTAGCTTTCAGAAACTCTCCGCAGGGGTACCGAAATTGTTAGCATGGGCCAATCAGGTGGAGATTGAACCCAGGTCCGCACCCACCACCAATACCCAATCCCCAACTCGTCTGAGTTGGGGATTTTTTTCGTCCGTTGGTGCGAGTTGCCCCGTGTTGTTGCGGGTTCGTGCGGAAACTTGCGGACTTCGCCCTCTGCGCGG
>NZ_NESE01000010.1:0-32585 GCF_003063605.1 Limnohabitans sp. Hippo4 | reverse complement strand
GTGCCAGCCAGGCGGTGGTCTCGGCTTTGGCCAGCGCCATCTCTAGCTCGGTTACTACTGCGCCTACAACGCCAACCACACCGACTACACCAACTACACCAACTACACCAACTACACCAACTACACCTGCTGCAACGTTCGATTTGAAGAACACCACCAGCTTGCAAGCGGCAGTGACCAAAGCGGCAGAGATCAACAAGACCACACTGAGTCCAGAGTCCTTGAGCAGCATTGCCAAGGTGGTCTCGCAAAGCAACACCTTGCTCAACACAGCAGCGCAAGGCGCAACGATTGCAGAGTCGCTCACCGCGATGTCCAAAACAGCGGCCGTAACGCAAGGCAGTGTGGTGGAGCAACTCAAAACTGCACTGGCCAGCACCACACCTGCTGCACCTGGCACAACGCCTAAACCACCCTCTGCCGCAGACATAAGTGCGGCATTGGGCAACATCGACAAAAGCTTTGCCGCTGGTGATGTCGCAAAGCTGGTCACAGAAGCCAAGGCCGGCGCGATTGCAACAGGCATCACGCCCGATGCTGTGCCTGGCGGAGCGACGACCAATTCCAATGCGGTAAAACCTCCTGTGGTCACACCACCTAAGCCACCAAGTGGCGGCGGAGGCGGTGGTGGCGGTGGCGGTGGCGGCGGAGGTGGCGGTGGCGGTAGCGGTGGCACAACACCTGCAGAAGAAACCGTAGCACTGCAACTGGACTCTAAATCAGGAACAGCAAATACGCCTTATGCCCTTAGTGCAAGTGGCAAGGCGTTTGTGTTTTCAGACGATATCTATGTGGCCAGTTATTCAAGCATCAGTGATTTTGGTGCCAACGATGCTATTGCATTAAATCACCCAGATGCCGGACCATTCTTGGCAATTTCCAGTAAGGGCACGCAGATTGAGTTGACTTATAACTACAAAGGCGTGATCTCATACATCGTTTTATTGAATGCCATCACGAACGGTCAAATTGTGTATGACCTCGCAAGCTTTAATGCGTTGCCTCTTGGTGACATTGTCTTTACGGGAAGTGATTTTTTGCAGGTCAAGACCCTGGATACATCAGGTGGCACTCTGACAAACCCAATGACTTACTCGGCAAGCATTGGTGCTTTTTCTTTTGTAGACGATGCTTCTATTCAGAGTGTGAATCGAATTACATCGTTTGGTGAAAACGACGAGTTTCGTTGGAAAAATGTTACCGCAGAACAAATTTCATTTTTTAGTCAGGGTGGCAACGTCACCATGGTGTCAAACATCGACGGCGTCGTTTCTAGTGTCACGTTTGTAGATGTCATTCCTACTGGCGCCATCGTATTTGATGTCAATAGCTTCAATGCATTGACAGTTGGCAACGTATTTTTCAGTTAATTTTTGAATTGAGTCATCATGACCACGAACTTTATTGGTGTTCTTTTAACCACCACGCCCAACTACACAGTGGGTTCAGGCTTTGTAAGTCAGATTTATGACTCAAGGGGCGCGCAGACAATTACTGTGCAAGCAGGTGGTAGCTTGGATTTGGTGGGTGCGTTAGGTGCAAATACCATCAACTTGCATGGTACAGCCAGTGCTTGGCAAATTTGGCGAGATGGCTCTACGGCAATTTTGTCGCACACCAATGGTGATCGCATCAACTTGCCTGCACAGTTGGATGCGCAAAAAATTGTATTCAGTGACTTGCAAGCCAATTTGAAAATTGACACCAGCTCGGGTAATGCGCAAGTAAAGTTGGGTGACTTGGTTTTAGATGCCAATCCAGTTACCATTACTTCGGCTGCTGTGAACACGGGCACCATTTCAAATGCAACCAAAGCACCCTGGTCTTTGGTGCTCAATACATCAACAGGCTCAAAGTCCACAGGCTATACCCAAAACTTATTGGTGAGCGATGGAACTGCTGTGGGTACCAATTTACTCCCGATTGACCAGTCTATTCAGAATGTGGTGGTAAGCCCTGATGCGACCAAAGCGGTTTTTACTTCATATCAAAGTGATGGCACGCAGAAACTGCAGATGCTGAAAAACAATGTCATTACAAACCAAGGAACAGTAGATTCTTCAGTTCAACCAATTGACTTGGGTGACAAAGTTTTCTTCTTGCCACAATCAACAGACATTGCCAGAACTGCATCTGTCACAGATTGGTCAACGGATCAATCGAATTTCAGCACGGTGATGGGCGGATCAAAAAGTAACTTTAAACTGGATTCAACGAATCAAGCGATTTGGATGCCTCAATTTCTGGGTCCATTTGGTACCGAGTTGGTGAATGTGGCGGTTGGCTCAAATGGAAGTCTGACGGCCTCAATGCCCAAGGACATTGCAGTAGGATCAAATTCTGGGTTGAGTTCCTCAGGTAAGTCAGGATCTGGGCAGTTGGACGGTGCAGTTCTACCAGATGGACGAATTGTTTTTGCAGCTAATGATGGTGCAACTGGCATGGAACCATGGGTTAGTGATGGCACTGAGCAAGGTACCAAGTTGCTGCGTGACCTATACAGCTACAGTTCCAAAAGCGGTAGCGGAAGTAGCAGCAGTCCATCCGGTTTTGTGACGCTTGGAAACAAGATTTTATTCACGGCAGTTGTCAATAAACAAACCGATGGCACTATCAGTGAAAAAGGACGCGAGTTGGTCATTACGGATGGCACTGAGGCGGGCACGGTTGTCTATGACCTAACCGCTGGCTCCTCATGGTCATCTCCACAATTTTTAGACCAGCTGAATGGCTATCAATATTTCTCAACTCAATCTGCTATTTACAGAACCAATGGCGGAGCACCAGAAAAATTAAGTGATTGGGATTTCTTCGATTCGCAAATTTTAGGGCACTCTGAGCAGAGGGCATTCATTACAAAATCTGATTCAGGGATGGGGTCAGAGTTGTGGATGGCAAATTTTTCTACTCGCACTCTTTCATTGGTTAAAGACATCATGCCAGGTGTTGGGGGAGGCATGACGGCCCACAGCAACCAAGTGCGGCAAATGGTGGGCGAGAAATTTGTTTTCACCGCTTACAAATCGGCAACTGAATTGACGCTCTATGTCACAAACGGCACATCAGGCGGTACCTATGAAGTCGCGACAGCTCCCATTGTGCAATTTGCAGTGATCAACAATGACCGCTTCATTTACAGAACGACAACAGGTATTTTTGGCTTCCAAGTAGGTGATGGCGCACCCACTCTTTCAACATTGACGACTGAAATCTCAATACAAAGTTTTCAGACCGATAGCAACCAGGTTTTTTATCAAACAAGCACAGGTGCTTTGTATGCCAGTGGCGGTACATCTGCAAGCACTGTCAAGATTGCAGAAAGTGTTAACCAATTTAAGTTGATCGCGGATGATGCTATTTATTTCACAAAAATAAATACCAATACCAGCAATATGGCGTTGTGGTACTCAGATGGCACCACAGCAGGTACTCAATTTATTGAGGACTTGCCAACTGGCTCCTACAATTTGACCGCCGCATTTGGCTTGCGAAATGCCAGCGCACCTGTCAACAATGACACAGTTGCACCTGTCCTGAAAAAAGCAACAGTCAATGGTGCAAGCATCACACTCTCCTTCAATGATTACAACGACTTGGATGCTGCGCACCCGCCAGCTGCCAATGCATTTAGCCTAACTGGCACAGATGCCGCAGTAAGTAGTGTGGTGGTGAATGCAAGCGCCAAAACAGTCACTTTAAATTTGTCCAAAGCAGTGAGCAGCTCAGACACTGTTAAGGTGACATACACCGATCCTTCTATTAACAATGACTCTTTTGCCATTCAAGATACGGCAGGTAATGACGCTGCAAGCTTTACCAATCGTTATTTGATCAATGCAACGCCAGATAATGTTGCCCCTGTCTTCAGTTCTGCCGTGGTCAACGGTTCGGTACTCACCTTGTACTTCTCTGACGCCAGTATTTTGGACGCGGTGAATGTACCGACAGCCAGCAGATTTTCTTTGGGTGGTACCACTGCTACTGTGACATCAATTGCCGTCAACAGCACGAATAAATCAGTTGTATTGAATTTGTCTGCGCCCGTAAAAAGCTCCGACACCATTACGGTTAGTTATGTAGATCCGACAACCGGTAACGATACGTTGGCCATTCAAGATATCAATGGGTATGACGCGGTCAGCATTTCCAATGCAGTTGTAATTAATCAAACGCCAGTTGAAGAAGTCAAAGCACCTTGGATGCTGCTGTTGCAGCCAGGCAATAGCATTTACATGAGTGATGGAACCAAGTTAGGATCTGATTATTTAACGCTGCCTGATGGAACGTATCCGACTCAATCTGGTCTGTGGGTTGCAAATGCTGACAAAACTGCCGGCGTATTGGTATTCAATACCTATTCAGCAGTTGGCCTTAACTACTCATACAAAGTTTATGGCATAGGTGGTTCACTTCAATCCCTCACACTTTTAGGTGCAGGCATAGATACGAATTACAACAACACAATCTACAAGCTCGGCGATAAGATTGTGTTTGCACCCTCTCCTTATGATTGGGTTGGGTCAAATCTAAGTGGTCTTGTTACAGATGTAACTGTTTCAGGCACAAAATTGATCCCTTCTTTACGTGCAGGCATCTTGGATGACTCTAGTCAAACCATTTGGTCAACACTTAGCAGCGTTCCTTATGGTCGTGAACTTTTTAAAATTTCATTGTCAGACGCTAATCCAAGTATGTCATTGGTAGAAGACATTTACCCAGGAACATCAAGCGGCCTTAATTACCTGACTAACGGTACCAATAATCAAGCAGCATTGTTACCAAGTGGTAAGTTGGTATTCAGTGCCTATACCCCCACATTGGGTTTTGAGCCTTGGGTGAGTGATGGAACAGAGGCTGGTACTTTTCCTCTCGACTTGTATCCAAGCCCATTAGGTAAAAGTGGTTACAGCAGTAATCCGCAGTCTTTCGTTGCTTTTGAAGGCGAAGTTGTATTCACCGCAAGCGTTAATGGATGGGTAAAGGGCACTGACACAATTAATACAGGTCAGGAGTTGGTATTTACAAATGGCACCTTGGCAGGAACACATGTGCTTGATGTATATCCTGGAAGTAACTCATCAAACCCTGAAATTGTGGGTCAAGTCAATGGCCTCTTGTACTTCACTGCGACAACTTCAGCTGGTAAGGGAATTTATTCAACCAATGGTACGACTTTCAATTTTTTAGCAAGCATCAGTGACGGTGCAAGTCGGTTGGCCTGGGATTCCAACAAAGCATTTTTTAGCGTGACAGATACGGCAAGGGGCGGAGAGTTGTGGGTTGCAGATTTTGCAGCGAATACCTTTGGTTTGGTAAAAGATATCTTGCCTGGTAGTGGCTCGGGCTTATCTGGCGATGTCGGTGCATTTATGGTCAATGGCAAGCTGGTTTTTAAAGCTTACACATCTGCCACAGAGCAAAACTTATTTGTGAGCAATGGTTCAAAAGCTGGGACCGTTCAGATTGGTGCGAGCTTAGGTGCTTACGTTGCGTTAGGTAGCACCTTGGTGTTTGCTGATGGGAACTCCATCAGTGCTGCTAATTTGTCTGGAAGTACACCTGTCAAAACTGAACTGGTGAATGTGGGCTCAGTTGTGGCCAAGATGGAGTCAGATACTGACCAAGCGTTCTTTAAGTTGGCCAATGGTGACTTGTATGCAACCAAAGGAACTCTGTCGACCACATTCAAACTGGCCAGTTCTGTTTACAGCTTCAAATTGGTTGCAGAAGACGCCATTTACTTTACGGTTTCTAATTCACAAAGTGCTAACGGCTACGATCTTTGGTATAGCGATGGAACAGTCTCTGGAACTCGGTTTGTAGAAGCTGTACAAAATGAAATTGCCAGAGTATTAGACACTGCGATAGCAATCCGAACACCGGGTACAGCGGCGCCCAACGATATTTCAGCGCCAGTAGTGACGGCGGCTGTGGTTAGCGGTACTAGTTTGCTGATTACCATGAAGGATGACAACCAGCTAGATGCAGCACATCCGCCAGCTGCCAGCGCATTTACCTTGAGCGGTACAGATGCAACCGTATCTGCCGTGTCCGTTGATGCCGCTTCAAAAACAGTCACCCTGACATTGTCAAAGTCTGTACTTAGCTCAGATACGGTCAAAGTCAGTTATGCCGATCCAACAACGGCCAACGATACAGCAGCACTACAAGATGCTGCTGGCAATGACACAGTCAGTTTTACGAATCGGTTTGTTACCAATCAAACTTCAGACAATGTAGGACCTGTGTTTAGCTCAGCTGTTGTGAATGGCGCTACACTGACCATGACTTACACAGATGCCAGTTCACTTGATGCTGTGAACATACCTTTGGCAAGTAGATTTACGCTGGGTGGTACAACTTCAACAGTCTCTTCAGTAGTAGTCAATGCGACTAACAAAACAGTGTCTTTGACTTTGTCTGCTTCAGTTCGAAGTACAGATGCAGTGACTTTAAGTTATGCAGATCCATCGAACAGCAATGACACCGCTGCAATTCAAGATGCAAATGGCTACGATGCAGCCAGTATTACCAATGTTGCAGTTACCAATGAAACGGCAGATAACATGCCGCCATTGTTCAGCTCTGCAGTAGTCAATGGCAACACGTTGACCATGACCTACACTGACGCAAGTTCGTTAGATGCAAGCAACATACCCGTTGCGAATAAATTTACGTTGGGGGGAACCACCGCAACTGTTTCTTCAGTGGCTGTGAACGCAAGTGCTAAAACGGTAACTCTTACTTTGTCTGCTGCAGTGACTAGTTCAAATGTGGTGACAGTAAGTTATGCAGACCCGACATCCGGCAACGACACTGCTGCAATTCAGGATATCAATGGGTATGACGCAGCAAGTTTGACCAATGCGACCGTTGTCAATCAGACGCCTGTTCCCGAAGTGAAGGCGCCGTGGACTTTGTTGGTTCCGCAAAACTATAGATATTATTCCAGCGATGGCACCAAGCAGGGTTCTGATTTTGTGACATTGCAGCCTAATACCTATATGTATACCGGTACCAAGCTGAACGTAACTGGCGACGGTAATTATGCGGTTTACAAAGTTGAATGTTACGACAATACAACCAGTACTTACTTTCAAAAGGCGTTCAGTATAGGCAGTTCAGTCGTGGCGCCAACGCCGTTGGCAGCTGACATAGATGTTTATGGCGCAACACTCAAAGTCGGTAACAAAATTGTATTTACAGATTCGAATGACCCAAGCAAAAAAGGATTGATAACGGATGGTACTGTGAGTGGTACAAAGCTTGTGTCTGATCTGCCTAACGGTGCTATTGATACGGTCTCGCAAACCATTTGGGCAAATTATTACAGTCCACCCTATGGCAATGAACTTTTCAAAATTTCATTGAATGACACAACACCAAACATTAACTTGGTTAAAGATATAAATCCAGGCGCTATGTCTGGATTAAATTACTTTACAAGTTTAGGCGCTATTTTGCCAAGCGGTAAGTTGGTATTTAGCGGCTACAACCCAACATATGGTTATGAAGCTTGGATTAGCGATGGCACCGACTCTGGAACTTTCGCATTAGACCTTTTTAGCGGCAGTATTAGCGGAGCTGGTACTTCTCCGAATTTTGTTTCTTTCGAAGGTGAAGTTGTATTTTCTGCAAACGTTAACGGTTGGGTCAAAGGTTCAGATACATTGACATTGGGACAGGAGCTGGTGTTTACAAATGGTACCGTTCCAGGTACACATGTATTGGATGTGTATTCAGGGTCTAATTCATCCAGCCCACAAATTGTGGGCAAAGCAAATACGCTTTTGTTTTTCACGGCCAATACCGCCGCAGGCCTTGGCTTTTATTCGACCAATGGAACCACATTCACTCGGTTAGGAGATGTTGGAAGTTCTGTCATTCAATTGGCTGCGGACGCTAATAAAGCTTTCTTCAGTGTTGCAGATACTGCAAATGGTTCAGAACTATGGGTTGCAGATTTGTCCAACAACTCATTTGCTTTGGTTAAAGACATCTTGCAGGGCAGTGGTTCATCCTTGACCGGAAACGTTGACGCGTTCATGGTCAGTGGAAAACTGGTGTTCAAGGCTTATACATCAGCTACCCAACAAAACTTATTTATCAGTAATGGAACCAGTGCGGGCACTGTTCAGATTGGCAGCACTGTGGGCGTTTACAAGGCAATAGGGAATACATTGCTCTATGTCGACGGCAACTCTATAGCTGCGGCCAATTTAAGTGGTGCTACACCTGTTAATTCGGAACTTGTGAATGTCGGTTCTGCCCTAAAGAAGATGGAATCTGACACTGATCAGGCGTTCTTTAGTTTGTTGAACGGTGATTTTTATGCAACCAATGGAACTCTCAATACCACTGTGAAGTTGGCGAGCGCTGTCAAGAACTTCAAAGTGGTGGCAGACAACGCCATCTATCTGGTCACAGCAGACACCCAGAGCACGACTGGCTATGACCTCTGGTACAGCGATGGCACGCTTGCTGGCACGCGTTTCATTGAGGAAGTATCGGCTGATGTTTACACCAATCTTGATAACGCCGTTGCTATTCACACTGTAGGCGTGAATGTCTAAAGACGACGCCTTTGCTTTCGAGGCTATGCGAACGCAAGGCGTGTTGACGCCTGGCGCTTCATCTCACAAATTTGAAGTTTTGTGCGCCTACGCCAAATTGGCTTTGAAATTGCAACGTCCCGTAGAGGCAGGTTGGGCCTTGCACTATGCCAGTGAATTGCAGCAGGCATCTGAACATTTGCCCCATGATTTGTTAATGCCCTCATTGGTATGTCATCCGGTTTGGCATCACCCTTTAAAGTCAAAAAGTCTGATGTTGATCAGGCCGCAAGAACAACACCGTACTTTTTTAACGGAGTTGCTTCAAACAACTTCATTCGTTGAGCGTTACAACAGTTTTATTGGCAGCGGGCCTGCAGTTGTAGAAGGATTTATCCAAAGAACGCGTTTACAGCCTTTGCAAACTAAACAGCTAGATTGGGTGATAGTTGATTTGTTAGGCAAGCCGCTTGGACTGGCATGCCTTGCTGATTTGGATTTTGAAAACAGACGCGCTGAATGGTTGTTGGGTTTTCCTGTTTTGCCTGAAATGCGGCAGAAGATGGTGGAGGCTGCCATGCTGTTGTTTTCTGCCGCATTTTCTAGTTTGCGACTGGAAAAAATCTATGGCTATGTTTATCAAAGTAACAAGGCAGCGCAAGACGCCACGCTTCATTTGGGGTTTCAGCGAGAAGGCGTTATGCGCTCGCACATTAGAAATCGAATTACAGCCCAACGCGAAGACCTGCACATTTTTGGCTTGTTGCGAAAAGAGTTTTTTGAAAATTCACGATTGACCCGAATAGGCCGCAAAACAGTGGCACCTAAGTATCCTGCGGGGTGCTTAAATTTGAATTTATCTAATTAGAAAAAATAATGGCCACCTACGTCAGCTACACACCCGGAAGTTTGTTTGACAAGGCGCTATTTAATTTTGCGGGTTGGACTCAGTACAAGTACTCTGGCACGATCAGGGTGTCGTTGTCGGATGGAATTCCTCAAACCTACTACACCAATGGTTGGATAAAGCTAAGTGAACTAACCATGTATCCCTACAGCGCTGAAGTTGTTTGGGATGCTAGCGATGTTGGTGACGTTCAAAATATTCTTTCAATTTTTTCATCGTATGCAGGTCTTCAATTTTCATCAGTTGTTGATTACGACTCGTTTACTTACTCGGGCAATACATATTCATTAGATACGCCTATAGAGGTTGGAGGAAATTCCGACATCAACATTACGTTGATGTATGCCGCAAGCAACTTACTGGGAATTAGTGGTGCAAATAAGGACACCATTTTTGGTTATCAATATTCTCAAGGTGATGTTTTTATCAATTTAAATGGAGCCGCCTTTGTGGGAGAGGGCGGCGTCACATTTGCTGAGTCGTCAAAGAGTCGCCAAGTATTAATGCATGAAATGCTGCATTCTTTAGGGTTGTCGCATCCACATATTTCATACTCTAGTGCAGGTGTGGCAACGCTCTCTGCCAACTTTTCAGCCACCAAGGACGCTGGGTTCTCGCAATTGGGTTTCAAAACCGATACTGCGGCAGACATGAACAAAGAGTACTTCACCATCATGTCGTATGACGATGAAAGTGCGGTCATAGGAAACAATGCCTACACACCCATGATCATGGACGTGATTGCATTGCAGAAGGCGTATGGCGAAGGCTCAGGCACAACAGGTAGTGCAGACAACACCATCACCGCTGGCACGGTAGGTTATAGAACCTATTTTGATCCGGGTGGTATTGACACCATGGATGCTAGCAACTATGCGTTGGGTGCTTACATCAACATGGGTGTAACGATTACGGATGCTGACCATTTGGTAGGTGTGGTCATGAGCTTGGCTGACTTCAATAACACACTTGTTAACCGAGGTGATCCGGCCAGCTTGAGGTGGTTTTACGGTGAATTTGAAAATGCAACAGGCTCAGCAGCTTCTGATTTGATCATTGGTAACTCTTTGAACAATGCGATCAATTCAGGCGCGGGTGACGATTTGATTTCGGGTGGGGCAGGTAACGACACAATCAATGGTGGTACTGGGACTGATGTTGTTGCATTCAATGGCAATAGGGCCCTTTATAAAATTGAATGGGTTGCAGCCAGTGGTTTTTTCAAAATCACAGCGACAGACAATAGCATCGATCAACTGACCTCTATTGAACGGCTGACTTTTAGCGATGTGTCATTCAATTTGGAATCAACACCGCCAACGCTTGCTCTGAGTGCTAGCAAGACCACTGTGATGCTAGATGGAAGCTCAACCGTCACCATCTCTTTGAGTGAAGCAAGTACTGATTTCACTTTGTCTGATCTCACGGCAACTGGTGGAGACTTAAGCAACTTCAGTGGCAGTGGCTCAACTTATACAGTGACTTTCAAGCCGAATGCTGCAACGGGATCAGTAACTGTTGCCAATGGAAAGTTTTCAGACTTGTCTGGCAATTTGAATGAAGATGGCTCAGATTCTGATAACACTTTAAATTTCACATACGATACAGTTGCCCCAAAAGCAACGTTAAGTGCCAACCGAACGCTGCTAAAGCTAGGCTCTACAGCCACCATCACCGTGACTTTGAGTGAGGCCAGCACTGATTTTGTGGTGGGTGACTTGGATGCAGTGGGTGGCACCTTGTCGAACTTCACAGGATCAGGCACCAGCTACAGCGTAACTTACACGCCAACTTCTGCGACTGGGAGTGTAACGTTGGCAAGCGGCAAGTTTGGCGATGCGGCAGGTAATTTGAATGCCGATGGTTCAGAGGCAAATAACACAATCACATTAAGCTATGACGCTGTAGCCCCTACGATTGCAGTGACAAAGGACAAAAGCAGTGTCAAGGCGGGTGAGACGGCGTTGATCACGTTTGTGCTGAGCGAGTCGAGCACAGACTTTGATGTGAATGACATTACAGTCACGGGTGGCACACTGAGCAACTTCAGTGGCAGCGGTGTGAATTACACCGTGGTGCTAACGCCCACTGCTGAAAGTACCACCAATGCGGTGGTCAGTGTGTCAAGCAGCAAGTTGACAGACGCGGCAGGCAACGACAATGCAGACGGGGCGGATGCAGACAACAGTCAAACGCTGACTGTGAACACAGTAAGGCCAAGTGTAGCGTTGGCGTTGGACAAGACCGCTGTGAAGATGGGTGAGACTGCTGTTGTGACATTCACAGTCAGTGAGTCGGTAACCGACTTTGCGCTAGAAGATGTTGTGGCAACGGGTGGAACGCTGAGTAACTTTAGTGGATCGGGCACCACCTACACGGCCACCTTTGCACCAGCAGCAGAAACCGCTGTGAGTGGCACAGTGAGTGTTGCCAGCAACAAGTTCACGAATGCTGCAGGCAATCAAAATACAGACGGCGCTGACGCAAATAATACAAGAGCAATTGCCGTCGACACGATAGTGCCGACAGCCCGTTTAAGTGCCAACCGAACGCTGCTAAAGCTAGGCTCTACAGCCACCATCACCGTGACTTTGAGTGAGGCCAGCACTGATTTTGTGGTGGGTGACTTGGATGCAGTGGGTGGCACCTTGTCGAACTTCACAGGATCAGGCACCAGCTACAGCGTAACTTACACGCCAACTTCTGCGACTGGGAGTGTAACGTTGGCAAGCGGCAAGTTTGGCGATGCGGCAGGTAATTTGAATGCCGATGGTTCTGATGCAAACAATGCTTTGGCATTTAGCTATGAGCCCAAAATTCCTGATGTGGAGCGCTTGGTGGTCGCGTCGGGTATTGACTCTGGTACTTCAAAACCCTATTTAGATTTTCAAGTAACTTTGTCTTCGAATTTTTCGAATGCGCAAAGTATTTCTCTGCTGTATTGGGCAATCAACGATAGCCAAACATGGATGACTCTCGCAAGGGATTCTGCCACTGGTATTTTTAAAGCCAGAGTAGAACTTTCGCAATATGCCAAGAGTACAGACTATGGCATCAGAATAATCAGTGCCACTGACAATACCCAAACTCAATTGTCACTCAATGAGTATCAGTTAACGGAGTTGGGCTTTAACATCAAGACCAGCCTCAATAATCCGAGTTCGGACAGTGATTCGCCTGAGCTTGTCAGTGTTCAAACATCACCTTCGTATTTGAAATCAGATGGTTCAATTGCGGTACCAATGAAAATTGTAGCGTCTGATACGGGTAGCGGTTTGAAGGGAAGCTTTGTTGTCGAATTTTTCTCGCCAACTGGCGCTAGCTTGCAGCAGTGGGTAGATTTCGGCTCAAACGGCGTAGCTGAGTTTGACTTTGGCTTTTCAAAATTTTCGCCAACTGGCGTGTACACGGTCAACACCATTCGATTAGAAGACAAAGCCGGTAACAACCAAATGTCGCAGCAGTGGCTTTTGACGAATCCCGTGACAATTCAAATTCAGAATGCCAACGGCGACACCGAATTGCCGGATTTACAGACATTCAATCCCACTGCCAAATTCAACAGTGCTACCCAACGTCCCATTATTCATTTTGAGGGTCTAATTTCTGAAACTATTTCGGGCTTGAGGGGTGTTTATGTGCGAATGCACAGTCCAACGGGTGTCTTGATTGATGCACCTTGGCTTGATTTTTCGAATGAGGGCGCGGGGCGCTATTCTTTTTCTGGTGTTAAGTCTCTTTCGACCGAGTACACCCCAGGTGAGTATTCAATAGATTATGTGTTTTTTGAAGATATCGCTGGCAATAAGAACACCTACGACTTTCAACAAGGTAACCTGAAATCTTTGCCACAAAAGATACGCGTTTATTTTCCTACGTCGGCAGATCAGCTTGAAGTAAATGGCTCGGATAACGACGATTTTGTGTTTGGCACAGATTTGTCAAATGACTTGCTTAAAGGCGGAAAAGGAAACGATTACTTATTTTCAGGATCGGGCAATGATGTTGTAGACGCTGGAGAAGGCGATGACACCATTGTGGGTGGCAATGGTGAGGGTAACGACTCTTATATAGGCGGAATTGGCCAAGACACAGTTGTTTACAAAAGTGCTGTAAGCGGTATCACTGTTAACTTGGTCACAGGAACTGCCTCGGGCCCAGAAATTGGTAACGATACATTGACTGGTGTTGAGAATGTTGTGGGCGGCCAATCTTCGGATCAATTAACTGGCGATCAAAACGACAACAAAATTGAAGGTTTCTCTGGGAACGACTCTATTGAGGGTGGTGCAGGCATTGACTCAGCCATTTACTCGGGGGTCAAAGCCAATTATGTGATCAGCGCGATAGAAACTGGTTTCACTATTCGAGACACAGTTGGCAGCGAGGGACTTGATACGCTCCGAGGCATAGAGTATCTGCAATTTTCAGATACAAGCCTTGCACTGGCCAACAACAGCCCTGCTGGTGCTGTGTCTGTCCAGGGTACAGCCAAAGCGTTTGAGGTGCTAACAGCTTCCCATACATTGACCGACGCCGATGGCATGGGAGTCGTAACCTATCAATGGCAGAGCAGTACTGACGGAAATACCTGGAGCAATGTTGTTACGGGTCCTTCACTTAATTTAACCAATGCGCTGTCTACAAAATTGATTCGTGTGCTTGCAAGCTACCTAGACGGACATGGGATCGTTGAGTCAGTCAGCAGTGCCAGAACTGAAGCTGTTCTGTATGTAGTGGACACAACGCCACCTACAGCGGCAATTACAAAAGACAAAACCACTGTCTTAGCAGGCGAAACTGCAAATTTGACGTTTACGTTGAGTGAAGAGAGTACAGACTTTTCAATGTCTGATTTGACAGTTAGCGGCGGCACACTCAGTAACTTTACGGGCAACGGTGCAATTTATACAGCTGTCTTTACGCCGCTGTCCGACAGCACGGCTAACGGCGTTGTGAGCATTGCAAGCAATAAATTTTCAGATTCAGCAGGCAATTTGAACGCTGATGGACAGGACGCTGACAATACACAAACACTGACAGTCAATACAGTGCGGCCTGCAATTGAAATAACTGCTAGCAAATCCAGCGTTAGAGCAACTGAAACTGCAGTGATTACATTCAGTCTCAGTCAGCCTGCAACAGATTTCGATGCCAGTGACGTTACGGTTTCTGGTGGCACACTGTCTAATTTCTCTGGAAGCGGTTCACTATATTCGGCCACCTTTACGCCCATCTCTGGTAGTTTCGATGCAGGCCTTGTGTCTGTTGGTAACTTAAAATTTTCTAACAGTGCTGGTAATTTGAACCGTGATGGCTCTGAAGCCAACAATACGCTCACCCTAACTCGTGATACCTCTCCTGTACCAGTTGCTGCCAGCGGCGGCGGAGGTGGCGGTGGTGGCGGTGGTGGCGGTGGTGGCGGCGGTTCTACCGCCAAGCCTGTTACCTCTGTCACACCAGTGTTGCCTGTATTTGATAAAACAACGGTCAGTGGTGCCAGTGCAGCCAAAGAGCAAGATGCAGCCCTTTCTTTGACCAAGGCCTTGACTGCCATGAACCTTGCTTTGCCTGAGCAGGTTCAAACCATCTCGGTCAAGTCTGAAACTTTGTCTGGTGGCGTACAACTCACTACCAGCAATGTTTCCTATGGCTTGGGCAACAATTTCACACAAAAATCTTTACAGGCCACAACATCGTCTGGTGTGAATTTGAGTCTTGGCACTACCGTCCCAATTGTGTCTGGACAGGTTCCTACCAAATCAACATCAGTTTCTTTAACTGGTGCTGTATCTTTGGCTGTAACGCAGTCTGACAAACCTATCAGTGATGTTTCTTATATGGCCGTTGCTCTGGCAGCATCGCTTGGTAAAGAAACGATGCTGGCTGCACAGTCCTCCATGAGTTTGATGCTGGACAAAGTTACAGCTACAAAATCAACTTCGGACATTACCAAGTCGTACAACATGGCTGTTTTAGATTTTTCTAAAACTCAAAGCACAGGCTCTGAAAAAATTGATTTGAAATCGGTTGCAGGCGAAATCTTGGTATTGAAAACGCCAACAGCAGCTGATGGTAAAACGATGAGTTTGACGCTCAACAACAGCGTGACGGATGCTTCAGCACCTAGCACTTATGTCATGGTGGTGGGTGCCGCAACCATTCGAGGTGGTGATGGTTCGCAAACGGTCGTGGGTGATTCTGGCGCGCAAGATATCATGCTTGGTGCGGATGATGATCAAATATTTGGCGGTGCAGGTAACGACACTTTAGGCTCTGCCGGCGGCAATGATTTGATTGATGGCGGTTCGGGCAACGACACTGTTTTTGGTGGCATTGGCAACGATATCCTAATAGGTGGCACAGGTGATGATGTTTTGCGAGGCGATGATGGAATTGACACTGCCCGATATTCAGGGACGCTCAATGAATACAAAATAGTGCTGGGCGTATTGGGTAAGAGCACTCCGAGCGGGGCAGGGGCATCTTCTTCTGTGACAACACTGCAACATACCCTTGAAGGCAAAGATTCTCTCACTACCATTGAGCGTTTGGAATTTGCCGATGTGAAATTAGCCATTGACCTCGACGGAAATGCGGGCCAAGTAGCCAAAATACTAGGTGCAGTGTTTGGCAAAAATGCTGTGAAGGACAAAGCCTATGCAGGCATTGGTTTGTATTTCTTAGATAACAAACTAGCAGATTACTCTAGCCTGATGAAGTTGGCCATAGAGACCAAGCTGGGCACCACCACGCCTACACCTACGCAAGTTGTCGACTTGCTGTACACCAATGTAGTTGGTGTTTCACCGTCAGATACAGACAAAGCACCATTTGTAAAGTTATTAGAAACTGGTGTCTATAGCATCGCCACTTTGGGCACAATGGCTGCAGATACAAGTTTCAACGCAAACAACATTGATTTGGTCGGCTTGCAAACCAGTGGATTGCTGTTTACCAGCCCATAGTTTTAGTTGCGTGACCAAACGCGGGGTAGCGCACGCCATAGCCACCAGTGCCACGGCATCTCTTGGATGTCTTTTTCTAAACAAGTTGTAGCTTCTTGCAGGGCCAGCTCTGGGTCTTCGGGTAATGCGCTTATTTCAAATTTCAGGCTTTCACCCACTTCTTTGACACTGATATAAACAAGGGCAGCACCTGTTCGCTTTGCAATTCGCAATGAGCCAGTTGCCAGATGTGCTGTGCCGCCTAAAAATGGAGCACTGAGTTTTTTGTCGCTGGTAGATTCAACGCCATCAAAGGCCATGAGCAAGCTGTTGCCAGCTTTGAGGTTGGCGTAGATCCGCAAGGGTGAATCGTCAGAGGTGATCCATTCGCCGCCGCAAAACATGAAACCATTCTTGAGTTTTTGCGTGAGGTAGGTGCGCCAGTTTTCGTCAGGCGCTGTGGCTTCTGTGATGGCGGTGGTAAACACACCAAAGCCATGTCCCAAAAATCTCAGGGCTGGGCCTAACATGAAGTATCTGCCGTAGTGGGGCACCAGCAGCAGAACGCCTTTGCCTTTGTTTTCTGCTGCCACCAAATGTTCTAAGCCAAGCACCTCCAACAGATGGCCGGTGTTGCCAGCCGTCATGCGCGGCATTCTGTAGCTGTCGAGGGTGTCGCGCGCCATCAGTTGGCAAAAGCGTTTGGAATAGGTGTCAATTAAATCGGCATTGAGCACCGGAATTTGCTGCATCTGCTGCGCCACTTCCATACGCTCGGTGGTGTTCAGGTATTTCCAATCCAGAAAGCCGATGAAGGTGGCCAAGGCGTAGCTCTGTTTAGCGGGCAACAATGCCAGCGCAGGAAACACCACGCGCATTCGAAACTTCTTAAGCCAAAACTGAATGCTAGCGTTCATGTTCAAGACGTGCCCGCATCAGTCCACCGGTGTGGCAAAGACACAATGCCAATTTCTGAATCGGCTTGATGCACGGTAAGCTTGGCCACTTTTTCTGCAGGCTCGTAAATGTGAATGCCTTTTTCACACATGAGCAGAACGTTCACCCAGTACACGCCCTTCAGCAAGGGGAAGTTGTCATAACTCAGCAAAGCTGAGCCCTCTCCATTGGCTGAAACTTGCAGAGGCACTTTGTCGTTCACGGTGCCAGCACTGGCGATCTCGCTGCCTTCGGTGTCGGTAATGACCACGGCTACGCTGGGTGCAGGCAAGTTCACATCGCACAAAAAGTCGAGCTGAATTTGCACCAAGCTTTTACGTGAAGACACTTGCAGGTCTTTGCCGTCTAAGCCATCAGAGTACACAGTGACACGCTTGATGTAGGCCACACCTGCAGGTGCTTTGACGACGTCAGAAGACGAAACGGACGATGCATTCGCTTGCAGTCCCGAATTGCCATTGCCGCTTAACTTGCTCAGCATGGCGTTGTAGGCCACGATGGCTTTGGCGGGCTCGCCCATCACTTGCACTTGACCGCCGTCTAACCAGATCACGCGGTCGCAAATGGCTTCTACTTGGTACAAGGAGTGCGAGCAAAAGAGAATGGTTTTGCCAGCGTCGCGCAGTGCAATGATGCGGTCAAACGATTTTCTGGAAAACGAACCGTCGCCTACAGACAATGCTTCATCAATCACCAAAATATCGGGGTCGACGCTGGTGGCAATGGAGAATGCCAAGCGCACGTACATGCCCGATGAGTAGGTTTTAACGGGCTGGTCAATGAAGGCTCCAATGTCGGCAAAGGCAATGATGTCCTCAAGTCGGTCTTTGATTTCTTGATCGGTTAAGCCCAAGACACTGGCATTCATGAAAATGTTTTCACGACCCGTGAACTCTGGGTTAAAACCCGCACCGAGCTCTAACAGGGCAGCCACGCGTCCAAATGCTTGCACACTCCCTGCGCTGGGTGTGAGGGTGCCGCATAATATTTGCAGCAGTGTGGATTTGCCAGCACCGTTGCGCCCAATGATGCCTAAGGTCTCACCTTTTTTGACTTCAAAAGAGATGTCTTTCAAAGACCAAAATTCTCGGAAATAGTTCTTGACAGGTGAACCTAACAGTTTGCTGACCAGTGCTACAAGTGCCTGTTTCAGTCTATCGCTGGGCTGTGCGTACATGTGGTAACACTTGCTCATGTGCGACACACGAATGGCTGTCTGACGATCAGTCAAAGGCAGTGAACTTGCTTGGAGAGATTCAGAGGACATCTGCAAACCCAGTTCGCATGGACTTGAATGCCAAAAGACCCAACCACGCTACCAACAAAGAAACAATTGAGTAGATCAGCAAGCCACCAAAGTCTGGCCAAGTACCCCAGATCAAAACGTTTCTGGCCTGCTCAATGACAAACGTTAGCGGATTCCAATACAGCATCTTTTGCAAAGACTCGGGCAGCGCTGTAGAGGGATAAAAAATGGGGCTGAGAAACATCAAAGCTGTTAATGCCATGCCAATGATTTGGCCGATATCGCGAAAGAACACGCCGACAGAAGCCAGCAACCACGACAAACCCATGATCATTGGAACCAGGATGAGCAGGACGAATGGAAACAAAAGCGCAGACAGATGCAAGGGCATGCCCGCGACTGCAATGAAGATCAAAATAACCCCATAACCCATGAGCAAGTGAAACATGGCCGAGCCAAGTGAAATCCATGGCAACACTTCCAATGGAAAAATGACTTTTTTTACATAATTGGCGTTGCTTAAGATCAAAGTGGGCGCACGGGCAATGCACTCTGAGAAAAGGTTGAAAACCAGTAAGCCTGCATACAACACAATGGCAAATTCAAACTGACTTTCGCCTACCTTATGGCCATTGCCAGACCAGCGCGATTGAAAGACCACGCTGAAGAAAAAGGTGTAAACCGCCAGCATCAAAATAGGATTGATAACTGCCCATAAAATGCCTAGCAATGAACCTTTGTAGCGCGAAGCGACTTCCCTCAAGACCATGTGCTTGATCAATATGCGGTATTGCCACAAGCTTGAGAAAATGTGTTTGGGATTCATGCTGCCATTATCCAATGACTAGCGTTGGATGATTTCGTTTATCAGACCCAGTTTTTTCTCGTTTTGGCTAATGAAGCTGGGTTGAATGAGTGCTTGTTGGCCCATGCGCAAGCCATTTTCGAAATCTGTTTTGGCGTCTAGGATACGCCTTGGAAAGGCAGATGCATATGCCGCAGATTTAACAAATACACCCACAAAATCTTGCCACTGGCCACCGCCTTGTTGCACATAGCTTTCTAGCAGCTCGGTGTCTAGGCCGTTGCGCGCTGACCACTTGATCAACGCGCGGCCACTGTCAGGGTAAAAGCGCCAACAGTCGACTGGGAACTGATGGAAATTGCCAGCAGATGGTGCGTTCAAATAAAACAGCCCGTTAGGCTTTAACACGCGCAGCACTTCCAAGTACACCAACCAGAACATTTCAGAGTGTTCAAAACACGAGCTAGACAAAACGATGTCAACTGACTCGCAGTCAAAGGGGAGGGTGTAGGGGTCGTCCAACACAATGTCGACACCTTTTGCTGCTTGAAAATCTAAACCAATGTAATCGAATGCATCGGGACAAACTTGACGCAAACTGCCATTGACATCTTGGGAACCAATTTCGATGACTTTGGTTTTTTTAGAAAAATCAAATGAATTGGCGTAAGCATCAAAGAAGCTTTGAGCATTGCTCATTGCGGTGGGGTGCATATTTCTGTGCGTTTGGTGGATCTGGTGTTGACACTTGTATTTTACGACGGCACCAGTCAAAGGGTTTTTGCAAAATGAAAAATAAAAAAGGCAGCTGTCGAAACAGCTGCCTTTTGGCTTGAGTCGAGTCTTGCTTAACTCAGACTCAAGTCAATCACCAGTGAGTTATTGGTGAGACCTGTTAAGGTGATCGTGGGTGAACCATCGGCTTTAAGCAGGTCGGGATGCAGTGTTACAACTGCTTGCTCAATACCATACAGTTTGTCGGTTCCAAAGTTGGAGTCGGACCAGCCTAATGCATAGGTGGTGTTCATATGCTTAGCTTCCCAATATGGGTTCGTTGCATCACCACCTGTGTTGACCAAAGTGAATCTCACCAGTTCCGTTGTTGTGGTACCAATTGTTTGTGTCACTTTGATCGTTTTGTCGGCTGTTGACTTCACAACTTGGATGCTTGGCGTACCACCTGAAGTTGCTGGTTTCCAATAGACAGCTGCACGGTCTTGCGTTCCATCGCCACCTGTCAAGGTGTCACTGCCGCTACTCAACATGAATAAATCATCAAACATAGTGCCAGTCAGTGTGTCGTTGCCACCTTGGTCGGCGATCATTAGACCTTTGTTGTTATTTGACAGGTTTTTGTTTGAGTTAAGGAATTCATCCATCAACGTTTGCATATTTCCTGTATCTGCAAACGAGGTACCTGTAGCCAATCCTGCATAAGACTTTCCTGCAATGACTTGGTAAGCTTGGTCAGCTGTTTCATAAACAGTAATGTCTTTTGCCAATAAATAGGATACGGGTGAGGTTGTTCCAACTTCAGCACCAGTTGGTCGTCCATTGTTGTCTAAATCAAACCAATTGCGTACATCAAACAATTCAATGTTTCGAAGCAGGTCAATGCCTATGACCGTGGTAGGTGCAGCTGGGTCATATTTCACAACAGCAAACTCCGGCGTAGTGCCCGAAGCAATGTTGTACTTCGTCATCATGCTGGTTTTGGCGTTGCTAATGAGGGTCGTTACAGCGGAGTCTACGGTGGTAGACGTTAACAAGTCGTAGTTATCACTTAAACGAACAACCTTAAAGTTTGAAGCGCTGACGTTATTTGTTAAGGACACAGCCGCATTATCTGCAACAGATTGCGCAACACGGTAGTTATCTCGGGCGATTCGTATGGTGCCAGCACCTGTTGATGTATCGTACTTTGCATAACCCTCGTCTGTACCACCATCAATCCAGTTGTAGCCAGTGTTGCTGACAACAATGGTGTCTGAAAAGTTGGTACCTGTAACGTAGTGATCGCCAGTTCCCGCCATGATGTAGGCACCCCGTGCATTGGCGTAATTAACCACGCTGGAAAGCGTGAAGTTGGCTGGTAAATCGGGTGTTACTTTGTCAACGGACGGAACGGGATAAGCCTTCTTGTTGGCAATGAAATCATCAATGGCAGATTGCGCATTGATCACATTCACAAAATTTCCACCGTTTAAGTTGAAATAGAAAGGGCCGAAGTCTGGGTCGTTTAGGTCGATAAAGCGCCAATTGACGATGGGTTTGTCCAGGTTGATATAACCGTAGGAGCTCAGTTCAGAACTTTCACGAATGCCGTTGTTATTGGCATCGTTCCATAAACGGAAACCAACATACTCAACGTTTTTGAGGTAATTGATGGAAGAGACTGCAGCGCCATTCTTCGTTCCCGTCATGGTCGCTTTGATTGTGTAGCCATTGTTGAAGGCTGAAAGATCTGTACCAGAACTGCCTGCATCCAATCTAATGATGCCGAGGTTGCTAACTTCAGCCGTGCTCTTGATTTCGAAGCGGAGTTGGTCTGAGGGGGCTTCGGCGCCCCAATAAGACCGCCCTGTTTCAATCCAAGCGGGTGTCCAATTGGTGCGGCCAATCTCAGTGCCACCATCAATGTAATTTGTGCCAATGCCCGCATCAATGATGTCGGCATTGGCTGTGCCAATAACCGTATCACCACCTCCGCTGAGGTTGATGTAGGTGCTGAGCTTAGAGTTACGCCAATCATCTTTGGCAATAGTTGATGTAGGCAGGGCAGCCATCATGGCGGCAGCATCGATTACTTCGCCATTAGGGGTGCCGTTAAAGTTAATTGTTGTCTTGGTGGCATCAGCGCCCACTGGATAGTCTGCAGTCGGTTTGAGTTTTAAGACAAATGGATTGACATCCGTAATCCCACCTGTGGTGTATTGATACGTTCCATCTGTATTTTTAAGCGATGGATCCAACAAAATAATGAGCTCTTCAACATTTTTGAATGTGTCAGGTGCTCCAGCAATTGTGAAGTTGGTGTTGGAACCATAGCCCAATGCATAAGTAGAACTGAGTTGCTCAATCGTGCCGCCGATATCGGTTAAGGTAATTCTGGCTAGATTGGTTGAAGTTCCAGCAACTGTTTGCGCAATGGTGATGACATTGCCGCTTTGAGTTGTGCTCAAAGTTCCTGATGCTGCTGGTTTCCAATAGAAAGCAATTCTGTCGTTATTACCTTTGCCACCATCGATGGTGTCTTGTCCAGCACAGAGCCAAAAGAAGTCGTTGAAGTCAGTGCCAGTGATGCTGTCATTTCCACTGACATCAGCCATCCGAATTCCCAAGTTCTTAGCCTGTTCAGCAGCGCCAATTCCAGGCTGCATTTCAGTCTTGAGATTAATGGTTTCGTTTAGGAATGTTCCGCTGTAAGTTCCAGAATATTGCATTCCGCCAACTATGGACATCCCTAGGTCAGTAGTCAGGTGGATGGCATTGTCAGATTCCAATGAGTAATTCAGGTAGGTACCAGAGAACTCAGCGCCACCTTGTTTCAAATCTTGGTTCGCATCAATCCAAAGTCTAAATTCAATGCTTTCAATGTCATCCATGAGTTGGACGCCAGTAAGTTTATTGAAGTCATCGTATGAAACGAGTGCAAATTTGTAATCCTTTTGTGCGACGCCCTTGGCCAGAGCAAAACCTGTAATTGCAGCAATGTCTGCAGATGTCGCGGCTGTACCGCTGATCCAGTTGGCGTTGTCTGCAAGGTTGATCAGGTGATGTCTTTCTTTGTTAAATCTGTCTGAACCCAGTAGATTTGCAGTTGAGAGGAAGTTGTCAACATTGGCTGCCAAAGCAAAGCTAACTTCGTTCTTGGACAAATCCACAACAGGGGCATCCAAGTTGGCAAAAGACATAAATTCACGAGTTCCATTGCCATCTAAATCAACGTACCCTGCAAAAATTGAGTATTTCAAATCAGCCACAGCCTTGGCATTGTCCAGCGCTGTTTGGAATTTGGCTGCTGTATCAGCATCCTGCAAGTCAGTCCAAATTTTCTGCATTTGGTCGCTGGTTGCATTGAAACTGACTTTTCCAGCCTTAGGCAATAGAACAATAAAAGGTCGGTCATCGTTTGTGACGGTGTAGGTGCCAGTTACATCATCTCCTGCGTTTGAAGGTGTAAGTCCAATTGAGAATGCTTTGGCGGTACCAGTTGCCAATTTGATAAATGACTTGCCTAAGTACGCAGACTGAATTTCGACTTCTTCAGTGACTCTGACTGTGTCTTTTGATAAGGTTAAAGTATTGTTATAAAGCCAATAGCCAATATCAGTGCCACCATTGATGATGTTTTTGCCTTTGTTGCTGACCAAAATGTAATCTGCGAAGTCAGTTCCCTTGATGTTGTGATCACCATTGCCAGCAGCAATGTAAGCACCAAACGATGAAGACACTTTGGCAATGTCTGAAAGCTTGAAGCTGGCAGGTAAGTCAGTGCTCGATGTTGGGTACAACTTTCTAGTGGTAATGAAGTCATTGATCAATGAACTGGCATCAATGTTGGGCGTAAATTCTGAGCCCATGACGAAAAAGTTAGAAGGTGGTACAGAACTACTTCCTTTGACACCGTAGACCATGCTAACTTGAGCTGTTTGTAAAGCAGGGAAGCCAAAGCCCACAACTTCATTGCCCCAGTCATTATTGCCATTGCCGTTTAAATCTGTCCAAACTTTGAGAGCCACTTGCTCTACGTTTTTAATGTAGGTGATGCTGTCAAAAGTTTTGATCTTGTAAAGGTAACCTTTTGCAAAGGCCTCTGGATCATCGCTAGCAGTAACGTTGTAAATTTCAACACTTCGAGCGCCGCCTTCTTTGTCAAAGAGCAATTGCAGTGAGTCGTAAGCGTTGGTGGACGTTGAGTTCGCCCAAGTTTGGCGGCCAATGTTGTCGCCACCATCTACATAGTTCACTGCATTGTTCCAAGTCGTTACAGTGATCATGTCGGGTCCAGATGAACCTACGATAGTGTCACTTCCGCCTTGGCCAGCATTGATGTTGATTTCTAATTTGGTACCGGCCCAATTGAGTTTTGGATCTGTTGAGCTGGGCAATGTTTTAAGTAGCTCAGGCACATTGATTGTGTCTGAGCTATTGGTACCATTAATCCAAACGGTGTTTTTCGTGGCGTCGCCATTGTTTGGGTAGCCGATTGTGGCGGCTAAACCAAATCCAGATACATAGGTAACTTCAGTTTGCCAATCACGTTGGTCATTGCCATTGGTATCAATCCACTTCTGTATGTTCACACTCTCAATATTTTTCAAGTAGGCGAGGGTTCTGGTGCCAGCCATGAGTTTGTGCGTGTAGCCTGAGCCAAAGACGTTTACGTCTGGTGAATCGGTAGTTGCAGTTGTAATTTGAGGTGCTACTAATTTAACAACTTGGATTGTTTTGGCCTCAGCATCTGTTTCTACGAAGACATCAACAGTGTCTTGAGCGTTTTGCCCCCATGGTGATGTACCTGAATTGGCGCCACCATCAAAATAATCAATTCCTGAATCTTTAAGAACAATGTTGAAGTTATCGCCATAGGGAGAACCAACTGCAATGTCGTCGCCACCGCGCATGTCGACCCACAAGCCACGCTTGTTTTGTTCCATCAAAGTTTTGGTGGCTGCACTGACAGTTTCAGAGTTGGCTACGGTACCTGTGTAATCAAATTTTTCATTGGCGGATACACCATTGACCCATGCGAAGTGCATTTGGTCAACTAGCTTATTGCCGTTGTCAACTTTGGTGGGGTCAGTGGGGTTGAGTCTGATCTCGCCAACATCCAACGCTAAATTCCGCCACTGGCCAGCAAGCCAAGTGTTATTGGCATCGTTCACATTGATGCTGATTGCTTCAATGTTTTTCAGGTAATCAGTTTCTGAGCCGCCTCCAGCAATTGGTCGAACGATCTTCCATTGGAACTCTGATCGATCTGATGGCAGGATGCTGATTGAAGAAATCAGGGCTTTTGCATCTGCTTGGTTGGCCGCGACCAATCGAATTTCAAAAACGTCGCGACCCTTTTCACCTGTTGGTGCTATTTGGCTGCCGCCATCTACTTCATCGTTGCCTAGGCCACCATTGATGTTGTCAGAATAGTCACTGCCCGTGATCTTGTCGTCGCCTTGGCTAGCATCGACCCAAAGTCCACGCTTGTATTGATCTTGCAGGGCTAGCAAATTGCTTGAGACCAAGGTCTTGGCATTGATGGTGTCATCACCTTCAGTGCCATTGATCCAAGCAAAGTGATATTGCTCTGAAACTTTGGAGCCCCATTCGGTTTTTGTAGGGTCTGTGGCACTGCGGCGCATTTCATTCACATCCACAGCAAGTCGAATGTTGCCATACCACGACATTTCGTTCTTGTTGGGATCTGCGTCCCATTGACGTTGTTCATCGCCATTAATGTCTGTCCAAACTTGGATGTTGACGAACTCAATGTTCTTGACGTATGCCAGAACTGTCAGAATGTTGCCTGAAGTGTCAGTGGTTACAACTTTGCTTGTAAACGCTCTGGCTTTTGCAATACCTTCTTCGGTGCCTGCTGAAGCACTAGGGTCAATTGGGAAAACCTTGATTGTCGCGGCTGCCGATCTAGAAGAAACAAACACATCAAGGGTGTCAATGGCTCGGTTGCCCCATGGCGTTGTGCCGTCATTCAAGCCGCCATCAATATAGCGAATGCCTGGGCCAGAAATATTAAAGCTGTCACCATAAGGTGAACCCACAATTTCGTCAGTGCCACCACCCAAGTCGACCCACAAGCCACGCTTGTTTTGATCCATCAATGCCTTGCCAGCTGCACTGACAGTTTCAGCGCCAACAATTGTGGTTCCTGTGTAGTCAAAAAACTCATTGGAGGGTGTGCCATTCACCCAAGCAAAGTGCATTTGATCGCTTACTTTGCTACCCCATTCGGTTTTGCTGCTGTCGGTTGGGTTAAGACGCATTTCACCCACATTGAGGGCAATGTTTTGCCAGCGTCCAGCAAGCCATTGATTGCTTGGGGAGTTGACGTTGATGTTAACGGCCTCAATGTTTTTGAGATAGTCAACTTGAACCACTACATTGTTTGCATCGCGCTGTTCAACTTTCCACTGATAGCCAGCTCGTTCGCTTGTAGGTAATACCTTGACCCTAGATAAAAGCAGCGCAGCATCTGATTGGTTTGCAGCTACAAGGCGGATTTCAAAAACGTCTTGACCTTTGGTGCCTGTGGGGGCAATTTGTTGTCCACCATCTACTAAATCGTTGCCTGAACCACCTACGATATTGTCGGAGTAGTCACTGCCTGTAATGGTGTCATCGCCTGCGCCGGCATCAACAAAAAGGCCACGCTTGTAAAGATTTTGAAGCGCAGTTGTACTGCTAGGTACGAGGCTTTTCACAACAATGGTGTCATTGGCGTCTGTGCCATTGATCCATGCCATGTGATAGGCATCGGAGAGTTTGGAGCCCCATTCGGTCTTGGTGGCGTCAGTGGTGCTGACGCGAATTGCATTGACATCCACCACAAGGCGAATGTTGGAGACACCTGTCATTTCGTTTTTAGTGGCGTCCTGGTCCCATTGCCGTAAACCGTCCCCATTGCGGTCATTCCAAATTTGGATGTTGACGTATTCGATGTTCTTGATGTAAGCCAGAACAGTTTCAGTGTTTCCAGCACCAGTTAAGACAACTTTGTTGGTGAAGCCGTTTGTTTTCGCGGCACCTTCCTCACCAGTTGTGCTGGTGAGTGCTTTGACTTTAATCAAGGCAGCTTGGGATTGGTCAACCACATAAACATCCAAGTTGTCACTGGCATTGTTCCCCCAACGGTCTTTACCCAAGTTATCGCCGCCGTCAATATAGCGAGTGCCCATGGCCGCGATGCCAAATGCTGATGCGTAAATGCCAAAGCCATCGGCGTAGGGTGAGCCCACAATCTTGTCGTTGCCGCCACCCATGTCGACCCAAACACCGCGCTTGTATTGGTCCATCAAGGCTTTTGTTGCGGCCGTCACCGTGGCAGCGCCAGCAGTTGCACCTGTGTAATCGAAAGACTCGGTTGATGAATTACCATTTACCCATGCGAAGTGTCCTTGATCGGCTACTTTAGAGCCCCATTCGGTGAGGCTTGAGTCTGTTTTGTTCAGTCGAATCTCACCCACATCCAATGCAATGGACTGCCAACGACCCGCAAGCCATTGGTTGGTGGTGGGGTGACTGATATTGATGCTGACAGCCTCGATGTTGATCAGGTAATCAGTTTCTACAACTGCGCTCGAATCATTGAGGCGTTGGACCATCCATGTATAGCTAGGATTGTCAGATGGCAAGACTTTAATCTTGGAGAGTAAGGTTTGAGCTGTCGCTTGATCGGCGGCCGTGAGGCGTATTTCAAAGACGTCTTGGCCCTTATCGCCCGTTGGTGCGATATTGGTGCCGCCATCGATCATGTCGTTACCAGCTCCACCTTGAATATTGTCGGAATAAGCAGATCCAGTGATGGTGTCGTTGCCTGCGCCTGCATCAATCCATAAGCCACGCTTGTTGTTAGCCATCAAAGTTTTAGTTCGATCGCTGATTAAAACGTCGGCAACAATTGAATCGGCACTCAAGGTACCGTTGATCCAAGCGTAGTGCCAAGCTTCACTGAGCTTCATGCCCCAGTCTGTCTTGGTGGCATCGTTGGGGTCGAGCCTGACCTCACCAACATTGACAGCCAATTGAATATTTTTGGCCCATTTGGATTCATTCAGTGCAGGGTCTGAATTCCACTGAACCCGATCATCTCCATTGAAGTCTTTCCAGAGTTGAATGTTAACTTGCTCAATATTCTTCAAGTAAGCGAGAACTGTATCCCCGCGCTTTAGAACATGGGTATAGCCGCCATTGACAAATTCAGCGTCATTGCTGGGAATTAATGAAACTGTAATTGTCGAGACCAATGTGTCGATGACAGTTGTATTGCTGTAATCAGCCGGGTCTAGTTTGATGTAAACATCAACACCATCGGTTGCAGGGTTGCCCCAGGGTGTTGTGCCTAAATTGGTGTCGCCATCGATGCGTTTGACTCCTGTTGCCGACACATTGAAATTATCACCATAGGGTGAGCCCTTCACAGTGTCGTTACCACTTCCGAGGTCGACCCAAATACCACGCATATTTGTATCCATTAGCGTTCGCGTAGCGCTGCTAATACTGCTTGGGGAATTTAAGTCGGTGAAGTCATATGCGTCATCGCCAGGTGTGCCGTTTATCCATGCGTAATGGAATTGTTCACTCATCAGTGACCCCCAAGCTGTCTTGCTTGAGTTGCTTGGGTCTAGACGTACTTCACCTACATTCAGTCCAAGGCTGTACTCTTTTTGCACAGACTCAAGTGTGCCAACACCAATCACTATCTTGACTTTTTTGACTGTGCTGTCGATATTGTCTGTGGTTTTGCCTGCACTGGTTGCGAGTGCGCCTGTGTATTTAAGGATGTATCCATTGCCAGATCTCTCAAGGGTTACCAGACTTACGTCTGAGAGCGAAGTCAACTTGAGTGTGGTGACGCCATCAGTTGTGTTAATTGAAGTAAATGCCATGATGTTTCTCGCTATTTCAAAAATCTAGTTCAGGAAGTGATTTACATTGATACAAGGGTTGCTGATCGTTAGATGCGCTTAGACAACAATCTTGTCTGCTGTTAGTGCGGGCGTGCCGATGAGTTTCACCAACTCTTTTGCAGCCGTAGCACCATTTCCATCGGTGTCGAAAAACAATGAGCCACCTTGGTAAATGAAGGTGGCATTTCCTGTGGTTGGTGTACTTGTAGTAAAACGATTTACAGGAACACTTTGACCAGCAGTGAGTCCATAAGTCGTTAAGAAGTTTGGAGTACTCGTAAAAAAGCTACCTAAGTCCACCAAAATGTAGTCGTCTGTATTTGAAAAACTAGTAATGTCATCTACCGCAACGCTGGCATCGTTCGCAAAGACATTGAAAATGTCATTACCGTTTGATCCCTGCAAGATGTCATAGCCAATATTGCCGCGAACATCCAAAGATGACCCCGCCCGAGCAACAGTGGTGCCAATAGGCACCGTGGTAACTGTCACAACAGATTCAGCATTGCCCTGAACGTCAATATAAGAGACCAAGGCAGAAATTTTGCTGCCAGCCAGCTCAGGTATGAGTACCAATTCATTGGCTGTTGCGCCATTGATAGCGCGACCATCGGCTAGCCATTGGTACTTGAATGCGTTGGCACCAGAAGTAGGAATGCCATCTTCATCAGTTATGGTGTTGACGAGCGAAAGTTTTTGACCAACCGTTGGGGAGCCAGTAATTGTGAGGTTGCCGGTTGGGCTGTCATTCAGGTTGGAAACTGTCGTCGAGTTTGTGCTGGTGACAGCTTCGTTGGTGCCATGGCTATCTGTGTATTTCACACGAGCCGTGATTGTCTTGCCAACTTGGGCTTGTCCTAAAGTTAATGTGCTACCAGACTGACCTGTAATGATGGTGTCGTTGGCTAACCACTCGTAACTTAAGGTGCCGATGACGTCAGTGTCAGTCAAGTTTTGGACAATTTTGATAACTTGGTCTTCACTTGCAGCTGTAATGCTTACATTGGTTGAATTGTTTGCAACATAAACATTGCCAACTGGCAGTTGGTTTAAATTGGCAATGGGACCAAAATTGCCACTGGTTTTAGACTCTGAAAACCCTTGGCCATCGGTGTAGCTGGCAATGACAGTAATCGTTTTTCCAACCATGGCTTCGGTGAGCAGAAGTTCATTTGAGGTTTGCCCACTGATGTTGACGCCGTCTTGGCGCCACTGGTATGTTACGGTGCCCATGCCATCCGCATCGTCCATGGTTGTGCTGCTGGCAGTAACTGTTTCGCCTTCTCTTGGTTGAGTGGCAGACAAGGTCACTGTGCCAGTACCAATGTTGTTGATGTTTTGAACTGTGCCAGCAATGGACTGGCTGAAGTTGTTTGTGATGCCTTTGCCATCTAAGTCTGTGTAAGCTGCAGCAACAGAGATGACTTTTCCAACTTCGCTACGGGTTAATGTGTAAGAGGTGCCAGTTGCACCTGTGATGGCTGCACCATCGGCTTTCCATTGAAAACTCAATGCGCCAGTGCCGCTGGTTGGGATGCCGTCATCATCTGCCAAAGTGGATGTAACCGAGAGTACATCACCAACTCTAAGGTTGTTAGGAGTGGCGCCGCTAAGTTGAATGCTTCCAGTGGAGGGATCGTCAATATTCGCAATTGTTTTTGTTTCGTCGAAAGTACTGCTGACAGTGGTTTTGGTGCCATAGCTGTCTGTGTATGACACGCTGGCAGTAATGACGCTACCTACATGTGCTTGTGTCAACGTAAAAGTATTGGCTGTCGCTCCAGGGATAGGCTTATTGTTCATCAGCCACTGATAAGTCAAACCGCTCGGTGTTGAATTGGCGAAGTCATTGTCGCGTAAAGCTGAAGAGTCAATGTTTAAGACAGAGTCTTCAAGTAGTGTGCCGTTGATACTAATGCCGCCTGTGGCTTCGTCATCGATATTTAGTACGGGGTTGGTAGGCGTACTCCAAACAATTTCTTGATTGCCCAACAAATCAAGGTAAGTTGCTTTGACTCGGAAAATATCGCCCACATTTGATTGTGTGAGGCTTAAGCTGTTTGCTGTAACGTTAGTCGCAATGCCATTTTTGTACCAAAGATAAGCGATATTGCCGTTGATGCCATCTAAGTCAGCTATGGTGTCGACCAAAGTGAGGGTGCTGTCTTCCTCGGGTGCCCCAGAGATCACTACAGATCCTGAGGGCGGATTGCCAGACGTGGTTGTTTTGGTTGAAGTGCCGCTTGAATTGCCTGCAGCATCCAGCACGGCAGGCACGTTGACAACTGCATTTAAACCAATGTAGGTGTCTTCTGGGTCTTCAAAGGAGAGCGTAATTGTTTTGCCATCTGAACCTAGCGTTGCATCATTCAATGTGATTGCAACGTTATTGAATTTGACTACGAAATTTGATTTTGCAGGCAATGTTGATGCATCCACATCGCTGTCGTAAGTGAGGTAGATGTTGTTGCCCAAGCGATTGGCGCTGATGATTGTGGGTGCTAAGTTGTCGTAGGTGAACGTCAACGAGTTGTTGGTGTCTGTTTCGTCAGCATTTTGATTTCCTGCTGCATCTGCAAATTTGTTGTTGCTAACGCTCACCAATGCATTGGATGAATTGGGTGTCAAAGTAGCTGTGTAACTTGTGCCACTACCCGTAAAATTTGAGATTGAGCCGCCGACAACAGTGATGTCAGATGCATCAAAGTCGGTTGAGACTTCGCTTAAAGTAAAAGTGATCGTCGCAGTGTCACCAGCTTTGAGCAAAGACTTGCTGGTAGTCGTGAGCGCAATCGTTGGCGCTATGGTGTCGACAGCTGGGGTGCTTCCGCCGCCACCGCCGCCACCGCCGCCACCGCCGCCACCGCCGCCACCACCACCACCACCACCAGCGGGTTTTACGGGTGGTTTAACAGGTGTCACAACGGTCGCGTTGGCGTTGACGGTGGAACCGCCAGGCACAGCATCGGTTGTCACCCCAGCTGCAATCGCGCCGGCCTTGGCTTCTGTGACCAGCTTTGCGACATCACCAGCGGCAAAGCTTTTGTCGATGTTGCCCAATGCCGCACTTATGTCTGCGGCAGAGGGTGGTTTAGGCGTTGTGCCAGGTGCAGCAGGTGTGGTGCTGGCCAGTGCAGTTTTGAGTTGCTCCACCACACTGCCTTGCGTTACGGCCGCTGTTTTGGACATCGCGGTGAGCGACTCTGCAATCGTTGCGCCTTGCGCTGCTGTGTTGAGCAAGGTGTTGCTTTGCGAGACCACCTTGGCAATGCTGCTCAAGGACTCTGGACTCAGTGTGGTCTTGTTGATCTCTGCCGCTTTGGTCACTGCCGCTTGCAAGCTGGTGGTGTTCTTCAAATCGAACGTTGCAGCAGGTGTAGTTGGTGTAGTTGGTGTAGTTGGTGTAGTTGGTGTAGTTGGTGTAGTTGGTGTAGTTGGTGTAGTCGGTGTGGTTGGCGTTGTAGGCGCAGTAGTAACCGAGCTAGAGATGGCGCTGGCCAAAGCCGAGACCACCGCCTGGCTGGCAC